>NZ_JMCC02000071.1 GCF_000737335.2 Enhygromyxa salina | reverse complement strand
GGCTGCGCGGAAGGGCTGCGCGGGCTCGGCTGCGCGGAAGGGCTGCGCGACTGGCTCAACGGCGGACGGGCGACTCTCCTCGCGCACGGGTCGCGCGGATCGAGCCGCGGGAGTCGGCTCGCTCGCGGGCAGCAGGCCCGCGTCACGGGCGAGCTGCTCGAGCATGTTGATGTGCTGCTCCTCGTCGTCCTGCTCCTGCGGGCGGCTTAGCGGCTGACGTGGCTCGGGGTGATGCTGCTGTGCGTGAGCCTGGTCTCGAGCGCGCGCGTCGGGGCTGGCTGGGCCCACGTAGGGCGGCGGCGCGCTCGAGCTCACGAACTCTGGGGTTGGTTGCTGCGGCGCGGGCTGACCACCGGAATTTTGGCCAGCCACGCTGTACGCAGCTTGTGGGTCCTCGCCCTCGGCGCGGCGCTCACGTCCACGCGGCGCGGCGCGTCCACGCCCACCACCGCCGCCGCCAGCGAACCCACCGCCGCCGCGCCCTGCCGCCAGCGCGTCGAGCCGCGCGACCAGATCCCCAAGCGGGATCAACGGCTCGGCGTTGCACAGCTCGAGCAGGCCCATCTCGATCACCAATCGCGGGACGCGGCTGTTCTCGAGGTTGTCGACGACCCGCGCGAAGCGATCGAAGTGTTGCGCGATCACGCTGGGCTCGACCGCTGCGGCCTGGCTCTGCAGCTGGTCAAACAGATCGTCGCTCATGTCGAGCAGCGCCGCGCGGCTCCCCGTCAGCCGGACCACGGCCAGGTCGCGCAGGTGCTGGAGGATCGCCACGGCCAGCTGCATCAAGTCGCTGCCGACCGACGTCAGCGACTCGAAGCGCTCGAGCACTTGCGAGGCGTCACGATCGAGCACCGCCTGGACCAGCTGCGCGATCGAGAAGCGCCCGGCCTGACCGAGCACCGTGAGCACCTCTTCGGTCTTGATCTGGGTGGGGTCCTGCGCGAACGCGATGACCTTGTCGAGCAGCGTCAGTGAGTCGCGGACCGAGCCGTCGCCGCAGCGCGCGATCACGGTGAGCCCCTCCGGCTCGACCGCGAACTGCTCTTGCGTGAGGATGTGTTGCAGATACGGGACCAGCGTCGCCGCCCGCACGCGCCGATAGTCGAGCCGCGACACCCGCGACAAGATCGTGGGGATGACCTTGTGCGGATCCGTAGTCGCAAACATGAACGTCACATGCGGCGGCGGCTCTTCTAGCGTCTTGAGCAACGCGTTGAAGGCCTGCTGCGTGAGCATGTGGACCTCGTCGATGATGTAGATCTTGCGGCGCGCCGACTGGGGCAGGTAGTTGACCTGGTCACGCAGCGAGCGGATGTCGTCGACCGAGTTGTTGCTCGCGCCGTCGATCTCGATCACGTCGACCGAGCGCCCCTCGTTGACGCCGACACACTGCGCGCACTGATTACACGGCTCGGGCGTCGGGCCCTGCTCGCAGACCAGCGCCTTGGCCAGGATCCGCGCGGCCGTGGTCTTGCCCAGACCGCGGACCCCACAGAACAAGTAGGCGTGGTGGACTCGGTCGGTTCGGATCGCGTTCTCGAGCGTCCGCGTGACGTGCTCCTGACCGATCATGTCGGCGAAGCGCTGCGGTCGATACTTGCGCGCGAGAGCGAGGTAGGCCACGGGCCCAACGTAGCTTCTTTAGACCCCCACATCTACGTGGGGTTCGGTGGACGTCTACGTGGGGTTCGGTGGACGTCTACGTGGGATTCGGTGGACGTCTACGTGGGATTCGGTGGACGTCTACGTGGGCTTCGGTGGACGTCTACGCGGGCTTCGGCGGACGTCTACGTGGGCTTCGGTGGACGTGTATTGGGGTCCGGGGGACGTGTATTGGGCTTCGGCGGACGTGTACGCGCGGGCTTCGCCGACTCGGGGCTGCGTAGCGTGCCCCCCTTGCACGGGGCGTTGGTTTGCGACGAACTCAGGTTGGGCGGTTGCGTAGCTCGAGGGCGCCGAGCCGCTCGCCGCGCTCGAGTAGCCGCAGGATTCGCGCCCGCTCGGCGGCGGTGAATTCGGGGGTGATCGGCCAGTTGCCGGTGGCGCGCATCAGCTCTTCTTGCGAGCTCTCTACGCCGACGCGGGCCATGACTTTTTTAACGTCGATCACGATCTTGGGGAGCGGCGAGGGCGGCACCGGGGCGTCGATCTTGCTCGGGTCGATGCACGCGGCGAGATCGTTGACACCCGCTGCGCGCTCATTGAGCTCGGGCAACCCGAACTTGCGGGTGACCGTGGCCGGGAAGCTGGCGTGATCGAGCACCTCGTGGACGACGCAGCCCTTGCGCACGTGCGGGCCGATCACGACGGCCGGGACCCGGAAACCTTGCTGGCCAAACTCGGGGCCGACGGCGTCGGGTGTCGTCGGTGGGGGGACGTGATCATAGAACCCGCCGTGCTCGTCGTAGGTGATGATGAACAGCAGCTTGTCCCAATACGACGACTGCGCGAGTGCTTGGTAGATCGTCGAGATCAACGCCTGCCCGAGCTCGATGTTGTGGGCCGGGTGATCGTCGTTGCTCGTGAAGCTTGGATCGATGATCACGACCTGCTCGAGCGTGCCCGCGTCGATCCGATCGAACATCTCGTCCATGGAGTCGGTGCCAGAGAAGCCGACCACCGGGTACGCGCCCCACTTCCACGGCACGTCGCCATAGTAGTTGTTGTGGGAGATCCCGGCGTCGTCGCAGACGTCTTGGATCGACTGGGGTAGCGGGAACGCGGGCACGTTCGAGGTGCGCCCGCTCGAGCTCGCGGCGTGCAGGTAATAGCGGTTGGGCCAGGTGCCGCCCAGCAACGAGCAATACCAGTGATCACAAAGGGCGTACTCGTCGGCCAAGGCCCACAACACCGGGAGATCCTCGCGGTTGTGGTAGCCCATCACCTCGTGCTTGAGCGACTCGCCGTTGGTGCTGATCTGCTCGGTCACGAAGCCATCGAGGGCGCCGTTGTTCCACTGGGCGTGGACGGCATCCCACTGATGGGGCGGATCCTCCGGCTCGAAGTTGTCGAGCTTGCCCACGAACACCGGCTCACCTTGGGCGTCGGGGTTGCTCTCGTCCCCGCTCAGACCCTCGATGTCGGCCTGACCTTCGAGCAGCTGCCGCGCGCCGAAGTAGTGATCGAACGAGCGGTTCTCCATGCACAGGACGATGATGTGCTCGACGTTGGCCAGCGCCTGCTGGGCGGTCAGATCGGTGTCGTCCGCACACGCGTCGCCGGTGTCTCCATCACCGTCGCCGTCCCCGTCCCCGTCCCCGTCGCCGTCGCCGTCGCCGGTGTCTCCATCCCCGTCGCCGTCGCCGTCCCCATCGCCGGGATCACCATCACCATCCCCGGTGTCTCCATCCCCATCGCCACCCGACTCGCCTGACTCGGTCCCGGTCTCGCCCTCGCCGACAGCGTCATTGCCACACCCGATCGCCGTGGCCCCGACGAGCGCCGACATGCCCTGCAGGGCGCGGCGGCGAGACAACAACTTGCGAACCGAGTCGAGGTACTTCTTGGTCACGGGTGATGACCATCGTACGGCGAGCGACTCGACGTCGAGCCCGCGGTGAGACCGCCGCGCAACGATGCGGCAACAACCGCCTCAACGAGACCCGGCGCGCGCCCCACCTCAAAAGGTGAAGTGCTGCGACACGATCTCTTCGGGCTCGCTCTCCGCTTTGCGCTCGGGGCGAGCCTTCAGCACGGTCGGCACAGGTGCGCCCGCCGCGTCGAGCTTTTCCGCAATAATTTCCTCGAGATAGCCGCTGACACTGCACCCGGTCGCGTCACAAAAATCCTTGAGACGCTGATAGGTGATGCCCTTGACGGAGATGCTTCGGCGGGTTTGTCGCTTGGCCATGTCTGTCGCTGCCTTGTCTCGACCTGTACGCCAACCGGATCTGACACGCAAGCCTCATTCCACAAGATGTTGTGGTGCGGAGCTAACGCGGACACAATATCCTGTGGATAACGCGATCCAAGTGATCGATAACATTACATAAATTCAGTGTCACGAATTCCACGCACCACCGACTGATTCACTATCCAATGTGTAGACTCATCAGTGATATTTTGGCTTGTGGAAAAGATCTCCGAGATCTCCTCCCGTGCCGACGGCGCAATGTCGGCGAGAGTGGTCATCCCTTTGGTGACCCAAACAGCGCTTTGGCGTATGTTTGTCGTTCGGCGAACCAGGCCCACCCCGGCCCCGCGCAACCGGGTCAGGCCGTGGTCTGGCGACCCTACCGGCCATGCTGGAGCCCGACACCCAGGTCATCCCGCCGCGCGATGCGATTCCGCCGCGCGACGCGATCCCGCCGCGCGAGGGGCCTTCGGCCGCGCGGTCCGAGGTCGAGCAGGTGTTCTCCCAGCGCTGGGTTGGACGCTACGAGCTGATCCACCGCTTGGCGCACGGCGGCATGGCGACCGTGTACCTGGGCCGGGCCAAGGGCAAGGCTGGGTTCGAGAAGATCGTCGCCGTCAAGGTCATTCACCCGCACCTCGCGGCCGAGGCCGAGTTCGTGGGCATGTTCCTCGACGAGGCCCGGATCGCCGCGCGCATTCATCATCCGCACGTGGTCGAGATCCTGGATCTTGGTCAGAGCGACTCCGTCTACTACATGGTGATGGAGTTCATCGAGGGTGAGAACCTCGCTGCGCTCGTGCGCGCCTTGAAGGGCGAGCAGCTGCCGATCCCCGTGGTCTTGCAGATCGTCGCCGACACCCTCGCTGGGCTCGGTGCTGCCCACGAGCTCGAGGACGCCGACGGCCGGCCCTACGAGCTCGTGCACCGCGACGTCTCGCCGCACAACATCCTGATCAACCTCAACGGCTGGGCCAAGGTCGGCGACTTCGGGATCATGAAGGCCGCCGGCAAGGCGTCGAACACTCGAACCGGGGAGCTGCGCGGCAAGCTCGCGTACATGTCCCCCGAGCAGGCCCGCGGCGACGGGCGCGTTGACCACCGCACGGATCTGTTCGCGGTCGGGGTCATCCTCTGGGAGCTGCTCACTGGCGAGCGGCTGTTCGCGTGCTCGAGCGAGGCCGCGACGCTCGAGAAGGTCATCGCTTGCGTGATCCCGCCGCTCGGCGACGCGCGGCCCGAGCTCGACGGACACCCCGCCCTCCGCGAGGCCCTCGAGGCCCTGTTGGCCCGAGCGTTGGCCACCAATCCAGATCAGCGTCACGCCGACACCAACGAGATGCTGGGCGAGGTCAAGCGACTGCTCCGCCTCGCCTACGAGCTGCCGGGCGACGAGCCGCGCAGCTACCTCGGCAAGCTGATGCGTCGGTTCTTTTCCGGCCGCGTCAACTATGCACGCGCGGCCCTGCGACGAACCGGCGAACACGACGCGTTGAGCTCCGGCGCCCGTCAGATCGTGGTTGACACAGCGGTGCTCGGCCGCCCACCCACGGGCTCGAACCCGGTCACCCCGCCGTTCGCCGAGCTGGCGCTCACGCCAACCGGCGCAGCCACGCGCGACTCGCCCGAGACCCTGCGCCCGCAGACTGAGTCTCACCCGCAGTTCGAGGCTGTGCCCGCTGCGAATCGACCCCACCCGCTCGCCCAGTGGAGCATGTGGTTGCTGCTCCCCATGCTCGGGGCGGGGATCGCCGTCGCGGCGATGTTGATGCTGGACTCGCAGCCAACGTCGCAGCCGAACACCGCCAAGCCACCCGAGCCAAGCCCCGCGGCCGACCCGGAGCCCGCGGCTCGGCCTGCGCCAAGTTCTCTGGCTGCGGCCAACTACGCACCGATCCCGCAGCGGCCCGCGGGCATGATCCGCTGGTACTTCTCGACCAAGCCCGAGGGGGCGCAGGTGTTGATCGACGGGGAAGATCGTGGCCTCACGCCCGTCTCCGTGTTCGTGCCGATCGGTGAAGCGCCCGTCGACATCCGCCTGCTGCTCGATGGCTACGAGCCCTATCCGCTCGAGCTGCCCCCCACCAACGACCAGAGCTTCTCGACCAGGCTGCAGCCGCTCGCGTCCGACTTGGAGCTGACGAGCAAGCCCAGCAACAAGGCGAACAACAAGCCAAGCAACAAACCAAACAACAAGCCGAACAAGCGCCCGCACCAGCCCGGCAAGGGCGGGTCCTCGGCCGACAGCGGCGAGACCGGCTCGGAGCCCGTCAAGAAGGGCTTCCAGCCGGTCCCGGACAGCTTGCGCGAGTCTGGCGGCTGAGCGGTGGCGTGAAACCACCGATCGGGGCCGGGCGCGGTAAGCTGCGCCGGCGTGAGGCGTCACGAGGGAGACGCGGGGCTCGAGCTCCGCTGGATGAAGTCGACGAGCGCGCGGTCGCTCGCTCGCCAAACGCTCGCGCTGGTCGTGAGCCTGAGCTGCGCCATGCCCACGATCGCACGCGCGGCGCCACCCGATCGCGGCGGCGAGGACAGCCCAGAGCTCTCGTCGGAGACCGCACCCGAAGCGGGCCCGGAACAACGAGGCGAGTCCCCGCCCCCACAGACCACGCCCGCACCCGAGACTGAGACCGCACCCGAGACCGCACCCGAGACTGAGACCGCGCCCGAGACCGCACCCGAGACCGCAATAGAATGGTACGCCCGCGGCTACGAGCTGGGCCAGGCGGGCGACTACGCAGCGGCGGCCGAAGCCTTCTTGCGGTCCTACGATCTGCAGCCAACCTCCGAGGCGCTGTTCAACGCCGCCTTCGCGTTCGAGCAAGCTGGCGCCACGCTCACCGCGATCGAGACCTACGAGCGCTTCTTGGCCGAGCCCGCGCCCACGCAGGCGCTGGTCGAAGAAGCCCAGCGATCGATCGACGCGCTCACCAAGCAAGTCGCGGTGCTCAAGGGCGTGCGCTTCTCCCCCTCGCGTCCACCGGCGCAGCTGTTCGTGCAAGGTCGGTCGGTGGATCTCGACGCGTTCCCGATCTTGGTGCTCCCCGGCGAGATCGAGATCGAGGTCGTCGACGAGCAGGGGGTCCGCGGGCGAGAGACCTACCAGCTGTCGACGGGCGAGATGCTCGTCGTGGATCTCCGGGCGCTGCTGCCCGCGTTGCCCCGCGACCCCGGGCCCAAGCCGGTCGTCAATTCGGGTCCGACCAAGGCCCAGCTCGAGGCCGCCCGCGCCCACGCCCGGCTCGCGCTCGGGCTGCGCCACACAACCTGGGTGGGCGTGGGCCTGAGCGGCGCGGGTGGGATCGGTGCCCTGAGCTTGGGGCTGCTGGCGCAGCGCGAGCGGCAGCGGTTTCAGACCGACAGCTGCTATCAGTTCGAGAACAACTCGTGCCCGCCCGACTTTCCGATCGGCGATCCCAACGCGCACCGACGCGCCCACAAGCGCTACGCCCTGGGCGCGGCCGTGGTCGGGGGCGTGAGCGCGGGGCTGGCGATCACCACCTTGGTCGTCGGACTCGTGAGCGTTCGCCACGCGCGACGTGCCAAGCACGTCCAACAGTCTCGAGGTCACGAGGCGCGCCCGATCGTCCGCGTCACGCCTGGGCTGGGCGGCGTGACCCTGCGGTTCTAGCGATTCACGATCAGCGTGGCGATCTCGACGATCAGCTCGAGGTCGCGCGGCTCGGCGCGATGTGAAAGCGCGATCATCCGGGCCCGCTGCGACAGCTCGGCCGTGCTCGCCTGCGGCTCGGCGCCGCTGTCGGGCAACAATTCCGAGACCGCGGCCCCAAGCCCCTCGGCGATCCGCAGCAGCGTCCGCAGCCCCGGGCTCTGATAGCGACCGTTCTCGAGCCTGGAGATCATGTCGGTCGCGATTCCGGCAGCCTGGGCCGCCTGCTTTTGGGTCATGCCCCGCGTCTCGCGAGCGTTGCGGATCCGCTTGCCAAGCTCGGTCATGTACTGCCGCTCGACCGACTCCCGATCATCGCGGGGTCGACCTCGCAGCCGCTGTTTGTCGCCGTCTTGCACGCTCCCGGATCCTACTCTAGGTGAATTCCAGCTTGCGGACCTCGAGCACGCGGATCCGATCTCGCAGCTGCGCAGCCTCCTCGTAGCGCAGCTCCTTCGCCAGCGCGCGCATCTGTTGCTCGAGCTCCTCGATCCGCTCGGACAGCTCGCTCGGCAGCAGGTCCTGATCCCCCGCGCGGTCGAGCCCAACCGGCAGCTCGTTGGCGCCCGCGCCTCGCTTGGTCCGACCGCGGGCGGCCCCGGGCGTCGGCTTGTCTTGCTCGATCGGCGAGATCTTGGCCCGGGTGCTGCGTGGGGTGATCCCGTGCTCGGCGTTGTACGTGGATTGGATCGCGCGCCGCCGCTCGGTCTCGGCGATCGCCTTGCTCATCGAGTCGGTCACCCGATCGGCGTACATGATCACGCGACCGTCGAGGTTCCGCGCCGCGCGGCCGCAGGTCTGCATCAAGCTTCGCTCGGCCCGCAAGAAGCCCTCTTTGTCCGCGTCGAGGATCGCAACCAGCGAGACCTCGGGCAGATCCAGACCCTCGCGCAGCAAGTTGATCCCAACCAGCACGTCAAACTCACCGAGCCGCAGATCACGAATGATCTCGACGCGCTCGAGCGTGTCGACGTCGGAGTGCAGGTAGCGCACGCGGATCCCCAGATCGGCGTAGTACTCGGTCAGATCCTCGGCCATGCGCTTGGTCAAGGTCGTGACCAGCACCCGCTCGTCGCGGTCGACCCGCGCGCGGATCTCATCGAGCAGATCGTCGACCTGCCCGGCGATCGGCCGGACCTCGATCGGCGGATCGAGCAGCCCCGTCGGCCGAATGATCTGCTCGACCACGACCCCGCTGGTCTGGTCGAGCTCGTAGTCGCCGGGCGTCGCCGAGACGTAGATCACCTGCTTGACCCGCTCCTGGAACTCCTCGAACTTCAAGGGCCGATTGTCCAGCGCCGACGGCAGCCGAAACCCGTGCTCGACCAAGGTCGTCTTGCGGGCATTGTCGCCGCGATACATCGCGCGGACCTGGGGCATCGTCGCGTGGGACTCGTCGATGACAAACAAGAAGTCGTCGGGGAAGTAGTCGATCAGCGTGGGCGGCGGATCACCCTGGTTGCGCCCAGACAGATGCCGCGAGTAGTTCTCGATCCCCGAGCAGCGGCCCATCTCTTCGAGCATCTCGATGTCGAACATGCAGCGCTGCTCGAGCCGCTGGGCCTCGACGAGCTTCATGTCCTCGCGCAATTGCGGAAGTCGCTGGGCCAGCTCTTCTTTAATACCCTGAATCGCCAAGCGCATCTTGCTGGCCGGCGTGACGTAGTGACTGGCCGGGAACAAGGTCACGCGCTTCATCTCGCCGCGCGAGGTCCCGCGCAGCGGATCGACCTCGCGGATCGCCTCGACCTCATCGCCAAAGAACTCGATCCGGACCGCGCTGTCGTCTTCGTAGGCGGGAAAGATCTCCACGACGTCGCCGCGCACGCGGAAGGTCCCCCGGTGAAAGTCGACGTCGTTGCGCTCGTAGTGCATCGCAACTAAGCGGCGCAACAGCACGTCGCGATCGAGCTCTTCACCCACGGCGATCGGCGCGACCATGCCGTAGTAAGCCTCGGCCGAGCCGATACCAAAGATGCACGAGACGCTGGCAACAATGATCACGTCGCGCCGCGAGAGCAACGAGTAGGTCGCCGCGTGACGCATGCGATCGATCTGCTCGTTGATGTTCGAGTCCTTCTCGATGTACGTGTCGGTCGAGGCGACGTAGGCCTCGGGCTGGTAATAGTCGTAGTACGACACGAAGTACTCGACCGCGTTATTTGGAAACAGCGCCTTGAATTCGCTGTAGAGCTGGGCCGCGAGGGTCTTGTTGTGGGCCAGGATCAGCGTGGGCCGCTGGACCTTGGCGATCACGTTGGCGATCGTGAAGGTCTTGCCCGAGCCGGTGATCCCAAGCAGCACCTGCGCGGGGTCCCCACCCTCGAGCCCCGAGGTCAGCTCCGCGATCGCCTGTGGCTGGCTGCCGCCCGGCTCGAACTCGCTGACGAGCGTGAACGGTCGGTCCGCCGCGATCGCCGGACGCACGGGATTGTCGAGATCCCAGCCCAGCTCGGCCTCGTCGATCTGCGACGATTCTTTCCACGCTTCTTCGGCCGAGCTAGCGGTGCGGCGAGCCATGATGGCCAGACCATACTCGGGCGCCGACCGGCTGTCAGAGTTCGCGCCAGCCGCCGCGCGGGCGGTCCTCGAACGCACCAAAGCGCAGCTCGACGGCCAGCTCGAACACCAGCAGCGGCTCCGGGCCGAGCACCGCGAGCGCGTCGGCGGTCAGGCCCGCGCGGCGGTTGCCGACCCGAGCAAACGCCCCGCCGCCAAACACCGCGCGGCGTCGAAACGACAGGCCGTCATTCGGGTCGACAACGGGGATCCGGGTGTGCGCGGCGCCGAAGTCGAGCCCGGCCGAGAACAGCCCCGACGACAGCACCACGCTCGCCAACCCCAGCTGGGTCTGCGGGACAAAGTGCACCTCCGGGTCGACCGACGGAAACAACACCGGCCGATAGTGCCCGCCCACTTCAACGCCAAGTCCGCTCACCCCGCGCCAGCGCCAGATCGCGATCGCCCCGACCGGCCAGACCTGCGGCGCGCGCTGGCCCGGCAACCAGTTCGCCGTCACGCCCACGCTCACGTGGTCGAACAGGCCCACGCGCAGATCCAAGCGGTAAATGTGCGGGGTCCCGCCAGCCGCGGCCAGCGAGATCACCCCGTGATCCAAGAATCGAGCGCTGCGCGGGACCGGCCGCTGCAAATAGCGATGCAAGCCGGCGCCCGGCGAGCTCGCTGGTGCGCGCCGAGGAGCCTGTGCAACCGCGACCTCACTGTGCGTCTCGCCCACCGCGCCCGGCCCCGTCCTGATGGTGCTCGAGATCAGCGAGAGGGCGAGGAGTGCCTGCATGACGTGCGGGATCGTGAGTAAGCCCCGCTCGATCGCAGCTGCGGGGCCCCGGGGCTCGAATGAGAGGGGGTGGCTGCGTGGCATACTAAGCCTTGAATGGCGAAAAAACCTCTGTCTCGTGCCGTCTACCTCGTCAGCGCCAAGCGCACCCCCTTTGGGGCGTTTGGTGGTGCTTTCAAAGATCTCTCGGCGATCGATCTGCAGGTCGTGGCCGCAAAGGCGGCGCTCGAAGCTGGCGGCGTCGACCCGGCAACGATCGATCACGTGATCGTTGGCAACGTCGCCCAGACCTCCGTCGATGCGATCTACATGGCCCGGCACGTGGGCCTGCGCAGCGGCGTCCCGATCCCCGTGCCCGCCCTCACCGTCAATCGCCTGTGTGGCTCGGGCTTCCAGTCGGTCGTCAACGGCGCCCAAGAGATCCTGCTAGGTGACGCCGAGCTCGTGTTGACCGGCGGCACCGAGAGCATGAGCCAGGCCCCGCACGTCACTCGGGGCCTGCGCTGGGGCACGCGACTCGGCGTCAACCCAGAGCTCGAAGACGCGCTGTGGAGCTCGCTGACCGACAGCTACGCCGGCTGCGCCATGGGCCGCACCGCGGAGAACTTGGCCGAGCAGCACGGGATCACCCGCGAGCAATGCGACGCGTATGCGCTGCGCAGCCAACAGGCGTGGGCAGCCGCCAAAGACGCTGGCCGGTTCGACGCCGAGATCTGCTCGGTCACCATAGAGGGCCGGCGCGGCAGCGTCACGGTCGACACCGACGAGCACCCGCGCCGCGAGACCGACTTGGCCAGTCTGGCCAAGCTGCGGACCTCGTTTGGCAAGACCGGGGTCGTGACCGCCGGCAACGCCTCGGGGATCTGCGACGGGGCTGGGGCGATCGTGCTGGCCAGCGAAGCGGCCGTCAAAGCCCACAACCTCACGCCGCTCGCCCGCCTGGTCCAGTGGCATGTCGCGGGCGTCGATCCAAAGATCATGGGCATCGGCCCGGTCCCGGCGATCCGCGGCGCCCTCGATCGCGCCGGTCTGAGCCTGGCCGAGCTGGACCTGATCGAGATCAACGAGGCCTTCGCGCCGCAGTACCTGGCCTGCGAAAAAGAGCTCGAGCTCGACCGCGCCAAGGTCAACGTCGACGGCGGGGCGATCTCCCTGGGTCACCCGCTCGGGGCTTCGGGGTCGCGGATCACCGCCCACCTCGCCCACGAGCTGCGTCGCCGCGAGGGCAAGTACGCCGTTGGCTCCGCCTGCATCGGCGGCGGCCAGGGCATCGCGCTGGTGCTCGAGCGCTGCTGATGCTTCGTTGACGCCCGGAGCCGCACCACCGGAACAGGACAATGACCATGCCGGACCATCCGACTCAGCCAACCCCCGACGACCTTCGTGAGCCCCGCGCCGCCGATCTGGTCTACGACTGGAACAGCCGCAATCGGCGGGGGCCGCTGAGTCCGCTGGTCCACCGCAAGATCAGCTTCTTCGACGAGACCCTGCGCGACGGGATCCAGTCGCCCTCGGTCCGGGATCCCTCGCTCGAAGAGAAGCAAGAGATCCTGCGGCTCACGGCGGCCTTGGGGATCGACGCCGCGGACCTCGGCCTGCCAGGCGCGGGGCCGCGGGCGATCGCCGACGTGACCGCCCTGATCAACTTTGCCGAGCGCGAGCAGCTTGGCATCGAGTACGCCTGCGCGGCCCGAACCCACGAGCGGGACATCAACGCCGTCGCCGACATCGCCGACGCGACCGGCCAAGAGATCTGGGTCTACGCATTCTTGGGCTCGAGTCCGATCCGCCTCTACACGGAGAACTGGGAGGTCTCGACCCTGCTCGAGCGCACGATCCTGGCGGCCGAGCTGTGCGCAAAGCGCGGGCTCCCGATGTGCTTCGTCACCGAGGACACGACCCGCTCGACGCCCACCGTGCTCGACCAGCTGTTCCGCTGCGCCGTCGAACATGGCGTCAAGCGGCTGTGCCTGTGCGACACGGTTGGCCACGCCACGCCGGCCGGGGTCGAGGATCTCGTCAGCTTCACCCGCCTACTGCTCGAGACGATCCGCGCCCCGGACGTCGGCATCGACTGGCACGGTCACAACGACCGTGGCCTCGGTGTCACCAATAACATCGTCGCGCTCGAGTCCGGCGCTGACCGCATTCATGGCACCGCGCTCGGGATCGGCGAGCGGGTCGGCAACGCCTCGCTCGACCTCACGCTCATGAACCTCAAGCTGCTCGGTGAGCTGCCGGACCACGACCTCAGCAAGCTCGTGCCCTGGTGCGAGGCCGTCGCCCACGCCTGCGAAGTGCCGATCCACCCTCAATACCCGCTGGTCGGCGCCGACGCGTTCCGAACGGCCACCGGTGTCCACGCCGCGGCCGTCATCAAGGCCATGAACAAGGGCGACGACGACCTCGCGGATCGGATCTACAGCGGGGTCCCAGCCAACTGGTTCGGGAAGCAGCAGAGCATCGAGATCGGCTTCATGTCCGGCGAGTCCAACGTCCGCTATTGGTTACTACACCGGGGGATCACGCCCAACGACGGTCTGGTGAAGCATGTGTTCGACGCCGCCAAGGCGACGGATCACATCCTCAGCGACGATGAAGTCATGCAGGCCGTGCGCGGCTATGAAGGCTGAGCGAGTTCAGTACAGCAACAAGTATTGAATGCCAGCCAGCAGCCCAAACGCAGTCAGCAACCAGAGCGGAAGGTAATGCTCGAGGCTGGCGCTGCGCCGGTCCAACGCCCGCCAAGGCACGCTTGGCAATGGGCCGGTTCGCAGTCCACGTTTGGCCCCAGCGGTCAGCTTGGGCACCCGAGTCCCTGCAGCGCTGCGCACATAGTCCATGCAATTGATTTGGACACGGATCTGCGGCTCTGCAAATTTTTGGCGATTTTTTGGCGGCGATATTTTTGGCGTGGGGTCGAGCCCCCAGCCAAAGCACGACATCGTTGTCGTGGCATTCGAAGATTGCCACTTGGATCACTGGCTATTCAGCACACCTGCGAACGCCCGAGAGAGCGCGAATGTTCGTTCGCGGATGACCGCCGCGCTCGGTCCCGCGACGGCGCCGATCGACGCAATCGAAGCGGCACCACAGCGCGAGAGGGCTTTTGCGTTGTCGAGGTTCACACCACCGATCGCAACGACGGGCACCTGCGACAGCACGCAGGCGCGGGCCAGCGCCTCGAGGCCGACCACGGGGTCGTGATCGGGCTTGCTCGCAGTCGAGAACACGGGACCAAAGCCAACGTAGTCCGGCGCGAGTTCGTCGATCGCAACGCGCAGCTGGCGTAGGTCGTGGGTCGAGATCCCCAGGCACAGGCCGGCTGCGCGCAAGCTCGATCGCCGGTCGCTTCGACCCTCGCTCGGGAGCCCGAGCCGCGAGAGATCCCCCTGTCCAAGGTGCACGCCAGCGACCCCGGGGATCCGGCGCTCGGCCAGCTCGAGCTCGTCATTGAGGATCATCGGGACACCCGCCGCCATGCATTGGCGCCCGAGCGCAGCCACCAACTCTGGCTCCAAGGGCGCGTGCTTCGAGCGCAGCTGGATGACGCTCGCGCCGCCAAGGATCAACGCGTTTAGCACCGTCGCGGGCGCGAGCGAGTGGCGGCCGGGGAGATCGAGGATCGCGTAGAGCCCAGAGATCTTCACGTCAGCGCCCCGCGCACAGATCCCCCCGCGGGGTCAGACCCGTCGGGTTGCCGACAAACTGAACCGGAATCGCTGGCGGACGCGGCTCCGCGTCGGCGCCTGCATCCACACTGCCATCGTCGCTGTCACCACCCGCTGGGTCCGCGTCGTCGCCCCAGTCGTCGTCCCACTCGTCACCCGCGTTGGCCCCGTCTTCGCCGCCGGGCCCAGCGTCATCGGGCGGTGGATCGGCGGACAGCTCGCCGCCGAGTTGAGGGTTGGGCACCTGCTTTTGGAAGCTCACGTTGATCACCGCCTCGCCCCGACCGTTCGGCTTGGGCTGACGGATCTGGGTCTTGGCCGGCAAGACCGCCCCGTCGACCATGTGCAGCTCTTCGTGGCTGATCGTCCACAGCCAGGTGGGCGCCCCCCCGCTGCCCACCGCCCACAGGCTGGCCCCCGCAAATTGCCAGTGGCCGTTGGCCGCGTTGGGCTTGTCGATCCACGCGAAGGACAGCTCTTGCTCGTAGCGATCATTGGCGATCCGCAGGCGCTCGCGTCCGGCCTTGCGGTCCCACTTGCGATCCAGGACTTGGTGCGGCCCGTCGATCAGCGGGGCGCCACCTAGGATCATCTCGACGAAGGCCTCGGGCTCGAGGCTGACACCAAGCAAGGTTTCGACTGCGCAGCGCGACGGGGGCCCAGAGTAGTAGCCGGGTGTCAGCGACTTGGCGCCCTCGCGCGCGCCGACCCAGCGCAGGCCGTACTCGTCTTCGTTCACGACCAGCGTGACCAATTCGTTGCCCGAGATCTGGATCGTCCCGCTGAACCGGGCCGGCGCCTGGGCGACCAACATCAAGCTCGCGGCGGGGCCCCCCCCCTGGCGTACCTTCGCGCGCGGGACCTGAATCGACTGCAACGCGGGCGCGGTCGCCAGCATCAGCGCGTTGACCTCGGGCACCTGCCCCGGCGGATAGGGCGGCTCGATCCCCTTGCAGGCGACGGAGGTCATGAGCAGCCCAACCAGGGCCAACGTGAGGGTCACGCTGCGCGACGACACTCCCGCAGACTACGCCAAGCCCGTCCACGACCCCAGCAGCCACGACCAAAAGTCGGGGGACTACGTCACGCCCGTCCACGACCCCAGCAGCCGCGACCAAAAGTCTGGGACCAGCCAGGTGTCGTCGGCGGGGAAGACCGGCGGACGGCCAAGGAACGGCAGGCTGCCCAGGCAGGGCACACCGCTGCGCTGCTCGATCACCGTGGCGTTGTGCGAGCGCGACGGGTCGTCGCGGGCGAGCAACTGGGTGAAGATGAAGCCGCAGGGCTCGAGCTCGCGGATCCGCAGCGACTCGATCGTGAGCAGCGTGTGGTTGATCGTCCCCAGCCCGGCGCGAGCGACGATCAGCGGCCGCGCCCGCAGGCCCGAGATCCAATCCGGCAGCCAGCTGCCCCCGGGCATCGGCACCAGCAGACCGCCGGCCCCCTCGACCAAGCTGATCTGCGCCTCGTGGCGCTGCTCGAGCCGGGCCAATGCCCACCGGGCTCGGCCAAGCATCGACTCGACGTCGCTGACGGACGAGCCACGACCCAAGAACGGATTGGGGTCATCAGCGAGGCCCGGCGCGATCGGCTTGGGCCACCTCAGCGGTGAGAGCTCGTCGAGCTCGCCGCGATCGAGCACCGAGGCCGCCAACAGGCGGGCGCGGTCACTGTTGGGGCCGGCCGGCCCAGACTCCGCTGGCTTGAACGGGACCACACGGATCCCCCCCCGCGCGGCCGAGCGCAGCAGCGCGCAGGCGACCATGGTCTTGCCAGCGTTGGTGTCGGTGCCGACGAGGAACACGCGCTCGCTCATGGCTCGCACCTCGAGCTCGCGCTGGCCAAGCCGTGGCGATCCAACAGCTCGCAGAGGTCTCGCGCGAACCGCTCGACCGTCTGTGGTTCGTGCGCCGCGCTCACGGTGATCCGCAGCCGGGCGCCGTCTTCGGGGACGGTCGGCGGCCGGATCGCTTGGACATGCCACCCGCGGTCCAGCAGCTCGGCCGACAGCGCGAGCGCGCGCCGGTTGTCACCAACCAAGACCGGCAGGATCGGCGAGGCATGGCGCTCCAAGCCGCCCAGCCCCGCGCGCTCGCCAAGCAGGGTTCGCAGCGCCTCGACGTTGCGCCACAGCAGCTCACGCCGCCGATCCCCCTCGGGCCCCGCGACGAGCTCGAGCGCGTGGGCGATTCGGGGGATCAGGACGGGCGAGACCCCCGTGGTGAACACGAAGGCCCGGGCATGTCCGCGTATCCACGCGCAAACCTGCGAGGACGCGCAGACAAACGCGCCGGCACAGCCGAGCGCCTTGCCCAGCGGAGCGACGAGGATCGTCGGCCGATGCGACATTTGAGCGGCGCGGCCCCGACCGTTTGCGTACAGGCCAAGCGCGTGGGCCTCGTCCAGATACACGCACCCGCCCAGCGCGAGGTGGGTGTCCAGGTCCGCCAGCGCGGGGCCGTCGCCATCCATGGAGAACACTGACTCGACGAACCACCAGCGGACCGCGGCCGGCTCGGCACGAGGTGGCGCTTCGAGGTGCCCGAGGATCCGTCGCGTCGCGCTGCTCAGCCGCAGTCCGTCGATCAGGCTGGCGTGGTTGAGCGCGTCGCTGTAGGCGAGGTCGCCGGCCTGCAGCAGCGACGCCGGCACACCCACGTTGGCTTGAAACCCGCTCGGAAACAGGACCGCGTCCTCGAAGCCCATCGAGGTTGCAAACCGATGCTCGATGTCGCGGTGGACTTGCATGTCACCACACACCAGGCGTGACGCCGCCGCTCCCGAAGGTTGCAGTGGCGCAGGGGGTCGCTCCTCGGCCAGACCCAGATAGTCGTTGCTGCAGAAGCTGACGACCTCGCGATCTCCAAGCCGGTAGTGAAGTCCACGCCGCTCGGTTGGCGCGGGGCATCGACGCTCGAGCGCCTGTTCACGCTCGCGCTCGAGCGCGACCCGAAGCCGCTCGTCGAGCGCGTGGTTGCCCGGCGAGGGCGGCGAAACTCGTGGAGTCACGAGCGGCGATCCAACCGGTCAGAGACGAACGTGGCAAGATGCTCGCCGTGAGCGAGGCAGTACTGCGTGATGCGTGTGAGCAACTCGGGCTACAGGCGACGACGGGGCGCATAGATAAACTACTGATATTAAAAGACTTTTTCAAGTTTTATGCGCGCTCGATGAACCTGACGGGCCGCGCAGATGAGGCGGCGCTGAACTCGCATATTGTCGAGGCGCTTCAGGTGGTCGCGCTCGCGCAACGATTGGGGATCGGCGGCGGCCGCTGGCTCGACGTTGGCAGTGGCGGCGGCTTCCCGGGATTGGTTCTGGCCGCGTGGCTCGAGGTTCGGCTCGTGCTCGTCGAACCTCGGGCCAAGCGAGCGAGCGGGCTCGAGCTGGCGCTCGCGAGGATCGGCCGGCAAGACGCGAAGGTGCTGCGTGGGCGTGTGGAGGCGGGAAAGTGGAAGCCGATCGAGGGCGGTGCGCTGGAACCTGGATTTGACGCCGCGAGTGCGCGGGCGGTGTTTGCCCCCGAGCGCTGGGTCGCCGAGGCGCGACCCTGGGTGCGTCCGGGTGGCATGATTTGTCTGCACCTTGGAGCGGGGGAGGTTCCGCCTGAGGGCGTTCGTGTGTTGGGCCGGGTCGACGGGGACCGGTGGTCGGCCGTGGGCGTGGAGAATGTTCCACGTGGAACAGTGGGCGCTGGTGAGGCTGGGGCTTCCGTCTGAGGGTCCTGGTGCATCCGTCGGTTGCTTGCTTGGTTGGTTGCGGGGGTGTGATTGGCCGATGGGGGACCGCGCACGGGCTGCAGACGGCCTCAACCCGGCTAGGTCTACTCCAGTCTCGTGACCCCGCTTCCTCTCGTGTCTTCTCATTGGCCCGACCGCCCTTCTCTTCGCTCATCTCCACGTGCGTAGATACGCCGGGTTGAGGCCGTCTGCGGCCTTGTGTGCGCTCTGCGTTCTTGGGGCCTGGCTCCGCTCTGGGACGGAGGGGGCTCTTGTGGGGGAGCGGCGGCAGCTATTGTGGAGGCCTTCGTCGGACGGGTCCGCTGAAGCTCTTTGTGGAACCCATCGCTTGCGGACGAGGGGCGCGGCTCGAGCCGCACTTCAGGAGCTGCCGTACTTGTTCGTCCGTGACCACGCTGTGGGCTCCTGAACCCCAGCGTCGCGCGCGCGATTGGCTGGTCTGCACCGGCAGTTCTAGTTGTCGTTGACCGGCAAAAATAGATGTCGTCGATCAGGCTTGCTCGAGCCGCTGATTCGGCGGCTCTACGTGTGCGGTGGCACCGCCGCGATCCGGCGCTTGCTCGAGGCCGAGCTGCGGCTCCTCAATTGAGGTAGCGGCGCTGAGACTGGACCGGGCTCTTGGCGAGGGGACCTCATGCGCGTCTCTTGATCGCTCGTCGCTCGTGCGTGGATGCCGGTCGGTCGGACCTCTGGATGCTTGCCGACACGGGCTGCAGGCTCGGGACTCTGCTGGTCGGCTGAACCCCGGTAGGTCGTCTGCTTCGTCTGGGCAGCGGCCCCGGTAGGCCGCTCGGGACTCAGTGTGGGTCAGTTGGATGACCTCACGGACAGGGGTGACCTCGCAAAGCTCGGAGACCCTGGGAGGTGAGGGACCTGCTGAGGCTGGGACCGGGTTGGGAGATCTGTGGAGGTTGGAACCGGGTGGAGCTCAGTGACCTGGGGAGGTCAGAGTGCGGAGACCTCCCCAGTTCAGTGAGCCCGACTTCAGGAGCATGGTCCGGCATGGTCCGGAGTCTCGGGGGAGCCACCCAGTGTCGGATCCTAGTGCTCGAGGAGGAGAGCTGAATCGACTTGTGTTCCACGTGGAACACCTCGAGGCCCACTCGCAAGGCTGAGGTGCCAAGATGCGCCCCCGCTAGAGCGCCCATCAGGTTGAAGTCGCGCCGTCAGGGGCGTCAGGGGCCGTTCCTGGCTAGGACCGAGCCCGAAGCTATCGGGCGTACTTTGAGCGCCGAGCGACAACGGCAGGTGTGGGGTCAGACGCACCTGACGCAATTCCAACCTGCTCGGCGCTCCAGCGGGCGCGCAGGGGCGGCGTGCAGGCCCTCGGGAAGACTGGAAGGAGATCTTCTGGGGGAGGTCAGAACAAGGCGACGGAGCACTCGAGCCGTCGCCAGCCTTCCCAACGGAGCACAACAGAGCAGGTCCCTACCTCGCAGGGTCTCCGACCTTTGCGAGGTCACCCCTGTCCGTGAGGTCATCCAACTGACCCACACAGAGTCCCGGGCGGCCTACCGGAGCTGAGCCGAACGCACCGTTCCCGCTTGCGCACCGCTGCCCCCAGAAGAGGCAGACGACCTACCGGGGCTCAGCTGAAGGCCCAAAGTGAGGCGCGACTTCAACCTGATTACCACTCTAGCGGGGGGCATCGGGGCATCTTGGCACCTCAGCCAGGCCAGTGGGCCTCGAGGTGTTCCACGTGGAACACAGGTCGACCCAGCTCTCCTCCTCGAGCACTGGGGGCCGACATTGGGCTCCCCGAGACTCCGGACCATGCTCCTGAAGTCGGGCTCGAGCCGCGCCACCGAATGGGGTCCGCAAAGGGCTTCAGCGAAGCCCGACGAAGGCCTCCGCGAAAGGCTCCTCCGAAGTGAGGCTCCCGCGGCTCCGCCGCCTCCGCACTCCGCTCGACGCTCACCTCTGCCGGGCACTGAACTCCGAACTCTGGAGGTCTCCGCATCCGCCTCCGCAGGTCGAGCCGCGCCACCGAGTGGGGTCCACAAAGTACTTCAGCGAAGCCGTCCGACGAAGGCCCCCGCGGCAGCCTCCTCCAAAGCGACGCTGCCGCCGCTCCCCCACAAGACCACCCTTCGGGCACTGAACTCCGAACTCTGGAGGTCTCCGCATCCACCTCCGCAGGTCGAGCCGCCCCACCGAATGGGGTCCACAAAGTGCTTCAGCGAAGCCGTCCGACGAAGGCCCCCGCGGCAGCCTCCTCCAAAGCGAGGCTGCCGCCGCCCCCCCACAAGACCACCCTCCGGGCACTGAACTCCGAACTCTGGAGGTCTCCGCATCCACCTCCGCAGGTCGAATGGGGTCCACAGAGTGCTTCAGCGAAGCCGTCCGACGAAGGCCTCCGCAAAACCTCCTCCAAAGCGAGGCTGCCGCCGCTCCCCCACAAGACCCCCCTCCGACCCAGAGCGGAGCCAGGCCCCAGGAACGCAGAGCGCACACAAGGCCGCAGACGGCCTCAACCCGGCGTATCTACGCACGTGGAGACTAACGAAGAGAAGCAACGTCGGGCCAATGAGAAGACACGAGAGGAAGCGGGGTCACGAGACTGGAGTAGACCTAGCCGGGTTGAGGCCGTCTGCAGCCCGTGCGCGGCCCCTCATCGGCCAATCACACCCCCGCAAACAACCAAGCAACCAAACATCAACACCAGCACACACGCGGTTCCACGTGAAACACTCAGTCCTCGCCACTCACCAGGTCGCACCGCTCGATATGCTCGGCGATCTCTGGAATGTCCTCGTCCGTCAACAACCGCGCGCGCTCGAGCGTGGCCCGCCCGTCATCCACGAAGCCTCGCTTGCACTGAATCCACCCCAACGTATCGAGATAGTTCGGCTCCTCGGGCTCAACCCTGAGCGCCCTGCGAACCAGCATCTCCGCCCAACCCAGCTCGACCCCTTCCTCGGCGAACGTGTATGCGATCGCGTTATCCTGGACATCATCGGCCGCAAGCGTGAGCGCAGCCGTGTAGTGCTCGACCGCCTCATCGTACCGCTCGGCCGCCAGCTGCTGCGCGCCCAAGTCCAAGTGTGTGAACACGTGGTAGTTCGTCCGCCAAGTTGGCGCATGTGACGCCACCGTCACGGCCGCGAGCCCACCGATCACCGCAACGCCGCTCGCAACTCGCCAGGAACGACGTTCTGGAGAGAGAGAGAGCCCCCACCCCATCGCGCACCCAAACACCAGCCCACCGACATGCCCGGCCTGGGCGAGCGGCGAGTTGTCGAACACCAGCGGCAACGCCGCGCCAACCGCCAGCCAAAACCCCAGCCAGAATCCCAACACCCGAGCAGAGATCGGCTCCAACGCCGCCTGCACCTGCGCGCACCCCCAAGCCCGCGCGACGACGAGCGCCCCCGCGACACCAAAGATCCCCGCCGATGCCCCGACCACCATCGGCGCCTCGGCCCACGCGAGCGAGCTCAAACACCCACCCACGCTCGAGACCAGGAACAGCGCCAGCATCCGCCACCGCCCCCACGCCTTCTCCGCCCACTCGCCCACCGTCCACAGACCCAGCATGTTCAGGCCGAAGTGCAGCCACGATCCATGCAAAAAGCCGGCTGTGAGCACGCGCCACCACTGTTCATCTAGCCAGATTCGTGTCGCCGTCAGAGCCCCAGCGCGCTCCAACAGCTCGGCGTCGGGCAGCATCCACAGGCTCTGGCGGAGCGCTGAAACTGGCTCTGGCGACCGCAAGACCACGGCCACCACGCAGGCCACGAATGCGCACCCGCACAGGGCGATCAAGCCCACGGTCGCCGGTCGCGCCCGAAACCGCGATTTCCAGGCCATGCGCGACCCTACCCGAAGTCTCCCACTCAACCTACTAGAAGGACCCGGGCCCCCGCGGCCGACCGAACCAGCTTTGATTGGCTGTTCGCATGCGGACCCCTGACCCCCTAAAAGTCTACTGGCGGGCCACCATGCCTGAATAGCGTGTAGGGCGCGAGTCCGCCCCTCCACGGACTCGCGGGCCACCTGGACCTCCGGCTTGCGGCCCGTCCGGCGGCGTTGCTATGGTGCCTTGGTTTGGTCGTGCGGCCACGATCCGCCGCTCTTCTGGAGGAGCCCGACCTAATTTGCCGAGGCAAAACCTACTGTTGGTCGACGGCGACACCCGCAGTCGACGGGTGCTCGAGGTAAGCCTGCGCAAGGCAGGCTTCTCTGTGACCACTGCCGAAGACATCGATCAGGCGCTGCTCGTGCTCGAGCATGGCGAGCCGGATCTGATCATCTCGGACACGCGCCTGCCTGGCCAAGATGGCTTCGCCTTTTGTACGGAGGTCAAGAAGAACGCCAAGTGGGCCGGCATCCCCTTCGTGTTCCTGACCTCGGCCAAGGCGATCGAAGACAAGGTCCGCGGCCTCGAGCTCGGGGTCGAGGATTACCTCGTCAAGCCCATCTATATTAAAGAGGTAACGACCCGCCTGCGCATGCTGATGCAGCGCAAGCAGCGAGAGAAGCTCGAGAGCAAGAACGCGGCGCGGACCAAGTTCACGGGTCACCTCGCCGACATGGCCGTGGTCGACCTGTTTCAGACCATCGAGATCTCTCGCAAGAGCGGCACGATCGACTTCGACACCGACCTTGGCGAAGCCACAATTTGGTTTCGCGACGGCACGATCATCGACGCCGAGATGGGCCGGTTGCAGGCCGAACAAGCGGTGTACCGGCTGCTCGGTCTCGCCGATGGCAGCTTCGCGGTCGAGTTCAAGAACATCAACCGCAACCCGGTGATCAAAGAGTCGACCCAAGGCCTGCTCATGGAGGGCATGCGCCGGGTCGACGAGTGGGGCCGGCTGCTCGAGCAGCTGCCCGCGCTCGACGAGGTCCTGGGGGTCGACCGCGCCGCGATCGCAGATCTGCCCGATGATCTGTTGTCGCCCGAGCTGCAGGAGGTGCTGCGGCGCTTCGACGGCCGTCGGACGATCATCGAAGTCGTCGACGAGACCGGCAAAGATGACCTCGAGGCCCTCGAGGCGATCTCGACCCTGTTCTTCCAGGGCCTGCTCTCGCCCGCGCTCGACCACGACTCGAGCGAGATTCGCCTGGGCGACAGCCACACCGCGCTGCAGCTCGAGGCCTGGGGCGACGTCCCCACCAGCACCTCTTCGTTCTTCAAGCCGGCCAAGGTCACCCACGAGTCTGGGCCCCACGCGGTCCCGGTCGAGGTGCCCCCGATGCCAAGCTACCCGCACCAGACCGCGCCGCCCCTCGAAGGCGACGGCCTCGTCGCGGGGCTGCCCGACGAGACCCCTTCGCTCGGCGAGGGGCTCACACCCCTCCACGATCCTCACGTCGACGATGACGACGATGACGATGACCCGATGTTTCGGGACATCGCCAACCGCTTCCAAGCGCTCGAGAACGGCGGAGACGTCGGCGAGCCCCAGCCCACGCCCGACGCCTCCAACTCGGCGCTCAACTTGCGGCTCAGCAGCATCAGCGGCGCGTGGAGTCCACCGCCTTCGGCCGCCGACACGGGGCTGCCCGTCGATGACGAGCCGCTGCCACCGATCCCCGGCGGCCTCCCCGAGCCCCCTCCCCGGCCGCGGGCACCCGATCATCTTCAGGCCCTCGATCGCAAGCTCGCCGACATCGTCGACTCGGCCAGCGACAGCGGCGCGTTCGCCCACACAGAAGCGATTGATCCCGGCCCCGACGATCCCCAGCGCCGTCAGCTCGAAGCGGCGAAGCATCGGATCGAGCAAGAAGAGGCCGCGCGCAAGCGGGTCATCGCCGAGGTCGATCGTCGAGAGGCGGAAGATCAAGCCGCGGCGCTGCGTCGCTCGGAACACTCTGGGCTCAGTCCATTGCCGAGCCCTGTCGTCAGCGACGACGACGACGACGACGACGACAGCGAAAACAACAGCGACAACGCGCAACCGCTGGTCGCCGCGTCGGTCGAAGAGGCGGTGCGCATGGTGGATCAGCGCCAGCGCAGCCGCAGCCAGACCGAGTCGATGTTTCTCGCGCCACGCCCGGCTCCCGTCGTTAAAGAAGGTGACGACGACGACGACGACGACGACGACGTGGACGCGCAAGCCAGCGAGGCCGAGGTTGAAGCCGCGCAGTCGAGCGCCGCGCAGCTCGCCACCGATCACCGCACAGCGGTCGGCGCGTCGGCCCCCGTGGCCCCCAGCGCTCGCAGCGACTCTGCGCCAGGTCGGGCGTTCACGCCTCCGAGCAACCCCGCGTCGCGCCAACCCGAGCCGCGCCGGCTCGCGAGCCCCGCCCCGCGAACCGAGTCTTGGCGCAAGCCACCAAGCCTCGCCGAGCTCGGTCTCGACTTTGGTCCAAAGCCCGACAAGCCGGCGTCGCCAGTAGCGGACACCCCCCTCGACGGGACCCCGATCATCGAGGCGCCAGGCGACGAGCCGCCGGACGACGAGACGCCGGAGCCCGCGGCCAACGAGGCCCCTGTCAGCAGCGCGGAGCCGGTCAGCGACGAGCCGCCCGCGTGGGCGATCGACTCCACCGAGCGCAGCGCCACCTCTGGCGAGATCGGCCGCCGCGATCGCGAGCCAACCCCCGCGACTTCGAGCGCTCCCCCGCCCGCGTCCACGCCCGCCCCGCTGCCCGCCACACCGGCGGCGGCGAGCGAAGACGACGAGTTCGCCTCGTTCGAAGTCAAGATCGCCGAGCCGGCCCACGAGTCACTCATCGCAAGGCGAGCGCGCCCCCAAGCCGACGACGGCGACGCACTACGGCGCGAGTCGGCGCTATCAACCGAGAAGGTCCCCGCGCTCGTCCGCGACTACGAGACGCCCGTCGACGTTGGCATCGAGTCCCCCGACATGACCCCGCCCACGGCTGGCGATGAGGGCTCATCCAAGGCTGGGCTCTGGATCGCGGCGGCCACCGTCATCGCGGTGATCGTCGCCGGGGTCGCGTTCAAGGATCAGATCTTCGGCGGCGGTGCCAGCGACAACGGTGACGCCACCACGCGCGCCGACCCCAAGCCTCCAGACACCAAGCCTTTGGAAAAGGCAGACACGGGCAAAGCGGAGCTTGAAGCGTCCGACGCCGGAACCAACCCCGTGGCGGACACAGCTGCAGCCCCACCTGAGAACGGTGACGCCGCGGGGTCCGACGAGGGCGGCGAGGCCGACACGGCCGAACCCACCCACGGCGAGCTCACCGAGGCACAGCTCACCGAGATCGAGGACAAGCTCAAGACCGCCCGCAACTTCCTCAAGGGCTTCGGCCGCAAGGACAAGGCAATCGAGATCATCGGCGAGATCCTCGAAGTCGCGCCCAACCATGCCCCAGCGCTGTTGCTGCGCGCCGAGATCCTGGTCAACGAAGGCAAGATCGACGAGGCGTTGGCCGCGACACGTCGGGCCAAGATGGCCGACCCCGAGCTCCCCGAGATCTTCTCCACACTCGGCGCCCTGCTCGAGGTCGCCGACGACAAGCAAGGCGCGCTCGAGGCCTACCAGCGGTATCTCGAGCTGTCCCCCAACGGCAGGCAGGCCGCCGCGGTCAAGACCTCGGTCACCCGCTTGGAGCGCGAGCTGGGCAACTAAGCGCGCGCACGGCTCGTTGGCCGGGCTGCGCTCGTCCACGCTCGAGTCGAGCGACCAGGAACTTCAACATGGCACGCGTGCTCGCGATCGAGTCGTCTTGTGACGAAACCGCCGCCGCCGTGGTTGACGGGCTGCGGGTGCGCAGCAACGTCGTCGCGTCACAAATCGAGATCCACGCCCAGTTTGGCGGCGTCGTACCCGAGCTCGCGAGTCGCCATCACCTCGACGCGATCACCTCGGTGATCCGCGCGGCGATCGAGCAGGCTGGACTCGAGCCGACACGCCTTGGCCAGCAGCTCGACGCGCTCGCCGTCACCGACTCGCCGGGCCTCGTCGGCGCGCTGCTCGTCGGTGTCCAGGCCGCCCGGGGCCTCGCGCTCGCAACCGGGTTGCCGCTCCACGGCGTCCACCACATGCAGGGTCACCTGTTCTCGGCCTTCATCGGCGATGATCGCCGCGACCCCGAGCCGTTTGCGCCTCACCTCGCGCTGCTCGTCTCGGGTGGTCACACCGAGCTCGTCCACGTTCGCGGCTTCGGTGACTACGAGATCCTTGGCGCCACCCGTGACGACGCGGCGGGCGAGGCGTTCGACAAGGTCGGCAAGCTGCTCGGCCTGTCCTACCCGGGCGGCCCGATCATCGACAAGCTGGCCGCCGCCGGCAACCCGAGCGCCGTCGCGTTCCCTCGCGCGATGATCAACAGCAACGATCTCGACTTCTCGTTCGCGGGCCTCAAGACGGCGGTCGCCGTGCACCTCGAGCGTGAGGGTCAACCCAACTCGCGCGCCCAGCTCGAGGATCTCTGCGCGTCGTTTCAAGCCGCCGTCGTCGATGTGCTGGTGGCCAAGACCTGCACGGCGAGGCGAGCCCGCGGGTGTGATCGCGTCCACCTCGTCGGTGGCGTCGCCGCCAACGCGGGCCTGCGCGCGCGCTTCGAGCAGGTCGCCGCCAGCGAGGGCTTTCGCCTGGTCGCCGCCCCGCTTCGCTACTGTGGAGACAACGCCGCGATGATCGCCGCCGCTGCCGCCGCCCAGGTCGAGGCGGGCTGGACGGCGCGAGTCGATGTGCAGTCGAGCCTTGCTATTGATGAGGTTGGCCAAGAACCCGAGGCCGCGGTGACATGACCCAGCCACAGATCCCGTCTCCCGCCGAGCTGCTGCGCCGCCACGGTCTGTCGCCGCGCAAGAGCTGGGGCCAGAACTTCCTGCACGAGCGCGAGATCCACTACGAGATCGTCGCCGCCGCAAAGGCCGGGCCCGGCCGCACGGTCATCGAGATCGGCGCGGGCCTTGGCACGCTCACCGCCCACCTGCTCGCGACCGGCGCCCGCGTCGAGGCGATCGAGCGCGATCGGGATCTGTGCGTCGTGCTGCGGGCCGAGCTTGGTGCACAGCCACAGTTCGTGCTCCACGAGGCCGACGCGGTCCGCTTCGACTATGCCGCGATCGCCCAACCGCTGATCGAAGCAGGCCAGCGCCCGCCCGCGGTGGTTGGCAACTTGCCGTACCAGCTCACCGGCATGCTGTTGTTCGCGCTGCTCGAGCACAGCCCGATCACCGGCCCGTGGATCGTCATGGTCCAGCGCGAGGTCGCCGACCGACTGTGCGCCGAGCCGGGCAGCAAGCGCTACGGCGGGGTGACGGCGGCCCTGTCCCGCGTGCGCCGGATCTCTCGGGTCTGCGCCGTCAGTCGCGGCTGCTTCTTGCCGCCGCCGCGGGTCGACTCGGCGGTGGTTCGGCTCGAGCCTCGGCCAACGGCGCTGGGTGAGGTCGCGGATCCAAGCGAGTACCTGCGCTTGGTCCGGACCTGCTTCCAGCGGCGCCGCAAGACCCTGGCCAACGCGCTCGCCGGGGTCGCGGCCGACCGGGATCAGGCGCTGCGCTGGATCGCCGTCGCTGAGCTCGACCCGAAGATCCGACCCGAACGACTTGGCCCAGCCCAGTTCGCCGCGCTGCAGCGCGCCCGCGAAGCCGAGGCCACCGCGACCCAAGCAACCAACTCAGCCAGCCCAGCCAGCCCAGCCGGACCCACCAGCCAGGCCGGACCGACCTGAACCGTGCCCGAGCTCCCCGAAGTCGAGTCTGTCCGGCGCGGCATCGTTCGCTCGAGGATCACGGCGCCCGTGGCCGCGGTCTGGCGTTCACCGCAGGCGCTGCGGATCGGCAAGCACTGGCGACGAGAGCTCGAGAACCTCGACATCTTGATCGGCGCAACGCCCAAGCAGGTCCGTCGTCGTGGGAAATACCTGCTCTGGCACATGCACGCGGCCGAGCCTGCCGCCACCGAAAACACGCAGCTGGTCCTGCTGATCCACTTGGGCATGTCGGGCCGCTGCGGGGTCACGGATCCCAGTCGAGCTCGAGTCGCGCACACCCACCTGGTGCTGAGCTTTGGCGACGGCCGCGAGCTTCGCTTCGTCGATCCTCGCCGCTTCGGAGGCCTGCGCGCTGGCACGCTCGACGCCATCTACGAGACCGATCCAATCGCGAGCCTGGGGCCCGAGCCGCTCGCCCGTGGATTTGGTGGCCCCACCCTCGAGCGCGCGCTTGGCCGCAGCGAGCGAGCCCTGCGCGACGCCCTGTTGGATCAGCAAGCCGTCGCAGGCATCGGCAACATCTATGCGATCGAGGCCTGCTTCGAAGCGCGCCTGCACCCTTTGCTGCCCGCGCGACGGCTCGCCCCCTCGGCCTGGCAACGGCTCGCCGACGCCGTGCAAGCGGCCCTGCGCCGCGGGATCGACAACGGCGGCACGACCCTCAAGGACTTCCGCAACGTCACCGGCAAGGTCGGGCGCAACCAAGACGACCTGCGTGTCTATGGCCGCGCCGATCAACCTTGCCCGGTCTGCGGCGCTCCCCTCGCCAGCTTCGTTCACCAAGGCCGAAGCGGCGTGCTGTGCAAGCGATGCCAGGCCAAGCCGCGGACCCGCCGGGTGCCCTGACAGACCCAAACCGGGCACCGAATCGGCGTCGACACCGCGAGTCAGGCCCTCTCGACGGAGCCACGGCGTCGGTTACGCGATCTGACTGGGGCCAAGAGCTCCGCAAGCAATATAGCTATGTGAGGTCAGGCTCACTCGCAAACTCGGCAAACCCAAGATCGCCGCCCCAAGATCGCCGTTTGCGTCGCGCGTGTCCGCGTCCGTTCATGCGCATCAAAAAAATGCGCACCTCGACTCCAGCGAATCGGCGCCAAGTCGCGGCCCCGTCCGTTGGGACGCTATGATGGCAACCGTAGCGCTCGTCTGGACCTCCGACTTTGACGCCCGACCCCTGGACTTGCCTCCCACAGGGTCGGGGTCGCAAATTCCAGGGGTCGCTCGCGCGACGAAGACGATGACTGCGGACGACCACGCCCCGGCCGACGATGAGCGCCTCGACGGGGCTCGGAGCGACGAGGATCTGATGCTGAGCTTTCGAGACGGCGACGGCGCGGCGTTCGAGCAGCTCGTCGCTCGTCACAAGCGGGGCCTGTACAACTTCTTGCTGCGAAGCGTGCACAACCACAGCCGCGCCGAAGAGATGCTGCAAGACGTCTTCTTGCGCGTGATCCGAGCCAAGGATCGCTACCAGCGAACCGCTCGATTCACGACTTGGATTTACACAATCGCTCGCAACTTGTGCGTTGACGAGAGCCGCCGCCAGAAATTCCGACGCACGCTGCCGCTCGAGGCCAAGCGCCGCGGCAGCGAGAATGGCCTGTCGATCCTCGACGTCACCGACGCCAAGCAAGTCGGCACCGACGCTGCCTCCGAGGCCCCCAAGATCCGCGACAGGGTCGCGGCCGCGATCCAAAATCTTCCCGACGACCAGCGCGAGGTGTTCGTCATGCGCCAGTTCGGCGGGCTCTCGTTCAAGCAGATCGGCGAGGCCGTTGGCGCCCCCGAGAACACCGTCAAGTCGCGGATGCGCTACGCCCTCGAGAAGCTGCGCGGCGACTTGCAAGACATTGACCCCCGTGAACCCGCCGAGTCGGCCGGGTCACCGGGCAAACCGGCTGTCGCCGGCCAAAAGGCATCCGCAAGTGGCTGAATTCGATCCACGCGAGCTCGACATCCTCGAGGACGCCCTCGAGGAGCTTGATCAGCTCGATCATGTAGATCAGATCGAAGAGCTCGCATCGCGTGGTCTGACCCCCGCGTTGCGCGAGCGGCTTGGCGAGTATCAAGACGTGCTCGCGCTGTGCCGCGAAGCGTTTCCAACCGAGACCCCCGCGGATCACGTGCTCGCAGCGGTCATCGCCGAAGCCCACGAGGTCAGCCGCCAACCCAAGCTGCGTGACGGCGTCGAGGGTGCAGGTGGCTGGCGCAGCATCTGGGAGCGCTGGCGTGGCACCGTGTTGCCCGGCATCGCGCTCGCTGGAACCGCCGCCGCGGTGCTGTTCTTGCTCGAGCCCAACACGACGCTCAATGACAAAAACGAGCTGCTGACCGAAGCCAGCAAAAATGATCGCCGCGCCGAGCAGAGCAACGCCTCCGACACCAAGCGCTCGGAGCCAGCGAGTGAACCAACCTTTGAATCTCGGGGCGCCCAGGATCCGACCAAGGATCCGTTCGACACCCCAGATGCGGACGCCGGCGAAGACGTCGAGCTCGACGACGCAAAACCCAACGCTGACGATGCCTCTGATCCCGTCGTCGCGGATCAGCCAGACCCGGCGCGCAAGCCCAGCTCGACACACAAGGCCAAGTCGGCGCCCGCGCCCGCAGTCGCGCCAGCGCCCGCGCCAGAGCCCATGTCAAAGGACGAGACCTGGACCAGCCTCGAGCGCGGCAACGCAGCTCGGCGTATGGGTGACTGCGACCGCGCCCACTCGATCTACTCGCAGATCATCGCCGCGGGGGCCGACTCACTCGCGGTCGCGCGCGCCAAGGCTGGGATCGGCCTGTGCTACGAGCAAGATCGCCGCAGCTCCGAGGCCAACCGCTGGTTCGATGACGCGCGCTCCGGCAACCCTGGCATCGACGCGTGGATCAGCACCCAACGCGACGAGCAACCATTGCCCGGCGAAAAGAAGAAGACCAAGAAGGCCGAAGCGTTCGACGCGGATTCGCTGTAGGCGGGCGGTTGTCCGCTACAGCGAGTCCGCGCGTCAGTCCGCGCGTCAGTCGGGGATGCCCTGCGACAAGAACTCGAGGATCGTTGCAACGGGCACGCCCGAGCTCCCCTCGATGTTCACGCCGAAGCTCTTGTCGACGATCGCCGGTCCCGCGATGTCGACGTGCATCCAACGCTTGCCCTCGTTGAACTGCTCGAGAAACAACCCGGCCGTCAGCGCCCCGCCAGCGCGCTCGCCGGTGTTGCGTAGATCCGCGATCTTGCTGTCGAGCATGGACATCAAGGGCTTGGGCAGCGGCAGCCGCCACATGTCCTCGCCAGCGCGCTCACCAGCGGCGACCCACTCGGAAGCGAGCGCGTCGTCGCGGGTCATGACTCCGCAGATGTGAGGCCCGAGCGCGACGACGCAGGCGCCGGTCAGCGTCGCAAAATCGATGACGAGATCCGGCTCGAGCGAGGCCGCGAACACCAGCGCGTCCGCGAGGGTCAGCCGGCCTTCGGCGTCGGTGTTGTTGATCTCGACGGTCTTCCCGTTCGACGCACGAAACACATCGCCGAGCCGATAGGCGTTGCCGCTGACCATGTTCTCGGCGGCCGCCGAGATCACGTGGACCTCGTAGGGCAGCTCGAGGCGGGCGATCCCTTGCATCGCGCCGATCACCGCTGCGGCCCCGCCCATGTCGAGCTTCATCTGCAGCATGCCGTCGCTGGGCTTGATCGAGTAGCCGCCCGAGTCAAAGGTCACGCCCTTGCCGACCAAGCAGATCCGGCCCTTGCTCTCGCGCTTGGGCTTGTAGGTCATGTGGATGAACTTCGCCGGCTCGGCGCTGCCCCGCGCGACCGCGAGGTACAGGCCCATCGAGCGCCGCTCGCACTCCTCGACATCGAACACCTCGCAGCTGACATCGTGGCCAGCCCCGCGCAGCTCGGCCGCGAGCTCACCCGCGGTCTCGGCCAGGTACGTTGGCGTGACCAGCTCCGCCGGACCGTTGCCGAGGTCACGGGCTCGGGAGATCGCCTGCGCGATGATCTGCCCGCGACGGGTGCCCGCCCGGCGCAGATCCGCGTCCCCGGGTGCCACGACCGTCACGTTCCGAAGCTTGGCCGGCTTGCGCCGCTCTTCGTCGAGGTAGCGCTCGTAGGCATAGCCCGCCAGCTCGATCCCCTCGGCGATCTGCCTGGCGGTCCGCTCATCGTCAGCGCCAAGGTACCCGCGAACATCCAACACCATGTTCACGACCCCTGCAGCCCGAGCGGCCCGCCCAGCCTCGAACGCCAGCCGGCGCAGCCCTGCAGCCCCGTCGAGCTCCGTCGCCCCAAGCAGCATGACCTGCTGAAACTCGGGCTCGCTGATCGAGAAGCGGAAGCTGTCGCCCGCGTTCCCCTCGAAGCTCGCGCTCGAGAGCGCAGCGCTCACGCCAGCCCCAAAACGTTGATCCAGCCCATCGATGTCGTCCTTGGCGACAGCGACGACCAGCAGGCTCTCCGATTTGGTGGAGGGTAGATCGTGACCCCAGTCGATCTGAATCATAGGCGACATTAACCTACACGAAAGCCGAGCTGCCAAACCCGTGATCTTCGCGCATTCCTGTCGCGGCCGCCGGTCTCCAGCTCATGAGAGCTGAACGGAGCATCAGTGATGCATACATGTCATCAGTTGAACGTAAAGATCGCTCAACTTCCTACAAGGATCACTCAACTTCCTATAATTGAGTATCAAAGTTGTTAATTAGAGTTGACATGCATGATCCTGCTTTGTACGGTGCGCGATACTGCCACCCTGAAGGAGGGTCCACCGATGAATACCGAAGCTACCGAGGAAGCGAAGCCCGCTACCAAAAAGAAGGCCGCCAAGAAGAAGGCTGCCAAGAAAAAGGCCGCCAAGAAGAAGGCCGCCAAAAAGAAACCAGCCAAGAAGGCCGCCAAGAAGAAGCCGGCCAAGAAGGCTGCCAAGAAGAAGCCGGCCAAAAAGGCTGCCAAGAAGAAGGCTGCCAAGAAGAAGCCGGCAAAAAAGGCTGCCAAGAAGAAGGCCGCCAAGAAGAAGGCCACCAAGAAGAAGGCCACCAAGAAGAAGGCCTCCAAGAAGCCCGCCGCGAAGAAGCCGGCCTCCAAGAAGAAGGCCGCCAAGAAGAAGGCCACCAAGAAGAAGGCCTCCAAGAAGCCCGCGAAGAAGCCGGCCTCCAAGAAGAAGGCCGCCAAGAAGAAGGCCTCCAAGAAGAAGCCGACTGCCAAGAAGTAGGGCCTCGCGCTCGCTTCGGAAGCCGCCGGGGTCTCTCCGGCGGCTTTCGCACGTCTGGCATCCGTGAGCGTGGGTGGACCCGCGAACGTAGACAGTCAGACCAGAGCGAGCGCGCTGGCGAACGATCGCAAGTTGGCGTAGGCGCGGGGGCCCTCGAACAATACGGTCAGGCCCTCGTGCTCGGCGAGCGCATAGGCGAGCACCTCGGCGTGGCTGGCACGCAAGCGCGCGTCCTTGCCCCCCGAGATCCGCAGCCAACCAGCGCCCTCGAACTCGAGCAGCTGGCCGGTCATGGCAAACGCCGGGGCCAGGACTTCGACCCCCAGCGGTTCGGCGAACGCCGCCGCCTCCGCCGAGCTCCACAGACCCTCGGGCTCCCACACCAACCTGGGGTGCTCGGGGGCCAACGCGTTGACGAAGTCGGTGAAGCGTCGACGCGAGAGTCCGCCTGGGCTGAAGCTGGGCGGGGTACGGATCACGACGCGCGTGGACCCGAACGCCTCGGCGCAGATCCTGGAGATCTCCCACGCGTGGGCGATCCCGTCACCGCGAAGGTGGCCAAAGCTGCCCGGCTCGAGCGCGAGGCTGCGGTTGCTGCCAACGACGACGCCGTCCGACGCTTCGTGCGTGAGGTAGTGCCACGCATAGGGGATCACTTCGGCGTCGCGGTGACGTTCGTGAACCCGCTCGGCCATGCGCTTGGCCGCGCTCGTGCGCGGTGGATTCAAGAAGGTCGTGCGCATGACGACGAGCTCGACCGGATCACTGCGGCGACCCGCACCCAGCAATGTTTCGTCGTCGAGTATGACGCCTAGGCGCATCGCGGGAGAGTCCTCAGGCATCGTTGTCATCGTGTTTCGCGGGGCTTGGTGCGATCGGCAAGGGCGCGTCTGCGGTCAGATCCGCGAGGTCGCCCCAGCCGTCGTCGAGCGCTGCAGGCTCGATCTTCGGGGTCGAGAGCTTGGGCGCCGACACGCTGGGCGCCGACACGCTGGGGATACTCGGCGCGACGACCGGCTTGGGCGGAGCCACCGGCTTGGGCGGGGCGATCGGCTTCATCGTTGAGGCTGATGAGCCTGATGAGGCTGGGACCGAAGGTGTTGGCTTGGAGGCGGATCCAAACGGCTTGGACGGCGTGGCGGGTCGCGTCGAGCTGCTTGGCAGCACGGGACCTCGGGTGGCCTTCGGCGGGGGCGCGAACTTGGGCACCGCGCCAAAGTCGGGCAACGAAAACAAGGAAGACGGCTTGGCGCTGGGGCTCGCCGGCTTCTCTGCTTGTGCGCCGACGTCATTGAACAGCGCCGAGCGGAACATGCTCCCCGATGAAGAGCTTGGCTCGAGCGGACGAATCCCGCTGCTGCTGCTGCTGTCGCCGCTGGTCGCCGTCGACCGGCTCAGCGCTGCACGAGCGAGGCTCGCGAGATCGATGTCGTCGCTCGACCCCGCAGCGGCCGCAGCCGGTGACGCGGCCACGGGGGCGCGCGAGCTCTCGGATTCAACCGCGTCGACCGTGCTCGGCCGATCTGTTGTCTGGGCGGCTACTTCGCCGACGTCACGCGAGTCAACGTCGTTGGATGACTCGCCGAGGTCGTCTGCCTCATCGGCGTCGTCCGACGCGTCCGACTCATCCGACTCATCTGCGTCGTCCGACTCATCGTCGTCATCCGACTCATCTGCGTCGTCCGACTCATCGTCGTCGTCCGACTCATCGTCGTCATCCGACGCATCTTCGTCATCCGACTCGTCCGCGTCGGACGACTCGTCCGCGTCGTCCGACGCAGCTGCGCCGTCCGACTCCGACTCCGACTCCTCGACGTCATCCGACTCGTGGGCTTCGGCGTCCGTCGCGGCGCGAGCGATCGCTTCGCCACCAAGCGCTTCAGCGTCAGCCGTCGTTTCGGCGTCGGACGTCGCTTCGCCGCGGAGCGACGCATCGCTCGCCTCCGCATCCGCATCCGTCCGCGCGGCTGCAGCGACGGGCGCCTCGACCGGCTTCGCTTGCGCGTCTGCTTCGTCATGCGTGGTCGCGGATGCAGCGACGGGCGCGTCGCTCGGCGTCGAGCCGTCGCCGGTCGAGCCGCTCTTGGCTTGTTTCCGTGCGTCACGCCGGGCCTGCTTGCGACCCTTCTTGCCCTTGAGCTTGTCTTTGCCCTTGTTCTTGCCCTTGCCCTTGCCCTTGCCCTTGCCCGTGGCGACGGTGGCGTCGTCGGTCTCGGTCTTCCGCTCTCGCTTTTGCTTGGCCTTGAGAAACGGCCGCAGCCCCTTCTTGCCGCGCTTGAGCAGATCTTGGGCGAGCTGATCCCCAGCTTGCTCGACCACCGGCTCCGCGAGGTCGAGCAGCGCGACCGCCTGCTCGGGCTGGTCGCAGCGTTGCAGGGCCAAGACCAAGCCCCCGAGCACGCGAGGGTGCTCGCCAAAGCTCTCGCGCGCCTGCTCGAGGTGGGCGAGCGCCTCTTTGTTGTGGCCGGACTCGGACAGCAACACGATCCCAAAATTGAGGTGATCGAGATCCGACAGCCGGTCGAGCTTGGCCAGCTTGGCGAGCAGCTCGCGGGCCTCTTTGCGATCACTGGCAAGCACCAGCGCGTGGGCTTGCGCCGACAACAGCTCGGGCTTGTCACCCGGATGCGTCGAGACCCGCTCGGCTTCCGCGAACGCCTTGGCCGCCGCGCGCCCTTCATCGACGGCGAGCAACAGCCTGCCTTCTTGCACGCGAAGCCAGGCGTGAGGCGCGAACAGCTTGACCGTCGTGTTGCCGCGGATCTCGTCGAGCAGCGCGTGAGCGTTGGCCCGCTCGACCGCGTCGACCTTTGTTGCCAAGCGCGCGAGCACCAGCGAGTCCACCAGCGCCGGAGCTGCAAAGAACGCCGCCACACCGACGGCCGCGAGCGCCCAACCGGTCGCCCCCACGTACTGCGCGAGCACGGCGGCGCCACCGATCAGCAAGAGGGCGATCCACCCACGAACCAGCCACGAGGACATCGGCCTGCCCGACTGCTGCCACAGCGCATCAGGGATGTTCGGCGTAGCCGGATCTATCGTCGCTATCGGACCAGACACGGGCGCGCAAAATGCCTCAGGGCGCGCACCGGAGCAAGGCCACCACAGATCCCAACCGGCGACCCACCCACGTTGGCGCCTACCCCCCGATCAGCCCCACCCAAGCCGCTCGGCCCGCGCTGCCCTGAGGCAGCGCACGCGGCCCGGCCCACCAGTGCAGCCGGGCTGGCACCGCCTGCGGCCCATGCGGCGGTGCCCACACCCACCGCTACTGGGTGCTCTGCTTGATCGCCGCGTCCAAACGATCCAGCAAGGCGTAGATGAACCCAGCCACGACCGCCGTTATCCCCGCCAACACCAAGAAGAAGTTCACCGGCGTCATCGAGCTCTGAATTCCGCCAAAGAACCCGGAGAAGTTGTTGCCAAACGCGGTCGCCAAGAACCATCCGCCCATCGCCAACCCCACCAAGCGCTTGGGTGCCAGCTTCGTGACCAGCGACAAGCCCATCGGCGACAGCAGCAGCTCACCGATCGTGATGATCCCGTAGAACCCGACCAGCCAGAGCCCGGACACCTTCGCGTGGCCACCGTCGGAGAACATCCCCCCGAGCGCCATCAGCAACAACGAGGCGGTTGTCAGGCACAGCCCATAGAAGATCTTCCGCGCCGTCGAGACCTCGCTGCCGCGCCCAACCAGCCACGCGAAGAACCCAACGACCATCGGCGTGAACAGGACCACGAACAGCGCGTTGAACGACTGGAACAGCTCGGGGTTGATGACCTGCACCCACTCCCCCGGCGGCAGCTGCTCGGGTGGGTGGCCAAACCGCTCTTCATAGTTGTCGTACAGGTCAACGATCGTCGCCTGGCTGACCACGTAGGTTGGGTAGGCGCCGTCCGCTCCGGTCCGCATCAAGGCCACGCGGCGATCCGCGGACAGCTTCTCGGGCACGTTGACGCTGACCGTGGGCGCGCCGTGGGCGTCGGTCCCCTCGACCACCTCGAGCTGGCCATCCGGGTAGATCGCCGTTGAGAATTGCCAGATCGCGGCCTTGTCCGGCTCGAGCTGGGTGACCTCCACGAGCGGATCGAATTCCTCGAGGGTGAGGTCGGGGTTGGCCGCCAAGACCGCCGCGAGGGTCTCGTGGTCCATGCGCTTTTGCCCGTACATGCGCGCGACCTTCTCTTCCTCGACGACCACGAGGCTGGACAGGTTCGGGCGCGGGACGTCTTCGTTGGCGTTGCCGTAGTAGCTGGGCAGGCCGTCTTGCTGAAACAGGCTTGGAGCCGGGATGTCGCGGGCGGTCGTGTCGTTGGCCCACTGTGTCATCGCCGAGCCGTTGAGGTGCAGGACCATGAAGAAGGTCCCGCCAGCCACGTAGATCGGCAGCAGCGCCAGCAACCCGGGGCGCTCCTTCTCGACCGCCGTGACACCAAGGCGCACGAAGAACACCACGATCGGGATCATCCCGGCGAGGAAGCCAACGATCGCAGGACGCACCGGGCCGTCGGGCATGAAGGTGCTCGACAGCCAAAACCCGAGCGCGCCGAACACCAGCGCGGGCAGCAGGATCTTGAGGAAGACCTCACCGAAGCCGGTGTCGTCGGCGCTCTTCTCGGGCTGACGATCCGCCCGCTCGAGCGACTTCCAGCTGAACATCAAGATGCAGATGCCGACCAGCAAGCCGATCGAGGCGACCAAGAAGGTGGCCTCCCAGTTGAACTTGTTGCGCACCGCCGAGCTCAAGAACGAGGCCACGAACGCCCCAATGTTGATGCCCATGTAAAAGATGTTGAAGCCCGCGTCGCGCTTGGGGTCGTTGGGCTCGTACAGATTCCCAACCATCACGGAGATGTTTGGCTTGAACAACCCGTTGCCGACCACCAGGCCGACCAACCCGTAATAGAAGTAGGTCTCGCCCTGGCTCATCAAGAACAGGCCGGCCGACATGATCAAGCCGCCGATCAGCACGGCCTTGCGATAGCCAAGGTAGCGATCGGCGATCATCCCGCCGGGGAACGGCGTGAAGTAGACGAACGCGAGGTACAGCCCGTAAATCTCGTTGCCCTCGGCGGACGGCAACCCAAGCCCGCCGCGCTCGAAGTCCGTGACGTAGAGCAGCAGCACGTTGAGCATCGTGTAGAAAGCCAGGCGCTCCCACATCTCGATGAAAAACAGCTTAAACAGACCCTTGGGGTGCTTCCCGGATTTGGTCTCGGACACCGGGGAATCATCGCTTTGACGCCAGCGCGGGGCAAGCGAGCATCCCCGGGGGCACGCAGCGCACCACCGCGGGGGGATTCCCGAGTCAGATACGAGGTGGATCCGTCATGCCTGGCTGCAGCTCTGCTACCATCCCCGCACCCACGTGCCGGGCACCCAAACCAACGTGAGCAACGGTCCAGACCTCACCCACTTCGTCCAACACCGCCAGCTCGACATCTACGAGCAGGGCATGGCCCGCCAGGGCTACGCCTACGGTGTGGATCTTCGCCGCTCGCGCTGGTTGGCCAGCTCGACCGTTGGCAACGTCTTGGTCCGCGCGGTCGACCGCGCGTGGCCGCAGCTCGCCAGGCACCTGCTCGACGAAGCAGTGGTCCCCCTCGCCCACGAGGGTCGGCCGGTCCCCATCAAGCTGCTGCGCGAGCTGAGCGAACACACGAGCTTGCTTCGCGCGCCGGTGCCCGCCGTCCGGTTGCTGCGGCCCGAGCAACGCGGGCGCTGGCCGCTGGTCACCGCGCTCGGGGCCACCCACGGGGGCTCGCTGTGGTTGGTGCTCGACGTCGACTCGCTCTTGGCCCTCGAACCCGACAAGCGGGCGTTCTTGCTTGGCGCCGGGCTTGGCCACCTTCACTGTGAGCACGCGGTGTTCTTTTCCGCGCACTTGCTGGCCGGACGCCGCGAGGGCAACTCCAGCATTCGCGCGCTGCAGTCGGTGCTGACCCCGTGGACGCGCGTCATGATGTTCTCGGCCGACCGCGCGGGGCTGCTCGCGTGTGGGCGGCTCGAGACGGCGGTCAGCGTGATCGAGAACCCACCCGTGCCGATCGGCGACGACCCCGATCCCAGCTGGATGCCGCCGCCGCCCAAGACCGCGATGCGGATCCAAGCGCTCGAGGAGTTTGCTCGCTCAGCGGTGTTCGCTCGGGTCCAAGCCATGCGCGCACGCCAGCGCGAGCTGGTCCGCGCGGTCACCTTGTCTGGAGGCCCAGGCCCAGACGGGCCGTTCAACCAGGGGCAGGCGCCTGCCGACGCCAAGCCCGCCGAGCCCGAACAGATCCACGTGCCCGCCAACGCTTGGTCGCTGGCCCGCGTGGACACGCGGCTGACCCATCGCCTCAACCTGCTCTGAACCGCTTCGACGCCCATCATGCTCGACCACCTCCCTGCACGCCCCTCGAGCACCAGCCTGCTCGCCAACGCTGCAACTCGGCTCGCGCAGCTGGCTGGTGACCTTGGCCACCGCGACGTCGCCGAAGCGATCCGTGACGACACCAAGCGCCGGCTCGACGATGGCCGTGTCCGCGTCGTCGTGCTGGGTGAGATCAAGCACGGCAAGAGCACGCTGATCAACGCGCTGCTGGGTGACAACCTGCTGCCGGTCGGCGTGATCCCAACCACCGGGGCCGTGGTCGCGGTTCGGGTCGATCCAGAGCTGACCCGCACGGGCACCTTCTTGGTCGCCGCCAACGGGGATCGCAGCGAGCTCGAGCGCGAGCGCTTCGAGCAGCTCGCCCGCGGCAAAGATCACGACGAGGCCGGGCGCACGCCGGAGCTGCTGGTCCAGCCCGAGCGGCTGCCGGGCACGCTCGAGCTCATCGACACCCCCGGGTTCAACGACATCGATCGATTTCGCGCCGCGGTCAGCCGCAGCGAGCTGCCCCGCGCCGACGTGCTGGTGCTGGTGCTCGACGCCACGCAGGTGCTCAGCCGCAGCGAGCTCGGGCTGATCCGCGACGCGATCGCGGCGGTCGGCGGCCTCGATGGCAGCGGCGCGCGCTGCATCCTGGTCATCAACCGCATCGATTTGGTGCCCGCCGACGAGCGCGATCGCATCGTCGAGCACATTCGCGCCGAGCTCGCGACCGTGATCCCCGGCGTGCTCGAGCCGTACCTGACCGACGCCAAGACGGCGCTGCGCGATCCCAGCTCAACGAGCGAGGCGGCGCAAGCGGTCACGCGCCTGCGCGGAGAGCTGTTTGGCCTGGCCGGTCGCGGCCGCGAGATCTTGCCGGCCCGCGCCCGGGCGTCGCTGCTGCGCCACGCCAAGCTGCTTGGCTACAACGCCGCGATCCAGGCCCGCGCGCTGCGGGTCGAGCACGACCAGATCTCGCAGGACATCCAGGCCGTCGAACAGGCCATGACCGCGCAGGCCGTCGATCTCGCCACGCTCCGGCAGACGATCGAAGCCGCGGGCACGCGCATCGTCGAGGCCAGTGAAGCGCGGCTCGTCAGCTTCAGGGCCGAGCTCGAAGCAGCCGCGCGCACGCAGATCCACACAGCCGACATTCACACGCTCACCCAAGTGGTGCCGGGCGCGATCCAAGACGCGTTCTTGCAGTTCGTCCACCACGAGAGCGAGCGCCTGCGCGCCGAGCTCGAGCAGCTCACCCGGGATCTGTTCGCAACCTGTGGCGAGCTCGCCCGTCGCCGCCTCGACGAGGCGACCTTGCCCCTTGGGTTTCGCGGGCCCGGGGTCTACGTGGAGCCGCCCAAGATCCTGATCGAGGTGGGCATGGTCGCGCTCGGGTTGGTCGGCACCGTGATCTGGTACTTCGGCAACACGGTCACCGGGATGGTCATGACGATCGCCTCGCCGCTGACAACGTTGATCCTGCGCGAGAAGACGGTCCGCGACGCTCGCGAGCAAGCCCGCGCGGCGCTGCCCGAGGCGCTCGACCTCGCGATCGAGCAGCTGCGCGGGACCGTCGGCGAGGTGGTGCTGCGTCACGGACAGGCCTTGGACGAGCACCTGATGCTCGCGGATCGTGCCCTGTCAGAGCAGCTGCTCGAGGGCCTGCGCGGCGCCGAGCGGCGGCTCTGCGAGCACGAGCAGCGCGTGGCTGCGCTCGTCGGCAACGCGCCGCCGCAGGATCCGGGTCACCCCAGCGCGGACGCCAGCGCGGGCGACGAGCCAAGCCCCACGGGCGACGCCAAACCATCTGACGCGGGCGACGCCAAACCATCTGACGCGAGCGACGCGGACGACAAGGCCGCCGGGGAGCTCGCGAGCAAGCGCTTGCGCGAGCGGGTCGCGGCGGCCGCCCAGGCGGAGTTCGGCCTGCTCGAGCAGCAGCTCGAGGGGATCGTCGGCGAGCTCGCGTCGCTGGTGCTCGACGAGGCTCCCGAGCGCGAGGCCGCCCCCGTGTTGCACTGAGATCACCACGACGCCTCGGTTGCCTCGATGACCTGGACCGGGTCCTAGCTAGATCGAAGCAACCGAGCCAACCGAGCTAACCGAGCGAACCGGGCTAACCGAATCATGGCCGACGACGACAGCAACCCCTTCGGTGAGACCGGCAAGCAGGCGCGTGACTGGGCGCGCAACTTCAAGCTCAAGGCCGTCGGCGACACGCTTGGCGAGTGGGCCCGCAAGGTTCGCGACTACGCCGTCGAGGTGTCCGAGAGCGTCGGCGTGCCCGAGGCCGTCCGCGACGCGACCGAGCAGGCCCGCGCGATGCGGTTGGCTGGCGAGGCCGGGCAGGCCCGCGCGCTGCTGCGAGAGCTGATCGACGCCCACAAGGACGAGCCCGCGCTGATCAACGCGCTCGCGTTGACGGCGGTGCACGAGCGCCTGATCGACAAGCGCGTGCCAGCTGGGCTCGCGGTCCTGCGCGAGCTCGCGGAGCGCATCGAGACCAAGAAGGTCGCGGCGATCCACCTCGTCGAGGCCACCGAGGCCCTGCGCGTGGCCGACAAGCCCGACGAGACGATCGAGATCCTGCGCCGGTCCGACCGCGCGCTCGAGCGGCTTGGGTCGCAGGATCTCAGCGAGGCGCGGCTGCTCGAGCACCTGTTGGCCGCGTCCGCGCACCGCCGGCTTGGCTCACCGGATCGGGCGATTCGTGAGGTCCGCAAGGCCGCCGCCGCCCTGCCGCCCAGCGCCGGCGAGGGCCTGCGCCACCTGACCTTGGTGCTTGGCGTGGATCAGCTGCTTGCTGATGGCCGCATGGTCGAGGCGGAGCGCTGGGTCACGACCGCGCACCAACGCCGGCTCGCGCAAGCGAGGATCGCCGCCGCCCACGAGCACGTTCAGCGGGTCGAGACCGGGGCCGAGCACGAGGGCGGCGTCGCCCCCGAAGACGACGCGCTGACGATCGACGAGGTCGGCACCGTCCACGACGCGGCCAGCGAGATCGACGAGCGACTGACCGTGCTCGAGCAGGCTCTGCTCGCGCGGGTGCTCGCGGCCCGCGGTGAGCGGACCCGCGCGGCGGCGCTGCTCGAGGAGCTGCCGTCCGACGACGGCGGGCTCGACACGCTGCTGCTCGACGCACGCGTGCGTGTTGCGATCGCGGCGACCAACGGACCGCGCGCCCGCGAGGAGGCCCTGCGCTACCTGCAGCTCGACGCGCAAGACCCCGAGCGGCTGCGGCTGTGGGCCCTGGCCGAGCTTCGCTACACCACGCCCGCGACCACGCCGGACAAGCCTGCTGCAGGCTCGGGCAAGCCCGCGCCCGGCGGCGACAAGCTCGCTACAGGTCCGGTGATCGACAGCCTGCTCCGGGCCCTCGAGCTCGCGCCCGCCCACGCCCGCGCCGCGCAGGCGCAAGAGCTGGCCCACGTGGCCCTGCGCTGCGAGGTGTTCACCGATCAGGTTCACGCGGCGCTCGCGGCCGTGCGTCGGGAGCAGCGAGACCTCGTGGGCGAGGAGCTGCGCCTGCACCGGGTCCGCTCGGCGTTGCAACGGGCGCTGCGCGAGCAACGGGGGCTCGCGGGTCTCGACCCCGAGGTCGCCAAGCTGTTCGACGAGGCCGGCCCGCCCTACCGCCTGCGCACCCAGCCCGAGCTCGCGCAGGTGTTGGGCCCCGACGAGCTCAGCCCGCTGCGCGACCCGCTTCGCCGCGAGTGTCTCGTCGCCGCCCAGCGCGAGCTCGCGATCGCCGAGCGCACGATGCTCGACGGGCCCGAGCACATCGACGCGGTCGAGCGGGCGCTGGTCGCCGCGCTGATCCAAGATCCCGAGCTCGCGGTCGCGCGGCTGCGGCTCGCCGAGCTCCGCCGGCCGGTGGTCAGCGAGCGCCTCGAGGATCTGCTCGCGGTCGCGACCGAGCTGCTCGCCAAGCTCCCCGACGAGATCCTTGGCGTGCCGATCCGCGAGGGTCAGCGCGCGCTCGAGATGGTCATCGCGGCGCGCGAGCGGCTCGCGCGGCCGCTCACCATTGCGATCATGGGCGAGTTCTCGGCCGGCAAGAGCACCTTCGTCAACGCGCTGCTCGGTGAGGCCGTCGCGCCCATGGGCGTGCTCCCAACCACCAACACGATCAACGTGTTTCGGCGCGGGACGGGCCGCGGCGCCCGGGTTCACTACCGCGACGGCAGCATCTCCACGGTCACCGCCAACGAGCTCGATCCCTACCTGCGAAACCTCGATGACGCCGAGGCCAACCGGGTTCGCCACCTCGAGATCGACCGCGTTGGCGAGCGCATGGGCGACGCCGCGGTCGTCGACACACCCGGGCTCAACGCGCTCGACGAGTATCACGAGAAGGTCGCCCGCGCGTTCATCGAAGAGGCCGACGCCGTGGTCTGGATCTTCTCCGCCACCCAAGGCGGCACCGCGACCGAGGCCGGGATCCTTGGCGAGCTGCGCGAGGGCGGGCGCAAGGTGCTTGGCGTGCTCAACAAGGTCGACACGCTCGACTCGGACAGCGACCGCGACGAGCTCGCCAACTATCTGCGCGAGCAGCTTGGCGAGGTCCTCGTCGCCGTGTTGCCGCTGTCGGCCTCGGCCGCGCTCGCGCACCGGACTGGTGAACGAACGGGTGAACACAGCGGCGCAGAAGATCCGTTCCGCCCGATCGACGACGCGCTCGAGCACTGGTTCTTGCAGCACGCCCGCGAGCTCAAGCAGGACCTGACCCGTCGGCGACTCCGCGAAGCGCTCGAGCTGGCCAAGACCAGCGTCGAAGGTACGGTCGAGGCTCTCGAGGCGCGGGCCGCCGGCGAGGAGCTCTCGACCGCGCTGGCCCGGGCGACCGCTGCGTTGGGCAAGTTCTCCGAGGATCTTCACGAGGGCTTGCTCGGCCTCGATGACCTGCTCACCCGCGAAGCCTTGACGATCGGGATCGTCGAGGCCGGCGAAGGCGTGCGCCGCAAGTCCGACGAGCAAGACGGCGAGTACCTCGAGGCGACCCTCGAAGACGCCGCGATGCGCCTGCTGCAAGACGAGCTTGGTCGGCTCACGGGTGAGCACGAGGTCCTTGCCAATTTGCTGGTCGAGCGCTTGGTCCCGTGGGCCCGCGGCTACCTGGCCGGCCTCGCCGCCCGAGGCTTCGCGCGCGAGCTGGTCAACACCCACGGACGCGCGGCCAAGCGGGGAGAAAAGGCGCTTCGTGACGCGCTGCGGTCTGGCTTGCGACCGCTGGCCGATGACTGGCGCGTCGCCACGCGCGAGCAATTTCGCGAACTCGAGCGAGCCCTCGCCCGGGCGCGGCAGCGATCGATCACAGCGCCGCGCGCCGAGGCCCTGCGCATGCGCACCTCCGTGCTGGTTGGCTTCGAAGGTCTGCTCGAGCTTCTGTGAGCTCATTGATTGGATCGCGTTGGGAAGCGAGCGGGCCGACTCGCGTCGACCCAAGACTCGCTGCCCGACTCCGGGGCATGCCTCGCCAACTTCTCGCCGAGCAGCGCGAGCCATCGACCGCGCTGCGAGAGAGCTCGGTGCTCATCACCTTGGCGACTCAGTCAGCGCCAATCACGCTGCCCGATCACTGCCCAGCCGACCATGTTCGCAAATTCGAGAGCTATCTGGTTGCACATATGGTCGAGATAGCGCGGACGATGTGATAGAACCGCCCGACACATGGCTCGGGAATTGACCCTCGTCGACGCTGGCCTCGGCAACCTGGCAAGCGTCGAACGCGCGCTGATCCAGGTCGGCTCGGCGACCCAGATCACCGACGATCCAGACAAGGTCGCCACCTCAAGAATCGTCGTCTTCCCAGGCCAGGGGGCCTTTGGGAAGCACACGGACCAACTCGTGAGCGGCGCGATGGGCGAGGCCCTGCGCATGGTCATCCAGCGCGGCGACCCCTTCTTGGGGATCTGTCTCGGGATGCAATTGCTGTTCGAGGGCTCCGAGGAAGGGGGCGGTCACCGCGGCCTTGGCGTGCTGTCTGGAAAATGCCGGCGCTTCCCAGACGAGATGACCGCGGCCGAGGGAGATCGCGTGCGTAAGCTCAAGATCCCCCACATGGGCTGGAACGAGGTCCAGCCCTCGGGCGAGCACTACTACTTCGTGCACAGCTACTACGTCGACGCGGGCAAGTCCGACGACGTGATGTGGTCCACGACCTACGGCGACGTCACCTTCGCCGCGGCGGTTCGCCGCGAGAACATTTTTGGCTGCCAGTTCCACCCAGAGAAGAGCCAGCAAGCTGGGCTGCGCTTCCTTCGGGCGTTCTTGCTTGGCAGCCGGCAGTAGGGGTCGACCGTGCTGGTGATCCCGGCCATCGATCTCCTCGAAGGGCAGGCCGTGCGTCTCGTCGAGGGCGATCGGGCCCAGGCCACGGTGTACTCCAACGAACCGTGGACCCTCGCAACCCAGTTCGTCCACGCCGGAGCCAAGCGGGTCCACGTCGTGGATCTCGACGGCGCGTTCGCTGGCAAGCCAGTCCAGCTCCCGCTCCTGCGCCGGCTGCTGGGCGCCGCCCGTGAGGCCGGCGAGGTCGAGCTGCAAGTTGGCGGCGGGATCCGTGACGCCGCGGCGGTCCAAGCCCTGATCGAAGCTGGCGTCGACAAGGTCGTCGTCGGCACCCTCGCGATCCGTGAGCCCAAGTTGGTCGCGCAGCTGTGCAGCGATCACCCGGGCCGGATCGTCGTGGCGATCGACGCCCGCGACGGCATGGTCTCGATCGAAGGCTGGCGCGAGACCTCGTCCATGCCCGCGACCGAGCTTGGGCTGCAGGCCGCCGAGTGGGGCGCCGCCGCCCTGCTGTTCACAGATGTCAGCCGCGACGGTCTGCAGGTCGGCTCGGCCGTGGAATCAACCGCCGCCTTGCAAGCAGCGGTCGACCGCGCCCACCCGGCCAACATGATCGACGTGATCGCCAGCGGCGGCGTCGGATCCCTCGAACACCTAGACGCGCTCGCAGCTGCGGGCGTCCGCGCCGTGATCTGCGGCCGGGCGCTCTACGAGCGCAGCTTCACCCTGAAAGAGGCCCTTGCACGATGTTGAAACGACGCATCATTCCCTGTCTCGATGTCAAAAATGGCCGCGTGGTCAAGGGTGTCCACTTCAAGGGCCTGCGCGACGCAGGTGACCCAATCGAGGCCGCCCGCGCGTACGACCAACAAGGTGCCGACGAGATCTGCCTGCTCGACATCACCGCGACCACCGAAGGCCGCGAGAATTTCGTCGACGTGGTCCGCAGCGTGGCTCCGCAGATCTTCTGCCCGCTCACGGTTGGCGGCGGCATCCGGCGTGAAGACGACGTCCGCAGGCTGCTCAACGCCGGCGCCGACAAGGTCGCGATCAACTCCGCGGCCGTCACCTCGCCGCTGCTGATCAAGCGCCTCGCAACCCGCTACGGCAGCCAGGCGATCGTCGTCGCCGTCGACGTCAAGCGCATGCCGGCGCTGCCCCGCGACGAGGAGCCGCTCTACGAGGTCGTGATCCACGGCGGCAGCCGCTCGACCGGCCTCGACGCCATGCGCTGGTGCGAGCAGGTCGCCGAGCTTGGCGCGGGCGAGATCTTGCTGACCTCCATGGACAAGGACGGCACCCACGACGGCTACGATCTGTGGATCACCCGCGAGATCGCCCGCCGCGTGCCCGTCCCGATCATCGCCAGCGGCGGCGTCGGCTCGCTCGAGCACCTGCGCCAAGGTCTCGCGCTTGGCGAGGGCGAAGCCGACGCGGCGTTGGCTGCCTCGATCTTCCACTTCGGCCTGTTCACGATCTCGCAGGCCAAGCAATACCTCCACGACCACGGGATCCCCGTTCGCCCGCCCGAGCACCGCCGGGCTGCGTAGGAGCCCGTGCCTGAGCTGATCCCCGAGCTGTGGTCGAAGCTCGCGCCCGACGCTTCTGGCTTGGTCGCGGCGATCGTCGTCAACGCCAACGACGATCGCGTGTTGATGCTCGGCTACATGAACCGCGAGGCCCTCGCCGCGACCCTCTCGACCCGCAAGGTCACCTTCTTTAGTCGCTCGCGTCGGCAGCTGTGGCAAAAGGGCGAGAGCTCGGGTCACACGCTGGAGCTCGCGTCGATCCGCGTCGACTGTGACGGCGACGCGCTGCTCGTTCGCGCCGTGCCGCGCGGCCCCACCTGTCACACCGGGACCACGTCCTGCTTCTTCAAGACGGTCGACCTGCCGCCGCTCGGCGCTCACGAGCCCGTTGGGATCACCGGCGAGGACGACGGGCCGGGCCCAAGCGCGGGTCCGATCGGGTCGCTGTGGCAGACGATCTTGGATCGCAAGGCCGGCCGCGGCCTCACCAATCGCGACGGCAAGAGCTACGTCCGCAGCCTGCTCGACGGCGGCGTCGAGCGGATCAACGCCAAGCTGCGCGAAGAGGCCGGCGAGCTGTGTGACGCGCTGAGCAACGAGACCGACGCGCGCGTGCTCAGCGAAGCCGCGGACTTGTTGTTCCACGCCCTCGTCGGCCTCGCCGCGCGCGGGCTCGAGCCCGAGCAAGTCGCCGCCGTGATCCGCGAGCGTCACGGCCTCAGCGGCGTCGACGAGAAAGCCCAGCGATGAGCCTCGAGCTGTTGCTCTGGATGCTCGCCGCCTACCTGATCGCGGGCATCCCCGTCGGGCTGGTGGTTGGCCGCGCGCGCGGCGTTGATCTGCGCGAGGTCGGGTCCGGCAACATCGGGGCGACCAACGCCCTGCGCGCGATGGGCAAGGCCTGGGGCGCCTTGGTCTTCGTGCTCGACGTCGCCAAGGCGGCCGTCCCCGTCGCCGCCGCGCTGCACTACTTGGGTCCGAACCCCGGCGGCCCCACCAAGGTCGCCCTCGTCGCGCTCGCGGCGATCTTGGGCCACGTGTTCCCGATCTACCTGCGGTTTCGCGGCGGCAAGGGGGTCGCGTGCGCGTTCGGGGTGTTCTTGGTGCTCGCGCCGAAGGCCGCCCTGCTCAGCGTGATCGTCTACGCCCAGACCGTGTGGCTGACCCGCGTCTCCGCCGTCGGGTCGCTGACCGCCGCGCTGGTGATCGTCGTTGTCGCCTGGGTCGACCCGAGCGTCCCGCTTCCTTACGTGATCCTGGCCGCCGCCCTGGCCGGTCTGATCTGGGAGCGCCACCGCCCCAACCTCGAACAAATGTTCGCGCACGCCCGCGAAGCCCGCGCGCGCGAGGCCAAACTCGACCGAAACGAATAGTGGCCATTCTCAATGTGGCTACCATTACGTATTTGATGGGCAGCATTGATTCGGTGGATTTGGCGAGGTGACCCACGCCACAAATCGCGTCAATCCTTGCCGAGCTCGCTCGCCACTTTCGCGGCCTCCTGCACGGTCCGCGCGAGCACCGAACGAATCCGCCCGTCCTCCATCGTCAGGATCCCGGCGATCGTGCAGCCGGCCGGAGTCGTGACCTGGTCCTTGAGCGCCGCCGGGTGCAGGTCGGTGTCCAGCACCATCGCCGCCGCCCCACGAAACACGTTGGCCGCGATCCGAACCGCCACGTCCCGCGGCAACCCCATCATCACGCCGCCGTCGGCCATCGCTTCTAGCATCACGTAGACGAACGCCGGCCCGCTCCCGTTGAGCCCCGTCACCACGTCCATCAGCTTGGGCTCGAGCTCGACGCACTCGCCCACCGACTCGAAGATCCGCTGCGCGAGGGCCAGCTGGACGTCGTTGACTGCGTTGCCGCCATGGGTCCCGCCGGGGCTCAGGCGACAGATCACCGTCATCCCTTCGCCGATCAGGCTGGGCGTGTTTGGCATCGCCCGCACGAGCGCGGTCCCCGGTAGCCAGCCCCCAAGCTTGTCCAGCGTGACCCCGGCGGCGATGCTGATCAGCAGCTTGCCATCGAGGGCGTCGCGCATGTCTGGCTTGTCGAGCACTTCGGCGAAGCGCTGCGGCTTGAGGCTCACCAACACCACATCCGCGCTGCGACAGGCCGCCAGGTTGTCAGTCGTCGCCGCGACCGCCAGCTTGGCATGCAGTCGATCGGCGACGACCTGCCGCCGGGCGGTGACCACGACCTTTTCGGGCGCGAGCCACCCCGCCCGCAGCACCCCCGAGACGATCGCCTCCCCCATGGTTCCGCAGCCGAGCACACACAAGCTTCGAGGTCCGTCGAGCATGAGCGGCCATTAGCACGAAGCGGCAGCGCCGGGGAGCCGCGACCCGCCTCCAACCCCCAGCCGGCAAAAATTTGGGGGGCACCGATCGCCAGGTGAGACTGGGCCCAGTGTTTCGACCGGTGCGAACGGCGATCAGTTTTGTGGTGCTCGGCGCGGCGCTGTGGGCCGCGTTCGCCATCGACCTGGGCGGTCACACCTTCGCCGAGCACATCGACACGATCAGCGAAACACCCGAGGCCAAGCAGCTCATCGATGGCACCCGGTCCACGCTCAACCCGGCCCTGCAAGAGGTGCGTGACCGGGTGCTCGGCGAGTACGTGGAGGCGCCAACGTGGATCCCCAGCGACCAACCACCGGAGCCCAACGCTGTGAATTCAAAGCCCAATTCGGAGCACGACCCGATCGTCTCCGCCTCGACGCTGTCGCCTGAATCGGGGTTTGAACCCGCCCTCCCTGGGCGAGGTCCCGACGACGACGGCGGCGGCGAACCTCGCCTGCCCGGTCGCCGCTGAGCTCGGTCAATTGGCAAACCGCCAATTGGCGAACGAGCGATTGCCCAGCTGAGAACATCACATTCCCGCTACGGTTTTTGAAGCTTCAAAAAACCCGCGAATTCCCCCTTTGCGGCCGCTCCCAGCTGCGATACACAGCCGCCATGCGATCGATCTCAGCGACTGTGATCTTGACCCTCGGCCTCCTCGCCGGCGTGAGCGGCTGCTCAAAACCCGAGTATCCCGCGTGCAAGAAGGACAAGCATTGCGAACCTGGCGAGACCTGCGTCGACAACCTCTGCCAGAACTGCCAGGCCGACACCGATTGCAAAGGCAAAGGCCCCAACGGTGAAGACCTGACCTGCGTCGACTTCCGCTGCGAAGCCGCGGGCGAGTGCAAGACCGCCGCAGACTGCGACGCGGGCATGATCTGCAACGCCGGCAAGTGTGAGTTCTGCGCGGACGACAGCCAGTGCGAGAGCGGCGTGTGCAACGAGAGCGGACGGTGTGAGCCCCTGCCCTGCTCGACCGACGACGACTGCCCGGTCGACGAGATCTGCGACGGCGGCCAGTGCATCTACAAGCCGCTGCAGTCGGACGCCGGCGCCGTGTGTGGCATCTCGGCCCTGTACTTCGCGTTCGACAGCGCGAAGCTCTCGCCCGGCAACCAGCAGCAGCTGACCACCGCCGCCCCCTGCTTCATCGAGATCGTTGACGGTGGCAGCACCGTCGTCCTCGAGGCGCACGCCGACAACGTCGGCACCGAGGAGTACAACATCCTGCTGACGGATCGCCGCGGCACCAGCGTGCGCTCGTTCCTCGCCAACCTTGGTGTGGAGGACGGCAAGCTCCGGGTCGTGGGCAAGGGCGCCCTTCAGGCCCAAGGCAACGACGAGAGCTCGCGCAGCAAGGACCGCCGCGTTCAGTTCATCGTCGAAGCCCCCTGACGGGCCGCCTTCGGGCGCTGAGCCTCGCTCATTGGAGTGAGCCGCCCGCGAGCGGGCGAAAACTCTGTGTGCCTGTGTGGCCTCGAGCTCCGATGCTCGGGGCCACAACTGTATGATCACCGCGTGCTCGTGGCGGCGATCTTGCTCGGCGGCGTGTTGCTCGGCCCGCCGCCGACGAGCGACGCCGCGAACGACGAGCAGGTGACGGCCGAGTCCGCGTCCGAGTCCGCGTCCGAGACCGCGCCCGAGTCCGCGCCGCCGGCCGCGTCCGAGTCC
>NZ_JMCC02000070.1 GCF_000737335.2 Enhygromyxa salina | reverse complement strand
TCGGTCTCGTAGGAGAGCGGAAGCTCAGGACCGCTGTCGCACGCGAGCAGTAAGCCGACCATCGAGAGCGTCACCAACCGTCGAGGCCGCATGTGTCTTGACTGTACTAGATCCGGTCGAGAGCGTGACGAACGGCGGCCGGGAACGAGGTCGGAACCGGGGAGCGGTTCGTTGCTCGTCTACCGCTCAGCGATAGCGTCGGGTGAGTCGACACAGGTCGTCGACAAGCTCGAGCGACAACACCGAAAGATCCCCGGGCACCGCATCGACCGCGACCGGGATGCCTTCGAGCGCCTCGGTCCAGATCACCGCGCCGTCGGGCCCTCGCTTGGTCACGATCGAGGACAGGAACTGTGCGATGAGCACGTGGTGATCCGCGTCGATGGCGAGGTCGAAGGCCACCTCGGAGTCGATGACGTGGGAGGCCAGCTCCTCGCCGGCAAACGAGACCTCATGCAACACAGCGGCGTTGCCGGCCTCGCGCGAGACAGACAGCCACGTCGACTCGCTGCCGACCGCGTGTGTGGGAATGGGGAGGACCGTCTCCGGGGGCAGATCGATGCGCCACTGCTGCTCGAAGCTTCCGTCGAGGGCGACGAAGAACGGCCCGGTGTCGTCGTCGGTCCCCGAGACGTAGACGCTGCCGTCGGGCCCGACGCCAACGTTGGCCTGGGAGTCGCTGGCGGGCACGGAGAAGTTGGCCGAGTCGAGCAGAGCGCCGTCGAGCCCAAACCGGTACATCTCGGCCGGCGACACGGTGATCACGACCACGCTGTCGCCGTCGTCGGCCACGGAGATCGGGTGCCACGCGCCGGGCATGTTCGCCTGCCAGACTTGTGTGCCATCGGCGCTGTCGTGCAGCGCCAAGCCTTCGTCAATATACGAGACGACCACCGGACCCATGGACGTGGTGATGCAGTCGTTGATGGGCGCGGTCTGGGTGTGCGTCCACAGCAGCTCGCCGTCGAGGTTCAGCGCGCTCAAAAAGCCGCCGACGGTCGAGAAGCCGTTGCGCAGGGTGCCGCCGAAGTACACCGTGGCCCCGTCGGTCGCCAGGCAGGTGCCCTCGGCGACGTCGAAGCCGTCGACGCCCAGATCCACCTGCCAGACCACTGCACCGGTCGGAGTGCAGTCGCTGTTGCACCCGTCGAGGTCGACGTCGTTGCCATCGTCACACAGCTCTTCGCCGGCTTGGAGTCCGTCGCCGCAGACGGGCGTTCCCTCGGTGTCGGTGCCAGTGTCGGAGTCGGTCTCGGACTCGGACTCGGTCTCGGTTCCAACCTCGTCGGTCCCGCTCCCCTCTGAGTCGGTGTCGGTGCCCTGATCGGACGATGGCGCCGCGCTGTCAGTGCAGGCGAGGAGGATGAAAGGGAGGAGGATCGCTCGGGCTTTCATGGCGTCGGTAGACTTGAGGGGATAAACACTATTCACGCCGTGTACAACGTGCTTTGTGCGCAATCGAGACGCTCATGGCACCCGCCTTCAGCGCGGCGAAAATCGTCGTCCCCGCGCATGCATCGCTCTGCCGATGGCGGGAGGGGATGCGAAGCCCTCGGGCGGGTTGGGGGGCCTGTTCGCCACCCGACCCGGCCCGAGCGCAGCGAGCACCGCGTCGCTTCGGCGAGCGCTCAGGAGTCCCAGAAAATCTCGCGGTCGAGCACGATCACGACGCCGGCGTCGCGCAACAAGAGCACGTAGCTGTCGAGGAACTGGTGGCAGTTCGGGCAGGGGACCTCGTCGGCGGCCTGGCCCACGTCGAACGACTCGCTGGCGAGGCCGAGATCCTCGAGCACGTCGATGAGCAGCGCCTGCGCACCGGCACCGACGCTGGGCAGCTGATCGCTGGGCCCGCGGCTCAGCCCCTGCACGCCGTAGGGGCCGTACTGCAACGGCGAGGTCGGCACGACGTCGTCCATCACGTCACCGAGCAGCGTCGGGGCCATGCCCGGCTCGAAGGTGTAGACGCGGACCCAGTAGCCACACTCACCGTTGCAGGCGCTCTCGAGCGCCGCGATCTGGGCGGTCCAGTCGGCGACGACGGCCGGGTCGACGGCGAGCTCGGTCAAGCTCGGATCGGCGGAGAAGAAGCTGTCGCACTCGGGCTGGCTGCGCTCGGCGACGCCGGCGACCCCCAGCGCGCAGACGGGCTCGGACGCGAGCTCGCACAGCAGGCTCTGGTAGCCGAGCATGGGATCGAGATAACCTACGGCGCCGGCGGTGGCGAAGAAGTGCGCCGAGGGGTAGTCGACGTCGCTGGCCGCGAGGCAGCTCGGCAGCAGATCGGCCTTGAACGGGCCCCAGCCGATCTGGCCCTGGAGCTGAGCGGGGACCGGCACGGCGGCGTTCTCGGTCGAGCGCAGGCACGCCGCGATGGCGTCCTCGAGCTCGGGCTCGCAGCTGGTCGCCGGCAGGGGATCGGGCACGTAGGCGTGGAGGATCGCATAGTTTTGGATGCGACCGAGGCTCGCCGCGCCCATCCAGTAGAGCGAGTCGAGCACCGCGAGGTTGGGGATGAAGCGATCGTCGGGCGTGCCGAGCAGCTCGTCGTCGCCAGCGCGATACTCGATGATGCTGGTCGCGGCGCGCTTGTCGAGCGGGACGTCGTCGTCGAGCGCCTCGAGGTCGAGCTCGTTGACGACCCGGAGCATCGCGTAGGCGAGCGGCGTGCCCTCATCGGGCAGGGTTGGGTAGTCGCGCTCGACCACGAGCGTGTCGTCAACGTCGGATACGTCCGCGCATCCAACAAACATCGAGGGGGTCAGGCACAGGGCGATCAGAGAAGTGAATTGCAGTTGGGTACGCATGAAGGATCTTGCTCGTCGTGCCGCGACTCAGGAGCATCGCTCCCAGAATCGCTTTTTCAGGGGAGGCTTCGCGTGCTCAACTAACTGGAGCCGGCGCGCCATTCAAGCCCCGCGCGCGTGAGCGCGCCACCCAACTCGAACGCTAGAATCGACCCAACTCAGGTCGGGTGTGGTTCACCTGAGTCGCCCGCGCACCGCTGCCAAGCTCGGCAGTTGACCGCGGGCGCGCTCTGTCATCAACGAGGTCGGAACCCGACCATTGCGAATATCCTGATCATCAGCAGCGCACGCCCCCCAAGCGTACTTAAAATTGTGCCTGAGCCTGCCGTAACGATGTCGTCACATTCATGCTGGCGTGAATTGCCGATCGTAGATTCATCATAAAAGTAGCGGCGACGCTCGTAGGCCTCGAGCTTCAGACCCCAGGCGACGAACGTGTCGACGAAACCCGACGCGAGAGGATCACAGTCGGCGCTCGCGCACAGGATTTCGGCCGGGACCGTGTCCGGGTCGATCACGGAGCGCACGCCCGGTGGAATATCCGTGCGCGTCGCGGAGCGGTCGAGCCAGTGTTGCGTCCACGACTCTCCACCTCGATTCCACCAGTCGATGAAGGCGCGCGGATGGGACGACATGACGACCGCCGGTCAACCCTCTTGGGTGAAGTCGTCGCGCGTCGGGTGTCCTCGGCGGTGTCCTTCTCGAGCTCGGCGCCGATCTCCCGAAGCTCCGCGCGCAGGACCTCGAGCTCTCGCGCGTCCACCTGGCAGGGGGCCGGGCGGGCGCCGGTGCTGGTGGCTCGCTCTGAGCCACCGCGGGCTCGCAGCCAGCGAGACCCAGGGCCAGGAACACTTCCGGAGTTCGGCCGGCCATCGATCGAATGACCATCGGCATCCGCAAAGTCTACAGCCCCGCGTCGCGTAGGGCCGCGAGCAGATCGGGCAAGTTCGGATCGTCGCTGGGCAGCGGCCCCTCGGCGCTTGGGCGAGCGCTCGCTGGGGCCGCTCGAGCTCTCGCGGGCCCCGGTCCCCGCCAGCGATGGGAGCGTGCTCTACGAGCTGCGCTCCGCTCGCCTCGGGACCATCACTAGAACGTGATGATGAAGTTCAGGTAGCCGTTGATGTTGAACACATCGTCAACAGCGTAGCGACGCCCAACGTTGTCCACCACGTCCCGGCGCACCGGGTTCACGTCCACGCTGTCCGGCTCGACCAGATCTGGATCGCCGCTCTTCGAGCCATCACCGCGGCTCGACGCGGTGACGAAGTGGCGCGTGTCGGTGCTCATGTCGACGCCGAAGTTGAGCCGCGCGTACTTGCTCATGTGGAAGTTGAGCCCAGCGTTGAGCCCAAACGTGCCGAAGTCGTTGACCGCGGTGATGCCGTTGTAGGACCCACAGTCCTGGCCACCCGCGGCGACGTAGCCACCGTTGCTGGCCGGGTCGAGCGGGTTCGCGGCGGCGTGGGCCAGCGCGGCCCCAGCACTGCAACCTTGCGAGTCACCCGGGCTGTAGTCGCCAACCAGCGCGGGGCTGTCGGCCAACAGCTCCCAGACTTCGGAGTAGGCGCGGCCGTTGTAGTGCAGCGCCGTCGAGCCCATGAGCACGATCGAGAAGCGCTTGCCCTGGGCCTTGTTTTCCCACGGGACGATCTCGGCGCCGAAGTAGGCACCGGTCTCGGACTGCGGGTTCACGTCGCCCTGGGTCGAGCCGTAATTTTCGAACTGGGTGTTGCCAGCGCGCAGCGACTGGCGCCAGTGGGCCCCGAAGAAGGGATCCAAGAAGCGGTAGCGGCGGCTGAGCGCCGTCCACACGCCCAGCTCGTGCATGCCCCGGCCAACCCGATGGTTGCCAGAGGGATCGTCGGTCTGGATCGCCCGGCTGAAGGTCATGGGCTTGGCGATTGCAAACCGACCCTCCAGCCCGATCAACCAGTTCGGCAGGTGCGACTTGCGATCCTGATTGAGCACCCCGACCTTGAGCCCGACGTGGATCTGATCCAGGCCGCGGCGCACGGGCGCGCGGAAGATCATGTCGGTCTCGGCGTCGGTGTACTGCCCGTAGGGGTTGCTGTCCTCGAGCGCATCAAAGCCGTCACGCGGGATGATGCCGTCGCGGATGCTGGTCGAGTTGGTCTTGTTGACGCAGGTCGCCGAGCCCGACTTGTAGTTGGTGGTGGCTGGGTTGTCTGGGAACACGCAGTCACCACCCTGTTCTTGATCGAACTGGTAGTTGCGCGTGTCCGAGACCACGACCGGCAGCGCCACGTAGACCGACAGATCGTGCCACAGGCCGATCTCGAGGGTTGGCGTGACCGTGTGCCGAAACTGGCGGTACACGAGGTCGCGGGCGAGGTTGTTCTTTCCGCCGGCCCCCCACTCGCGCAGGATCGCGGCTTTCTTGAAGTCGAAGTCGTAGGAGACGCCGAAGTGGAGGTCGAAGGCGTTGTCGTTGAAGTCCTGATCAAAGGACGACGCGACACGGGTGACCTCGGCGGCGTTGGCGACCTGGCTCCAACCCAGCACCAGGCCAAAGGCAGGCAAGAATCGCAGGAGCTTCCGCATGGGTTTCCGGGTAGAAAAAGGCACGCTCACGGCACAGACCCGAGCCACGGCACGCTACCAGCGCACGCAGCCGAACGTCAAGAATCACGGGCAGCTTCGCACACTTGGGACCGGATCGGGGCAGGTTTCGCGTTCGCGCTGGTCTCGCGCGGCTCACGGACCCCCAAAATCGAGAATTTGACCGTGTCCGTGACCCTTCGCGGCGAACGCACTCGCGGCGTGACACCGGGCTGGCGGGGCTCAGCACGACCGCTCCGCCTCCAGCAGCGCCGACATCCCGTCCGCGAGGTGCTCGACGCTGGCGACCTCGGACGCGCCAAGACACCGCCGGTTGCTCAGCCTGAACACGCCAGATCCCCCTTGGTGTGAGGCGTCGCGACCTGACACAGGCCCCGCGTCGGCGCCAAACTTGGAGATCGCGCGGCCGCGAAGGTCGAGCCCGTGGGCCTCGACGATCTCGCGCAAACGCCGGGGCTGGCTGGCGAGCCGAGGCAGGCGCAAGACCGCGCTCGCGCGCAGGCCGGTGCCAACGTTGCTCGGGCAGCTCGCCAGATATCCAAGCCGATCATCGTGGTGAAACCCAAGCAGATCCTCGAGCGCCCACGCGAGCTCGCGGACCCGGCTCAGGCACGAAGCCAGATCCCCGCGCGGCGAGCTGCTGATGAAGCGCAGGTGATCCTCTTCGTTGACCCACACGACCAGGCGACGATCCTCCCCGCACCACAGCCCGCGACCTTCGGGCCAGTCTCGCGTGATCCCAGCGGCCTCGAGGTAGCGATCGTCGCCGTCAAAGCACAGCTCGCGGGCCTCGAGGGTGCGGCGGCGCGGCATGGGTAGCTCCGCGAGCGAGTAGTACTGCCCGACGAAGCGCCGCCCGAGTGCCCGAAGCGCCGTGCTCGTGCGCCGCTCGACCTCGAGTCGGGCGCGCCGGCCGATCAGCGCGGGGAACTGACAGGACCGCAGGTTTCGAGTCACGCGCACGCTTACCGACAACACGGCCAGATCGTCACGCAGCTGCGGATCGATCCGAGGCACCTCGTTGGTCCAGCGCCCGGACGCCCCCGAGGTCTGGCCGTGGACGTCGGCGATGATGCGGTCGAGCAGCGGCGCGAACACTTGGTAGGACTCGGCGTCGCCAACGTGCACGCCGACCTTGCAGCTCGGGTAGGTCCGGCCGCAGCGGATCAGATCCGCGAGCGTCCAGCCGGCGGCAGTGGTGCGGGTCTCGAGCTGGCGCTCGAGCTCGGGGTCCAAGTGTTTCGAGAGTAGCGAGTCAACCATGGGTCCTGGGCGACTGCGCAACGCAGCCGCGGATCGGACCGTCGAGTTTGGCGAAGGGCGACCGCGATTGGACCGGCTCGCAGGTTGGTGCCCGCCCAGGTTTGTGTGGCTCGGCGACGAGCGAAGCGCCTCTGGGTGGGGTCATGGGCAGACGCGAGCCGGTCTAGATTGAGTAGCGGGATGCCAATTGGTAGGCTGGGTTCATGCATGACCGTGTCTTGGACAAACAACTGTGGCGGCGAGGGGGCGCAAGCTTGGCGCTGCTCGTCCTGCTCGGCGCCGCCGGTTGCAGCGGCGACAACGGGATGGGCGGGGCGGATACCGGGACAGATGGGGGCCCCGACGGAGGCACGACCTCCGGTATGGATGGCGGCACCGATGGCGGCACCGACACCGGACCCGGCCCCAATCCAAGCGACGGGGCGTGCGGGTGGGAGCAGGGCCTGCGCCCGACCGCGGACCTGCCCCCAACGCACACCAACGAGTACACGATCGACCTCCAGCAGTGGATGATCGACAACGACGGAGGCGACCCCGTCGAGACCCGTCAGCGCATGAACGAGGCCATCGCGTGGGCCGTTGATCAGGGCTTCGACAAGATCATCGTCCCGCCCGGTCGCTACGTCGTCGGGGAGCTGACCTCCGACATCTACGCCGCCGGCATCGTCTTGCCGGGCGACATGACGCTCGAGCTCTCGGACGGGGCGGTCATCGAGATGACGCCCAACGACCGTCACAACTATTGTGTCATCAGCCTCGATGGCAACGACGACATCACGATCCGCGGCGGCCAGATTCGTGGCGACCGCGCGAACCACGACTACAGCGGCGGGTCCAACGACGAGGGCCACGGCGTGTGCGTGTGGACGAGCGTGAACCGGGTGCTCATCGAGGACACCGAGCTGACCGAGTTGACCGGCGACGGCGTGCTGATCCTGGGCTCGGCGCCCAAGGACGACGACCCGAGCGCAGAGGTGCCAAGCACGAACATCACGATCCGATCCAGCGAGATCCACCACAACCGGCGCAACGGCATTGCGATCGTGGGCGGGCACAACGTGGTGATCGAGAACAACCACATCCACCATCTCGAGGGCACCGCGCCGCAGTTTGGGATCGACATCGAGGGGGCCGGCCGCCGCGACCAAGACATCCTCATCTTCCAGAACAATTTCCACGACAACCTGGGCGGCGACTTCGTCACCTCGAGCGGCCGCAACGTCTGGCTCGAAGAGAACACGATGACGCAGTGCCAGGTCAACGACCAGGGCGAGTACGACGCGTCACTGCCGTGCGAGAACGACGGGCAAACTGATGGCCCGATCGTGCTCTGGCAGAACACCGACACGATCGTCATCAACAACCAGATCCGTATGACCGGAGGGAGCGTCAACGGGCTGTGGGGGATCATCAACTACCCGAACATCCGCGAGGCCGTGCGCGACAACCCCGTCGGCAACTACATCGCGGGGAACACCTTCTACGGCTGCGGCATCCACAGCGCCTGGAACCGGCTCCAGTACATCGCCGACAACACGATCCACGAGGGGACGCTGCTCGCGTATCTACTCGAGTGCACCCGGCTCGAGAACAACCGCATCAATCGGGTCTCGGGCGAGCGCTTCAAGCTGCGCAACGTCGCAGGGCAGGCCGAGGGCAACATCATCAACCGCGACGAGGGGGCGCCCCCCGAGGGCGACGTCCCGGTTCACTTCCCGATGGCGGATGACTCGCCCTACCGCAACTCTTCTCCGGTGTTCTGGTGATGCAGATGACGACCCACACAAGTTCCAAGTCCAATTCCAAGCTCGAGTTCGTGGCGATCGGCTGCCTCTCCGGGCTGCTCGGCCTGCTCGCCCTGGGCGCAACGACGGACGCCCAAGAGGACGCCCCGGCCCCCGCGGAGGCACCGGGCGACCCCTGCCCAGCAGGCCAAGCAAACGGCGGGATGGGCCCCGACATGGTGCGCCTGCCTGAAGACTTCTGCATCGACACCACCGAGGTCACCCGGGCCCAGTACAGCGCCTGGCTCGAGACCACGCCAAGCACCGGCGGGCAACCCAGCGCGTGCGCAGAGAACCAGGACTTCGAGCCAAGCTGCGCCTGGCCTCCGCCCGATCACGAAGCGAACCAACCCGTGGTGTGCGTCGACTGGTGCGACGCGCGAGCCTACTGCGAGGCCGCCGGCAAGCGTCTGTGCGGCAAGATCGGCGGCGACGACAGCGGCTACGAGTTCGACGCGTACGACGACCCGTCCGTCAGCGAGTGGCACGCAGCCTGTACCGCCGGTGGCGAGTCCGAGTACTCGTACGGTGACGAGTACAACCCCCTGACCTGCCGAGGAGCCGACGCCGAGGACTACACCACGTGGGGCTTCGTCGACGTCGGGACCCTCGCGGGCTGCCACTCCGCCGTCGATCCCTACAGCGGTGTCTATGATCTGAGCGGAAACGCCGCGGAGTGGGACAACGGCTGCGACGGAGACGAGCCGGATTCGCCGTGCCGGATCCGCGGCGGCAGCTTCGAGTTCAACGACGTGGGCCTGCGCTGCGCGATGGCGGAAGATCTACGCTGGCCACGAATGCGCCAAGTAGTCTCCGTCGGCTTCCGCTGTTGTTCTTGACCCCCCCGGCCGGCTTCGCACTTCGGGTCACTCGCTTCGCTCGCTCCCACTGGCTGGCTGTTCGCGACCGCATGTGTGGCCCCCTAGAAGGGGGCTCTTGTCTGACCACCTACGGCCACCGGGTGGCGCTCCACGAACGTGTCGGTCGGGGTCGCTAGCCTCGCCTGCGCGTCTGCGGAGAAAGTTGGTGGTCGGGCGAGCGCCCCGTACTCGAGCGCCGCCTGTTGACCGTAGGTGGTCAGACGAGAGCCCCTCGAACGGAGATCGCGGGCCGCGTACTCGAGCGCCGCCTGTTGACCGTAGGTGGTCAGGCGAGAGCCCCACGAACGGAGATCGCGGTCCGCGTACCCGAGCGCCGCCTGTTGACCGTAGGTGGTCAGACGAGAGCCCCCCGAACGGAGATCGCGGTCCGCGTACTCGAGCAGAGAATGGAGCGCCACCCGGTGGCCGTAGGTGGTCAGACAAGAGCCCCCTTCTAGGGGGCCACACATGCGGTCGCGAACAGCCAGCCAGTGGGAGCGAGCGAAGCGAGTGACCCGAAGTGCGAAGCCGGCTGTGGGGGTCATAGCCAGCAAAGAGCCCCCTTCGAGGGGGCCACACATGCGGCAGCGAACAGCCAGCCCGGTGGGAGCGAGCGAAGCGAGTGACCCGCGTAGTGCGAAGCCGGCCGGGGGGGTCATAGCCAGCAAAGAGCCCCCTTCGAGGGGGCCACACATGCGGCAGCGAACAGCCAGCCCGGTGGGAGCGAGCGAAGCGAGTGACCCGCGTAGTGCGAAGCCGGCCGGGGGGGTCTTAGGAATGGTCTTCTGGGCTGGGGGACGAGACGTTGCCGGTTTTTTGGATCTCTTCGCGCAAGCCCAGCTCTTTCATCTTGGACTGCAGGCTGCGCCGCGAGATGCCCAGCTTGCGGGCCGAGCGGGTCACGTTGGCGTCGGTCTGGGCGAGGGCCTCGCGGATCAGGGCCTCTTCGATCCGGCGCGAGCCGGCCTTGACGGCTTCTTTTAGATCCAGGCCCAGGCTGTCGAGCGGGAGGCGGATCGCTCGTGGCAAGCCGCCCTCGTCCTCGTCTAGCTCGTCGTCGTCGTGTTCGCCGTCGACGTTGGTGAACGAGTCGGGCAGCTCGCCGACGCCGATCAGATCTGCGCTGGCGAACAACACCATGCGCTCGACGAGGTTCTCGAGCTCGCGGATGTTGCCTTGCCAGTTGTAGCCGCGCAGGGCCTCGAGGGCGTCGGCGTCGAAGCCTTTGACGTCCTTGCCGAGCCGGTCGTTGGATCGCCGCAAGAAGTGCTCGAGCAGGGGCTCGACGTCCTCGGGGCGCTCGCGCAGGGGCGGCAGGTGGATCGGCACGACGTTGAGGCGGTAGTACAGATCCTCGCGGAACCGCTTTTCTTTGATCTCTTCTTCGAGGTTGCGGTTGGTCGCGGCGATCAGGCGCACGTCGACGCGCAGGGTCTTGACCCCGCCCACCCGCTCGAACTCCGACTCTTGGATCGCGCGCAGCAGCTTGACTTGGATCTCGAGCGGGATCTCGCTGACTTCGTCCAGGAACAAGGTGCCGCCGTCGGCCAGCTCGAAGCGACCCTGGCGGGCCGAGACGGCGCCAGTGAAGGCCCCGCGCTCGTGACCGAACAGCTCGCTCTCGACCAGGGTCGAGGGGATCGCGGCGCAGTTGACCCGGATGAAGGGCATTGCCCGGCGCTCGGAGCCAAGGTGGAGGGCCCGCGCGACCAACTCTTTGCCGGTGCCGCTCTCGCCGGTGATCAGCACCGTTGACGGGCTCGCCGCCACGGTTCGGATCATCTCTTTGACCGAGGTCATCGACTCGCTGCGGCCGACCATGCCGTCGTCGATCGAGGCGGGGGCGCTTGCGCCGACCTCGACCACGGGCTCGGTGCGTGGGCCCGAGAGCCGACGGGTCGAGATCGCCTTGCCCAGGATCTTGTCGATCTGGGCCCGATCGAAGGGCTTCTCGAGGAAGTCGAAGGCACCGGCCTTGACCGCCTCGACCGCCGTGTCGACGCTGCCGTACGCGGTCAAGATGATCACCGGCAACCCGGGGTCTTCTTCGACCAGCGCGCGCAGCAGCTGCATGCCGTCCATGCCGGGCATGCGAAGATCAGAGATGACGACGTCGAAGGTGCCGCGCGGTGAGCTCTTGACGCGAGCCAGACCCGACTCGCCGTCGGGTTCGGTCACGACTTCGTGGCCTGCCTGCTGAAGCATGACCCCGAGAACTTTGCGGAGGTTGGGTTCGTCGTCGACGACGAGGACGCGTGGTTTGGGCTCAGTCACTGACTCGTGCTCGTAATTCCGAGATCGACCGGGAGCAGCACCGTAAAGCTGGCCCCCGCGTCGGGGTTGTTGCTGACCTCGATCATCCCACGGTGATTTTCGACGATGCGCTGGCTGATCGGCAAGCCCAGCCCTGTACCACCGCTCTTCGTCGTGTGAAAGGGCACGAACAAGTTGGTCATGGTCGCGGTCGATAGGCCAGGCCCATCATCGCGCACGGTGATCGCCACAGCGTCCGTGTCCGGCAGCCCGTGCACCCGATGCTCGAGCTCGATCCAGACTTTCCCGGGCGGGCTCTGCTCTTCGGTCGCGTCGAGGGCGTTGAGAACGAGGTTGTGCAGGGCTTGCCGCAGCGCCTCGGGATCCCCGCGGACCGCGGGCGCGTGGGCTTCGAGGGTCAGGTTCGCGTTGGACGCTTCGGCGGCCGGGAGCTCGCGGCCGTGCTCGACGAAGGTCCGAAAGTCGACCCACACGCGGCCAATGCGGTCGCTGGGCAGCAGCCGCAGGGTCGCGCGCACGATCTCCGTGAGGTCCAGGGCCTGCATCTCGCCGGAGTACGGGCGTGAGTAACCGAGGAATTGCGTGACCACGCGGTTGAGACGATCGACCTCTTCCACGATCACGCCCAGGAATTCGCGGGTCAGATCATCGGCGTTGACGAGGCCAGGCTCGACGACCTGGACCGCGCCCCTGATCGCACCGAGCGGGTTGCGGATCTCGTGGGCCAGGCCGGCCGCCATCTCACCGAGAGCCGCGAGCCGCTCCCGCTCTTTGCGTTGCTCCCACACCGCCGAGTTTTGCAGGGTCACCGCGGCCTGCGAGGCCAGGATCTCGAACAGCTCGACCTCTTCGCTGGAGAACGGCTCGAGCAGGCGCTCGTCGTTGACGAACAGCGCCCCGATCAGCTCGCGGCGGCTGTGCCCGCGACGGCCCGCGTCGCCCTCGCCCTGCTGCGGATCCCGGCGGGCCAGCGCCCACCCGCCGCCGCGCAGGCCGGCCGAGCTGTGGTCTTCTGGGCGATCGGGAACCGACAAGATCGGCACCGCGAGCGCGGCCCCGAGCTCGACCAAGATGTCCAGGCAGTCCTGCAGCTCGACCTCGGCGTCGCGACCGGCCCGCTCGCGCTCGCGCTCGAGCACGTCGCGCAGCTGCGGGCCTTGGGTGCGCATCCGCTCGAGCAGCGGACGCCGCTTGGCCACGTCGAGGCGGGTGACGCTGGCCGGCTGCTCACCGATCTCGCGCAGCAACACGAGCGAGGTCCCGCGCGCGTCGAGCAAGAACATGCTCGCCGTGGTCACCCGGTTGGAGTCGGCGAGGGCCTCGAGCACGACCTGCACCATCTCGTCGGGGTCAATCACGTTGAGCAGGCGAAACCGCAGCTGGACCAACAACGCGCGCAGCTCAGCGCGATCACGAAACAGCCAGGCCTCGACGCGCGACTCGAATTCCTGGCGGACCGGATCCAGCAGCACGATCACGGCGAACGCCGCGACGGCGCTGTTGAACAGGAACAGGGTCCAGCTGCCCTGCTTGGACGGGATCCACAGCAACAACAGCGCCAGCAGCCCGGTCACGGCGATGATCAGCAGCGCCAGCGTCATGATCCGCGCGGCGAGCTCTGGCAGCTCGAGCAGGCGCTCGCGCTGCAAGGTCTGCGCGACGAAGTACAGGTAGACCGCGCTGATCACCGGCCCGATCGCGGTGATCGCCGGCGACCCGAACACGATTGCGATCATGCTGGCGTAGAACAGGTAGCGCAGCCGCGGCGCCGTGGCCGTCCCCTCGGCCTGCTTGGCGGCCCGCCACATGCGTCGGGCCACGAACGCGAGCCCCACGATCACATAGGCGTTGAGCCCGGCCGAGACCAAGTCCCACGGGCCCCAGTCGGAGAAGTCCCAGAATCGCTCGCGGGTCACCGCGTCCAGGCCCTGCTCGGGCGAGCGGCTGAGCAAGATGAACAGCGCCGTTGCGTGGGCGCCAAGCAGCAACACCAAGATCGCGGTCTGCAGCCTGCTGCGCCGGCGCGGGCGCTCTTCGGCGGGGATCAGGCTCGAGAAGCAGCGGTCCGCCGTCCATGGCAGGACCAGCGAGATCGACTGCGCGCCCCACCGAAACAGCGTGATGTCCGAGAACTCGTGAAAGAAGCTGGCGAGGTGAAACAGGCCCAGGTTGAAGCAGAACACCGCGAACAACACGAAGTCATCGCGGGAGCGATCGCGCAGCACGACCGAGGTCCCGATCGCAAACGCGACCGTCGCGGTCAGGAGCGAAGGTAAGCTGCCGGTGAGCGGGTTCACGTGGGGCCCTCGATGTCGGCAGGATACCCGAAGACCAGGTCAGAACCCGCGCACGGGCAGATCCGGCGGCCGCTGCAGCCAGCTGTCGGCGGCGTACTCGGCCGCGCCATCGATCACGTGCAGGGTATGGGCGCAGCGCGAGCGCGCCGAGCGGTTCGCGGCGCTGCGATTGCGATGGGGTAGCAGCCCGTCAAGCGCGACGAGGGTCCCAACCGGCGCCTCGATCGGGCGCCAACCTTCACGCAGGCGCTCGCGCTGGCGAAGCCGGGGATCACGATGAAGCCATCACGCTCGAGCTCGGCTCGACGCTCGCTCACGGCGGGCCGAGCTCAGCAGGGTGCGGGCCCGGGGCTCAGGGGCAGCACACCTCGCCCTCGGTGGCGATCGGCTCGCCCTCGGCGGGCTGGATCGTGCCGATCGGCGGCTGGCCGCTCGCGCAGACGTAGTCGGGGCGATGGATCGCGCCGTCGCCGATGTCGCCGACGATCTGGGCCCCCTTGGCCTCGCACTCGGCCCGCGTGAGGGTTGGACGCTCGTCGCTCGCGGGCGGGGGCTTCGGGTCGTCGCCAGGGCTCTTGGAGCAACCGGCTAGCGACAAACCCAGGGCCAACACGCTCAGCTGAATCACGCTCGTTGCTTGCTTGATCATGGTCGTTCTCGCGTTCTCGAGACCAGCTAATAGACTGGATTTTTCGCCGTGCAAGGACCCGGACTGGCGCAACCGACTCGGGCCCCGACTCAAACCAGTGGGTCCGGCTCGTCCGTTTCGGCGGCTGGTGAGGGCTCCGCCGGGGGCACGTCAGCGGCCTCGGTTGGCAAGAACCGCGCGAGCCGCTTGCGCATCACGGACACGGCCTCGTCGTTGTCGTCGATCAGCGTCACCGACCGCCCCAAGGCCGCCCCCGCTTCGCCAAAGGTCCCGCTGCCGGCAAAAAAATCCAACAGTTGATCCCCAGGCAGCGAGTGGACCTTGACGATCCGCTCGATCACGCCAAGCGGCTTCTGGGTTGGGTACCCGGTCTTCTCGCGCCCGCTGGGGCTCACGATCGTGTGCCACCAGACGTCGGTTGGCGTCTTGCCCCGCGCGGCCTTCTCTTTGCTGACGAGACCGGGCGCCATGTAGGGGATGCGGTCCATCTCGTCGAAGTTGAAGACGTAGCGCTTGGGGTTCTTGGCGTACCACAGCAGATTGTCGTGCTTCGCCGACCACTTGCGCTTGGACCGGCCGCCGTAGTCGTAGGCCCAGATGATCTCGTTGATGAAGCTGTCCCGGCCAAAGATCTCGTCGAGCAGGACCTTCGCGTAGTGGATCTCGCGGTAGTCCAGGTGCACGAACAAGCTCCCGTCCGGGGTCAGGAGCCGGTGGGCTTGCTCCAAGCGCGGGGCCAGGAACCCCAGGTAGTCGTCAAAGGCGTCGCCGTAGGCCTTGCTGCCGTGGACGATCGTTCGGTAGCGCCGGCCCTGGAAGCCCGTGCGGTCGCCGTCTTGCTCGTCGCGGACGGCGCTCGTTCGCGTTCGAGTCTGGCGCTTGCCGGTGTTGAACGGCGGATCCACGTAGATCAACCGGAACTGGCCAGCGGCCATGTCCTGCAGGTGCGAGAGGTTGTCACCGGTGAGGATCTGAACGTCGCCCGGAGCCTCACCCGGCATGTCGGAAGCCGGCACCCACTCACTCCATACCAACGACCAGGCTGGGCTGCCCGCTGAGCAGTCCGGCAATTCGGGCGGCGAGATAGGTTGAGAAGTGGCCCTGGTAGCGGATCCACAGCTCGGGGATCCGCCAGTCCGAGCCGCGCACCCGGCCGCGGCAGCGAGGCGTCCCGCACTGGCAGTCAAACTCGTCGTAGGGGCTACCGTCGGCCATCGCGTAGTCGAAGCAAATTTCGTCGCCCGCGGGGATTGTGTGCATGGCAACCAGGCTCACCTGACCGCGGAACCCGGCGTTGGGCTGGCACGAGTGGTTGATCCAGTCGCCGGGCCCGTCGCGGGTGCTGAGCAGGTACAGATCCTCGTCAACTTGCAGCGCGTAGCGACCGGCCCCCGGCCCGAGCTGGGCGATCTGTCGGGGGGTCACGATGCTCCCGCCAAACACGGCGATCAGCTCACCGGCGTTGATCCGGCGCGTGGCGTAGACCGAGCGTTGATCCGTCCGCGGATCGACCCGTCCGATCGCACAGTCCGACAAGAAGCTGGACGCGGATTTGCGCATGTTCATCATTCCACCGAAATGATCTCGACAGGCACTTTTGCCCTGACTTCGTAGAGGTCCGGGCGACGATCTTGGAGGGGGCGAACGGTTCCGTCTTGACGTAGCACACTCAGCGCGCCTAGATCGAGATCCGCGACGACGACGGTCTCGACGTTGGGGTCGGCCTCGGCGATCACCGCGTCGTCGGGGAACCCGAAGTCGCTTGGTGTCAGCACGGCCGAGCGTGCGTAGTTGAGCAGGTAGTTGCGCGCGGGCAGGTTCCCGGCGTTGCCGGCGAGCACGACGTAGACACAGTTCTCGATCGCTCGCGCGGCTGCAGCGTAGCGGACCCGCTGGTAGGCCTTGCGCTCGTCGGTGCTGAACGGGACGAAGATCACCTCGGCCCCGGCCAGGCCCAGCATCCGCGAGACCTCGGGAAATTCGATGTCGTAGCAGATCTGGATGGCGACGCGGCCAAGCGGCGTGTCGAACACCTTGAGCCCCTCGCCGGGGCGAATGCCCCACGCGCTGCGCTCGCCTGGGGTGACGTGCAGCTTCTCTTGGGAGTAGGCGTGTCCAGTTGGCGAGATCAGATAGGAAACATTGCGCATCTCGCCGTCCGTGACCACTGGGATCGAGCCGGCGATGATGTAGAAATTGAACTCTCGGGCCAGGCCCTGGACCAAGGCGATGTAGCGCTCGGCGAAGGTCGCGACGAACTCGATGGCCTCGATCTCGTTGCAGCCCCGGGGCGCGAGCGGCAACAGCACGGCGATCGCCAGCTCGGGGAGGACCAGGAAGTGGCCGTGGTACTCGTCCGCGACCTCGGCGAAGAACCGAATGCTGGCCGCGAACGCGTCCCAGTCGCTCACGCGGCGCATCAGGTACTGGGCCGCGCAGACCCTGACCTTGCGCACCGGTCGGCGCAGGGGCGGCGCCGCGATCCGGCGCCGCTGGGCGTTGAAGTTTGGGTTGTCGAGCTCGAGGAAGGTCGCCCAGTTCATGCTCGGGGCGTCGTGCATGATCTCCAGGCTGACCCGAACGACCCGGTAGCCAGCCTTGAGGTGGGCGTTCAGGGCCGCGTCCTGCAGCTCGCCGCGCTCGACCGCGGCGACGTACTCGGCCGCGGTCATCTTGCCGGCATGCGCCGCGAACCCAGCGATCCGCCCGTAGGCGACCATCCGGCGCAGGTTGTACTTCTCGAGCAGCTTGCGGCGGTGAACGTAGAGCTTGCCCGCGACGCCCTTGCCACGAAACGCTGGGTCGACGGCGATGTCGGCCCCGTACAGCGTGTCGCCGCCGGGGGTGTGCGAGCTGAAGGTCCCCGTGCCCGTGAGCTCGTCGTACTCGTAGGCGCTGGGTAGATCCTCGAGCTGGACGATCAGCGAGGTCGCGTAGCCAATCACCTGGCCGCCGAGCTCCGCGAGGAACTGGCCCTCGGGGAACGCGTGCAGCTGCATCTCGTAGTGACGGGCGTCGTACATGCCCGAGGCCGTGTAGTCGTTGTACGCCTTGCGCTGGCACTCGACGATCGCGGGGATGTCCGCGGCGCGCCAACGCCGGACCCGAACCTGGCCGTGCAATTCTGGCAGCGAAGGGGCGGTGGACTTGGCCTTCGCGGCGGGCTTGGGGGACTTGGCGGGCTGGGACTTCGACTTCGGCTTGGCCTTGGCTTTGGCCTTGGGCTTGGGCTTGGTCACTTGCCACCTTTGTACGCGCATTGATCCCGAAATGAGATCGGATCCTGCTGCCCGTCACGGAGCGCCCCCGCTTGGGCAGGATCGAGCAGATAGGGCCACAGCGGCTGCGGGACGGTGCGGATCAGCCCCGCGAGCTCGCGCGCCTCGGCGTCCCAGGGCCCGGCGTAGCGCAGCAGGTCTCGGCCGTGGATCTGGCCGCGGCACGCTGGATCTGCGCAGTCGCACATCAGCGCCTCGTCGAGGTTGCACTCGGCGTAGTCGCAGGTGATCTCCTCGCCGGCCTCGATGTCGCGGCGCGCGACCATGAACCACGAGCCAACCCCGCGCAGCGCCGGGTCGCAGTGGTGGTTGACGTAGCGGCCGGCGTCCCAGCACAGCACGTAGCGGCCAAGCGCGTCGCGGTGCGCGTAGCGATCGAGCTGGGCCTGCACGGCTGGCGGGAACCGGTCGAACGCGGCCTGCTCGAACACCTGGTCGAGCACATCTTGGGTCCACACGATTGTCCCGCGGGGGATGTCCGCCCGCGCGAGCACGCCGTCGCTGACCAGCTCCGAGATGAAGCTGACCTTGGTCTGCGGGTGGATCACGAGCCGGCCGAGCTGCGTGCAACACGCAGATGATATTGATGATCGGAGCCAGCGGGTCGCCGGACGGCCTGGGTTGAAGGCGTGGAGAGGTCGGAGAGCACCTTGGCTGGTGTAGAGCCCCGGTCGGCGCCTTTGGGTGCACGAGCTGACACCTGCCTGCTCGCCCGCGCTGAGCTGGGTGCGAGCGCCCGTCGCTTGCGGGGGCGTCCCCAGACTGGCACCGTGAACGGCGCCATCAACGGACAACACCGTTGCTCCACAGCCAAGACATCTGGGTCATCGCCCGCTTCGAGGTCGTCCGTCACCTGCGTTCGCGTCACGCGATCGCGGCCGGGTTGCTGTTGATCCTGTTTTGCGGGTTCGGGGCCTACGAGCTGGTGCAGTTCGCCGACAAGCTCGCCGAGCTCGACCGCGACCTTGGCCCCGCGCTCGACATGATCGCGGGGATGGTCGAAGGGCTGACCGATCTCCCCGTCGTGGGGGTCAGGGGCCTGCTGCGCCAGCATCCGCCCGTGCTCGTCGCGCTGTTCGCCCTGGTCATGTTCCTGATGCCGCTGCTGTCGATCATCTTGGCCTACGATCAGACCGCGACCGACATCGAGACCCGCCACGTCCGCTACTTGTTGTTTCGCAGCGACCGCATCTCGATCTTTCTGGGCAAGGCACTTGGCGCGCAGCTAATCATCTCCATCGCGGTCGCGCTGGTGGTGCTGATCTTCGGGGTGTTCTTGGCCGTCCGCACCGACGCGCTCGAGGGCATGAAGGGCGTCGCGTATCTTGGCCGCATCTGGGTGACCGCGGTGCTCTACGCGGTGCCCTTTGTCGCGCTCTTGGGCCTGAGCTCGGCGCTGTTTGGTCGCGCGCGGCGGTCCTTGACCGTGGCCTTCCTCTACTGGTTTGGCGTCGCCACGCTCTCGGGCTTGCTCTCGCTCGCCAACGAGGGGTTCGAGCACCTCCGCTACCTGTTCCCCTCGGTCGGTCGGTTTGATCTGCTGCTCGATGACCCTGGGGATCTGCGCGGAACCGTGCTGTACCTGGTGGCGTTCACCCTCGTCGCCGGCCTACTGGGGCTGTGGCGATTTCGGAGTCGAGACCTATGACGGCCGCGCTGCGGGTCAGCGGGCTGAGCAAGTCCTACGGCAGCCTCCAGGCGCTGCGGGGCATGAACCTCGAGGTCCAGCCCAGCCAGATCTTTGGCGTGGTCGGGCCCAACGGCGCGGGCAAGACCACGTTGTTCTCCGTGATCAGCGGGTTCTTGCCGCAGGACGCTGGCGAGGTCGAGATCGCGGGCAAGCGCCTGAGCCGTGGGGCGCCGCCGCCAAAGGGCTCGCTCTCGATCTTGCCGCAGGACGCCGGGTTCATCGCCGATCTCAACCTTGGCTTTCAGCTGGTCTTGTACGGCGAGCTGCAGGGTCTGGGTCGGGCGCGGGCCCAGGAGGAAGCCCGCCGGGTGCTGAAGCTCGTCGGGCTCTCGGAGGTGTTCGACCGCAAGGCCAAGACCCTCTCGCACGGCATGCACAAGCGCGTTGGCATCGCGCAGGCGTTCATTGGTGAGCCATCGTTGGTGATCCTCGACGAGCCGACCGCCGGCCTCGATCCCCACGCCGCCCGTGAGATCCGGGCGTTGCTGCGCAAGATCCAAGGTCAGCGCACGGTCATCGTCTCGAGCCACAACCTGGGCGAGGTCGAGGATCTGTGCAACGAAGTCGCGATCCTGGATCAGGGCGTGCTGGTCCGACAAGACTCGATCACGGGCGTGATCGGCGGGGCCCAGCTGGTCGTGTTTCGACTCAGCCGGCCGCCGGCCGAAGCCGACCTGGCCGGGCTGCGGGCGCTGCCCTTCGTCACCGACGTCGCGTGGTCGACCGAGGACGAGCGCCTGCGCGTGGCCTTCAACGCCGACGCCCAGCCGCCGGGCCCGGCTTCGCGCGACATGGTCTGTGCGCTGGTCGACGCGGGCGTGTTGTTTGTCGAGATGAAGCTGGGCAAGAGCCTGGAAGAGCGGTTCTTGGAAGAGACCCGCGCGGGCGGGTGACGAGTGACGGGTGACGGGTGATTGATCATGGCCCCGCTCCCGCAGTCGTTCTTCGCCCGCCCCGTGGATGAGCTCGCCCGCGCGTTGCTGGGTTGCCGGATCAAGCGCGGTCCGATCATCCTCGCCATCACGGAGGTCGAGGCCTACGCGGGCCCCGAGGACACCGCCAGCCACGCCCGGTTCGGCGAGACCCCGCGCAACGCCGCGATGTGGGGACCCGCTGGGCGGGCCTATGTCTACCTGTGCTACGGCATCCACAACATGCTCAATATCTCTGCCGCGGAGCCCGGTCGGGCGTCGGCGGTGTTGATCCGCGCGTGTGAACCAGTGGCTGGCCTGAGCGAGATTCGCCGCCGTCGCGGGGGCAAGTCGGGCGCAGCGTTGTTGGCCGGTCCCGGCAAGGTCGGCGCCGCGCTCGAGCTCGACACGAGCTGGTCGGGCCACCCGCTGTATCGCGCGGGTGGCTTGAGCGTGTTGGCGGGCGCTCCCCCAGCAGGCGTGCTCGTGGGTCCGCGGGTTGGGATCGACTTCGCCGCGCCGGCCGATCTCGACCGACCGTGGCGATTCGCCGTCGCCGAGAGCCCGTGGGTCAGCCATCCAACGGGCCTGCGACCCGGTTGACAACCCATATCCGCCCAGGCGAACAACGTTGCGAGCGTTCGCCAACGACGAAGCCCGCCACGCCACAGTGCAGACCATGCCGACTGCCAGCCTTTCACAAGCTTGGATCTCGATCGCGCTCGTGGGTCTCGTGGGCGCGCCGGGCTGCAGCGCTGCACCCCCGGCGGGCGCAGACGCGACGAGCAGCACCGACACCAGCAGCACCCAGGCCAGCGAGACCATCGGCGACGGCGACGGAGACGGCGACGGCGACGGCGACGGCGACGGCGACGGCGATGGCGATGGCGACGGTGACGGCGACGGCGACGGCGATGGCGACGGAGACGGCGATGGTGACGGCTGCCCCCGCAACGTCGTCGTCATGGGCTACTGGCCGCCAACCAACGAGATGCTCCGCCCGTGGAGCCAGAATCCCGCGCAAAACCCCGACGGCTGGACCGGCGAGAACTGGCAGGGCAGCGGCTACGACGTCTACGCGTTCTTCCCCGAGTTCCCGCCCGACGGCGACCCCAGCAACGACGCGATCGGAGATCCGGGCGCGGTTGGTTCGCCAGAGTCGGATCTACAGGTCGACTACCAAGACACCTCCGCAGACTTTTGGCGGATCGTCGACGAGTACGAGCCCGTCATCTTGATCACGACCAGTCGCGGCGGACAGATCGGCTGGGAGATCGAGGCGGTCGAAGGTGGCCACGACGGCGGAACCATGGACCCAGCGCAAGACTGGATCTCCGATGGCTTCGGGGCGGTGACCCGGCCAACGCAGGACAGCGTCGAGCCGCGCACCTTTGCCGGCATATCGACCTACCGCCAGGGCAACCAGCTGCCCTCGCAGCTGCCGATGCCAGCGATCCGCGACGCCGCACTCGCGCTCGACCTGACCTCCGTAGCAATCGACCAGGGCACCAGCGGAAACTTCTTGTCCGGGTTCTTGGCCCTCCACGGCCTCCTCTACAACACCGACGCCGCGCACAACGTGGCCGCCGGGCACATCCACGTGGGCGTTGGCGTGCCAACCCCAACAGCGCAAGCGTTGATCGAGGCGACGTTGCAAGTCGTGATCGAGGCCCACCCACTCAATTGCGGCTAAAGTCCATCGCGTAGGCGGTGCCCATAGTCAAACCCCGACACGTAAATGGAGAGGCCCCCGGTGGCTGCAGGTGGCCAGACAAGAGCCCCCTTCTAGGGGGCCACACATACCCCCGCCAACAAACGCCCGATGGGAGCGAGCGAAGCGAGTGACCCGAAGTGCGAAGGCGCCTGTGGGGGTCATAGAAGGCCTGCGAAGTGCGAAGGCGCCTGCGGGGGTCATAGATCCACTTCGCGGACCTTGACGCCGGCCTCGCTGAACATGCCCTTGCTGATCCGAAAGTCGTCGGCCCAGCGCTCGGGGATCTCGATCGGCCCAGGGAACACGACCTCGGTCACGCCGGCTTGAATCAGCGAGCGAGCGCAGCGGGTGCACGGCGGCCACGTCACGAACGCGGTGCACCCCTTGAGCGCGATGCCGATCCTCGCGGCGTGCATGATCGCGTTCTCTTCGGCGTGGCAGATCAGCGGGTACTTGAGCTCGCGCGTGCCAAGCCGCTCGATGCTGTCCTCGATCCCGCGCGGCAGCCCGTTGAACCCGGTGCTGCGGATCTCGCGATCGGGGCCCACGACGACGCACCCGACCTGCGTCGACGGGTCCTTGCTCCACTGCGAGATGTGGTGCGCCAGCGCCAAGAATCGTCCGTCCCACTTGAGGCTCATCGCCGCCAGTGTCGCCGATCATTTTTTTGCTGACCAGCGCGTAGGGATCGGTCGGGGCCCGACACCACAACGGTGGGCGACTCGACGCGACGCCAAACCAAAGGAACCCCAGCGATGAGTAACTTCTACGCGTTCTACCAAAACGGTGGCCTGTTCATGCACTTCATCAGCCTCGGAGCCGCGGTCGCGCTGACGTCGGTGGTCCTCCACGGCCGGGCCCGACGCATGGGCAGCGATGATCCCAAGCTGCTGCACCTCGCCGATCGGGTCGGGGGGCTGTGTCTGGCGGTGGGTCTGCTCGGCTCGGTGTTTGGGATGATCGAGGCGGGCGCGGCGCTCAGCACCGTCGAGCCCGCGCTGTTCGAGCAGGCCTCCGCGCGTGCTCAGGCGATCGTACCGGTCACGGTCGCCTGGGCGCTGATGTGTGCCATCCCGATCTGGACTGCGACGGCGGTGCACCGGGTCCGAGGCCGCGCCGTGATCGATCGAAGCGGGGCCACGACCAGCTGACGGCAACCAAGTCTGCGATCAGCTGCGTGGAGGCGGCCGACCCATGCTGTCGGCCGCCTTCTCTATCTGCCGTGGAACGACGTTTGTTCTGGACAAGCGAAGGCAGACGCGCCCCGAGGGGACTTTTTTCGATCTCGTTGTAGGGTTTCGAGGTCCGTCGACACTGCTGTTCGTGATGACCCTCCTCCTGTCCAGCATCCTGGCCGAGCCGCCCCGGTTTCCAGCGGTGCCAGCCGAGTCGCTGCCGCTGTCGTCGATGTTGCTGGGAAACACGGTGTTCATCGTCATGGGCAGCCTGACCTTGCTGGCGCTGCTGGGTTTGCCGCTGCTGCGCGGGTTTGGGATGTTGATCGGCAGCTCGCGCTGGCTGCTTGGTCGGGCACCGCTGCTGTGGGCTCGCCGGATATCGGTGGTCGACCCCGAGCGCCCATTGACGCTGTCGGGCCTGTCACCCCAGCTCGCCAGCTTGGCTCGACAGACCCGCACGCTGGCGCTGGAGTTGCGTCGTCGCAGTGAAGCGGCGCGTCACTGGCCCGACGACGCCGCCGAGTTCGAGTCCGTTGGCATGACCTGGTGGAGCTCGTTCACCGGTGACGCGCTCGACTTCACGCCGCTCATGGACACGCGGCGCGAGGTGTTCGACTGGCTGCAGAGCGTCCAGAGCTTGTCCAAGCCCGACCAGGACAGCCTCGCGGCGCTCGGGATCGACACAGAGTCCGTACGCGAAGCCCTGACCGCCGATCGCCCTGTCGCCGAGCACGTGCGCACGCTCGCCGGACTACTCTGGGCGATCGATGAGCGCCTCGCTGGGGCCAGCAGCCGCGGGTATCGAGCCAGTGGGCACCAAGCCAGCGCGGGGCCGGGCGCGGCCGTGTCGCTCACGTCGTCGCCGTCGTCGCCGTTCATGGCCAGCGACGACCAAGCGGACGAGCAAGCCGTGCGTCGGCGTCGCTTCGCCGCGCTGGTCAACGAGCAAGGCAGCGGGCTCTCGCGGCTGGCGGGCAGCTACGCCCGCAGCCGCGCCGAGCGTGAAGATCTCGAGCAAGACATCGCGCTCGCCCTGTGGCAGTCGCTGCCCAAGTTTCGCGGTGAGGCCTCACTCAACACCTTCGCGTACCGGGTCGCCCGCTACTGTTGCTATCGCTACCTGCGTCGGCGCGGCCGCCTGCCAACCAACGCAGACGCGCTCGAGACCCTGCGCGACCCAGACAGCAACATCGAGGCCCACCTGCTCGAAGCCGACGCGCGGGCGCAGGCCAAGCGGGCCGTCGCCGAGCTGCCCGACTCGCTGGAGTCGACGCTGAGCCTGCACCTGTCGGGGCTGTCATACGCGGAGATCGCCACGCAGCTGGGGATCTCCGAGCAAAACGTCTCGGTCCGGCTGACTCGGGCTCGCCACCGTTTGCGCAGCCAGCTCGCGGCCGCCTGAACCAACCGCGACGGCGCTCACCTACCGCGCATCTCATCCCGCATCGCTCGCAGCGGCGGCAACTCCTGAAGGCCGCGTAGCTGCCCGACGGTCGCCTGGAACCAGTTGGGGCCGGCGAGCCAATCTTGGGCGTCTTGGGCTGAAACGCCCATGGCGAGCAGTCCGTGCTTGCGCCCGGTCGCAACCAAGCGCTCGCTCGCAACGGGTCGAAAGTGGCGCGAGGCGTCGACGGGTGCCGACTCGACCGAAGCCGCCTCCAACCGCGACAACGCTCGAACGAACGACTGCCACCCACTGACGGCGGGGGCATCGTCCATTCGAGTCCGTTTGGGTGGTTCGACGACGCCGGGGGATGCACGACGTCGAACATCCCTCGGCCGCTCCGGCTGCCCAGCCGCCGCCTACTTCGAGCGGGACGACTTCTTGGACTTCGCGGCCGAGGTCTTGCCGCGAGCCATCACCACTGGTGGCCGCCCGTCGTCTTTGATCTCCCCGCTGGCGTCGGCGCTTGGCTTGCCGCCTTCGATCACGCCCGTGGGCCCCCCGCGCGAGAGACCGTGCTTGGTCAGGACCTCGGCTTCGATGCGGCCGAACATGTCGGGGTTGTCGTGCAGGAACTGCTTGGCGTTCTCACGCCCCTGCCCGATCCGATCGCCCTTGTAGCTGAGCCACGCGCCGGCCTTGTCGATCACGCGATCTTCGACGCCCAGATCGATCAGCATGCCCTCGCGGCTGATGCCGACTTGGTTGCCCTGCTGCGGGTTGCTGGGATCCGGGAAGTTGATGTCGAACTCGACCTCGCGAAACGGCGCGGCCATCTTGTTCTTGACGACCTTGACCCGGGTGCGGTTGCCCGTGACCTTGTCGCCCTGCTTGATCTTGCCGATCCGGCGGATGTCCATGCGCACCGAGGCGTAGAACTTGAGCGCGTTGCCGCCGGTGGTGGTCTCGGGGCTGCCGAACATCACGCCGATCTTGGAACGCAGCTGGTTGATGAACACGACCAAGGTGCGCCCGCGGGAGACCGAGCCGGTCAGCTTGCGCAGCGCCTGGCTCATGAGCCGGGCTTGGAGGCCGACGTGGCTGTCGCCCATGTCGCCCTCGAGCTCCGCCTTGGGCGTGAGCGCGGCGACCGAGTCGACGACGATCACGTCGATCGCCCCCGACCGAACCAGCATGTCGCAGATCTCGAGGGCCTGCTCGCCGTAGTCTGGCTGCGAGATCAGCAGGTCTTCGGTCTTGACGCCGATCCGCCGGGCGTAGCCGACGTCGAGCGCGTGCTCGGCGTCGATGAAGGCGCACACGCCACCCTGGCGCTGGGCTTCTGCCAGGACGTGGAGCGTGAGCGTGGTCTTGCCCGACGACTCTGGCCCGTAGATCTCGACCACGCGGCCGCGCGGGAGCCCGCCGATGCCAAGCGCGATGTCGAGGCCCAAGCACCCCGTTGGAACAACCGGCACGTCGCTACCGGGGAGCTTGCCCTCGGCGTCGAGCCGCATGATCGAGCCCTTGCCGAACTGCTTTTCAATTGTGGCAAGCGCGAGGTCGATCGCGGCGGTGCGTTTCTCGGTGGTGGTGTTGGCGATGGTGACGGGTTTGGACATGATGCTGTCGATTTCTTTGGGCGAGGGGTGAGCGGCGAGGCAGACCCTAGCCCGAGATGGGGGGGGTGACGTTGTCCAGGCTGGACAAGGTGAGCTGATCGAAGACCAGCTTGAGCGCCCACATGGTCGTGGCGTCGCGGATCGTGTCGCGCTTGCCGAACAGGCGCAGACGTTTGTAGGTGGTGCCAGCGGCCGTGGCCACCGCGACGTCCACGGTGCCAACGGGCTTGTCCGGCGAGCCGCCGCCGGGGCCCGCGACGCCGGTGGTGGACACGCCGATGTCGCTGCCGAGCCGCGCGCGCGCGCCCTCGGCCATGGCCCGCGCGACCGGCTCAGACACGGCGCCGTGAGCTTCGAGGATCTGCGCGGGGACGCCGAGCTGGGCGATCTTCACCGCGTTGGAGTAGGCGATCACGCCGCCGACGACCGTGGCCGAGCTGCCGGGGATCGCCGTGAGCGCCTGGCCCACGCCGCCGCCTGTGCACGACTCTGCAGTTGCGATGGTGAGGCCACGCTCGATCAGCCGATGCACGAGCAGCTCGGCGAGCTCGGCCTCGCTGCCACACGAATACAGGGCCGGACCGATCGCGGCTGCGAGGGGGCCGTCGAGCGACTCGAGCTCGGCCTGGGTCGCGGCGCTGCCGTCTTCGTCGCCGCCCTCGTCGCCCCCCTCGTCTCCAGGGGTAGCCTCGAGGATCAGCTGGACCTCTGGGTAGCGCGCCCGGTAGTGCACGAACATGTTGGCGAGCCCCGGCGAGCGCTCGCGGGCCGCTGCGAGCACGCCCAGGACGTTCTGTTGGACGGCAGACTCCCCGCTGCCCAGCGCCCGGTAGACCCGACGCGGGATCGGCTGCAGCTCGAAGCGCTCGCGCAGCCGCGGCTCGACCTGCTCGCGCATCATCTGATGCAGCTCGCGGGGGACCCCCGGCATCGAGAACAACCAGCAGCCCGCGGGACCCGGGCCGTCACCCAGCACATCACCCGGCGCCGCGAGCTGGATCGCAAAGCCGGCCGCCGTGCCGATTGGGTTGTCGAGCACCGTTGCCCCCTCGGGCAGATCCGCCTGCTTGAGGTTGGCCTGCACCAGCTCGCGCCCGCGGGACGCAAAGAACGCCTCGAGCCGGGCCGCGAGCTCTGGATGCCGAGTGACCCCGACCCCGACCGCGGCCGCGACCGACTCCGCCGTGAGATCGTCCGTTGTGGGGCCCAACCCGCCCGAGATCAAGCAGATCCCCGCACGATCTGCAGCTGCCGCGTGCAGGGCCGCCACGATCTCCGCCTGCCGATCGCGCACGGTGGTCGCCCGGATCACTTCGATGCCCAGAGCCCGGCAGCGACGCCCCATCCAGGCCTTGTTCCCGTCGACCACGTCGCCGGACAGCAGCTCGTCGCCGATCGTCAGCAGATGTGCACGGACCCTCGCCACTGTCGCCACGCTCCCCAACTACTGCGCAAATGTCAAGATGTTCGGGCGCCCCGGTCCCGCCCGGCAGATTGGCTGTCCAAGCGCCCAAACGCAAGGCACCAGGGCTGTTCTTGGCTCGCGCGAGGCCACTTGCGGGGCCCTGGCAGACTCGCAGGCGAGTCACGAGCGGAGGAGATCGCCCCTCCCAGACGCCGGCCGTCCAGGTGTGAAATCGCTCTCGCAGTCGCCCCCGAACACCGAGACGTTTGCGCAGCCGCGGCGCCCTCTACCCCCGCGTCGGTGGGCTGACGCGGCCAAGTCTCGGGTCCGGGTCACGCCATCAGTTCGCGGCCCACGGCGAACCAGTCCACGAACGCCAGCTGCAAGCGGCCGAGAAGGCTCGCCCGAGCTGAAAACAGTTTTCTCAAAAAGCCCGCAGTCGACTAAGATGCCCGAACCGTGCGGATCCGCTACGCGGCCAAGACCGACGTTGGCATGAAGAGGACTCATAACGAGGACTACTTCGCCCTGATCGAGGATGAACAGCTCTTCATCGTCGCCGATGGCATGGGCGGACACGCCTGTGGAGAGGTCGCCAGCAAGCTGGCCGCCGACGTCGTAGGAGAGTTCTATCAACACTCACGCGACGCTGACGCGACGTGGCCGTACCGCTACGACCACAACCTCAGCTACGTCGAGAACCGCATGGTCGCAGGCTTCCGCCTGGCCAACCTGCGGATCTTCCAAAAGTCGCAGTCCGAGCCAAACCTGCGCGGCATGGGCACCACCGTAGTTGGTTGCTTGATCAACGGCGACCACGCCTACGTCTCGCACGTCGGCGACTCCCGCGTGTATCGGATCCGCAAGAGCGAGATCAAGCAGCTCACCCGCGACCACTCCTTGTTCGAAGACTACAAGGACGCCCGCCCCGACATGACGGAAGAGGAAGCCAAGAACTTCCCCCACAAGAACGTCATCACCCGCGCCCTCGGCATGCGCGAGAACGTCACCGTCGACATCGGCAAGTGGGAGATCGAAGACGGCGACCGCTACGTCCTGTGCAGCGACGGCCTGTCCGGCATGCTCAGCGACCCCGAGATCGGCAAGATCGTCGACAACGCCCCCGACCTAGAAGCAAGCGTCGGCGAGCTGATCGACCAAGCCAACGCCGCCGGCGGCACCGACAACATCACCGCCATGGTCGTCGAGTGCAGGTATTGACCTAGACCCCCACAGGCACCTTCGCACTTCGCAGGTCACTCGCTTCGCTCGCTCCCGACGGGCTAGCTGTACGCGACCGCATCATTGGCCCCCTAGAAGGGGGCTCTTGTCTGGGCACCTACCGCCACCGGAGGGCGCTCCAACAACGTGTTGATCTCAGCATGCTCGCCGTGTCTGGTACCTGAGCGCGTTCCAAGGGCTGGCTGTACGCGACCGCATCATTGGCCCCCTAGAAGGGGGCTCTCGTCTGGGCACCTACCGCGATCGAGCGGCGCTCCATACCTTCTGTACCGCCCGCGACCGCCTTCGCACTTCCGCAGCTGCGGCCGCTTCGCTTCCAGGGGCTGCGGCGGGTGTAGACGGCTGAGCGGAGCGGAAGGCTTTCGGCGAAGCGGAGCAGACGACTCTTCGGCTGCGGTGCCAACGGTCCTCGAGCAACAACTGGTGCCCCCCCAAGCACACGCCCCTCCGCAAACAACCAACCCAAAAACGGAGTGGTTTACCGTCCGTCCCCACCCAACGATGAGCCCCCCGCGTGTTCGGATCGGAGCCACCCCCGTCGAAGGCAGAGCGCACAAAGGCCGCAGACTGCTTCAACCCGGCGTATCTACGCACGTGGAGATTAGCGAAGAGAAGCGCGGCCGGGCCAGTGAGACGAGACCAAAGGAAGCGGGGTCACGAAACTGAAGTAGACCGTAGCCGGGTTGGAGCAGTCTGCAGCCCGTGCGCGGTCCCCGCCGGCCCCCACACCCCCGCAAACAACCAACCCACCCCCCGCAAACAACCAATCACCCAATCACATCCCCAAAGGACGATAAACCACCCCCCCAGCCAGCATCCAGCAGCCACCACCCGAACACTGAATCCCCCCCCCCTCAGTAAACGCCGAGTCAATCCGCACCCAGTCATTCTCCCCTTCCCCAGTCACCACATACAACCGATCCCCCCCATACCGATAAACCAAGTTCGTAATCTGCATCCCCGACCCATCCCCCACGTCGACGAGCCCCGGAAAGTACCGCTCCGTCTCCCGCGTCCAGCTCTTGCCAAGATCCCGCGAGATCACGTCCCCCCACATCACGCCGTCCGCGTTGACCCGCAGATCCGGCTGCTCGGTCGCGCCCGGCATCTCCTGCACGACGATGAAGTGCGCGCCGCCGTCCTCACTGCGCAACAGCACATTATTGTTCTTCCGCGTGGGCGCCGTCGTGGCCCAGACCGTCTCGCCATCGCCCGCCATGTCGATCACGGGGCTCGGGATACCGGTCACGACCTCGGCCCAATCGCCCAGGTCGTCGCTGCGCCGCAGCTCGCCCTTCGAACCCGAGACATAGACGACGCCGCCGACCTCGAAGATCGCCCGCCAGTCGCCCTTGATCTGCTCGTCGCCGGCGGGGAGCCACAGCTTGGGGTCGACCTTGGCCGCGAGGATCTCGTCTTTGGCCGCCGCGAGCATCACGCCCGCGTGGGCCCCGTCTGCGATCACATGGACGGCGTTGATCTTGTAGCTGCGGATCAGCTCGCCCTCGACCCAGCTCGCGCCTGCATCGGAGGTGGACACCAGCTTGACGCCGTCGGTGGTCAACACCTTGTCGCCCGCGACCGAGAACGCGGTCGCGCCGTAGCGGCCAAGATCGAGCCCATGCGCGCTCGACCAGGTCCCGCCGCCGTCGGTTGTCACGGCGACCAGCGCGTCGTCGCCAAGCGCGACGCCAACGTCACCGGTGAAGGTCAAGCCGCGCACCTCCGGCATGCTCTCGGGGGTGCTGACGTCCGCCTCGAAGCGACATGTCTCGCCGTCTTCGGGGCCTTCATCGCAGGGGCCGCCGCTCGCGGGGATCTCGACCGGCTCGGCCTCGACCCAGTCGACACCGTTGATGCTCGAGAAGAACGCGCGGCCGTCGCTGGCCACGAAGTTGCCGTCCGACTTGCCGACCCAGGTCAGGTTCTTGGTCGTGGGTGGCGCGGCGTAGTCCCACTTTTCACCGCCGTTTTGCGAGTAGACGATCGTGCCCTTGGCACCCACGATGATGACCGTGCTCCCGTCAACGATACCGTCGCTGAGGTTGCCAGACTCCTCCCATTTTTGATCGACCCAGGTCTTGCCGCCGTCTTTGGAGATCGCAATCGCGCCGGCGTTGCCGATCGCGTAGTAGGGCCCGCCCGCGGCCCCGAAGATCGAGTTGGCGCCCTTGAAGGGCAGCGCCGCCGTCACCCAGGTCTCGCCGCCGTCCAAGGTCAGCGAGACCACGCCCTTGTTCTCGACCGCGAACTCGTCGTCGATCCCGTGCGCGGTCCCGGTCACCGAGCACGCGACGCCCCGCCGCTTGCCAACCTTTGCGATCGCGCAGCTCCCCGCGCTGGTCAGAAACCCGCGGCCGTCGGCCATGACCGGAAGCTGTTCGAGCTCGGTCCAGGTCACGCCGTCGGTGGTGCCGTAGCCAGTCTTGCCCGACCACGCCAGCACCGCGCCGTTGAGCTCGATCAGCGACTTGGGCTTAAACTTGTCTGGCATCCAGCCGCCGCGACCACCGGTGCCATCTTTGCCAACGTGGATGAACCCGCCGTTCTTGCCGATCGCAACCACGCCAAGGTCGGCCGCGACCATGTCGATCAACGAGTCGGACGAAAACCGCGGCAGCCGACGCCACTGCAGCCCATCGTTTGACATCGAGATCGCGCCCTCGTGCAGCGCGATGTACGGACCGTCGGGGTAGCCGCCGACATCGCGAACCGCGTCGCTGGCCTTGGTCCAGCGCCAAGTCGCGCCAGCGTCGTCGCTCACGCCCACGTGCGCGTCGCTGGTCGCGACGATCAGCTGCTGCTCGGAGATCACCGACGCCACGACGGTTGGTGCCCCAAGAAACGCGTGGCGTGGCGCCCAATGCTTGAAGCGATCGAGCCCAGTGATCGGCGCGATCTTCGGTGCCGTCTCCACGACGGCTTCAACCGCCGCAGTGCCATCCTCGGCTTTGTCGGCCGCGTCCTCGCCCGACTCGCCGTCTTCGGCGGCTTCGTCGTCGACCCCGCGGATCCGATCGATCAGGCCGCAGCCCGGCAGCAGGGTCAACAGGATGGGAGCCACAGTCAGGAGCGTGCGCATGACAGCGCAGCAACCCTACTACAGCCAACAGGCCCGAGTCAGAGACCCTTGAAGTCGAACATGGTCCGCAGCTTCTGCAGCCCCATGGGGTCATTAGTCTTGATCTTGCCACGGGCGATATCGATTGGCCCCGGCGCCTTGCCCTTGAGGACCATCTTCTCGAACAGATCCGGCGTCGTCTTGAGGATGCAGTCCGCGTTGTCGACCGTCTTGCCCGACTCCACGGTCGCAGCCTCGGCGTCGATCTTGACGGTGAACTTCGCGTCCCCGATCGAGAAGTAGTAAGTCGTCGGCTTCTCAGCCGAGCCCTTGATGTAGCGGCTCGGCATCTTCTCGAAGATCTTGTTGACGTCCACGGCCCTACTTATACCCGTTCACAACGCAAAACCCCCGACGCCCACCAAGTGAACATCGAGGGTTTCAAGCGAGCGGCGAAGGACCGCCCCGCCCAGCGAAGGACCGTCTCCCTCATCCGACGAGGGACCGTCCCCTCCATCCCGGCGAAGGACCGACCCCTCCATGCCGGCGAAGGACCGTCCGCACATGTCCGGCGAAGGACCGATCCCCATCCGGAGATCAAGAAGGCCGTCCGCCGGAGACGACTAAGCCCCCCTCGGGGGGCCACGATCCCAATGCGAACAGCAGACCGGCCCGACGAGCGAGCGAAGCGAGCGAACGGACGCGAAGCGTCCGCCTTCGGCAAAGTGCAGTGCGCCCGCGGGGGGGCTATTAAAGCCGGCCCTGGAGCATGAAGGCGATGACGAGCGCGAAGATGACCAGCGACTCGATGAACGCCAGCCCGAGCAGCATCGGCGTGAACACGGCCGAGCTCGAGTTGGGGTTGCGGCAGATGCCTTCGAGCGCGGCCGCGGCGGCGCGACCCTGACCAAGACCACCACCAAGGGCGGCAAGGCCGATCGCCAGAGCCATCGCGATTGCGACGCCCATGTTTGCGGGCGGAGCAGCCTCGGCGGCGCCTTCGGCAGCAGGTGCAGCCAGGGCGAGGATCGGGAACAGGAAGGTCACCAGGGCGGCGATGGGGGCAACAATTTGCTTGCGCATGTCGTGTTTCCTCAAAACTTGGGCCGGAACGTGGGCCGGAACGAGATGGTCGCTCAGTGCTCCTCGGCGTGCTCGAGGGCAAGCGCGAGGTAAATGACGGTCAGCAGGGTGAAGACCACGGTCTGGATGATGGCGACCAGGACACCCAGCAGCAGGAAGGGAACGGGGACCAACAGCGGGATCAGCAGCAGCACCGCGCCCACGACCTTGTGGTCGGCGAGCATGTTGCCCATCAGGCGCAGCGAGAGCGACACCGGGCGAGCGATGTGGCTGGCGATCTCGATCGGGAGCATCAGCCAGAACAGCCACGGGAACTTGGGCAGCGGGCCAAGCTCGAAGCTGGGGCCCAGGAAGTGCGCGAGGTAGTGGAACCCGTTGGTGTAGACCCCGACGACGTTGTAGGTGATGAACACCAGGACGGCGAGGGCCAGGTTGGTCTTGAGCGTGTCCGTGGCCGGCAGCAACCCGGGCACCAGACCCTGGATGTTGCTGACGAAGATGAACAGCGCGAGGGTGCCAATGAAGGGCAGCCACTTCTTGGCGTCCTCCTCGCCCATCACGTCGGCGCTCATGTTGAAGGTTGCGTTGACGAAGCCGTTGAGCATCGCCGGCAGCCGCCACTCACGCGGGGGCACGACACCTTCGGTCTTGCCCGCGAGGGTCTGCCGCCAGCGGATCGCGGCGAAGATCAGGAACACCACGGAGATGAGCGCCGCGGCGACATGCACCAACGAGTAGTGCGTATCCCCGAACATCATCCACTGCCAGTGGCGCGTACCAAACACGCTCTGCTCGGCGCTGTTGGTGAGCCGCGCCCAAAACTCGGGCATCAGAACGGTGTAGAGAGTGTCGTGGTCGCCCATGTTGGGAATGGGTGGGAGTGAAAAAAAAGCCCACCAGCGGCCTGGCTTCGTCGCGCGGCATGTACCAAAGGTTTTCGGGCCTGGCAAGCACGAGAATCACCGGCCAGAACGGTCAGAACCGGGCTTTTGGGGGACTTGTGAGCTGGCCCCTCAGCGCGCGCGCTCGTGTCGGTAGCCAGCGATGCTCGTGGTGACCAAGACCAGGACCACGCCAACCGCCAGGCCCAGGGGCTCGGTCGGCGGGTACCAGAGCAGGCCGGCGACCAGGAGCAGGATCAGCGCCAGGCGAAACGGGCCGCCGGCACCCCGGGGCCGCGCGAGCACGTCGTTGGGTTCGAGCGGGCCCTGACTCACATCGCGGGTGCGCTCGGTCCGTTCGATCCCGGCCACGGTCTGGTCGATCGCGCCCCCGACCCCGCGGGCCAGCAACACTAAATTGATCGCCCCGAGCAAGGTCCCAAACACGATCGAGATCGCCAGGCCCGAGCCGCCCAGGGCGTCGCCGGCCAGGGCCACGCTGGCGGCCACGACCCCGCCCGCGATGCAGGCGTTGCGCACGGCCTCCCGCACCAGCGCCCGACGGTTTACCGGCGGACGGTTGTCCACCTCAGTCACCCGGCGACTCCGGGGCCGGCCGGACTTCGCCCCGCTCGAGCCGCTCGAGCTGCTCGCGCTCGGCGATCTCCCGCTGAAACTGCTTGGCGGTCCGGACCAGCGCTTTGACGGCGGCGGCGATCCCCACCCCAAAGCCGATCAGCGTGGTCCACGGTGCCCAGTGCGTGTAGTTGGTCTCGAGCCAGCGGGCGAGCAAGGTGCAGCCGACGATCGCAACCGCGAGCTCGATCCCGATCGACGCCGCCGAGGTCATCTTGAACCATGGGGCCCGGCCGCCCGGACGTCGCTTCGGGTCGCCGTAGACGTGTCGCTTGGCCAGCTCGGCGTAGCGGGCCGGATCGATCTGCTCGGCTGGCTCGCTCGGCGACTCGGGTGGCTCACGCATGGGCGCCCGGGAGCCTATCACCACGGGTGCCCAGATCGACCTGCATCGACTGCGCACAGAAGTGGCGAAACGACAGGCGCCAGGTGACGCTTGGCCAGTGCAGCTCGACGTCGCCGCGCGCGGGGTAGTACGCGGCGGTGTAGAGCGTCCCCGAGCGACGCTCATGTTCGTGCGAGTAGAGCGGGCCCACGAGGAAGCGCTCGACGAGTGTCTCGAGCTGCTGGCTGGGGTCGTGGAGCACGCGCAGGAGCTCGGCCTGGCGCTCGACGGTCTGGGTGATCTCGGCGTGAGCGGGCCACTCGACCACGCCCTGATGGTTGGTAGCGACGGCGTCAGCCACCACCGACACGGCGCGGTCGGGGTTGAGGAACACGGTGGCAAACGCCCCGCCACGGTCGATGACGCCAACCGTGTAGCACATGTGACATGGCACCCGGGACAGCGCGGCGACGGCCTCGGCCGTGCTCGTGCAGGTCTCCAGCACGTAGCGAAGGATCAGCGGAATCCCAAACCCATCGCCAACCACCTTGCGGCCGCCAAACGCGAGGCTGACGGCGACGCCGTGCTCGTTCATGCCGTCGAGCGCGCCCCACAGCGAATCGATCGACGCGATGACCCCGGTCCCCGTCCACGCCGAGTGCAGGACCAGCCCCTCGCAGCGGTCGACCTCGTAGTCGTAGTTGCGCACCAACGCTGGCGCCCCGCGGCTCCACAGCAGCTGCGAGCAGCCGGCCATGAACGCGGGCGGCCGATACAGGCTCAGCATTCGAGCGACGCGATCGCCCCCGCCCGCGAGCTCGACCAGCTCGTTCCAGACCGGCAGCAGCTCGGGCATGTACGCGCGCAGGGCCGCCCCGCACGCGAGGTAGCTCGGCCGCGCGGCGTCGCCCTCGGCGAAGTACCAGCGCTCGTAGGCCGGAGCCACGCGCGCGCAATGCTCGGCCCACGCGCTTCCCGGCCGAAGCTCCTCGAGAGCGGCGAAGTGCAGGTCCATCGACGCGGAGTCTACCTCAGGGTCTACAAGAACTTGAAGCCGGCGACCTCGGCGACGCGCGCGACGACCTCGGTCTCTTGGGCCTCAAGCGGCCGCCCCGAATATTGCGCGCGGATCCCCGCAATCCATGCCTTGGCCCGCGGCGTCAGCTGAAAGTCATCATCCATCAAGCGGCCCGGCGTGACCAGAATCCCGAGATCGGCGCCTTCATAGAAATAGTCGCCAGCCCCGGTCATGCGCAGCCAGAACGCGTTGCGTTCGTCGTGGGCGGTGCGCCTGTGGGTCTGATTGCGAACGAACTCGACGCCGCCCTCATCGCGCAGGGTCCAGATCCCCGAGCTTGGCGCCTCTGTCACGTACTGGACCGAGTCCTCTGTGTGTTTGATGACGAGCTGACTCCAGTTGTCGATATTGTCTGCATCCGACCAACGCTCGTTGAGCGCGGCGACGTCGAGCTCGAAATCGGCGCCCGAGAACTCGAGCAGGTGGAACAAGAACAATGGCGCGTCGGCGTGCGCGAACGAGGCCAGGTTCGTCATCGAGCTGGCCCCGGTCACGCGGGGGTTGACCTCACCCAAATAGACATCGTGGGTGTCGAGATCGTACAGGTAATCGCACTCGAAGTAGCCCCGATAGCCGCGCTTGCGCAGCGCCTCGCCAAACCGAAAGGTCGACTTTCGGGCTTGCTCGCGGACCACGGGCGGGAACGCGTCAACGAACACCTCGTTGCCACACCAGCCGCCGCGGTACGGGGTCAGCTCGGAGAACCCGACCAGCTCGGTCATGAGCGGCCCGACGATCGTGCCATGCCGGGTCACGCAAGCCTCGAGCGCGGCCCCGCGACAGCGGATCCGCTTCATGACCTTGACGACCTCTTCCTTGGCGATGTCCTTGGCGTGCTTGGCGAACTCGGCCTCGTTCTTGATGAAGAAGGTTGTGTGCCCCGAGTCGCCAAACGCGGTCTGGATCACCAGGTCCAGGCCCAGGTCCGCGCCCTTGGCCAGCTCGACCAGCCCAGCCCAGTCGGTGACCTTGCCCAGCGCGTTGGGGACCGAGGCGACCCCTGCCTCGTTGCCGATCTGTGTGGTTGCGATCTTGTTGTCGATCGCCTCGCGCAGCTCCGCGGTCGGAAAGCAAACCTCGAGCTCGAGCTCCTTGCACAGCGCCTCTGTCTCTTCGTCGAAGAACAAGAACACCGCGCGCCCGGGACCCCGCGCGCGAATGAAGTCGACGATCGACTTGTGCTGCAGCAGGTAATTATTGATCTCCTCGATGCTCTGGAACACCCGATCGGTCTTGTCCGAGGGCGTGATCACGTTGGGGTGCTGGCCGTCGAAGCAATCGATGTAGTTGATGAACTTCCAGTTCTTGACCCACTCGTCGAGACCGAGCAGGTTGAACGGCGTCGCGCTGACGAAGTAGGTGGGAACGTCGTCGCGGTAGAAGAAGCGGCGAATATCGGAGAGCGAGGAGAGTGTCTTCATCATTGTTCCCGTCTAGCTGAGGCCGAGCTGGGCCTGGGTAAACACCCGCAGCCCATAGTCTGGGTTGTATCCGTGGATTTCCTTGACATCGAGGGCAGCGAGATAATCGAGGATCTCGGCGCTCACGACTTGGCCCGGCACCAGCACCGGAAACCCTGGGGGATAAGGCGTGACGAAGCCGGCCGAGACGATCTCTTTGCCCGCTTCCATGGCTGCCTGAATCTGTCCGTCGAGCCGCAGGAAGTCGCACGAGGACTCGCTGCGGCCCAAGAAGAACGCGCGGCGCAGGTCGCCCTCGATCGTGACGGACTCGTCGGAGAAGCGCGCGTGAAACCGGCTGAAGTTTGGCATCGGCGGCAGCTGCTTGGTCAACGCGTTGACCCGGGCCTCGCCGATTCGCCGCTCGAGATCACTCTCGACCGCGCGGTGCTCCGTCAGCTCCCGGGCGATCCGGCTGAGCACCTCGAGCAGATACGCGATGCCGCCCCGGCTGGTCCCAATGTTAATCATGAACAAGACCGTGTTGCGCGATGTCTTGTTGATCTGAATGTCGTAGCGATCCATCAGGTGGGTTCGCAAGGTGTCGCCGTCCATCCCCGTGCGCCCGATCTGGATCGTGACCCGCGTGGGGTCGACGACAAACTCGTCATGCTCGAACGCCGGGCCCATCTTCTTGTAGCCCGAGCCCGGCCGATAGAACTCTTCGAGGCCCGACTCGCGGTGCTGGGCAGGGATCAGATCCCGGGGCTTGAGCACCTGAAAGTACGCCGCGAGCTCGGGGCTGTCCTGCACGCGCTCGCGCAGCGCCATCGCCAGGGCCACGCTCTGGGTCACGAGCTCGTAGCCCTCGAGCTCGACTTGCCGGCGACCCACGTCGAGCGACGCGATGATCTGATAGTTCGGCGAGGTCGAGGTGTGGGTCATGTACGCGTCCTCGAACGCCTCCGCGACGCGGCGGCCATAGTCGAGGTCATAGACATGGATCATCGACCCCTGGCGCAGCGACGTCAGGGTCTTGTGGGTGGACTGGGTCGCGTAGCAGCGAACCGTCGCCGTCTCGGGGTCGGGCATCAGCGGCTGATCTTGCAAGAACGCGGGATCATCGAGGTCCGCGGTCTCCAGCCACTTTGCGTACTCGACCCGGTACGCCTCGCTCTGAAGCTCGTAGCGCAGCCGCCGGGCCGAGGCCATCGCCGTGCGCCGCCGGTAGTCAGGGGCGAAGCGCGCGAACCCATACCAGGCCTCATCCCACACAAACACCATGTCCGGCTTGATCGCCAACACCTCGGACATGACCCGATACGGGTTGTAGATCACGCCGTCGAACGTGCAGTTGGTCAACAGCAGCATCCGCACCCGGTCCAGCTTGCCCGCGGCCTTGAGCTCGAGCAGGTTGCGCTTGATCTCGTGCAGCGTGACCGCGCCATACATGGTGAACTCGCGCAGCGAGTAGGGATCCATGTAGACAGGCTGGGCGCCCACGAGCACCAGCGCGTAGTGGTGCGACTTGTGGCAGTCGCGGGAGACCAGCGCGATGTCCCCCGGCGACAACAGGGCCTGCACGACGATCTTGTTCGCGGTCGAGGTCCCGTTGGTCACGAAGTACGAGCGATGCGACCCAAACGCGCGCGCGACCTTCTCTTGCGCGCTCTTGATCGGGCCGTGCGGCTGCAGCAGCGAGTCGAGCCCGCCGGTCGTCGCGGAGGTCTCGGCGAGGAAGATGTTCTCGCCGTAGAAGTCGCCAAGATCGCGGATCCAGTGTGACTTGAAGATCGACTTGCCACGCGAGATCGGCATGGCATGAAACACCCCGGTGGGGCGATGGCTGTACTCGCGCAGCGCGTTGAAGAACGGCGTCTCGTAGCGCTCGTGAATTCCGCGAATAATCGTGAGGTGGAGCTCGAGGTAGTCTTCTTGGTCGTAGAACACCCGGCTGAACGAGCGCCCGGTATGGCCCGCGACGTTGCTCAGGGGGTCATCGGTGACCAGGTACATGTCCAGCTCGGGGCGCAGGGCCTTGAGGGCCTCGGCCAGGGCCCAGGCCGGGTTCTCGCGGTTGCGCTCGATCGCCGCTTGCACGTCACTGTGCGCGAGGTAGCTGCGCAGCATCGGCTCGGTCGTGAGCGAGTCTGTCGGAAAGCTGTAGCGAATGACGACGCTCTGAATGTTGAAGTTGAACTGCGCCGCGATCACAGCGTCTTCGAGGCTGGTGACCACGACGACGTCATAGGTGTACGCGTCTTGATCGCGGCGCATGCCCAGCAGGCGCTTGCGAGTGTCCTGGCTGGTGTCGGTGCCGGTGTCGTCGACGACCAACACCTCGAAGTAGGGGCGGCTGCCGTTGCTGCCGCCAAACTCGGGCACTTCGATGACGCCGTCGGTCCCCTCGTTGTCTTCGTGCACGATCTCCCGCGCCTCGCGGTCGCGGTACTGATCACCCACGAGCAAGCGGACGAGCCGCTCGGTCTGGCGGGCGAGGGCCCCAAAGTGACCGCGACGCTGGGCGTGCTCGAGCTGCCGACACGCGCGCCGGCCCGGAAACGCGAAGTACTGCTCGATCTCGCTGAGCGTCTGGAGCTTGGTCTTGATCGATGCGCTGAGCGCCGTGCTGTCGGCCTTGGCCCGACCCTTTCGCTCGAGCCGCGCGGTCAGCCGCCGCAGCTCGTTCCACACGTCAACGCGAAATTGCGAGGCGTCGTAATAGGGCCGGAAACTTGGTCCTGAGTCGTCCCCCTCGCCAGCGCCGCGGATCTCCCTCAGGCGACTGGATGGGACGTTGATCGTTGAGTCATTCACTGAGGATTCCGCGTCCTCGCGAAGGGGCCAGGATGCGGCAATGGCTCGTTGCGGACAGGCTTTTGCAATGGTCCGAGGCCGGCGAAGTATCCTTGTTCACGCCAGGTGTCTTCATATACGGGGAATCGCACGGTGCGATCGCGAAAGCTCTTGAGCGGCTGGCCGAGGCCCTTGAGCCCGAGCTCGCGGGTCCGCCTGACACGCGAGACGTCGATCTCGATCGGGAACAGCACCTCACCGGCGCCGCAGCGGTGCAGCGGATCGCCATTTGGGCCGATGACAATTGACTGGCCAATGCCCCCGTCGCCGAGGCCGTTGACGTCGAAGAAGAAGCACTGCTGCTGGGCCGCGGTCGCCCGCGCGATCGCCAGCTCGACGTCGCGATCGATGCTCGAGGTCAAGGTTGGGTGCAAGATGACCTCGGCGCCCATCGCCGCCAGCGTCCGCGAGGTCTCGGGGATCCACATGTCGTAGCAGATCGACACCCCAAACCGCCCGACGTCGGGAACGTCGAACACCAAGAAATCATTGCCGCCCGTGACCCCTTGCTCATAGGGGTAGAACGGGAACATCTTGCGATAGCGACCCACGACGTTGCCGGCTGGATCGATCACGCTGGCGGTGTTGTAGATCGTGTCCCCCTCGCGCTCGAACATCGAGCCGGGCAACAACCAGATCTTGTGGCGGGCGGCCAGCTCCTGGAACCGCGCCTCTGTGTCACATGGAAAGGTCTTGGCGTTGGCGATGAGCGGCCCAAACGGCGCGAGCTCGCTGAACACCACCATTTGCACCCACGGGTAGATCTGCATGAGCACGCTCAGGCGGGTGATCATGCGATCAACGTTGGAGTGAATGGCCGAGAGCGACATTTGCACTCCGGCGATGGCGAATGGAGTCATGGGTTACCGTGTTCCTTTGCAGCGGCTATGATCGCCGCCTTGATCACGGTCAAGCCACGATCGAGGTCAGCGTCGGAGATGACGAGCGGAGAGAGCGTTCGAATGATGTTGGCGAATGCGCCAGCGGTGATCACCAGCACACCTTCGGTCCGACAACGTGCGACGGCCGCGGCGGTGACCTGCGGGGCCGGGCGCGTGGGATCGCCGGCGTAGCTGAGCTCGATCGCAATCATCGCGCCGAGGCCCCGGACCTCACCGATGACATTGCAGTGATCGCGCAGGCCCTCGAAGGAGGCCCGGACCTTGTCTCCGATCACCCGGGCCCGCGCGCCGAGCTGCTCGCGCTCCATCACCTTCAGGGTTGCCATCGCGGCCGCGCACGCGACCGGGTTGCCGCCGTAGGTGCCACCGATCGTGCCGGGCAGCGCGGCGTCCATGACGTGGGCGCGGCCGAGCACCGCCGCGATCGGCAGCCCGCCGCCCAGGGACTTGGCCCAGGTGGACAAGTCTGGCGTGACGTTGGCGTGCTGGAACGCGGCCCAATGGCCCGATCGGCAAAACCCGCTCTGGACCTCGTCGAAGATCAACATGATGCCGTGGCGATCACAGAGCTCACGCAGGCCCCGCAGGTAGGCCGGGGGCGCGACCACGAATCCGGCCTCGCCCTGCACCGGCTCGATGATGATCGCCGCGATCTCGCTGGCGGCGATCGGGCCCCGGACGAAGCGCTCCTCGAACCGAGACAGGTGCTGCTCGACCAGCTCTTGCTCGGAGCCTTGGTGGCCCTCGTGGAAGGCGCTGGGGAATGGGACCCGGTAGATCTCGGGGGCAAACGGACCACAGCCCAGCTTGTAGGCGCTCTTGCCCGTGAGCGTCATGGCCAGCAAGGTGCGACCATGGAACCCGCCGTCAAAGCACACGACGCCGGCCCGACCGGTCGCTTGGCGGGCGATCTTGATCGCGTTTTCGACTGCCTCGGCGCCGCTGTTGACGAGCATGGCCTTGGTTGACTCGCCGTGCGGGAGCAGCCGGACCAGCTCCTCGCACAGCGCAACGTAGGGCTCATAGGTGGCCACGTGGATCGAGGCGTGCAGCAGCTTGCCCGCCTGCGCGTGGATGGCCGCGACGACCTCGGGGTTGCAGTGACCCACGTTCATGACGCCGATCCCGCCCGCAAAGTCGATGTACTCATCGCCGTCAGCGTCGAGGATGCGCGCCCCGCTGGCCGAGACCGCCGTGGTCTGGCCTGCGAACATGCCGACCCCTTGGGCCACCACCGCGTGGCGACGCTCAATTAGTTTAGTGGAGTTCTTCATGGGGGTGGCCTGCTATAGCCCAATCGAGACGTACTTGATGTCCAGATACTCGTGCATGACGTAGCGGCCACCCTCGCGGCCGATGCCAGACATCTTGACCCCACCAAAGGGGGCCTGGGCGGTTGAAGGACCGCCGTCGTTGGCACCCACGATGCCGTATTCGAGGGCCTCGGCGACCCGCCACAGCCGGGCGTTGTCACGGGTGTAAAAGTACGAAGCGAGCCCGTACGGCGAGTCATTGGCCAGCTCGATGGCCTCTGCCTCGTGAGTGAAGCGTCGCACGGGCGCGACCGGGCCAAAGGTCTCTTCGTGGCTGACCTTCATCGAGGTGTTCACGTTCTCGAGGACCGTTGGCTGGCAAAAGCGCTCGGTCAGCCCAGCCGCGGGGCTGAAGATCTTGCCGCCCAGCCGCAGCGTGGCGCCGTGGCTGCGCGCGTCGTCGATGTGATCGCGGACCTTGGCGACTGCGGCGTCGTCGATCAGGGGGCCCACGCTGACCCCCTCGTCCAGGCCAGAGCCGATCTGCATGGGCTCGAGCGCGGCGGCGAGCTTGGCCACGAATTCGTCGTAGACGCCCGCCTGCACGAAGAAGCGATTGGGACACACGCAGGTCTGCCCGGCGTTGCGAAACTTGCTCTTGATCGCCCCGCTGACCGCGGCGTCGATGTTGGCGTCGTCGAACACCAAGAACGGCGCGTGGCCACCGAGCTCGAGCGAGAGCCGAACGACGTTGGCTGCGGCCGCGACCATCAATTTTTGGCCGACCTCGGTGGAGCCAGTGAACGACACCTTGCGCACGGTTGGATCGGCGAAGATCACCTGGCCGATCGCCGCTGCGTCACCCGTGATGATGTTGAGCACGCCCGCGGGGATGCCTGCTTGCAGCGCGAGCTCGGCAATTGCGAACGCGGACAGCGGCGTCTGCTCCGCCGGCTTGACGATCATCGTGCAGCCCGCCGCCAGCGCGGGGCCAAGCTTGCGGGTGATCATTGCCGACGGGAAATTCCACGGGGTGATCGCGGCGACGACCCCAACCGGCTGGCGCAGCACGAGGATCCGTTGGTCCGGGCGCGACGACGGCACCGTCTCGCCGTAGACCCGCTTGGCCTCTTCGGCGGCCCAGGTGATGAACGAGGCGGCGTAGCTGATCTCGCCGCGGGACTCGGCGAGGGGCTTGCCCTGCTCGCGCGTGAGCAAGGTTGCGAGCGCTTCGCGTTGCTCGAGCATGAGGTCGGCCAGCCGCGCGAGCGGAGCTGCCCGCTCGGCTGCCGGCAGCGCTCGCCAGCCTGGCAGGGCCGCTCGCGCTGCTGCGATCGCGGCCTTGGCCTGCTCAGCCCCCCCGTTGGGGACCTTGGCAATGACCTCATCTGTCGCCGGATTTGTCACTTCGAAGGTCGCCCCGGACGGCGCGTCCCTCCACTCGCCATTGATGAGATTGCGTGTCTGCACGTTGGTTTTTTGGCGGGGACGCAAGTGTCCACCGTAACGCGGCGCCGCGATCAGGTTTAAAACCTGACCCGCAGCGCCCGCGATCTCCTTGATACCCGATTTGGCCGCCAATTACAAGCGGCCTGCGCGAGCCCCGACGCCGCCGACGACGTGATTCATGCGTCGTCACTCGTGACGGGCACACGACATGACGGGTACACGCACGACACGTCGCGAGGCCGCGGCCGCACGTCCGCTGCCACACGTCGTCGCGCGCGCTGTCGCGGAGTGTCATGAATCAATCATCACGCAGCGCGCCAATAGTTGACATGCGCGCAGAAGTGTACTATATAGAATACACACACACCGAGGTCTCTCGATTCGCCGATTTGGCTAGAGTCGATCGTCTAGACCCCGTTCTCGCCGCCGGATACCCGGCCAGACCAAAGGAGTCCCATGACGGGTAACACCAATCTCAAATACGCACTGTTTCCCAATCTCGACGCCGCCCGTGCGGCCCAGGTCGAGGTCGACGCCGCCATTGATGGTGAGGTCGACCTGCTCGAAAACGCCGCAGATCTCGCCCAGGACAAGCTCCCGCTCCGACACACGATGGCTGGCTTCGGCACCATCGTCGGTGCGTCGGTCGTCGCTGGCCTGATGCTGGCGGCGGTCGCTGGGGTCGTCATGCTTGGCTTTGATGCCCTGCCCCCCTCCATCCCGGCGCCGTATTGGACCCTCGCTATCGTGGTCGTGCTCGCGTCGCTGCTCGGCGGGCTCGCTGGCGCGCTGTCGTATTCGACCCGCGCCCGCGACGAGCTTCGCCGGCTGCGAACGCTGCTGCGCTTCGGCAACAGCGTATTGCTGATCGAGACCGAGCAAAACCTCGACGCGCTGCTGCGTCGGCGCGGCGCCGTCCAGACCGGCACGCTCGCGTAGACACGCCAACGCGGTCTCGCACATCTTCAAGCTTCAACGAAAGGAAATCCCATGAGTCCCATGTTTATCGCAGCAATTCTCGCCATCTTCGCCGTCAGCCTCGTCGGCATCTCGATGCTCGTTGGCCACGACACCGGCGGTGCCGTCAGCCACGGCGACGGCGGCCTGTTCAAGACCGGCAACCCGAGCTTGCGTGGGGCCTCGGCGACCCTCGGCATGCGCTCGGCTGACGTCGAGATGCCGGCGACCCTCGAGGCCGATCGGGTGGGCGTCGAGTGACCTGCGCGGCCGCCCACTCGCGGCCGGCCCAAGGGGGTCGTAACATCCGCGCACATGCGAGAGATCCTTCCGGCCCCCGCGGCCCTGGTCGAGCACGGCAAGGTCGCGTTTGGCACCTATACGGCGCCGCTCGCCGACACCAACCTGATCGACGCCCAACCCTTCGCCGTAGCGCTGCCTCGCCCGCTACGAGCGCTGCGGCTCAAGGAGTGGCAGGCGTTTCAGTTTGGCAACGAGCGGTGGTTCTTCATCGTCGCGCTGTTCAACGCCAAGCTGCTCGCGCTCGCGCAGGTCAAGGTCTACGACCGCGAGCAACGCCGCAAGCACGTGTTCGAGCGCAAGCTGCCGGGCTGGGCCCTGACGGCGCCGCGAAACCTGCTCGACTCGAGCATGCAGTACCAAGCTGGCGGCGCGTCGATTCGGTTCAGCAATCGCCTTGTCGAGGACCGCATCACGATCGAGCTCGAGCTCCCGCAGACCCAAGACATGCCCGCGCTGTCGGGCGCCGTCACGGCGCTGGCCAGCGGCTGCGAGCCCGAGGTCGTCTGCATTCCGTTCCCCGGCAAGCGCGGGATGTACTCGCACAAGGCCTGTCTCGCGCTCGAAGGCCAGATCACGCTGGGTGATCAGCAGCTGCGCTTCACGCCCGCGGACAGCTTCTTGTTGATGGACGATCACAAGGGCTACTACCCCCGGATCATGCGGTGGGACTGGGTCACGGGCGGCGGCTTCGACTCGCGCGGGCGCCGAATTGGCTTCAACCTGACCCGCAACGACTCGGTCGATCCGGCTCGCTACAATGAAAACTGCCTGTGGATCGACGGCCGCCTGCACCTGCTGCCACCGGTGAGCTTCGTGCGCCGGCCCGCGCCCGACGACCCATCGGAAGTCTGGGAGATCCGTGACGAGGCGGGCGAGGTCGAGGTCGACTTCGTGATCGAGCTCGATGGCCACGTCCGGGTCAACGCGCTGGTGATCGAGAGTCGCTACCGCGGGCCGTTTGGGCAGGTGCGCGGGCATGTGCGCGGCCCGGCCGGGGAGCGGGTCGAGCTCGATGGATTGTTCGGTATGGGCGAAGATTTTTACCTGCGCTGTTGAGCGCGGTTCACCTCTCTGAGATTGGAGGTATGGTGCAGGGGTGCAGGAGCTCGTGCTCATTCGTCACGGGGAGACCGTGGGCCAGTCTTCGATCCGGCTCTACGGTGCGACCGACGTCGCGCTCGCGCCCGAGGGCGAAGCACAAGTCCGCGCGACGGCCCAGGCCCTGATCGGCCAGCGCTTCGACGCGGTGCTCACCAGCCCGCTCTCGCGGGCGCACCGCTCGGCCGAGGTCATGCTGTCGACGATCGATCACCCCAAGATCGACATCGAGGTGGTCGAGGGCTTTCGTGAGATCGACTTTGGTGCGTGGGAGGGTTGGACCTGGGAAGACGTCCGCGCCCGCGACCCAGCCAACCACGCCCGCTGGGCCAGCGAGGGGCCGGCGTTTCGGTTTCCGGCGGGCGAAGTCCGGCAAGAGTTCGTCGCGCGGGTCCAAGCCGAGGTCGGCCCCAACATCCGCGCGCGGTTCTTGGCCGGGGCCCAGCGAATCCTGACCGTCGTCCACAAGGGCGTGATCAAGGCGATCACCTCCGAGCTGCTGGGCGTGCCCTTCCTCGAGCTCGGGCACCTCGAGCTCCCGCTGGGCGCGCTCGCGCGGCTGCGCGGCGGGCCGGATCAGTGGGCGCTCGATCCCACAGGAAACAACACGGCCATGTCCAACGAACAGCGCGGGGAGCCCCAGCCTTGAACTTCTTCTCGCACGCCGTCGTCGCCGCCCGCCGCTCCGAGGATCCCCGCTGGATCTTGGGCTCGATGTTGCCCGACTTCGTGAGCATGGCCGGGCTGCGGTTGGCCTCCGTGGTCGGCGACGCCCCGCTCGAGCGTGGCGTTGGCTTTCACCACACCTGCGACGACGCGTTCCACGGGGCGCCAATGTTCGTCGACATGATGGAGCAGGCCCGCGAGGAGCTCGAGCACGAAGGGCTGGACAGCGGCCCGGCGATGGCGATCGGCCACGTCGGCGTGGAGCTGCTGCTCGATGGCTACCTCGTCGAGCAGGGCGGGGTGACGTCGGGCTACCGCGCCGCGATCGAAGAGGCGGCCCACGTCGGCATGCTCCTTCGCTTTGCGGGCCTCGAGCCCGAGCAGGGCGCGGCGCGCTGGCGGCAAATGATCACTCGTCTGGCGGCGGCGCCCGTTCCCGAGCGCTACACCGAGCCCAGCTTCGTCGCCAATCGACTGGTGTTCATCCTGGCAACGCGTCCGCGCCTGGCGGTGCCGTTTGGCCGCGAGCCGCTGGTGTATGCGTGGGCCGAGCGCGCCGCTCCAACGGTCGCCAAGCAGGCCAAAGCGCTGTTCGAGCAGGTCGAGGCCAGGCTCGCCGCGGCCGGCGCGACGCCACCCATACCTCGCTCGAGCTGACGAGTTGGAACCCGCCACAGTTTTCAGCGCGGGCGAGGGCTTCTCGCCCGCTCGCGGACGCCTTCGTAGACTGTGCGCAAGCAAGGCTTCCCGGCGGGGCAACTGCTGCAAGGATGCGTGACGATCGCGTGGCAGTAGTTTAGGGTCGCGCCGTGTCCAGCTCCCTCGCCCGCGTCCGCGATCGCTTCGAGGCCACGCCCCGCTCGCTCGACGACGAGCAGCTGACCCGGATCGCCCGGGGTGATCGGGGCTGCCTCGGCGATGTGCTGTCGGGGCTCGGCGCGCTCTCGCTGGTCACCGCCGTGATCCTGGGCGCGATGGAGACGATCTCGTACAGCTGGACCTACGTCGGCGCGGGGCTGTGGATCGCGGGCTTCGTGTGGGGCACGGTCAGCCAGAGTCGCTCGGGCGCGCGCCGCAAGCAGGCGCTCGAGTCGGGGCCGCTGGTCGTCGCCGTCGTCGTTCGCAGCGAAGCGTGGCTGCGACGGCCCGGCAAGCGAGTTGGCCGGGCGGTGGTGGTGTTCACGACCGCGGACGAGCACCGGTTTGATCGAGACTGGATCGAGCGCGCGGCCCAGTCGATCGAGGCGAGCCTCGAAGCCAAGGCTGGCGCGGCGAGCTGGGTGCCGCTGCGCGCGTTGCTCGTCGATCAAGACGCGTTTGGGCTGCATCGGGTCCCCGCCGAGCTGCTACCGGAGCCAGCGGCCAACGCCGACGCGCCCGTGTACTTGGCGACCATGCACGTGGATCCAGAGCGGCTCGAGCACGGCTATCTTGGCGGTGACGACGACCACGAGGCCGGCGAGCTCGACGTCGACCTCGACGCTCCCAGGCGAGCGCCCCACGTGGTTGCGATCGTCGACCCCGAGCACGAGTTCATCGAACACGCGCCTCTTTGATGACCCCCACACAGACCTTGGACTTCGCCGACTGAACCCGCTGGCGCGTACGGTCGCTTCGCGAAACAACTGCGTAGATCGCTTCGGGCGTCGAGCGACCCGGTCTTCACTGATATCCTGATCGTGATGGGGAACCTCCTCGCGCGCGTCCAGGCTGGCGCTCGGCGGCCGCCGCTGCGCTTCGCGCTTCCGCTCGAGCCGGACCGAGTCGTCGCGGCGTTGCTCGCCGACCCGCGCGTGACCGAGGCCCGGCTGTCGACGCTGGGGACGGTGCGAGGGACAGAGACTCGGTTCGTGCTCGAGCGCAACGGGCCGGGCTTCGGGCCGGGCTTCGTGCTGGCCGCCCGCGCGTCCGAGCCTGGAATCTGGGAGCCCGGCGCCTACGCGGTGCTCGATGGTCGAGTCGCTCCACGCACGGGCGGCGGCTGTGAGCTGGTCCTGCGCTCTCGCCTGCACCCGCTCACGCGCGCGGCCTACCTGAGCGTGGCCGCAATCGCGCTATTGATCATTCCCCTGCAATTTTGGACGACTGGCTTGCTGCTGGGCACCGCGATGATGTTTCCGTTCGTGCTCGCGGCCATGGTCATTGGACTCGACAGCCGCCGGCTTGGGGAGCAGCGCGCCAGCTTGCAGCGACTGGTTGAAGAGGTCTTCGCTCCGTTGGCGCTACCGCGCGAGCCCGGCGAACCTTGTCCATTTAGGCGCGATGCCGAGCGCCGACCCAACGTCGCAATATTTCGTTGACATCGAGTGCCAGCGGCTTCCAGAATGGAGGCCGCATGTCTGCTTCAAAGTGGGTCGCTCTACCAATTGCCATATTGCTCATGCTCACAGGTTGTGCAGAGCCCGATGACGCAGTCGAAGCAGACATTGAGCGCGGATTGTTCATCGATGACGACGGCGCGTCGGTAAGTGGCACCTTCGCCAATGAAGATCACGCCCTGCGCTTCCATGGCGACGTGTTCGGGTCGGGCTCAGGCTTCGAATTCGAGGTTCAGATCGAGCTCAACGGCATGACCATCTCGGCCCGGCAGGACGCCGACGGCAACCTCGAATACGACGGCCGCGCGATCGGCAGTGACGACTCCACGCAGATGACCGAAGACGATCGGCTCGCGCTCGCGGCCCTGTCCAAGGCCCTCGATGAGCTTGGCCCCAAGATCAGCCCGCCGCTCGAGCGCATCCGCGGGTTCGCCAACATGTGGTCCGAGTTTCCCAGCAGCATGGATCTACGCGGGCAGGTCAGCGCCAGCTTTCGCAGCTACACCTCGATCTGCGGCGCAATGAACACCTACGTCGAGGCCACCCACGACGATTGGAGCCACGGCCGCTGGGAGGACAAATCCACGCACTACGCGTATGTCAGCATGCACGGCCCGGGGCCTTGCTCCGACGGCACCTACTTTCTAAAGAACAACAGCTGGGAGTGCTACGAGCCGGACCACGACGCCACCATCGAATATGCCTATGGCAACTGCTTTGGGCGTTGCGGTGGCGGCTGTGGCAGCTCGTCGCAGATGACCTACGACTGCCTGGATCACGACAGCTGCGTTCGCTTTGGCCACTCAATTGCGAGCTTCTGGTGTGACGACGAGTTCTCGTCGACCATCGACGACTGGGCCTCGGCCCCCAACTGCCAATAGTCGCGGTCATCGCTTGGCTGTGCGGAAGCTACTGACTGTGCGAGCTGTCGTGCTCATGGGCGCGCTCATGGGCGCGCTCATGGGCGCGCTGGTGCTTGGGGGCGCGTGTCGATCCGAACCGGGCACCAACGCGCTCGCGCTCGCGCCTGGGGATCCGGGCGCGCCCGTCCAGACCTACTTTGACGCGCTCGCGGGTGCTGACTGCCCGAAGTTGCGGGCCAGCATCGGGGGCGAGGCGGAGGCCTCGATCCTGGCCGTGGGCTGCGCGGGGGCCTTCCAGCAGTTTGCCGAGCACCCCACCAAGCTGATGGGCGTCGAGTCGATCGCAGCCGATGGGCGCGACCCAACCCTGCGGCTGGTCCGAGCCCGCGTCCGTGTTGGCGACGCGGAGCGCGTCGTGGTGATCGGGGTGCGGGCCATGAACGGCAGCTGGCGCGTGGTCAGGATCTGACAATCTGACAATGAGTAGCCCCACGCGGCGAGAGACGGAGGGCGACCCCGCGGGGGGCGCGAAACCGCTACAATGCGCCATGCGTCGCGCCCTCGTGCTTCCGCTTACCGTACTGATCGCTGGGACCCTGGCGTGCTACTCCGATCCGAAGGCCGACGACGCTGGGTTCGGGACCCAAGCGGGATCGAGCACGGACAGCGGGGACAGCTCCACCACGACCAACGACACCACGACGAGCACAGACTCCAGCACCGACACGAGCGACGACACCACCACGGACACGAGCGACGACACCACCACGGACTCCGGCTGTGTCGATCCGGTCTGCTTCGAGGCGGGTGTAGAGATCGGCGCCGGGTTTGGGCCGGAGGACGTGATCATCGCGGACATCGATGGCGATGGCGTCAGCGACATCGTCACGGCCAACGCGGGCGGCGACAACATCGCGGTCCTACGCGGGCTCGGCGGGGGCGACTTCGCGGCACCAAGCTTCTACGCAGCCGGCATGGAGCCGGTCAGCGTCGCCGCCGTCAACCTCGACCCCGAGTCTTCCGAGGACGCCGGGATCGACATCGTCGTTGGCAACCGCGCTGGGCAATCCATGAGCGTGCTGATCAACACCGGTGACCCCGTCGCGTTCGGGGCCCCGCTGATCATCCCGCTCGGGGACCCCCTCGTTGATCTCGCGGTCGGCAACCTGACCCTCGACAGCAACTTCGAGAGCGTGGTCGGGGCGATCGGCGATCAGGGCATCCTCGTCACCCATGGCACGGGCATGGCGATCGCCGGGGATCTGGACGCGGTGCCGACCACCGCGCCGGCGGTGGCGGTGACCGCTGGGTTTCTGACCCAGGACCCCTACTCGGACTTCATCTCGATCTCGAACGTGGCGCCGTCGTTGACCGTCGTCCACTTCTTGGCGGTCGACCCCTATTTCGACATCTTCGACCTGCTGATCGCCGACGCTGGCGACGATCTTGCCCTCGCTAGCCTCAACGCGGATCCCCACCCCGACCTCGTCGTCGCCTCGCGCGCGCTGGGAATTATCACGATCTTCCCCGGCGACGGCAACGGCATGTTCGCCACCCCCACGCCGATCTCGGTCGAGGTCGGGCCCGACTCGCTCGCGGTCGGCGACGTGGACGACGATGGCAAGGTCGACGTGGTGTTTGGTTCCTCCGGGGCCAGCGAGGTCGGGCTGATGTTTGGCAACGGAGACACGACCCTCGCGGCGCCCCTGCCCTACGAGGTTGGGATGCGACCGCTGGCCGTGGCCCTCGCGGACCTCAACGGCGACGGCCAGCTCGACATCGTCACCGCCAACGCCGACGGCGACAACGTCACGGTCTTGCTGTCCACGCCCTGAGCCCTACACGCTCGGAAGATCCAGATTAAACCGCGTCCACTCCCCTAGCTTGGTCTCGACCGTGAGATCGCCGCCGTGCTCGTTGGCGATCCCGTGCGAGACCGACAACCCCAGGCCGGTGCCCTGGTCGCGCCCCTTGCTGGTGAAGAAGGGATCAAACACGCGCGGCAGCACGTCGGGTGGGATCCCCGTGCCTTGGTCCTCTACGATGATCCGAACCCAGCGCTGCTGCTCGCCAGGCTTGGGCTCGCGCACGCGGACGCTGAGCGTGATGACCTTGCGCTCGTCAAAGCCATGGTAGACATCGTTGAGCGCGTCGCGGGCGTTGGCGACGAGGTTCATGATGATCTGCTGGATCTGCTGGAACCGACAGTGGACCAGGGGCAGATCGGTCGGGATGTCCAGCTTGATCTGAATGTGGTCTTTGCGGATCACCGCCCGGACCAGCGACAACGTGCCTTCGATCAGCTTGGCGATGTCCGTGTCCTCCATCCGCGCCTCGCGTTCTTGCCGCGAGAACTGCAACAGATTGCGAACGATCGAGGCGACGCGGTTGGACTCGTTGGTGATCTCGCCAGCGAACTCACACACCAAGCTGTGGTTGTGAAGGTTGTCGGTGATGAGCTCGGCGTAGTTGAGGATGCCCTGGACCGGATTGTTGATCTCGTGGGCCACGCCGCTGGCCAGGGTCCCGATTGACTCGAGGCGCTGTTGTTGGCGCAGTTGAGCCTCGAGCGCGTGCCGCTCGAGCTCGGCTTGCTTGCGCTCGGTGACGTCGGTCGCGACCGCGACCGCGCGACGGGTGCGTGGACCCAGCTCCCCGCCCAACCCCGCGCTTGGCCCAATCCCCAGCTGTGGATCGACCTGGATCGGGGCGAGCCGCGCGACGTACCAGCGGCGCCGCGCGTGGGCGTGCTCGACCTCGATCTCGAGCTCCCGCTCGACGCCATCGCGCAGCACCTCGGTCACCGCGTCGCGCCATTGTGTGGCCGCGGCCGAGCTCGAGAACAGCTCGAACAGCTGCGCGCCGCCGCCAGCGACCGCCGAATTGCCGCGATTGACGAACTCGACCTCACCGCGCTCGTTGAGCAGCGCGATCGCGTCGGGGGCTCCATCGACCAGCGACCGCCAGCGGGCCTCGCTGCGTCGCAGCGCCGTGTAGAGCCGGGCGTTGTCGAGCGCGGTCGCGGCTTGACCCGCGATCAAGCTCAGGCCCTCGAGCCGCTCGGGCGTGAAGCATGACGCGCTGAGCCGGTTCTCGAGCACCAGCGCGCCGAGCTGCCGCTTGCCCTTGAAGATCGGCATGCCAAGCAGCGACTGCACGCCGGTGCGGACCACGTAGGGATCGCCCGAAAAGCGGGGATCCGTGCGCGCGTCGCTGATGACCAGCGCCTGCTCCGTGCGCGAGACGAAGTTGATGAGCGTCGTTGGACACAGCTGCGCAGCTTCACTGGCGGGCGGCGGCGCAGCGAAGATCACGAGCTCGTGATCGACGCTGGCCTCGGCGACAATTCCGAGCACGCCGTCGCGCTCGAGCAGCAGCAGGCCTCGGTCGGCGCCGACGTTGGTGATCGCCGCCTCGAGCACCCGACCCACCACCTCGTCGAGGCGCAGATCTTCGGTCATCGCGCTCACGGCCTGCAGCACGCTCTCGAAGTCGAGGGGCTCGGCGCTGGTCCCCGCGTTCCGCGGGCGGGAGATGTCGAGACGCTGGCGGGGCGGCGCAATCTCGTGCGTCCCGCTGGCGCTGGCCGGATCGTCGAACTGCTCGGGAAACGCCACACACAGCTGCGAGAGCTTGGCGCGCGCGCCCCAGGCATCGTAGGCCTGCCAGGCCCGCGCCCGCGCCCCGACGGCAAACGAGCCCAGCCCCGCTCGCGCAGCCACGTCGCCAAGCCGTTCGGCCGCGAGACCCTCGACCCAGCGACACCCCTGCGCGCCTGCGTGCACCCGCGCGCGCTCGAGCAGCCGCATCGCCCGATACGGCCGACCTTGCAGCGAGGCGTGCAGCCCCTGCACGAGATCACCGTAGTGGGCGTAGTTGCCGGGGCAGTACCGGACCCAACGCTTGATGATCCGCATGCCCTCGACCATGCCCGCGTGGACCTGCGGCGGGACAGACCCACGCGTCTCGATCTCGCTCGTGGTTGCGACCACACAGATCAGCGCGGCGCGGGGCACCATCCAATTGGCGCGCATCACCTTCTCGACATCGTGGATGAGCTCGAGCGTGAGCTCCATGGCCGCCCGCGCGTCACCAAGCAGGACGCTGCAAAGGGCCTGGTTGATCGTCGCCGCGTAGACCGCGACGCGACTGCCACCGCGACTCGCGATGACCTGCGGATCGAGGGCAGTGTGGACGTCGCTCGCTTCGGCGCTGGACGACTCGGATCCGCGCTCGGACTCGCCGCCGGCCAGCGCGACCGCCAGACCGCGCACCATCCAGGTGACCAGGACCATCTCTTGGGAGCCCCAGCGCCCGATGTCGTGCTCGAGCCGCCCGCTCAGTCGCTCGAGCACCCGCAGGTGCGTGCCAACCTCGAAGTGCATCGACAGACCGAGCGCCCCCATGAAGCCCGCGCTCTCGAACTCACCGGCCTCGAGCGCGCGCCCATAGGCGTCGTCGATCGCCGCGATCAATTCCACGAACGGACGCCCGAGGTGGCCCATGAACAGGTACGCGGCAGCCTCGGTCGCCGCGACACCGGACGACGTTGGCAGCCGCTCCGTCAGCGCCAGGCCCTGCTCACACAGCCGCTGCGCGTCTTTGACTTGGCGCAGCCCCGAGCCCACGCTGATCGCCAGCTCCGCGAGCGCCTGCGGGCAGCTTGGGTGAAAGCCAGCGCGCAAGAACAGCCGGACGTGGAGGCAGGTCAGCACGATCGAAAGACACGAGTCGAGCGCGAGCGCGGCGCTCCTGCTCGCCAGCGTGATCTCTTGCGCTGCGCTGGCGCGGGGATCTTCGCAGTCCGGGATCGCCATGAGCTCCTCGAGCGTCCGTCGGCGGATCGACAGCCACGTCCGCACCAGGGCAACCCCCGTGCGCGACCGACTTGGCGACGGCGGGAGCACGTGGCCGCAGCGGGCCAGCGCCTCGAGCCCGAGCGCGACCGCCTCGTTCGGGCGCTCGGCGAGGGTCAGCAAGCGAATGCGCCGGGCCGCGACCCGACCAAAATTGGCGATGTCCAGCCGCCAGCCAAGCAGCTCGGCGAACGCATCCTCGGCCTCGGCGTTGCGCCGGGCCAGCTCCAGCGCTTGCGCGCGACCAAACGCGAGCCCAACCACCAGATCATAGTGAGGCGCGCCGGGGCCCTGGGCCGCGACCGACTCGCGGTGCTCGAGCGAGAACTCGATGCCAATGTCGAAGTAGCGCAGCGCGGCGTCATACGAAGCGGCATCCAGCGCTCGGTTGCCAGCCCGAAGATTGAGCGACGCGAGCTCGAGACACGCAGCACCGTCGAGCTCGTCGAGCGCGTCCGCGTCGTGCTCGCTGGGGATCCCAGCGTCGAGATGATCGACGACCTCGAACAGCCGCTCATCGGACACCTCACCCGCGCGCTCGATCGCGTCGCGGCCAAGCTGCCAGTGAAGCTTTCGCCGCTCGACCCCCGGTAAGTGGTTGTGGGCCGCGTTCTTGATCCGATCGTGGACGAAGCGGTACTCGCCAGCCACGGCCGCGAGCAGGCCCGTGTCAACGAGCTCGTGCAGGATCGGGACGTGCTCGGCCCGGGGCCTGCCGGTCACGACCTCGAGCGCGGTCAGGTCAAACCGGGTGCCGATGCAGGCCGCCCGCGCCAGCAGCGAGCGGGACTGCGCCGACAGCCGATCCAGCTTTGCGGTCATGACGTCGAGCACGTCGTCGGGGATGTCGGCGGCCTCGACCGCGGCTTCGTCCCAGATCCACCCGTCTTCGCCAGGCCGCAGCAACCCCTGCTGGACCAAGTGCCCCAGGAACTGCTCGATGAAGAGCGGGTTGTTGTCGGTCTTGCGGCCGACGATCTGCGCGAGCTGCTGAACCTCGGCGCCGGGGCGCGCCAAGGTGTCCGCGAGCAGCGACACGACCGCCTCGAGCTCGAGCGGGCACAGTCGGACCAGCCGCACGCGACGGTGGTTGATGAGCGCGTCGATCAACCCACGCAGCGGATGGTCTTCGCAGACGTCTCGGTCGCTGAAGCTGCCGAGGATCAGCAACGCGCCGCGCCGACCACCGTCGATCAGCGCCTGCAGCAGCGCGAGGCTGCTGCGATCAGCCCAGTGCAGATCGTCGAGCACCAAGACCAGCGGTCGCTCGGCGTCACAGAACGCTGACAAGAACCGGCCAACCGCCAGATGCAGGCGATTGCGGGCTTCTTGGGGCTCGAGCTCGGGCACTGGCGGCTGCGCGCCAATCACCAGCTCGAGCGCCGGAACGAGCTCACACACGATGCGCCCGACGCCGCCAAGCGCCTCGGTCAGACCCGCGCGCCAGTGCCCGAGTCGCTCCTCGCTCTCCGTCAGCAGCTGCTCGACCAGGGTCCCAAACGCGTCGACGAAGCCCGAGTAGGGCAACTCGCTGAACCCATCGAACTTGCCCCGCGCCAGGTAGCCGCCGAAGCCCGCGACCGGGCCCTCGAAGTCGGCGAGCAGCGACGACTTGCCGACGCCTGGCGGCCCCTCGAGCAGCAGCACGCGCCCGGTCTGGGTTCGAATGACCCGCTCGAGCTCGTCGACGAGCTCGTGGCGCTCTCGCATGCGGCCGTAGAGCTGATGCGGCAGCTGCAGGGTCCGCGAGAAGTCGACGCGACCGAGCACCAACCCGCTGCCGTCTTGGCCGATCTCGATCAACTCACGCAGCTTGCGAAGGTCCATCGCAAGCCCAACAGCGGTCTGGTAGCGGTGCTCCGGCGCCTTCGCCAGCAACTTCATGACCAGGCGAGACAGCCCGTGCGGCAGCTCTGGACGCAGCGAGTCGGGCGAGTCGGGGCTCCGGGCGAGGTGGGCGTGAAGCAGCTCTAACGGCGCCGGAAATTCGAAGGGGCGGCGGCCCGTCAGCAGCTCGTAGAAGGTGACACCCAGTGAGTACAGATCGCTGCGCGAGTCGACGCTTCGCCCAGTGCGCCCGGTCTGCTCGGGTGAGACATAGGGCAGCGTGTCCGCGAGCACGGCGGGGTCGTAGATGCGTCGGCGCTCGGCGTCGAGCAGCGCCGAGATCCCGAAGTTGGCCAGGCACACGCGACCGGTCTCGCTGTCGATCAAGATGTTGGTTGGCTTGATGTCGCGGTGAATGATGCGCCGGGCGTGGACGCTGCCAAGCACCTCGGAGATCTGGATTGCGATCGAGAAGAAGCGCTCGAGGTCCAGCGGCGTGCGTTGGGCGAACTCCGCGAGATCCTGGCCGCTGGCCCGCTCGAGCAGCAGCACCAAGTTCTCGCCGATCCGCTGCAGCCCCAGCGCCTTGACGACGCCTTCGATGTCGAGCGCCTTGATCAGCTCGAACTCATGCTCGACCCGGGGATCGACCCCGGGACCGCCATCGTTCGTGCCGAAATCGAAGACCTTCGCTATGACGACGACCCCGTCGGCGTCGCGCACGGCCTCGTAGACTCGCGCGTGCGCGGAGGAGCGCAACAGCCGTGTCGTTCGGTAGCCGTTGAGCGAGACCCCCATAGGCAAATGGATTGTACTGGTTTCAGCTCGGGCGAGGCTGGTTTCAGCTCGGGCGAGGGCTTCTCGCCCGCTTGCACGCGGCGTTCGTTGACCGGTTTACTGATGGCAGCGGGCTGCTCTCAGAAATCTCCAACCATTTGGAACACGAAGCGATCGTTGTAGAGTTGGTTTGCGCGGCCGCCGTCTTCGCGGATCAGCGTATAGTCGGCCTTGATCGTGAACCGCGGGACCACCAACCACCGCAGGCCAAAGCTGTGGCCAAGCTGGGTCTCGTCGTACAAGTACGCGTCGGCGTGATCGGACACGAGCGGCACGTCGCCGCCCGGGCCAGCGACGATACCTGGGACGGCGGCGTCCGGGTTGGCCCAGTCGATCCGATACTGCAGCATCACGCCCGGCAAGTTGCTCCCCTTGCGCCTGTACAGCGGCTGAGCGATCTGGGCGTAGCCCCCCATCACCCACCGATCTGCGAGGGCGTCGGGCTGTGCTTCGCGCGGCTTGGGAGCGGCGTCGGACCCGACGATGAACTCGCCCCGCATCATCGGCAGCGGGTAGGCGCTCGAGATCATGCGGTCCAGATCCAGCGCGAGGTGAGCGCCCGCGCGCCAGCTCGCCGCTTGGGGCACGTCGATCGTGGTCCGACCGGCGGCGCGCTCATCGAAGTCGAGCAGGCGCGGGTGCCGGCCCCAGGCGAGCGAGCCGCCGAGCTGCAGATCCGCGAGGGGAAACACGCTGAGCCGGGCGATGAGTGACTTGTTTTGATTGTTGTCGGGGCCGACCCCCAAGAACCCCAGATCCGCGCGGGGATCGGCGCCAACGGCTCCGGCGTTGGCACCATCGACGAGCTCCTGGGGCCGGCGAACTCGCTCGCAGGGCGCGACCACGCCGGTTGGGTTGTAGAGCGAGTCGGTCCAGCGCGTCTGGGTGCACGGATCGCCGTTGACCAAGCCGATGTCGATCTCGATCGGGCGAATCGTGTTGTGCTCGCGAAAGCTCGGCCGAAATTTTAGCACCGCACCGACGTCGCTCCACGTGCCGGGGTACACCCGACCGTTGGTCATCGAGCGGGCGCGGGTCGTGAACCAATTGACCGGGGCCGCGTGCTCCTCGTCCTCGATCCCGAACGGAACAATGAACACGCCGGCGGTCAGCTTGAAGCCCTCACGAAACCAGCGCGGGGTCTGCTTGGCCCAAAAGAAGGGGTTGATCTCGAGCGCCGCGGACTCGACGAGCAGCTGCCGGTTGGCCGGCGCGAGGATGTCTTCCGTGCCCGAGGTGACGGTTGGGATCGACAGGTACTCGAGCGAGATCCTGGCGTACACCGCGTCGGCCCAGATCGCCGCGCCGACGTAGAGCGTGGCCGTGCCCGCGCCGAAGAAGGGCAGCGGCTCGACCCGCTCGAAGTTGCCCGCGTCGGTCATCTGGCGAATGTTGGTGCGCTCGGTCGTGATGAACGACGCGCCAACGAAGCCGCGCAGCTGAACAATGCCGCCGCCACCCGGGCCGGTCTCGCCGAGCTTGCCGGGGTCGAAGAAGCTGCCGCCCTCGCTGCCAGCGGCCTCGCGTGCGGGGTCGAACACGATGACCGGACGCTTGGCTGGGCTGCCTTCGTCGCTGCCTGCATCGCTGGGGTCCGCTTCAGCGGGCGGCGCGAGGTCCGGATCGCGCGACGGGAGCTGCTCGATCTCTGGCATGGGTGGCGCCGCCGACCCGCTGGACTCACTCGACTCGACCTCGGTCGCGAAGAAGCCCGGAGCCGAGCTGGCGTCGTCGGGATCGCCGTCACCTTCGACATTGGGGAGGCTCGGCTCGGCTGGGTCTGGACCAGGCGCGGGCTCGGGAGGCGTCTGGACCAACAGCGCGGTCAGCAACAGCGTGAAGATCGGCATTCGCGGCCCGGCACTCTACCCCACGAGCGCGCGGCTGTGGAATCCGCAAACGGTGAGTCGGGCTCTGGCTCGCGCGATCACGCGTCGTGCTTGGCTGCGCGGGTGTGCGGCCGGCATCGCCAGCGCATCGGTGTTGGCGTGTCGCACGAAGCCCGCCGAGATCGCACCCGTCGCCAACGTCGACGGCACCGACGCTCGACGGGAGTTCATCGTCGCCGATGTCCGTCGTGTTGCCATAGCCCAGCTTGCCCCCGTCGCCGTCGCCCCAGCACTTCACCGACGCGTCATCCATGATCGCGCAGGTGTGCCGCCGCCCCGCCGCGATGTCGACCGCGAGCCGCGAGCGCGCGAGCGCGTCAGCCAGGGTCCTCGTCATGACCCTGCGCACGACCCCAATCACGCAAGCCAGCGCTAGCGTAGGCGTCTGGAGCCCTGGCGGCCGGTGGGGCACACTCATCGACGATGCGGACGCGAAACACGACCTGGCTGGCGCTCTTCATCTGCGCGTGCTCGGGCACGCCGAGCGCCGACGAGGGATCCAGCACCACGGAGCCAAGCGGCACGGACGCGAGCTCGACCACGGGCACCGAGACCGACGACACCGAGACCGACGACACCGAGACCGGTGAGCCGCCGCAGCCGTGTCCGGTCGACCCGCGGATCGACTCCTGGTCGGTCGAGGTCGAGTACAACGGTTTGACGGACGAGCCCTTCACGCTGGCGTGCACGGTCGACAGCGTCAACAACCCGGGCTCCTTCGACCTCGACTGTCCGGATGCCCCAGATGGGCCGCCGAATCTGTTCGGGTTCGACCTGATCATCAACGTGCAAGGCTTTCCCGCCAGCCTCCCGCTCGAGGTCGGCCAGAGCGTCGAGTTCGAGCACTGGGTTGGGGACGCGTTCGCGTCCGCCTGGGCCGTCCGCGACGAGACCCAGCGGCTGCTCGTGCTCGGCTACTCGGGCAGCGCGCTCCCCGAAGAGGGTGGCGATCCCGCGCTGGCGCCGAGCCCCGAGTTCTTGGGTGCCCTGCGCGTGGCGTCCGTCGACGGCCTGTGCGACACGTTGTGCGAGACGCCCGGCCTCGGGGTCCCGCCCGAATGTTATTGCAAGCGCCAGCTAGCGATCGAGGCGAGCGTGGCCCCCGAGCTCGAGCCGATCCAGATCCTCGATCGCTCTGCGGGGGTCGTCCCGGGCGAGCTCGGCGGTCACATGAGCGTTTGGCAGGCCGTGGCGCGCGAGGACTGCTCGAGCGAGAACCCCTCGAGCCCCCTCACCACGCCCTATGGGTACTCGTTTGTGTTCATCACGGATCTAGCCGGGTGAGGTCGCGGCTTCACGCTCCACGAGATCAACGAGCGACCGATTCGATGGGTCTCTGACCAAACAAGTTGCCGCGGAGCTGCAGATTAGCGTGGCCACGGTCAAGGTTCACCGGGCGCGGGCTCCAAAACTAGGCGCGAGCTCGGCAGCCGAGCTCGCGCGTTTGTTGTCGTTCGATTAGCCGGCGAGGCTATGCTCGCCGGCTAGCGGTCCAAGACCTAGTAACTGACACAAGCGACGTTATTATTGGCGGCGAATGCCACGAGATCCGCCCTGCAGGTAGCGAACTCGTCTGCGTCGAGGACGGTACTTTCGCCAACAGGAAACACCTCGTAACCGCACACGAAACCGTTAAAGTCGGCGACGTAGAGCCCTCCAAAACCATAGTCGCTGTTCGCGTCGGGGACGTTGACCTGGAGCGTCGCGGACCCCCAATTCTCATACGTATTACAGGCAATCGGGGTGAGCGACCAGGCGTCGATCCAGTACTGCATGTCGGCGCACGGGCAGGTGGCGGGCACGTTCGGCACGCACTCGAGGGCTTCTTGGTCCCACAGCGCACCCTCGGCGCAGTCCATTTCAAAGCATTGGCCCCACTCGGTACACTGGACGTACTGAGCGGGATCGGCAGCCGTGAAGAGGAAGTCGCCGTTGACGGCGTTCTCCGGCGTACAGGGGTTGTTGTTCACACAATCGTAGACGACCGGCCCATCGGGCTCGTCGCAGGTGGCGCCGGTCCAGCCCTCGTCGCACACGCAGGTGTACTCGT
>NZ_JMCC02000007.1 GCF_000737335.2 Enhygromyxa salina | reverse complement strand
AGCTGCAACTCGGCCGGCCGACTGTCACGCAGGGTCATGCCGAGGCTGTGCAGCCACGTGGTGATCGTGGGACAACATCTCGCAAATAACGCGGGACGGTACAAAGGTGGCCGCGCTCCAACGCGATCACCTCGCCCGTTCGCAAGCCGCAGTCGCCCATGAGTAGGACGATAGCGAGCTCGGCCGGTCCGATGGATTCGGCCGCGCGAATCAAGCTGGCGTATTGCTTGGGTTCCCAAAACTGCGGCGGCGACTTGGATACCTTGACCCGACACGAGTCAAAATGCGGGACATCGCACCCGCGCTGTTCGTAGTAGAAGCGGCCCGCGAGCGAGCACACAACCCCCGGCCGCACGGGCCCTGGTCACTTGCCATCACTCAAATAGACATACGAGACACCGCGGCCACCATCACTAAAAAGCGACGCTTCGAAGCCGCTCACGCCCCACTTGATCACGTTGTCGTTTGCAAACGTGGGGCGAGTGTTGATCCCGGACTGAGCACCACTTTCGGCCACGAATTCCACTCCGGCGCCCGAGATCTCGGCCCGCCGCAGTTTGCCTTCAAAGAAGATTGCATCGATGGATGGGTCAGCCCACTTGCAGCGCGTTCCGTCGCCATGACCAGGCACCGTGTCAGGCTCGCACACCGGCTCTGCTCCAACCGCGTCCGTCACGTGGGCTTGCGATTGTAGAGCCAGATCATGAACATCAGGCCACGCACGCGCTGGGACATACTGAAACGGTCCATGACGTCGTCGAACTTTGCCTCGAGATCCCGGGCTTCCGGCCCGCCCCTGGTTGTGTAGAGGTGCGTGACCTCTTCGTCGAACCCCGCCTCCCACTGAGCGGGTGCAACTTCCCTCGCTAGCTCATCGACTTTCAGTTCAAAGGCGCCGAGGTGATCAGCGGGTCAGTTCGAGGTCGGGCGCAAGACTCACCATGGAGCTCCCCTCCTCACTCCGCGGGAGCTCATAGGTGACCACTGCGATTTGCGTTCCCCGTCGAGTCGAGTCGGATCTCATGGGCGCACAGTAGCCGAGCGACCTTGGCCCGTCAGGGCTACCGAGATCTCGCTATTGGCCGCTGTTGGTCCTCAGCCGCAAGCGGTGTAGACTTACCCCGATGCCCGGAGCCGAAGCCTATGTCCCCGGCGAGCCCACCGCAGGCGCCCGCGACGACAAAGCCGAGCGCCAGCGCTTCCTCGACGCGATCGCCGAGGGGATCGCAGACGCAGACGCAGGTCGGGTACACACACACGCCGAAGTTGTCGCCCGGATGCGCGCGCGGTTCGCCGCACGATCGAAGTGACACCCAAGCCCCTGGTCTGGACCGATCGGGCGCTCGACGATCTCGAGGAGATCGACGCCTACATCGCGGCCGACGATCCGATCGCGGCCGAGCGCTGGGTTGAGGGTCTGCTCGCCGCCGCGCAGCGGGCCGGTGAGCTGCCCATGTCGGGGCGACAGGTGCCGGAGCTCGGCCGCGAAGATGTCCGCGAGATCATCAAACGCAGCTACCGGATCGTCTATCGGATCTTGGAGGACCGAGCCCAAGTGCTCACGGTGTTCGAGGGTCACCGCCGCCTCCCGCCCGGTCTCCTCGACGAGGACTGACCCAGGCCTGCGCAAGTTTGAGCGAAGGTTTTCGACGTCATCGGCGAGCCGGGGTCTTGGTGCAGCGTGATCGCGTCAGGCTCGATTCCCTCGGCTTCACCATCAAATCGATGCGGCCCCCAAGCCCAGGTCCGCAGCCAACGGTCCGCGTCGAACTCGGGCCCAAGACCTGAACCTCGAACCGGCCGTCACTGCTCGCAGCGCAGCTGCGAGATCGTGCCCGCGCGGACCCAAGTGATCGTGCCTGCTCGGTCCATGAAGGCGCGGGTGTTCGTGTCATCTAACTCGCGCAGCCTCGTCGCGCTCGAACAGCCGACGCTGGAACACCCACCGACGAGTTCTGGCTCGGGATCACCATCGAGCTCGGTGGCACCGAGCAGCCCCCAGCCGGACGCCCACGGAAACTGACGCAGGCTCACGTTGGTGCTGGCTTCGCCGTGCACCGCCCACAGCCAGGTGAGCGTGTGTCGCCCCTCGTGCTCGAACAGAGCGACGGCGCCACCCCCCGGGGCGGCGGTCCACTGTCGCTCCCGGCCAACGACGGCGAGCGCTTCGCTCCGCCCCGTGTCTGGGTCGATCACGACGACGGGCCGCTCGATCTGCGATCCGCGGTTGTTGATGAGCAACACGCGGCGGTCGAGCGCGTGGATGTGGAGCGACCCCTGTTCATAGGTCACCTCGAGTTGCAGCTCGGGCCAGCTCAGCAGCTCGACCTCACCCCAGCCTCGCGCAACGACTGGCTCGCCTCGCAGCTCCAGCGCGTGGACCAGGAAGAAGCCGCCACGCTCGGGTTCAGGCGCTTCGGCGACACGCGCGAACACACCATCCAGAGCCCGCCCGGCCAGCTCCATGATCGACCGCGCCGGAACATTGGCCGCCGCGAGCCGCGTCACGAAGGTGTGCCGCAACCTGTGGAGCTTGCCGTGCCGCCCCGGTTCGCCGAGCGGTCGAAGTGACGCCCAGGCCCCTCGTCTGGACGGAGCGGTCGGCCGAGGATCTGGAAGTGATCGAGACGTACATCGTCGTGGCCGACGCTCCTGTGGCGGCGGCCGAGCGGTGGGTCAGGACGCTGATCGAGACCCGGATACGCCCGAGCTGCACCCGGTGATCACCCGGCTCGCTGCGCGAGCTGCTTGACTGCCCAATCGCGCGTGGCGAGCAACGGTCGGCCGCGCAAGCGAGCCAGCAGCGTCAGCGCGTGACGGCGACGCAGCGGTTGCTCGAGCAGCGCACGGGCGAGCGACTCATCGTCGAGCGCACGGCCGCCGAGCCAGCGTGTACCAGGATCAAAGTGAGCGCGCTGCTGCATCCACCACGCTCGCATGTTCTCGGCCATTGGCAGCGGTAACAGCTGCTCGGGGAGCAGCAGCGGTGAGACGTCGAGATCTTCTGCCAGCGAGGGCAGCTCGGCATCATTTAGCAATGGCGCTGGTTGGGAACGCCACAATGCTTCGTCGTCGGTGTCGAGACCGATGATCGATGCGACGAGCTCTCCCGCCAACGCCCCGACCGCCGGATGATCGAGCAGATCCTGCGCCGCCTCGACGGCCGCGATGCGACCACAAAAGCCCGCAGCCCACAGCGCGTCGGGGTTGGGGAATGCTTCAATGATGCGTTGGTGATCTCCAGCGTCATCGCCGAGCCCAAGCCAGGTCAGCGCACGCGCGCGAAAGCTGCATTGTGCGGCGTCGAAGGCCCAGTAGCGGGCAACCGGCCAGGCGCCGGTCAGTCCGCGCAGCAGACCGGTCTCGATCGCGGCGACGGCCACGGCCTGATTGGCGTGTTCCGCCAATGGCACCAATTCGTCGACGGGCAGCGAGGCCGCGTGCCGAGCCAGGCTCGCGGCCGCAGCTAGCACGCTGGCGTCATCACGTTGTAGTAGCGGCGCGAGACGTCGACCCGGGTCGACGCAGCGTCGGTCCAATGCCGTGATCACGCCCGCCAAGCGCGGGCCATCGCCGTGCTCGAGTTGATCGAGTTGATCGAGCAAGACTGCAACTATCTCGGCTCGACTCGATAGCGCCAACGCATCGACGATGCCGGTCGAGCGCTCGTCCCCCCACTCGCAACGATCGAGGCAGTCGAGCAGGCGATCGACCACGGCTTGCGGTGATGTGGCGCCGTCCAGCGCTACGAGTCCGGCGCTCGAGGCGACCGAGGTATCGGCGTCAGGATTGTCGAGTGCCGGCCAGCACAGTCGATCGACTGCGGCGGCGCCGGCGATCAGCAGTCCATCGAGGTGCGCGAACAACCGGGCCTCGACGTCTTCGGCCAAGCTCGTGATCGTGTGGTCGGGCTCGTCCAACGCGTCGCGCCAGACCTCCGCCAGGAACTCCGCCTCCTCGAAGTGGCGCTCGACGATCGGCCAAAATGGTTCGATAGTTCTCGGCACGCGAGCGAAATGGTAGCCGGATGCCGCTCGATCCTGGTACCCTGGCGCCGTGAGCAAAGCTGTCTACGCCAATGGCATGGCGATCGCCGGTAAGGCCAGCTCGGCGAGAGTCGTGGCCGCGTTCCCGAGCGTGTGCCAGAGCCCGCCCGGGCCCCCAAGCGGACCACTGCCCGTGCCCTACGCACTGTCCTCGTTCTCGCGCGATTTAAAGCAGGGCTCGAGGCGGGTCAAGATCGGCGGTCAGCCCGTCGCGCTGCATGGCAAGAGCTACTACGTCAGTAAGCCGCTCGGCAACGAGGCCGCCACGCGGAGCTTCGGGGCCTCGATGGTCAACCACCAGCTCGCCGGCAAGACAAAGTACGCGGCCGGATCGACCGACGTCCGCTTCGAGGGCGCGAAAGTGTGTCGTCATCTGGATATGACCACGTCCAACCACGGCAGTGATCCCGGCGAGGGGGCGTCGCCGGCTACCGAGAACATGGGACCGCCAGAGCGGCCGGCGAAGCTGGAGAAGTGCCCCTGTTGCAAGAACGCCCTGCACGCGAATCAATTCGACCCGGATACTGGGGAGCCGTACGAGGTCATCGACGAGCAAGAGTGGTACAAGGTCGCGGTCGACTACCACGTGCAGAAGGATCGAGGTGTCGCCGCGTTCCTGGCCAAGAACCCCAGCTGGCTGCAAGGCTTCGATAGCAAGCAGGGCATTCCGAACGCGCAGAAGATTGAGATCAGCAAGGCCAAGCTCGCGCGTGCGCAGCACGAATACAACATGCTGGCCAAGGCGCAGACGGAGAATCCGAAGTGTGAGAATTTGACGAACGCGGCGGAGGATCAGGGGTGCAGGACGTATTTCAAGAAGACAAACCCCGAGCCTCGAACCTCCGAGAAGCGTGTTCGCGAGAAACTGGGATTTACGGAGAAGGTTCGGCAGAAGTGCATCGACCACTATCGTTATGTCCTCAAACGGCAGTGCACGGGCAGCTCGCCCGTCTGTCACAAGACGCCGCTGGCGGCCGGCGGATGCCCGTCTCATCAACCCAACCTCGTTCCCAAACAAGTACTCAGCGAACACTGTGCAGGCATCGATGATGCCCAGACCAGCTTGCAGGGTTTGGCCGCGGATCTCCACGCATCATGAAGGACTTCAAATTTGCCAAGCACACGCTGCTGGGCAGCGGCTTTCACTTCACCTCGCCGCCGCCGCCGGACATCCTTGATGTCCGCAATTTCTCCGACCCAAGGCCCGACGCAACCGTCTACACCGTGCTTGCGCAGGCACGCGAAGGTAATTTTGCACACGTCGAGGAACTGCTGCGGCTCATGCACGAGTACGATGATGCCTGGGTCTTGATCTCGTGCGCCATCCTGCTGCCCCGTTTCGCATCGGGCTCGTTGCTGCGCGCGCTACCAGAGCGGGTCAGGGTGCCCAGGGACGCCGTCGATCCCGATGGAGTGGACAAAGACTCAACCGCACAATACATCTGTGAAGCACTTTCGCTGAGCAACTACGTGTGGACGATCCCCGTGATCCTCGACCTCTACCGCGGCATCTCCAACAAGCAGCGCTTCTCCGCGGCAACCTTCATGATGTCGCGCCTGATGGAGCCCGAATGGGGAGAGATATTCGATGGCCCCGAGCTCGAACCTCGCGACCCCGACGAACCCGATTGGTACGATCCGCCTCCCGTCTGGCGCTACGACGAATATTACTCCCTCGTCGAACAGCGCTACGCCGAGTTTCGCAAGACCTTCCCACCCAACGTTTGCGTGTGGGGCGGTGAGCTACTCTCCTTACCCAAGATCGCCGAGCAAGCGCTGATCTGGGTGCGCGCGCGCAAAGAGCCGGACATCTCGTACCTCAATTGCCGTGTCATCGAGGGCTACACTGGCTGCAACCTGACCGGCTTTGACGACCTCGAGACCGGCCTGACGGATGCAGTCAAAGCCGCCGCCCTCCTCGAAGAGCTGCTCGAGAGCGGCGAACTCGATCGCTACGAGCCCGGCGCTCGCTACTTCTTCGGCCACCGCATCCCCGACTGATGCACATTGCGACCAACACCACCCCCCTGACCGTCGACCTCAGCGTCGCGTCCGACAAGGACGGCCGCGAACACTGCGTCGTCGTCGCCAAAGCCAGCTTCCTCGCAGGCGTCGAGCCCGGCCTCGCGCCCGAGCAGGCGCCGCTGGTCTACGCTGACCAACTCGCTGGCCAGCCTGGCTCGCCGAGCACCGACTGGGAGACCGACTTCGCCCCCTTCAAGCCGCTGACTGATGTGATCGTGCGCGGCAAGGCCATCGCACCAGGGCGCGTGCCCGTGGCCAAGCTGCCCGTGCGACTCGAGGTCGAGGGCCGGAGCAAGGACGCGTGGGTGTTTGGCGAGCGGCGCTGGGTCTCGGTCGTAGGGTTCACGCGCATGTCCGATCCGGTGCCCTTCGTCGAGATGCCGCTGTCATGGGAGCGAGCCAGCGGAGGTCCATACAATCCGGTCGGGGTCGCGGCCGGCGAAGCCGTGCCCAATATCGAAGATCCACGCCAAGCGATCGGCGCACCGGGGGACCGGCCTCCCCCTCGCGGCTTTGCGTGGGTTGGGCGTGGCTGGCAGCCACGGGTTGCGTTTGCGGGCACCTACGATCAGCGCTGGCGTACGGAGGTCTGCCCGTTGCTGCCCCACGACTTCGACCAGCGCTACTTTCAAGCGGCACCGGCCGATCAGCAGTTCCCACACTTTCGCGGTGGCGAGCACATTCGCTGCGTGCACATGGCCGCCGAACCGATCGTCGAGTGGCGCGTGCCCACGCTACCCCTACCGATCCGCTTCGACTTCCTGGGCGGCCCGATCTTGCGCATGGGTGTCATCGACACAGTCGTGCTCGAGCCGCACATTGGGCGGATGCACGTGTGCTGGCGCTGCTCAGTTCCGCTGCCGCGTCGACACTTCGAGCTACGGGAGATCAACGTGGGTTCGGCGCCGCGGCCGGATCAACCGATCGGCCAGCGTCGCGGCAAGCCGCTGTTTGCCGGCCTCGACAGCTACATGCGTTGGCACCAACGCACGCAAGGGGGACCATGAACGGAGCAACACTGAATCTGGCGCTGACTGGCGTCGGCCTTCACTGCCCACTTGGGCCCACGGCTGCGGCTGCTTGCGCGACGATGCGGGCCAAGCTCAATCGCTTCGAGGATCTCGTGTTCTTCGACGATGCCCCGTACAAGTACGTTGGCTCATTCGTGCCCGAGATCACAGATGTGCTCCCCTCGCTCCGCGCGGCCGCGCTGCTCGATGGTGCACTGCGGGATCTAACGCAGAGCTGGCCGGATCCCCGCTTGCTCGACCGAATCCCGATGGTGCTGGCGATCCCCGACTACGGCACCAACTTCGAGCGCACGGTGATCGACCGGCTGCCCAGGCGGCCCGAGATGATCGTGCATGGCGGCAGCACCACTGGCCTCGAGCTCCTCGCGGAAGCCGCTCGATTGCTCGAGCACGGTAGCTCGCACGTGCTCGTGTGCGCAGCCGACAGCCGCGTGACCGGTCGCGGTTTGTTGGCGTTGCGCGAATCCGGACGCCTGCGCCGTCAGAGCGCGCCGCAAGGGGTGATCCCCGGCGAGGCGGCTGCGTGCGTGCTGGTCGAGCCCGCACGCCCAGACACAATTCACATCGCCGCGCTCGGTCGGGGTGTCGAGCCCGCGACTTTCGCCAATGATCTGCCGCTGCAGGCCGAGGGCCTGACCGCGGCCTGGCGACGAGCGCTGGGCGCTGCACAGCGCGAACTCGACGACATCGACTGGCACATCGCCGATCACGGCGACGAGAGCTTCTTTGTCAAGCAGCATGAGATGGCGTTGACGCGCTTGCTGACTCAATCGCGACCCAACATCCCACGCTGGCAGCCAACCGACTTCATGGGCGATGTCGGCACGGCGACGGGACTCGTCGAGATCATCTGGGCCGCGCAAGCATGGGCCCGTGGTTACGCGCCCGGAGCTGCGGCGCTGTGCAGCTGCAGCGACGCTGGCGGCGGCCGGGCAGCTGTCATCATCGCACGCGAGTGATCCGCCCCTGCTTGCAGGACACGACCAGGCTTCGAGCAATTCCCCCCCGGGTGCCACCGCCGTCATCCGTACCCCATCGACGTCAGCGGCGCCCAGCTCCAGCCGCGCGCACCCATCGACCATGCAAGCTGCAACCACCAGACAGCGGCCAGGATTTTGCAATCAGCCACCAAGTCATGTCCAGCGCCAAAACCACCACCAATCACACCACGATCAAGCAGTGGGTCGAGCAGCGCGGAGGCCATCCCGCGCACGTCAAGCGCACCGGCGACGGCGACGACGATCCTGGCATCCTGCGCGTCGACTTTCCCGGTTACAGCGGCGGCAAGACCCTCGAGAAGATCTCGTGGACCGAGTTCTTCGAGAAATTCGAATCCAGCGAGCTCGCGTTCCTGTACCAGGACGAGCCCGACAGCCGCTTCTCCAAGCTGATCTCGCGGGCCAACATGGACGAAGAGGACCAAGACGAGGACCAGAAAGAAGACGAACTCGAAGACGCGCTCGCGCTGCTCGAGAGCCAGCACCGCGAGGTCGAGGCGCTGTTCGAGCGGATCGGAAAATCTGGCTCCGCGCGACAAAAGTCCAAGCTGTTCGCAGAGCTCGCCGATCAGCTCGCTGCGCACGCGAAGATCGAAGAGACCATTTTCTATCCCGCGGTGTGCGACGACGACACGAGCGCGCTCCTGCACGAGGCCGTCGAGGACCACCTGAAGGCCAAGCGGGTCCTGGCCGAGCTGCTCGAGATAGACGCGTTGGCGGCGAAGTTCACGGCCAAGCTCGCCAAGCTCGAGCAGATGGTGCGCGAGCACGTGAAGGAGGAAGAGACGCAGCTATTCGCGCAAGTTCGGGAGCTCGAGGGAGTGGACCTCAACGCGCTCGGCAAGCGAATGCGACGGCGCTTCAAGCAGCTGATCGCCGACGAACCCCGCACCAAGGTGCCAAGCGAGACCGACGCGGCGGCGGAGCTGCCGTGCTGACCCGCTGTTGACCCAACAACAAGCTCACTCGCCAAGCCCGACCGCTTCGAACGCCGCGCGAGTCAGCCGCTGGCGCAGTGACGCCATCGGCCCCCAAGGATCGTCGTCGAGCGACGCCAGCCGCGTCGGCACACCAGTGAGGGCGAACTGCTCGGGTCGGAGCGTGTCGGTCAGCTCCTCCCACGCGAGCGGCGTCGAGATCAGCGCCTTCGCGTTGGCCCGCGGTGAGTAGGCCGCGATGCTGGTCGCCCCGCGACCATTGCGAAGATAGTCAACGAAGATCTTGCCGCGCCGCTCGACCTTGAGGGGCGAGGCGGTGAAGCGCTCGGGCGCGTCCGCGGCCAAGCGCCCCGCGAGCGCGCGACAGAACGCCTTGACCCGATCAACGTCATGATCGCGCTCGACTGGTGCGACCACGTGCAGGCCCTTGCCCCCGGTGGTCTTCACGAACGCGGTCAGCCCAAGCTTGGCGAGGCGATCACGGACCTCCACGGCGGCGTCCACGACCCGCGCGAACTCGAGTTCAGCGTCAGGATCGAGGTCGAACACCAAGCGGTCGGGGTGCTCGAGCCGGTCGACCCTCGACCCCCATACGTGAAGCTCGAGCACGCTCATCTGGACCAGGGTGACCAAGCCCAGCGCATCGCTCACGCTCGCGTGGATGACCTCGGCGCCGTCGGAGTCGCGCACGCGCACGCGGGTGATCGTGTCGGGCAAGCCAGTGGCGTGCTGTTGATAAAAGCAGCTGGCGCCGACCCCCTTGGGGCAGCGCACGAGCGTCAGCGGTCGGTCGCGCACGTGCGGCAGCATCCACTCGGCGACGCGCATGATGTAGTCGGCGACGTCGCGCTTGCTCAGGCCAAGCTCGGGATACAGCAATTTGTCGGGGTGGGTCAGGCGGACGGCTGACTTTGGTTGTGGTTGTGGTTGGGGCATGGGCTCGGGCTCCGGCTCGGGTTGGTGAAGTCGCTCGAAGCGACCGTGGCGGATCCTGCCCGCCTCGGTCAGATCGCTGTATTGCACGTCGATCGCGAGGCGCGGCGCGACCCAGGTGACACCTCGCGCCTCGTTCCCGATCGGCGGGTTGATGAACGGCGCTTGATCTTGGCGGAGCGGGTCGAGCCGCGCGTGGATCTGGGCGAGCGACGCTTCGTCATAACCGGCGCCAACCTTGCCGCGATACTGCAAGCGGCCGGCGGCGTCGTAGCTGCCGACCAGCAACGCGCCAAAGTAGCGCCGCAATCCCTGCGGTTCCGTGAACCCACCCACCGTCACTGTCAGCCGATGTGCGCACTTGACCTTTCGCCAGGCGTGGCTGCGACGGCCCTCGTAGCGCGAGCTGATCCGCTTGCTCACCACGCCTTCGGCCCCAAGCTCGCACGCGCGAGCGAATACCTCGGGGCCTCCGCCGCGCACGTGATCGGAGAAGCGTAGGCAACGACCGGCATGGGCGCCCTCGAGCAACGCCCGCAAGATTCGCTTGCGCTCGATCAACGGGACGCCGCGCAGGTCGTGGCCGGCCGCAAACGGAAGATCGAACAAATAGTAAACGAGCCGCTGGTCACGCCCGTTCACGAGCGCCTGTTGCAGCAATTCAAATTGGGTCTCTCCGCGCGGACCGAGGGCGCAGAGCTCTCCGTCCAACAGGCTGTCGGCGAAGATCGGGTTCGCCAGCTCGTGAGCGAGACTTGGCAGGCGCGTGGTCCAATCTTCGCCGCCGCGCGTGCGCAGGCGGACCTCACCGTCAAAGGTGCGAGCCATGATCCGGTAGCCGTCCAGCTTGATCTCGTGCAGCCACTCGGGACCCTTGGGCGCCTGCTCGGCGGGGACGGCGAGCTGTGGCGTGAGCACCAAGGGCGGCGGGGCGCGCTCACCGATTGCGCGAATCTCATCCCGAATCTGATCCCGAATCTGATCCCGAGTCCCGTCCAAGTCGCGCGTGTCGCCGCGCTCGACGCCCGCGGCGACCTGCTCCGTGGTCCGGCCCGACAGCGCGCTCAGAGGCTGCTCGTCGACGATCTCGGCGGCGCCCTCGGGCCGAGCAAACTCATCGCGCGACTTGATGAGCAGCCAGGTCTTGGCGTCTCTCGTGCGGATCAGGTTCCAGCGCCCATGCAGCTTGGCGCCGCTCAGGGTGAAGCGCAGGCGACCGCGCTCGAAGTCTTGCGCGGGGTCACCATCGGGGATCCAGACGCCGCGATCCCAGACCAGCACGGTTCCACCGCCGTATTGACCGGCCGGGATCGTGCCTTCGAAGTTGGCATAGTCCAAGGGGTGATCCTCAGTCTGCACAGCCAGCCGGCGCTGGTGGGGATCCAAGCTCGGCCCCTTGGGGACCGCCCAACTCCACAGCACGCCGCCGTGCTCGAGGCGAAGGTCGTAGTGCAGCCGCCGCGCGTCGTGTCGTTGAATTACATAGATCCGCTCCGGTGCCGCGAGCGGCTCATCCGGTGAATCGGGCGCAGGCTCGGGGGTCGCGTCAAAGTTGCGCTTGCGTCGATATGCATCGAGCTTCGCCACGCTCGGCGTGCATGCATGGCATATGCCGTGCACTCACGACAACTGGTGAGCACCCAAGACCTGCAACAGCCGTACGCGCGGGCGGATCTGTGCCAGCCATGACCGTGACTGTGTCCCTTTTGCACGATCCGCGGCGCGATCGAGCGCAGAGTTGAGATGCCACGCTCAATCTTCAACGCTCGCTTGGTGATCAACGGCCTGGGTATTTCGGTCAAGCTGGTCACGGCGGTCGAGCCGCGCCAGGTCAGCTTTCGCTTGTTGCACGCCAGTGATCGGGTGCCGGTCCGCCAGCGCATGGTTCACCCAGTGACCGGCGAGGAGGTCGCCCACGAGTCCGCACAAAAGGGCATCGCGCTGCCCCACGGCATGGTCGTGCTGCGCGACGAGGAGCTCGTCGAGCTCGAGCCGACGGCGTCCCGCGATCTCGAGGTTCTTCGGTTTGTGGCGACGACGCAGCTCGACCACCCATGGTATGTGCGACCTTACTATCTCAGCCCGCACGACCCAGACGATGCCCAGGCTTATTTTGCGCTTGCCCGCGCGCTCGCGGCGGAGTCCAAGCAAGGGATCGTCCGCTGGACCATGCGCAAGAAGCCTTACCGCGGCGCGCTCCGAGCTGTGGGCGACCACCTCGCGCTGATCACTCTCCGCTCGGCCGCGGAGGTCGTTGCCACCGATGCGCTGCCCGAGCTGTCATGGCCGGCCCCGTCAATACAGGAATTGGCAATGGCCCGACAGCTCGTCGAGATGCTCGAAGGGGAGCTCGATCTCGAGCAGTTCCACGATCGCTACGCCGAGCAAGTGATTGCATTGGCCGAAGCCAAGGCCGAGGGCAAGACTACGCCGCTCCCAACGGCCAAGCCGGAACCCGCGCCACCCCCCTCGCTCGCCGACGCGCTCGCGGCCAGCATTACGCGACTGCAGGAACAAGACGTTGCCTGAGCCCAAGCCCCCAACCGAAGCCGTTGCCGACCCACCCACCGCATTCTGGTCGGGGACCATCACATTTGGCATGGTCACGATCCCGGTCAGCCTGGTCTCCGCGGTCCGCAGCTCGGTCGGCGTGTCGCTGCGCCAGCTCGCCCCCGACGGCACCCCGCTGCGGCGCGAGTATGTCTGCCCTCAGCACCAGCGCCCGCTCGAGCCCGATGAGATCGCCCGGGCCTACGAGCTCAGCGACGGCGAGTTCGTCGTGCTCACCGACGACGAGCTCGAGGCGCTGGCCCCCGAGGCGTCGCACGACATCGAGCTGCGGCAATTCGTCGATCGAGACCAGCTCTCGCCCATGCTGTTCGAGCGCCCCTACTTCTTGCTCCCCGGCTCGGGCTCGACCAAGCCCTATCGCTTGCTCACCCAGGTGCTCGAGGCCACCGGCCGAGCTGGGATCGCGACCTTCGTGATGCGCGAGCACCAACGCGTGGTTGCGATCCTCGCCAATGACCAGCTGCTGCGGGCCCAGACCCTGCGCTTCGTCTCGCGGCTGCGGACGCCCCAGTCCGTGGGGTTGCCAAGCCCGCCTGCCCAGGTCGACGCTGCGCAGATCGAGCGCATGCGCGACCTGATCCGGGCGCACGAGGAGGCTGACATCGACCTGTCGGAGCTCGACGACGAGGTCCGCGTACGCACGATCGCCCTCGCGCAGCGCAAGCTCGCCGAGGGCCGCGACGTCGTCGAGCAACCAAGCGACGAGCCGGATCAGGACGCTGAGATCATCGACCTCATGGAGGTGCTTCGGCGGAGCCTCGAGCGGCCGATGGCGAGCGAGGCGTGAGCAGCAGCTGGCACATCGCCGCAGCCAAGCCTTCGGCGATCCAAACATTGTACGGTGGGCTGCCCGCAGCGGGGGCACGCAGATCCTTGGATTGCTCGATCTGAAACGCGCCATGACCCGAGACATTGCCATTGTTGGCTGACAGACGGTTCACGATATTCCGCACGCTGGTGCCGCCCCGCGCTGTCGACCAACAACAATCAAAGTTCGCGCCCGGCGCTGGCACCACGGTGTTGGTGGCGTCGAGCAAGCAGAAATTCAAGGTCTCGCCCGCGGCTGTAAATTTCGCCGCGATCGCGTCGCGCACGAGCTTCTTGTCGGCCACGGATGCCCGGCCCCCGATCACAATTGACCTGTCGGTTCGCCGGGTCCCGTGCAGCGCGAGCGCGTAGCGAAACCGCAGCTTGGGTCGATAGCGGGCGACCGTGTCCCAGATCTGCGCGAGCCCAGGGAACGAGCGCTCATCGATGTCGCCGCTGGCGATGTGGAGTCGGTCATAATTGTCGCGGCACAGCTTGCCTTCGCAGCTCCAGACCGTGGGCTGGCCCAGCTCCGGGCACAGCTGGGCCAGATGAGCCTCGAGCACGGCGATCTGCTCGACCGTGCCCGCTTCGATGACGCCGCCGTGCGGCGCGATCACGATCAGCTGATTGCCGCCGATCTTGACTCGCTCGATGAAGCCCGCGCCCTCGCTCTCGGCCCAGGCGGTCTGGGTCGCTGGGGTAGCGCCGATCTGAACCGTCACTGCGCTGGGCGGCGGGGTCAGCACCCGGGCCTTGCCAAACGGCGTCGGCGCGGCGCCAGCGAATAGCTTGGACACGCCGCCAGCGTCGACGCCCCGGCTTGGATACACCCAGATCCGCGGCGGGTCGCCCACCGCGTCCGGGACGACCCCCCGAATCGTGAAGTTGGCGGACCGCCCGCTGTCTGCGATGACCCGGACCTGACCGTGGCCACCAAGCGCGGCGTGTGGACTCTGGCGATCGAGCCCGGTCGCCACGGACTGACTCACCAAGCAGTGCTCCCTGCGCTCCGTGGGTCCGGCGGGCGAGCTGGTGTCGAGCTCAATTGTGACGTTGCTAACGCGCTTTGAGGTATACGCTGGCATGGTGCGGCCGATCCGACCCGGTCGCAGATTACCAGCACACCCAAGCGCAGCGCAGATTTGGCCCGAATCGTCGCAATTCCAGATTCCGCGGCGCTCAGCAACGAGGCTACAGGCCCGGCGCGCCAAGGACGGCGCACCTGCGTGACGCCCGAACCAACCCAACGGGCCCGACTGCAGCCGATCGAGGTGTACGCTCCGCTCGCCGATGTCCCTCGACCTGCCCTTCGACAACTCGTTCACCCACGAGCTCCCCGCCGACCCCGAGCCCGACAACTTCCGTCGGGCGGTCCACGGCGCTTGCTACTCGCGCGTCCAGCCAACACCCGTCGCCGCGCCAACCTTGCTCGCGTGGTCCCCCGAGGTCGCGCGCCTGGTCGGCTTGCCGGAAGATCCGCAAGCCCACCCCGAGCTCGCGCAGATCCTCTCGGGCAACCAAGTGCTGCCCGGCATGGATCCCTACGCGGCCTGCTACGGCGGCCACCAGTTCGGCAACTGGGCGGATCAGCTTGGCGACGGACGGGCGATCACGCTGGGCGAGGTGCTCACGCCAAGCAAGCAGCGCTGGGAGCTGCAGCTCAAGGGCGCAGGCCCAACCCCCTACTCGCGTCGGGGTGACGGCCGCGCGGTGCTGCGATCTTCGGTCCGGGAATTTCTGTGCAGCGAGGCGATGCACCACCTTGGCGTCCCGACCACGCGGGCGCTCTCGCTGGTCGGCACGGGCGACGAGGTCGTGCGCGACATGTTCTACGACGGCAACGCCAAGCCCGAGCCCGGCGCGATCGTGTGTCGGGTCGCGCCGTCGTTTCTGCGCTTTGGCAACTTCGAGCTACCCATGGCCCGGGGTGAGCACGAGCTGCTTCGGCAGCTGGCCGACTACGCGATCACGACCCACTTCCCGGAGCTGCTCAGTCAGGCCAACGACGCGGGCCAGTCGATCAGCGCGAGCACCTACGCGGCGTGGTTTACCCAGGTTTGCCAGCGCACCGCGACGATGGTCGCGGAGTGGATGCGCGTCGGCTTCGTGCACGGGGTCATGAACACCGACAACATGTCGGTGCTCGGTCTGACGATCGACTACGGACCCTACGGCTGGATCGATAACTACGATCCCGACTGGACCCCGAACACGACCGACGCAGCCGGCCGGCGCTATCGCTTTGGCAACCAGCCGCGGATTGCGATGTGGAACCTGGTCAAGTTCGCCAACGCCCTGCACCCGCTGGTGGGCAGCGTCGAGCCGTTCGAGGACGGGATGCGGGCGTTCTCCGACACGCTTGGCCAGCACACGCTGGCGAGCTTCGCCGCCAAGCTGGGGCTCGAGCCCTTCGCGGGTGACGAAGACCCCGAAGATCCGCGCAGCGGGGTGAGCCTGGCCAACCAGAGCATGCGGGTGCTGGGGAGCACGCCAACGGACATGACGATCTTCTATCGCGCGCTCGCGGACGTGCCAGTCCAGGCCAACGCCAGCGACGACGAGCTGCTCGCGCCGCTGTGGGCCGCCTACTACGAGGCGGATCCCAGCACGATCACGCCCGCGACCCGCTCGCTCACCCTCGCGTGGCTGCGCCAGCTTGGCGAGCGGGTCCGCGGCGAAGCGATCGAGCCCGCCCACCGCCGCGCTCGCATGCACGCGGCCAACCCCAAGTACGTGCTGCGCAACTACCTGGCCCAGCTCGCAATCGACAAGGCCGAGGCCGGCGACCCCTCGCTGATCCACGAGCTGCTCGAGGTCATGCGCCACCCCTACGCCGAGCAACCCACCCACGAGCAGCACGCGGCCAAGCGCCCAGACTGGGCCAAGGATCGGGCCGGGTGCTCGATGCTCTCGTGCAGCTCGTGAGCTTCACGCCCCAGCTTGCAGCAGCGCGCGCAGCTCGTCGAGGTCGAGCTTCTTGGCGCTGTCGAGCCCGGCCAGCAGATCGTCGGCCAGGTCACGCTTGCTCGCGTGCAGCTCGAGGATCTGCTCCTCGATCGTGCCCGCGGTGACCAGCCGATACACGGTCACCGGGCGCTGCTGCCCGATCCGATGGGCGCGGCCGGTTGCTTGATCTTCGACGGCCGGGTTCCACCACGGGTCGAGGTGAATCACGTAGTCCGCCGCGGTCAGGTTGATGCCGACGCCGCCCGCCTTGAGGCTCATGACAAACACGTCGGCCTCGCCGGCTTGAAACGCCTCGACCACCTTGGTGCGCTGGGCGGCCGGGGTCGAGCCGTCAAAGCTGAGGTGTTGGATCTTCTCTTTGTCGAGCCGCTGGCGGATCGTGTCCATGCTCCCCAGGAATTGTGTGAACACCAGCGCGCGGTGGCCCTCGTCGCGCAGATCGATCAATCGTCGAATCAACGCCTCGAGCTTGGCCCCCGGCGGGCCGTGCTCGGGGTCGATCAGGCGGGGATCGACGGCGGCCTGGCGCAGCTTGGTGATCAGCGCGAGGATCTTCAGGCGCGACTGACCGGCCTGCCGGCCCTTGGTCTTGATGCCCTTGGTCTGCTCGACCGCGTCGCGCCGCAGCGCCTCGTAGTACGCCTTCTCTGCGGCGCCCGGGGTGACACGAATGGTGACCTCGGTGCGGGGCGGCAGCTCGTCGAGCACCTGCGCCTTGGTCCGGCGCAGCATGAAGGGACGCACCATGGCGCGCAGCTGTCGAGCACGCTCGCGCTGGCCCTGGCTGATCGGACGGGTGAAGCGCTGCTCGAAGCGCTTCTCAGTGCCGAGCAGGCCCGGGACGGTCGCCCGAAACACGCTCCACAGCTCCCCGAGGTGGTTCTCGATCGGGGTGCCCGTGAGCGACAGGCGAAACTCGCTTGTCAACGCGGCCGCGGCCTTGGCCCGCTGCGAGCTCGAGTTCTTGAGCGCGTGGGCCTCGTCGAACACCACCGTGCCAAACCGCAGCTCGGTCAGCGGCTGGGACTCGGTGACGAGCAGGCCGTAGCTGCACATGAGCACGTCGCCGCCACGCAGCGAGGCCATCAGCGCGGCCCGGTCGTCGCTGCTGGCGAGCTGGTGGCAGCGCAGCCGCGGGGCGAAGCGCTCGGCCTCGTTGAGCCAGTTGCCGACGACCGAGGTCGGCGCGACGACCAGCGCCGGGCCTTGTTTCGCGCGCTGGCACAGCAACGCCAGCGCCTGAATGGTCTTGCCCAGGCCCATGTCGTCGGCGAGCACGGCCCCAAGCCCGGCCTCGGCCAGCCGCGCCATCCACTTGAAACCCTCGCTCTGGTAGTCGCGCAGCGTGGCCTGAAACCCACGCGGCAGCCGGGGGGTCTTGCCGGCGATCTTCGCTAGCTTGTCGAGCCGCGCGCGCGCCTGCTTGTCGGTTCGCAGGGCGCCGGGCTCGGCGACGATCTGTTCCAGCAGCGGCAGCGTGACGGGGTGGATCTCGAGCCCCGACTTCTCGAGCGTGCCCAGGTTCTCGAGCGCGTCGATGCGCCTGCGTAGATCGCTGGTCAGCGCGACGAACTGATCGTCGCCGAGCGCGATGAAGCGCCCGTCGCCGCGGCGGCTGTCGAGCAGCTGCTTGAAGCCGAGCACCCGCGCCTCGTCCACGCTGAGCTCGAGATCGACCTGCAGCCAGTCTTTGTTCGACTGCACGGCGACGCGCATGTCCTGGTTGGTGAGCTCGCGCGGGACCCCGAGCTTGCGCTCGAGCGGCCAGGTCAGGGTGATCTCGTCGCCGAGCGCGTGCAGCTCGAGCAACACCTCGAGCGCGGTGTCGAGCTCGTGGATCGACCAGCGGCCTTCGTCTTCGGGCTGGCTGTCGAGGCAGGGGCAGGCCGCGAGCATGGCCTGATACGCACGGTTTTCTTCGCCGGGATCACGGGTGCACGCGAGCATCTGGCTGGCGACGCGGCCGACGATCTTCACGGGCCCATCGCCAGGCGCGAAGTGAGGGCCGTCGGGGCCGAGCGGGGCGACCTTGGCGTGGGCGACGAAGGTCGAGCCGTTCCACTGCAGCTGCATGACCAGGCGGGGGTCGGCGTCGACGCTGTGCCCGGCGAGGCTGTCCTCGCCCTCGATGATCAGCTCGGTGCTGGTCGCCAGTCCGGCCAGGCTGTCGAGCAGGCGCTCGCGCCCGGCGTCGGGGATCTTTACCTGGCCACCCTGCGAGAACAGGCTGTAGACCCGGTCGAGCCCGGGCTTTTGTGCGTACACCTCGACGTGATCGGCGACGAGTTCGTGGAGCACGACCTCACGGGATGCGAGCTCGGCCGGGTGCAGCTCGAGGATCGTCGTGCCGTCTTCGGTGCGGGTGCGGATCGTCGGCTGGCCCCGGGTCAGGCGCAGCGGGAGCCCGCTGGTTCGTCGCACGCGGGGGTGATCGATCAACGCCTCGAGCGTCGACCAGTCATGCCCGATCGAGTTGCTGGCGTGCCCACGCCAGCTCGGGCCGTTGGGCACGGTCGCTATCACGCGGCGGTCGGCGTCGGTCAGGTAGTCGAGCTCGCCGGACTTCAGCTTGGTCACGCTGAGCAGCTGGCCCTTGGTGGTTCGCGCGCTGGTGATCAGCCGGGCCTTGATGTCGACCGCGTGCTGCCCGAGCGCGACCTCCCAAATGATGTGCTTGCGAAACCCACCGTCGCCCGCGCCCGCGGATGCGCCGACCTGAGCGACCTTGACGGAAGCCTCCAGGGCTTCGAGGATCGTCTCCCAGGGTTTGCGCTGTTTGTAGTGTGCGGCCAGGCTCAGCGGTGGCGCGGCGTCGCCATCGACGAGCGCCAGCACGGCCGCGAGCTCCCGCGCGATCGCTGCATAGCCGCCAAACACCGCCCAGCTGTGCCAGTATACCAACCAGGGGCGCGCGGACGCGGCGTGTTTGGCCAGCGGATGGCCAAGCCAGTGGATGCACAGGCAGCGCACCAACAGGTGGATCCATGTGATCCCACTTGCCAGCGGAATCTCGAGTGGCCGCGGAAGATGCCGCGTTGGCGTTGGGCTGCGGCTCACCTCCTGGAAGAGCGCGAGCGCGTGATAACACGCCTCGTAGCCGACCCTGGCGCGGCTTGGAGCGGTGAGGCTCGCGTCGAAGGCCGCCGCGCGAGCTGGGTTCGCGTCCATCGTCACGACCCGGGACAGCGCATGGATCACCCCCTCGATCCCAGGCAGCTGCTTGTGCCTGCGCTTCATGGACGCGGCGGTCGTGTCGCCAGCGTCGGCTGTCGCCCCGTAGTCGCCCGCGACGAAGTGCGTCAGCAGCTCGGCCCCCTCCGCGCCCCACTTGGGCAGCTTGCGCAGCTTCGCGATCGCGTCGGACTGCCCACGCAGGGCCAGCAGCCGCGCGACGCCCTGCTTGGCGCCCGGCTTGGCGCACTCTTCAACCCAGATCGGGAGCCCGCGTGGGAGCGGGCTGAGCATGGTCGTGCAGTGTTCGATCAGCGCGCCAAGGTACTCGTCGAGCTCGGGCTCGGGCAGCTGCGAGATCCAGTGTTCAGGTGGATCTGCGCCCAACATGTCGAGCAGCATCTGCGGGAATCGGTTGCGAAAGCTGGACCAGCGCTCGAGCTCGATCAGCGACGCAACCACCCGCTGCGAGTTGGAAAACGTCAACATCACGCGCAGCTCTCCGATCAGCGCACGCAGGCGTGTGTCCCAGTCGTGGAGGTTCAGAGGCCGCCGCTTGCTACCCCGCGGCGGCGTGGTCGCGACCTTGTTGAACCTCGCCCACAGCCGGGACAGCCGCTGTTCCTCGTGGGCCTGGGGCAGCAGCAGGCTCGGCACCGACAGCGACGGCTCGAACACGATCTCCCTGAACAAGGTGCGCTTGTCGACGAAGCGCAGCGCGACGAGGCGCTCCCCGAGCGCAGCCATTCGACCAGCCGGGACCCTGTCGTGGGAGAGCTGGCAATCGTTGGCCCACTCGGCCCACTGCTTCGCGGTCAGCGGCATCGCAACAAACGACAGGACGATCAGCGCGTCGCGCTCAAACAGATCGAGCTCGGTCAGCTGGGGGATCTGCGGGGCGAGCAGGGCCATCGTTGGGGCGGGAAGATAGCAGCCGACCGCTGGCGCGACACGGGCGGGGATCGAAGATCGCTGGGTGAGCGGGTACCCAGAACATCTTCGTGGTTGGAGCACGGTTGCGTGCGTGTGGCCCCCGATCAGCCTATCGGCGCAGGACCTTCCTGGATCAGCGTAAACCCAGCCAAGATGGCGAGCAGGCAGATCAGCACGTGCAGGGCAAGCACACAGATCGAGCAGCGCTGCCAGCGGGACCAGGCCTCCAATGAGGACACCCAGGGTCAGCCGACCCGCCGACCCGAGCAACCACTTGAGCGCGCAGCGCTTGATTCGGGTCTAGCCCGACACGCAGCGAAGGCCATCCGCTGAGCTTGGGTGATGGAGGGGTGCTTCGTGACCGCGGGCGGGACCTGATCCTGTGACCATTGGCCAGACGGCCATGGCCAACAGAACATCAATTGGCCATGGGCACATCGATTGGTTTCTCTCGCCTGATTGCGGGTATTCCATCATGCACATTTCTGACCTGGCAAAGATCCATGACCCGTGAACGCCCGTTTGGGACACACAGCGGCGACGTGGCGACCCGCCCCAATGAGATCGTACCAAAGATCCAAAGTATGAACTTTAGCGAGGGCAAACTGCCACGCCCTTGCGTAATGCCACGAATACGTGTCAGCAAAATCCACGAAATTCGCCCTACATTGGTCCGAGGGTCAGGTTCAGTCACTTTGATCTCTGATACGTTGTACTCGAGTTGATGCCTTTCGATGATCATCGCGCGCTGACGGACGCGTCGACGGCCTCACGCCGCCGCCAGCGCGGCGCGGTGATCGACAACACCTGGCACGAGTCCGACTCGCCCGCGAGCATTCGTACTGGGAAGTCGCTCGGCTCCCATGAAGGGCAGGCGTCGCTGGCGATCGCGGATCGGGTCGCCCGGGCCACGCACGCCAAGCTCAACCGCCTCCCGGAGGCCAGCGCGTGCGAGCCGGTGATCCTGGGCAACTACGAGCTCGAGCAGCTCGTTGGCGCGGGCGGCATGGGTCAGGTGTTCGCCGCGCGCTCGCTGAAGACGGGGGAGCGCGTGGCCCTGAAGCTCCTGCATCGGTCCAGCAGCACGGCCCTGCTGCGGCTCAAGCAAGAATTTCGAGTGCTCGCGGACGTCGAGCACCCCAACCTCGTCAAGCTCGAAGAGCTGGTCGTCCCGCCCACGGCCGTGACCCTGTCGTTGCGGGCACCCCCGGCCGCGCGCCCGGAAGCCCCCGGGCTGCCCTTCTTCACCATGGAGCTGATCGACGGGGCTCCGTTCGTCGAGTACGTGCGCGGGCGAACGCGCCGCGGTCAGTTGCCCAACCAGATCCGCCTGCGTCGCACGCTGCGACAGATGCTCGAGGCGCTCGAGCACCTGCACCTGCGCGGCTACGTGCACCGCGACCTCAAGCCCTCGAACGTGCTCGTCGCAACCGACGGGCGCGTTGTCGTGCTCGACTTTGGATTGGTCTCCGACGCGGGATCGCCCTGCGACGCGAGCTTGCCCCCCAACCCGAGTCTGGCCCCCACCACCGGCTTGGTCTCCCATACCGGCTCGCTCTCCACCACCGGCTTGGTCTCCAGCGCCGGCCCGGTCCCAGGTGGCCCGCTCGAGTTCGCCAATGTGAGCGTACAAGGGGCCGGCAGCTCACCCCCCGATCCGGGTGTGGTGGTCAACGACGTGGTGGTTGGGACCCCGGCGTACATGGCCCCCGAGCAAGCTCGACTCGGTCAGACCGGTCCAGCCGCGGACATTTATGCAGTGGGCGTGATGCTCTACGAGTGTCTGTGTGGCGTGCGACCGTTCATGGGCCGTCCGCAGCAAGTCTTGCTGGCGAAGATCGACGAGTGCGCCCCCGATCCGGTCATTCGCGTGCCGCGAGCGGACGAAGATCTCCTGGCGCTGTGTCGCGACATGCTGGCCCGCGATCCCAAGCGACGACCCAGCGCCAGCGATGCGCTCGCGTGCCTCGACAAGGCTCCCCGGGCGCTCAATCGCGGCGACCGCTTCGTCGGGCGCGTCACCGAGCTCGCGCAGCTCGACCGCGCGCTCGCGGTCGTCCGCGGCCAAGCCCACAGCCAGGCCCACTCGGTCGCGGTGATGCTGCACGGGCCAAGCGGCCAGGGTAAGTCGGCGCTGCTGCAGCGCTGGGTCTCGCAGCTCGATCAAGCAGACACGTTGGTGTTGCGCGGTCGCTGCTTCGAGCGCGAGTCAATCAACTACAAAGGGCTAGACACCGTGGTCGACGCGCTCTCGCGCCACCTTCGGCAGCTGCCCGAGCGTGACCGCGCCAGCTCGAGGCCAAGCCACGTCGAGCCGCTGACCCGGCTGTTTCCGGTGCTAGAAGGCATCTGGCCGGCGTGGCTGGAGCGGACCCAGAGCATCGGTCCCGGCGAGCTGCGCGGGCTGGCGCTGGCGAGCTTGCGCGAGCTGCTGCGCCGCATCGCCGACGAGCGCCCCACGGTGGTGATCCTCGATGACTTCCAGTGGGCGGACATCGACAGCGCGCGCCTGCTTCGGCTGGTGCTCGACGATCCGGGCGGACCGCCGCTGTTGCTGGTCGTCTCGTTTCGTCAGCCGCCCGCGTCGGGCGAGGCCGTCGCCGAGCTGCGCGCGCTGGGTCGGGGCAAGCGTGTCGAGGTCCGCGAGCTCGAGCTGGGCGGGTTGACCTGGTCCGAGGCCCGCGAGCTGGTGCTGCCAGCGTTTGGCGATGACGGTCGCGACAGCCGGATCATCGCGCGGGCCAAGGCGCTGGTCCGCGACAGCGGCGGCAACCCGCTGCATATGTGCGAGCTGATCCGCAGCCACGCGTCGGAGCTCGACGCGGAGCTCGATCTCGACGTGCTGATCGCCGGTCGCGTCGAGGCCCTCGAGCCTCGCCTGCGTCAGACCCTCGCGCTGATCGGGCTCGCCAACGGCCCGATCTCGCGGGCGGTCATTCGCGCCGCCGGAGCCACCCGCGACGAGCTCGAGGCCCTGATCGACGCCGAGCTGCTGTGGCTGCCCGAGCTCGACGACGAGCTGATCGAGATCACGCACGACCGCATTCGCGAGGCCGTGCTCGGTGAGTTCGCCAGCGACGCGCTGGCCGGCCTGCACTTGCGGCTTGCGACGGCGCTGGCCCAACTGACGAAGCAGACCGGGCAGACGGAGCCGCCAGAACATGGGACCGACGCCGAGCTCATCGCGGAGCACTATGAGCGCGGTGGCCAACCACTGCTCGCGCTGACCTACGCCGAGCGAGCCGCCCGCCAGGCCATGGACACGCTCGCGTTCGGTCGCGCCGTGACGTGGTACCAGCGCTGCCTCGACTGGCTCCCCGCTGACGCCAAGCCCGAGCGCCGCGCCGGGCTCGAGCGTCACTTGGCCGAGGCCTGCGCGAACTCGGGTCGCCTGGTCGAGGCAGCCCAGCTGTTGTTGGCGCAAGCACGAACGGAGCCAAGCTTGGACGCCCAGGCGCTGCGGGCCAAGGCCGTGGAGTACCTGCTCAAGGCCGGGCGCCTGCGCGAAGGGCTGGACGAGGTAGCGACCGTGCTGCGCAACGTGGGGTTGTCGTACCCAACCCACCCCGCGCAGCTACGCAGCGCCGCGCTGTTCTACCGCCAGGGCCTGGCCCGGGATCTGCGTCGGTTTGTCTGCCAGCCCCAGCCCGACGCAGGCGAGGTCGGGCGCAGCTGCGAGCGCGCGCTGACCCGCGCTCGCGCCAGGACCTGCGCGACCGTGTCCGAGAGCCTGATCGCGCACGAGGGCTTGGTCTCGCTGTACTTCTTGTGTCGCTGGCGGCGACTCGCGGTGGAGCTTGGCGACCCGCTTTGCTTCGCCCGCGCGCTGGGTATCGACGCGATCGTGTCGAGCTCGCTCGGCGATCCGGCCCGCGGGCGCGAGCTGCTGAAGATCGCTCGCAAGCTCAGCGGCGCGCACGTCGTCAACGGCCTGATGTTCGAGCTGTCGAGCGCCTCGGTCGAGGCCTACGCCGGCAACTGGGGGCTCGCGGTCCAGGGTGTCGAGCACGTGTTGCCCCACCTCAGCGCCCGCTCCGACCTGCAGTGGGAGCGACGCCTGGCCGTTGACCTGCTGAGCTGGGCCCAGATCGAAGCCGGGGACTATCGAGCGTCGATCGCCCACACCCAGCGCTCCATGAAGGTCGGCGTCGACCTTGGCGACGTCAAGGCGATCCGCGACAGCGCGGGGCTGCTGGCTTGGGGGCTGGTGTGCGTGGGCGAGCCCGAGCAGGCACAGAAAGTGTTCGAGGACGCCCGCGCGCACGAGCGCGAGCACGCCGAGTTCGTTGGTCATGCTGGTCATGCCGGTCATGCCGGTCATGCCAGTCATCGCCGCGTCGGGGCCGATGTCCTGCGCGACTTCGCGTGGATCCGCCTGCTGCTGCGGACCGAGCGAGCAACCGAGGCGATCGCCGCAGTCGCGCAGCTGCGCGACACCCTGCGCCGGCTTGGCCTGTGGCGGCTCCCTTCCTATCGGCACACGATCTTGGCGCTGATCGCCTTCGCGCACCTTCACGCGCAGCTGCAAGAGCCCACCGCCCGACGTCGGCACAAGCTGCGCTCGCTCGCTCGCAAGCTCCGAGGTCACTCGACCCATCAAGCTGGCAACGCCGCGCTGATCGACGCGACCCTCGAGCAGCTCGATGGCGAGCCCAAGCGCGCCGCGGCAGCGCTGGCCCAGGCCGAGATCTGTTTTGCGCGCGCGGGCGCGAAGGCCAGCTTGGCCGCCGCTCGCTACCGTCGCGCGGCCCTGCTCGAGGGTGAGCCGCGGCAAGCCCTGCTGGCCCAGGCGACCGCCTATTTCAACTCGCAGCAGATCCGCCGACCCGAGGGCTTGATCTCGATCTTGGCCCCGGGGCCAGGCTGAGCCCAGTGCTATCGTAGCTCCGTGGTCCAACCCGCACCGACGCCGCTGTATCGCGCGCTGCGGATGTCCGCCCGCCTGTCGCTGGGGCTGTTCTATCGGCACATCGAGGTCACGGGCCTCGAGCACCTCGAGCAGCTCGAGCACGGGGTGCCAACGATCCTGGCCTCGACGCACCCCAATTCAATCGTGGATCCGCTGCTCGTCGGGCTGTTCGAGCAGCGGCAGGTGACCTTCTGCGCCCGCGACGGGCTGTTTCGCGTGCCCGTGTTTGGCCGGCTGCTGCGCTCGGTCGGCGCGGTGCCCATTCGCCGGCGCAGCGACCACGCTGATGGGGTCGACAACGACGACGCGTTCGCGGCCTGCCGGGCCGTGCTCGCGCAGGGCGGCGTGATCTCGATCTTTCCAGAGGGCAAGACCCACGCCCGGATGCGCGTCGAGCCGATCAGGACCGGGGTCGCTCGTATCGCGATCGACGCCGAGCGCAGCGCGGGACCCCTCGATGTCCACATCGTGCCAGTCGGCCTCAACTACCTGGTCCGCGAGGCGTTTCGCAGCGATGTGCACGTGGCCTTCGGGCCGCCGATCCGGGTGCCGGAGCTGCTGGATCCCACGGCGGATCCCCAGACCTTGGTGCGGGCGCTGACCGAGCGCGTGGGCGAGTCCATGCGCGCGCTGGCGGTCCACGTCGAGCGCGAAGAAGACGAGCGGCTGATCGCCCAGGTCACGGCGATCATCGTGGGGATCCGCGACGCCGAGGGGCTCGACGGAGAGGGGCAGTCACCAGCCGAGCGCACCGCGCTGGCCAGGCGGGTGATCGACGCCTATCGCTGGCTCGAGGACCATGATCCGATCCGCTGCGCCCGGCTGCGCACCCGGGTGATGCGCTACCTCGACGAGCGTCGCAGCCTTGGTATTGGCGGGGTGCAGACCGCCCTGCAAGGCCGCCGCGAGCGACGCCACGGTCGCGAAGATCACTCGATCCTGGGCCCCATCGCGCTGCTGCTGGGCGCCCCGCTGGCCGCGCTTGGCGTCGCAACCTCGATCCTCCCGTTCTTGATCGTGCGCCTGCTGCTGCTGATCGGCCGACCCACCACCTATCGGATCGCGCTGACCAAGCTGCTTGGGGGCACGGTGCTGTTTGGCGGCTGGTTCGCGCTGCTGACCTGGGCCGCCCTCGAGGCCGTTGGACCCGGCGCCGCCGCCTTCGTCGGGCTCATGCTGATGCCGCTGACGGTCTTCACCCATCGCTATCTCATCGACCTGCGTCTGTATCGGTTTGGCCTGCGCAAGAACCTGCGACGCATGGTCCAGCGCCGCCGGTTCGCGCGGCTGCGGAACGAGCGAGACCGGCTGACCCACGAGCTCGCGCAGCTTCGCCACGCCTACCTCGCCCAGCTCCCAAAACCCCAGCCAGACCCCAAGCCAGACCCCAACCCAGATCCCGAACCAGAGCCCAAGCAAGCTCAGAAGTCTTCGGGGACCAGCCCGAGCCCCAATCGGTAGAGCTGGTTGCCAACGGTCTCGTAGCCGTTGGCCAACTCCGCCAAGCGCAGCAGGTTCGCCGAGTTGGCGTCGTCTCCGGCCTCGATCTGCGCCCGCAGATACTCGCGCAAGGCCGCCTCGGTCGCGTTGATCTGGATCTCCCGCGCGCGCAGGTCATCGATCTCGGGCCCACCGCCACCACCGATCAGGGTGGTCGCGTCATCGAGGCCGGCGAGCAGCAGGCCGTAGAGCTCGGCGATGAACCGCCCGCCCTCGCCCTCGAGCCGGACGCCGCGTCGGGCCGCGCGCTCGACCGTGTAGCGGACCTGCTCCATCGACTGCGCGACCGACAGGATCGAGACCAAGGTGTCGGTGTCCGTTGAGCCCGCGCTGGCCTTGGCGAGGTGGGCGTCGGCCAGATCGCGGGCGCGCTCGAGGTGACGCTCGAGCTCGGCTGGCGCGTCTGGATCGCCCCCGAGCACGGCCTGCATCTGCTCGAGCGCACGCTTTTGCTCGATCAAGACCACGCTGATCGGCTGCAAGGACGGGCCGATCTCCTTGGTGGCCGAGCGCGCGTAGGCGGGGCGCAGCAGCCTGCTCAGACGCGTGACCACCGGGAGCACGGCCAGCGTGGCGACGCTCTGCATGACGATGAAGCCGACCGCCAGATGGATCCCGACGTTGGGGTGCAGCAGCTTCTTGCCTCGATCGAGCTTGTCGGGGTTGCTGTTGAGCAGCGTGGCCACGAGCTCCGGCAGCCACGGCAGCATCAGCCACATGACCACGACCGTGACAGCTGCGAGGATCGCGTGGGCGAGGGCGATCTGCCGCGAGGTCCGACCCAGCGGCCAGCTCACCAGCGTGGTGCTGAGCGCCGACGCGAGCGAGGTCCCAACCAAGATCGCCAGGGCCTGGTCGATGCTCAAGAAGCTCGTTGCCTGACTGACGCTGAGCACCAACACGAACACCACGCCGGGGCCTTGGGTCACGAACGCCGCGAACGCACCGAACGCCGCTGCCAGCAGCAGACCCGTGAACGAGCCGACGTCGAGGTGGCGCAGCTCGAGCAACACCGAGGGCTGCTCGGCGAGGGGTGCAAAGCCCGAGCGCAGCATGTGCGCGCCGTACAAGAGCAGGCCCACACCCGTGACGATCTTGGCGGTCGAGCGGCCGCGCTGCTCGGTCGCGGTGAGCCGCAAGATCACCCCAACCGCGATCACCAAGGGCGCCTCGCGCGAGGCCGCGAGCGGCAGCACGGACCCAACCACGACCGCCCCAACGTGCGCCGCGAGGACCAACACGACGGCCGACGAGAAGCTGAGCAAGCGCCGCTCGGCCGAGGGCAGCGCGAGCGCAGCCGCCAGCGTCGAGGTCTGCGTGACACCTCCGAGCGCCGCGCCAAAGCTCGCGCTGCGCCGGATGGAACGGGTGAGCCCCCCCACCCGCCGACGCAGCGTTGCCCCGGCGCGATGGCGAAACGCCCGGGTCAAGGTCAGCAGCCCAAGCAAGACGAGCGCGAGCCCACCCACGACGTTGCGAAGGGTCTTGAGGTAGTTGGGCGCTTCGATCGGCAGCGGCCGCGGCGGGCTCTTGCGGCCGTCGAGCGAGATCCGCAGATCCGCCGTGCCATGGGCCACGTCAGGCAGGCGCAGCACCACTTCGTCGCCGCGCACGTCGAGCGGGGTGACCTTCACGCCATCGACGACCCCGAACACATCCTCGCGCGACTCGACCTCCGACACGAAGTGGACGACGATCGTGCCCCCGGGCGGCGCCGACGAGGGCTGCACGTCGACGATCCGGGGCTTGCGACCCAGCGGGATCCGCACGTCCGCCGCCGCGTCGGGCTGCTCGGCCTCGATCCACGACACCAGCCCGTAAATGCCGACGAGCAGCAGCGAGAGGATGATCCCCAGAGCTCTCTTGCGTGCTTTGGTGCTGATCATGTCTGGTGGACCGCGTGTGAGGCCGCGAGGAATTTGCTGAAGGTGCGCTGGCCGACCCGCGCAGGCTCGAGCTGGGTCGCGCTGACCAGGGCCCGCAGCCACTCGGGCTGGGCCCCGCGCAGCTTGAGCTCGACGAGGTACTGCGACAGGCGGGTGATCGGCGGCCCGCTGACGAGCTCGCGCAGCGAGGTGTGCTCGCTGATCCCGCCGGGCTCACCGGACCTGTTGAACATGTCGGCCGGCGCCCGATAGAACCCCAGCCGCGTGTCCAGGGTGATCCGCATGCTCCCGCTTGGATCCTGCCACGCGCGGCGCCGATAGTGCGCCAAGCAGTCCGGCCGCAGCGGCCCCTCGGTCTGGGTGCAGAGCTGGGCGATCTGCTCGAGCACCTGATCCGCGTCGGGCCCCCAATTCGAGCGCTGCTGCGCGAGGGTCTGTTCGCTGATCACACCGTCCGACAAGAACCGGCTGACCTCGTCCGATGGCAGCGAGAACCGAACCTTGCGGGTGCTGGCACCGACGCGGGCCTTGACCTCCAACCACACCAGCGGCTCGCGGCGGATCACGCCCGAGCGCGAGGTCACGACCTCGGTCAAGTCGGGGTGCTCGTCGTAGTACTCGCGCGCGCGCAGCTTGACGTTGTCGTCGCCGCGCTCACACGCGCGGGCGATCTCCCGCGTCTGCGAGTCGAAGTACAAGGTCGTGACGTAGTGGACCGGCCGCGGCAAGGTGTTGGCGTTGTCGCCTCGGAACCTGTGCTCGCCGATCTGCTTGGTGACGCCGTCGACGAACGCTCGCGCCTGCGCAGGGGCCAAGAAGTACTTGTCCTCCACGCGATCCGCGAAGATCAGCGCGTCATTGCGCACGTCAGCCGAAGCCACCGAAGACGTCATGGAAAGTTGGCTCCTCCCGGGATCGAGACGCTCGCCAGCTCTTCGACGCGGCCTTCGGCGGGTCGCTCTTCGCGGACCTTGCCGATCCCCGGGGCGTTCCAAAACAGCACGCGCTCGCCCGCCGTGGTCCCGACCGTTCGGATCCGCTCGATCTTGATGCAGTTGAAGGTCCCCGCTGGCACCGTCACGGACTCGTTGATGGCCAGCACCTCGTAGCTGTGCCCGCGCGGCTCGTACTTGGGGTTGAGCCCGGCCCCGTCGGTCTCGTTGCGATCGTAGAGGATCTCTTCGATGAAGCCGACCGTGTCCCACTTGTCGTCGGCGCGCAAAAACCCGGGATCGTAGTCGACGATCATGGTGGTCCCGCTTGCGTCCTTGATCTCCTTGTGCACGCGCGCCGCCGCCGTGCCGGTTCGCACGATCGTGCTCTCGGTCCACTCGCCAAGGTCGTCGGGGTTGTCGGACAACACCCACGCGGGCCCGCCCTCCCAGGTGATCTCGGTGGCCTCGACGATCTCCATGCCCAGGATCTGCCCGGTGCTGGTCGAGGCCAGGTAGGTCCAAGTCGCGCCGTCGACGAGCGGGTACAGGCTGCCGTCCTCGCCGACCGAGCCAGTGTCCGAGGACTCCTCGGATGATGAGCTTTCCGTGGGGGTTTCGTCGCCGGGCGGCGATGCCTGGCCACACGCCACTAGAGCGAGGGGCAGCGCGAGCAGAGAGATCGCGAACATGGTCTTGGGAAACAAGATGATCTTGGTCATGGCGAAGGTCAGGTCAGGTTGGGTCGATGATCTCGACGCCATTCTTGCGGCGCGTCGTCAAGGACTCAGCGGCCGCGATGCACCGCGAAATGTGCCTCTCGTCACTAATATGTAACCCGTCGCTCACCTCAATTACACAATTAGTTGGTGGCCACGCGCGGTCACCGGTGTAGAGCCAAGCGACCCACTGCCCAGGGTGAGCCCGTCCGCGACGGCATCTGCAAGACGGCGAGGAGCCCTCGCTCGAGCTGAAGAAAGCCAAGCGGCGGGTGCTGGCGCAGCCCACGGTGGACCGCGGGACGATCAACTCACTCGCTCTGGACGGTTGCCTGCCAGGCTTCACCGTCGTGCTTGACGGTGACGAAGTGATCGCGCTGATCGACCACAATGGAGAAACCTGGCGACTCGTCCCACTCCCAGCAGGTGCGCACGACCGCAGCCGCAGCTGCCGCCGGGCCGACGAGATCCGCGACACCCGCGACGATCACCACCCGACCCTCGGATTGCTCGACGACCAACGCGACCGGGCGACCGGGATCGTGCTCCGCGAGCATGGAGAAGATCCGATCTTGCTCCACCAGTGTGGCCGCCGCGAAGGTCGGCAGCACCAAGAACAGCTTCATGCTGGCGACGGTCGCCTGCGCGACCTGAAACACCGGGCCCGAGTTGCCCTCGTTCGCGTCACGCAGGACCTTGGTCTTGTTGCCGAAGTCGTAGACCCACAGCGCGCCCGAGCCAGGCACGACAAATAGAGCTTCGTCTTCGAGCCGGACGGCGAACTCGGGCACGATCGCATTGTGCCTTGTCACCGCTGTCGACACCAGCGCGAGCGGCCTCGTATTCAGCTCGGGCGAGCGCTTCTCGCCCGCTTGCGGACGCGTTCGTAGACGCCAGACCGCGGGTCCAGGCCCGCGGGGTGGATATCTCGCGCGGCACGAAATCGCTCGGGGGCCGACGGGTCGCGTCGTATCGTCGCGGCGATGTCCCTCGCGCTGATCGCCGCGCTGATCGGCTTGCTGCTGAGCCTGGTCGCTCGTCGGCGACGTCGGCGTGCGCGGCTCGAGCTCGACGATCTGGTGTTGGCGCTGGCGATCCATGTTGGGCTGGTGGGGGTCACCGCCACCGCGCTGGCCTGGTGTGGGTGGTTTGGGCCGCACGGACTGAGCCTCGCCTGCGCAGGCTTGGCGCTGGCTTGCTGGCCGTGGACGCTCGAGCGCGAGCGCGCACCTGCAGCCGAGCGGCCGACCTCGCTCGGGCACACGCTGATCTTGCTGGTGATCGTCGCGGGTGGGATCGGCCTGCGCCAACCCACGATCCCCGCCGCCTTGGCTGGGCGCGATCAAGGCACCTACGTGCTGCGGGCCGAGCTGAGCGCGCGCACGGGCGCACTCGGCTGGACCGATCCGGTGCTGGCTGCCGCGGGTGACGAGCTCGATGGCTACGCGACTCCGGCCGGCGCGCTCGATCTGCTGGGGCTGTATCCAACGAGCAACGATCCCTGGCGACGGGATCGCTACGACGGCGCGTACCGACCGGGCGCGTACCTTGGCGACCGCGAGCGCGGCGAGGTCATCCCCCAATTTTTTCACCTCCACCCGATGCTGCTCGCGGTGAGCGAGGCCGCGCTCGGACCGGGGCGGCTGTACTTCACGCTCACTTGGATCGGTGGCCTGTGGCTGCTGGCGCTGGCCTGCTGCGCGCGACGGCTGTGGCCGCGCGGACCTTGGGCGGCGCTGGCTCTTGCTCTGATCGCAGCCTCACCCTTGGCGATCTGGACGGCACGCACGCCGCTGAGCGAGAACCCGATGGCGCTGTTCGAGTGGGCGGCCGTGCTGGCCGCGCTGCGCATGCGCGATGGGGTCGAGCGCGGCGGCGCGTGGTGGGTCGCCGGCTGCCTGGGGTTGTGCGCGTTCGTGCGGGGCAACGCGTTGATCGTGTTGCCGGTCGTGCTCGCGCTGGTGTGGCTGCGGCCGCGCGCGCGCGACTCGAGCAGGTGGGCGGCGCACTTGGTGCTTGGCGCGCTGCTGGCCAGCGTGATCCTGCACGCCGCGAGCAGCTACCCCTATGTCCATGACGAGCTGCTTCGCCAGCTCCCCAACGTTGGCCTGGGACCCGCGTCGCTGGTGACCTTGGCCGTGTTCGCTGCGCTCGCGTGGATCGTCGTCGACTTCGAGCTACGCGAGCTCGAGGCCGCCCGCCTGCTCGCGTCGCTGCCCAGGTGGCTCGCGCTGGCCTGCTTCGCGGCGTTCGGCCTGTGGTGGTCACTGCGGGGCGCGGCGCCCGAGGGACGCCCCTACAGCCGGCTCGACGCGGCGCCGATCCTGCTTGGCGCGCCGCTGTTGGTGCTCGCGGGCGCTGGCGTGATCCTCGTTGCCCGCCGCTGGCGACCGCGGCCGGATCAGATCTACTTGGTCGCGCTCGCGGCCATCGTGCCGGTCACCGCGATGCTCTACGCGCCGCGCCAGCTGCCCACCCTCACGTTCTTCTACTACGGCCGCTACTTGGTCCCGGAGCTGCTCCCTGCCGCCGCGTTGGCGGCCACGGCCGCGATCGCGTTTGGGGTCCAGCAGCTCGCGGGCCCAAGCGGATCGCCCAAGCGGGCCCGCACCCGGATCGCCTGGGTAGTCGGTGCCGTCGCGGCGCTCGGGTTGCTGGGGTCGGTCGCCGGGCCGCTGGTTCGCTACCCGCAGCTGCGCCTGCGCGAGCACGCTGCGGCCGGCGAGGCGCGAGCGTGGCTCGCCGCGCGACTGCCCGCGGACGCCGTCGTGATCGCGGGCGGCGAGGGCTGGCACAACGGCCACACCCACAACCAAGTTGGTGGCGCGCTGGCCATGGCCCACGGCGTCACGGTGCTGCCCTACCGCACCCGCGAGGACGCGTGGATCAGCGCCTGGGAGCTGCTCGTCGCTGGCCCGGCGCGCCGCGGCCAAGCCCCGCCGCCCGTGTTCTTGCTGGTCAACGAGGCCGCCCACCAGCACACCCGCGAAGACGGCACCCGCGTGGCCCTGCTTGACGAGCAGCTGTGGGCGCCGTTCGTGGTCGAGCGGGCCTCGCTGCTCGAGCTGTTCGTCCACGCGCTGACGCCGATACCGGATCAGCTCCCCACTCGAGTCGCGCGCCACGAGCTGCGCATGGGCTTGCTGCGGCTGGCCGTCGATCCTGCCGCGCTCGCCCGGATCGAGCGTGTCTCGTTCGAGCGCGGGGCGGCGGGGTTCGGCCGCGAGATCGCTGCCCAGTCGATCCGCGGCGGCCTCCACGATGACGGCCGCACCTGCGTCTCGCCCGACCGCCCCTTGAAGCTGGTGATCCCGCGCTCGGCCTGGCCTGCCCACGTGGTCGTGGTCGCAGCTGACGTCAACCCACGCTCGTCCGCGCGGGTGCCAAGCTGGTCGCTCACGATCGACGGCGTCCCCGTGGCGCTCGAGCCACCTCCGGGTCTGCCTGGCCACGCCCGCGCCACGCTCGGGCCCGCACCGATCCCGCTCGCGCTGCCCAGCGAGACCGCCAGCGACACGCTGACCGTGGAGATCCTCGGCGCCAAGCTACCCGAGGCCCAGCGCGCCCCGACCGACTGCCCCCATGGCCGGGTCGCCGCGCTCTACCTGCTGCCCCGCGAGCGCAGCAGCGTGTTCGAGCTGGACCCGAGCCAGATCGAGCTCACCACGATCGCGCCAGAGCACAGCTTGGGCCACGAGATCGTGCCGACCGCCTGGGTCGCCGGCCGCAGCCTCTCGCGCTACCGACCCGGCACCACGCCCACCCCCGCGCTCACGGGGCTCGCGATGCGGCTGCCGGCTGGCATGTCGTTGAGCTTCGCCCCGATCGATCTGCCGCTGGGCGAGCTCGGCCGCCCGCGCCCGCTCGATCTGCTCGTCACCCTCGCCGGCACCTCGACGGACGCCAGGGCGACCCTGCATGTCTATGCCAACGAGCGGCGGATCGGCACGATCGAGCCGCCCGCCATGCGCACGGGCAGCTGGATCGCGCCACCGATCGTGTGGCGTCCCGGCCCGGATCGGGATCGTGCCCAGCTCCGCGTCGAGCTCGTCAGCCCAGGCGGGGGCGCGGTCGACGTACGCGACCTCGCCCTGTTCGCGCGCCACGAGGGGCTGACGCGAGCCGACTGAGCGCCCCCCAACCATGAAAACCCCATGAGGAACCACGAAAAAACGGGCGGTCAGTGACCGCCCGTTTTCGTTGTTTCGTTGCAGACCGGCACTACTGCGGCTGGATGCCGCAGGAGTTGACCTCGCTCGGGATGCAGCCTTCGCACTCCCAGCGGAAGTTATCCAGCAACACGCCAGTGGCGAGGATGCTGTCGGCCATGTCGGCGATGAAGAAGGTCAGCTGGAAGACCTCGCCGGGGGTGGCGGAGCCACGCGCGACGAACCAGCCCGTGCCGGCGTGACCTTCGAAGCCGGTGCCCGCGAGCTGCGGCGCGTTGGCCTTGTACTGGAACGCGTTGGCGTTCTCGAGCGAGGTGATCGTCAGCGGGGCGTCGTTGACGAAGGTGATGTTGCCCGTGTAGCTCTCTGAGGTCGACCAGGCGATGAACAGGTCGTTGTACTGGGTGTTGTAGTAGGTCGGGAACTCGGACGAGAAGTACGCGAAGTCGAAGATGTAGCCTTCGGTCTCGGCGGGCACCGTCAGGTCCATCTGCATCCAGAGCTTGTCGTTGGGGTTGTTCCACCCGTTGACGTTCCAGTGCTGATGCAGGCTGTCGGAGCAGTCGTTGACCAGGTCGCAGTCCATGAACGGCGTGCCGCCCAGGCCGTTGTTCGAGCCCCGGTTGGCGGACAGCGGCGCAGGCAGCCCGCCCCCATCCTGGTTGCCGTTCTCGCCGTTGCCGTCCTGCGAGCCGTTGGCTTCCGTGACCACGCCCTGGCCGTTCGCCTGCGCGACCAGGCCCGTCGAGAGGATCAGGATCGCCGTCGAGGTGTTCGGCGAGATCGAGTCGTCGTTGGGGCTGACCCAGTCCATGGTGTTGGCCGCCCACAACTTGCCGTTGTAGTTGGGGCCGTCGGCCGTGCCGAACTGAGCCGCAACGCGCCAAGCGTTGTTGTTGCTCGAGTTCATCACGGCGTTGGCGGCCTGGATCGAGTTGGTCGCGTCGCCACCGGGGCAGTTGATGCCGATCGCCTCGAACGGGTTGTTGGTCAACATGCCCGGGACGCCGTCACAGTCCACGTAGTCCGCTGGCGCCTCGCAGTTGTTGTTGCCGGTGGTTGCGGTGGTGCCCATCGTGTCGGTGTCGGTGGTCTCGGCGGTGTCGCCGTCTCCGTCGCCACTTGGATCACCGTCGCCATCGCCACTGGGATCGCCATCGCCGTCGCCGGAGGGATCACCATCGCCGTCGCCGGAAGGATCGCCATCGCCGTCGCCGCTGGGATCACCATCACCGTCGCCAGTGGTCGCGGGATCGCCATCGCCGTCGCCCATGTCGGTGGTCATGCCTTCCATGCCGTCGCCGTCGCCGTCCCCATCACCGTCACCCGAGGTAGCGGTTTCGCCGGTGTCTTGGCCGACGTCGGTGGCGGTATCGTCGGCACAGCCGACGGCGAGAACGAGAGACAGGGTGGTGATCGAGACGAACGAGGTGCGCTTCATATGTGACTTCCAGGGTCTAGGAGCGCATAGCATCGCCTGCTAGCGGGCGCGTCTGCAAGCCCAAAATCATGGATCCAGAGGGTCACAAACTGCCGGATTTCTTCGGTTTTCTGTCTAGTTGTGGTGATCGTCCACCGTCGCGACTGCCCAACCCATGCCAGCTTACGTCTGTCATCGAGACTGTCGCCAAGTCGGTCCCAAACCTCGGAGCGAGGACCTCGACTGGTTCGGAATTCTGGCGTGTCGTGCTCGAAGTCCATGACGCGGAAGCGCGTACAACCCGCGCCCATGGTTCGTTATGACACTTTTCACACATTCACCTCGCCCGGGGCTCGCACTCCCGCGAACCCGGCTTCGCATGAGCATGGATCCCGCCCAGATCCGCACAGACTAGCTCCGCGCCCGCACGGGACGAAGTACTCGGGTTTTGCCGTATCCTCCCGCCCGTCACCATGCTGAGCTACATCGACGGCAACATCGTGGACGAGGCGCACGCGACGGTCAGCATCCGCTCGCGCGCGCTCAACTATGGTCTGGGTTGTTTTGGCGGGATTCGGGCTTACGCCAGCGACGATGGCAAACAGCTGTTCGTGTTTCGCCTCGCGGACCACGTTCGGCGGCTGGCGGACTCGGCCAAGATCCTGTTCCTGCCCCTGCCGATCAGCACCAGCGAGCTCTCGAGCGCAGTTTTGGACCTTCTGCGGCGCAACGACCTCCACGAGGACGCCTACGTGCGCCCCATGGTGATCAGCAAGACCGCCAAGCTCGCGCCGCTGCTTCGTGAGGAAGACGCGAGCCTCGTCATCTGGTGCATGCCGCTGCAGCGCTACATCGACAAGGACTCGATCGACGTGTGCATCTCGTCGTGGCGACGCACACCCGACAACTCGATCCCCGCCCGCACAAAGCCCACCGGCGGGTACTTGAACAGCGCGCTCGCCCGGCGTGAGGCGTACGACAACGGGTTTGACGAGGCGATCTTCTTGACCGGCCAGGGCATGGTGTCCGAGGGCAGCGCGGAGCACGTGTTCATCGTGCGCAACGGCGTGCTGATCTCGCCGCCCTCGACCGAGGACAACCTCGACGGCATCACGCGCCGCACCTTGATCACGCTCGCCACAGAGGATCTGGGCCTCTCGTTCGTCGAGCGGCCGATCGGTCGAACCGAGCTCTACGTCGCCGACGAGATGTTCCTGTGCGGAACCGGCGCGCAGGTCACCCCGGTGCGCTCGGTCGATCGCCGGGTGCTCGGCGACGGCGGGATCGGGCCGATCACCAAGCAGATGGGCGACCACTTCCAAGCGGTCGTGCACGGACGGGTCGACGACCGACGCGAGTGGCTCTCCCCTGTGTGGGTTTAGTCGCTTGTAGTTGGGGGCGAGATCGTTCGATAAGTCAGGCTTGGTGGGCGACAGCGACAACAAGCAAGGTTCCAAGGCGAGCTCCGAGCGACTGCACCCGATCGTGCGGGCGCGGTGGGCGATCCTGGCGGTGTTCGTGGCGTTGTGTGCCTGGCTGATACCTGGTGTCGCCAACATCCAGAACGACGACGACGTCCTCGCCTTCTTGCCGCCGGATCACGCCGAGGTCATTAATTTTCAGGAGGTCGCCAAGCGCTTCGGCATGACCGAGGTCGCGCTGGTCGGCTTGTCCGATGACGGCGCCGACCTGCTCGCGCCGCAGCGCGTGGCCAAGATCCGCGAGCTCTCCACGCAGATCAAGCAGCTCGGCGAGGTCAAGACGGCGCTGTCGTTCGTGGACCTGCCCAACCCGGTCGTCAACGAAGACGGGCTGGTCGTCGACGCCCTGGTTCCGACCGGGATGACGGACCCAGACAAGATCCGCGCGCAGGTGCTTGGCAGCCGCGACGCCGTCGGCAACCTGATCTCGACCGACGGCAAGGCCGCGGCGCTGCTGGTGTTCCTGATCCCCCGCGACACCGAAGGCGCGGGCGCCGAGGCGTTCGCGGCCCGACGCCAGACCCTCGATGAGCTGCGGGGCCTCGTTGAGGATCAGTGGGAGGGCGAGGCCTACTTTGCGGGCGCGCCCTACATCGAGATGGCGGCCTCGAGCTCGAGCCGGGCCGACATCGAGCGGCTCTCTCCGATCGTGATCGGGGTGCTCGCGGTCGCCTCGGCGTTGCTGCTGGGCTCGGTCACCGCCGCGTTCTTGAACCTGTTGGTCACCGGGCTCGGGGTCGCGCTGATCATGGGCGCGCACGGCCGCTTCGATGAAGCCCTGACGATCGTCAGCTCGTCGACGCCGGTGATGATGGTCGCGCTTGGCGGGGCGTTTGGCATGCACGTCCTCGCTGGCTACCAGCGCCGCGAGGGCACCAGCCAAGCGCGCGCGTCGGCGACCCTCGATGAGCTGTGGAAGCCGGTGTTGATGTCGGGGGCGACCACGGCGGTCGCGTTCTTCGCCCTGTACGTGATGCCGCAGGTGCCGATGCAGCGGTTTGGCATGATCGCCGGGGTCGGCGTGCTGCTGCTGTTGGTGCTGGCCTTGCTGGTGCTGCCGGCCCTGCTCGCGGTGCTGCCCGACAACCTGCTGCAGCACAAGCCCGAGCGGCCGCTGCCGATCCCCGGACGCCCGCCGTGGTGGTTGCTGGTCGCGATCGCGGCGGTGAGCGTGTTCTTGGCCCGGGGCATGTCCGCCGACGTCGACACCGTCAACGTGTTCGACGAAGGCAGCGAGGTCCGCGTCGCCAACACCTTCTTCGACGACAACTTCGGCGGCTCGACCTACCTGCAGGTCACGATCGAAGCGGACATCGGCGAGGCCGAGATCCTGCGAACGATCCGCAACATCAGCGAAGAGGTCCGCGCGATCGAAGGCGTCGTCGACGTGCGCTCGGTCTACGAGCCCGTCGAAGTGCTCAACGCCGCCCTGGGTGGCCGCCGCGGGGTCCCCGAGACCACGCCCCGAGCCGGACGCGTGCTCACCTACCTGATCGGCCACCCGGCGATGGTCCAGCTGATGACCGACGAGGCCGACGGCGCGCTGATCCACATCAAGCTCGCGCCGATGAACGGGGACCGCCAGGTCGAGGCCACCGCGCAGATCCGCGAGGTCGTCCAGCGCTACGCCCCCAGCGACAAGCTGCTGCGTGTCGCCAGCACCAAGGTCGACGCCGTCGCCGAGCATCGCGACGCGCAGACGGCCGAACGACTCGGGCGCTTGACCGACACCAAGGTCGACGTCGAGCAGCTGCGCGCGGCCGCGACCAAGCCTCCCGCCGCCTTGATCGCCAAGGTCATCGAGCTGCGCGATGGCCTCGATGACGAAGAAGAGGGCGTGTTCATGATGGACATCCCCGGGCTGCAGTCGCTCGATCCCGCCAAGTTGCTGGTCCTGCGCGACGCCGAGCTCGAGGCCTACATGCGCGCGAACCTGCCAACCGCGGTCGCCGAGGACGCCGAGGGCATCGCGCCAGCGGCCAAGCACCTCGGCGCTTGGATCGACGAAGCCAAGGGCAAGTACAAGGTCGAGGGTTGGTGCGCCGCGCTCGACCTCGAGGCCCGCTGCGACGAGCTGCGCCCCGCGCTGGCCGAGCTCCAAGACGAAGAGTGGGTCGTGCCGGCCAGCTTGGAGCTCGGGGCCGATGCCGAAGTCCGTGAGATCCCGGCCGACATCCGCCTGACCGGGCAGCCCGTCATTGGCCAGGCGTTCGCGCAGAGCGTGACCAAGTCGCTGCTGATGTCGACGCTCGTCTCGATCGCGGCGCTGGGCGTGGTCTTGCTCCTGACCCGCTCGCTGTTTGCCCTGGTCCCAGCGATCTGGACGCTCGCGTTTTCCGCGGGGATCATCGCCGCGCTCGGTCACCCGATCAGCGTTGGCACCAGCATGGTCGCCTGCATCGCGCTTGGTGCTGGCGTCGACTTTGCGATCCACCTCGGCTTCCGCGCGCGCTCGTACAAACAGCGCGGTGCCGGTGATCGGGCCGTTCGTGAGCTCGGCGCGGTCGTCGTGATCAGCGCCGTCCAGCTGGCGCTCGCGTTCTCGGTCCTGCTGCTGTCCGAGATGCCCCCGCTACAGCAATTCGGCATTGGACTGGCGATCAGCTTGGTCGGCGCAGCCCTGGGCGCGGTCTGGTTCACACCTATGCTGATTCGTGGTGCAATGCGCGACGAGCGTGGATCTGAGGGCGCATCCAAGAGTGTATCCAAAACCGGACACTAGCGCGCACTTCAATGCACACTGCACGCATTGCGGGATGCCCGAGGCCATTGTGGATGCAGACTAGGGACCGGTGTGTAGAACGCTCACGCGACTGTGATCCGGATCACCAACTAGCCCGCGAGTGGGCCTAAATTGCCGTTTCGAGGCTGAAACCAACCGCTAAAAATAGAGAATAGGTGCTGTCGCGAGGCGTCCAAGGCCGCGTGCTCGAGCAGGGGTGGTCCATGACACCAACCACCCTCGACTGACACCGACCGGAGCCCCCATGAAACTCTCAGCTCTCCTCTCAGCTCTCCTCGTTTGCACTCCTGTCGCCCTGGCGATCGTCGCGCCCCCCAGCGTGGCCCAGGCAGCCGACGGAGCCGCCGTCCTGAAGAAGCTAGACAAAGACGCCAAGGCGTTCGCGGATGTCAGCTACGTCTCGACCATGGAGATCTGGAAGAACGGCAGCAAGAAAAAGACGCTGCAGTTCGACATGACCATGAAGGGGCTCGACAAGCAGTACATCAGCTTCACCGCCCCGGGCGACGTCGCCGGCATGAAGATCCTGATGGTCGGCGACGAGCTGTGGATGTACAGCCCCGAGTTCCAGAAGGTCCGCAAGGTCGCCGCGCACGCCCAGAGCCAAGGCTTCCTCGGCAGCGAGTTCACCCCCGAGGACATGGTCATGACCGGGCTCGAGAAGCACTTCGACGCCGAGATCGGCGGCCAGTCCGGCAACGAGACCTCCCTGACCCTCACCCCCAAGCCCGACTTCACCAGCTCGTGGTCCAAGCTCGAGCTGACGATCGACAAGACCAAGGGCGGCGTCACCAAGATCAAGTACTTCGACGGCTCGGGCACGGCTGTGCGCGAGCAGCTGCGCGAAGGCTGGTCCAAGATCTCGGGTAAGCCGATGCCAACCCAGATCAAGATGAAGAACCTCAAGACCGGCGCCGAGACAGTGATTCAGCTGTCCGACATCAAGGTCGACCAAGGCGTCGAAGACGACTTGTTCTCACGGCGCACGCTGCTGCGCTGATCGAGCCCTGATCCAGGGCTGAGCACATCCACGTGATCCCGACCGATCTGTTCCTGGCTGTCACTCTGTTCTCTGGCCAGCCCCCGGTCGGGCCGGGTGACTCTGACGCGTCCAATCCGGGCGCGTCGGGTGCTTCTGCCGCGGCGCCGGCTGACCCGAAGCCCGACCCCAAGCCCGCCCCCGAGCTCGAGGACCCCGAGGACCCCGAGGACCCCGAGGACCCCGAGGACCCCGAGCTCGAAGACGACGACGACGCGATGATGGACGCGTTCTTCGGCGGCGGTGAGGACGACGAGGCCGACGACGACGACGAGACCGAACCGCCGATCGAAGGCCCAAAGCCCGACGAGCCCAAGCCCAGCGTCAGCGAGTCCGACATCGCCCCCAGCGACGACCTCGCGCTCAGCGACATCTTTGGCGACGCCGAGACGATCGCCGAGCTGCCCGACGCCGAGGACGTGCCCAGCACGGGCCCCGCGAGCGGCTCGGGCTTGTTCGACGGTAAGCTGGACCTGCGCCTGCGCGTGGTCAGCAGCGTCTACGTCGACATCGACAACCTCTATGACGGCAAGCGCTGGAACCCGAACCAGCCAACCCTGGGGGAGTCGGCCGCGAAGCCCTCGGCGTTCAAGGTTGGCCAGGCGATCCCGCGCGGCACGATCAGCCGCAACGAGAACCGCCTGGAGTTCTACTTCTCGTACAAGCCCAACGATCACATCCAGATCGTCGGCGACATCGAGCCGGTGTTCTTGGGTGTCTCGCAGGTCTCGACGCTCAACGATCTGTCGAGCATGCAGATGCTGACGCCCTTCCACGTCGAGAGCGACGCCGCCTACGTGGCGATCCTCGACGCGCTGCCGGGGCTCGACATCAAGATCGGCCGGCAGGTCGTGGTCTGGGGTACGGCTGACAAATTCAGCCCAACCAACAACATCAACCCGGACGACCTCGAAGACCGGCCGCTGTTCACGGAGCCGATCGCCAACCAGATGTTGGTCGTCGACTTCTCGCCCTGGCAGGACAAGCTGTGGTTTCAGGGCGTGTACGTGCCGCTGTTCTACCCGGCCCTGCTGCCGCCCTCGGCCTCGGCCGCGCTCGCGGATCCGCAGACCCCCGTCAACTTCGCCAACCAGTCTGACAAGGACAAGCTCGCGTTCTTGCAGGGCTTCATCAGCGGCAACGCGCAGTTCAACCCGCGGGTCACGACCACCGTCGAGCGGCCGCCGGTCAACATCATGAACGGTCAAGCGGCGGCCAAGCTCGGCTCGCGGATTGGGCCGGTCGACATTAGCGCGTCGTACTACTACGGCTTCTTTGACATCCCGATCCCCTACGAGACCAAGTCGACCCAGCTCGCCCCGCTGATGGAGGACGCCGTCGACGGCTACTGGTTTCAGTCCGACGTGACCCTGGTCTACCCGCGCATGCACGTGATCGGGCTGGACTTCGCCGCACAGGTGCCGTTTCTCGACGACATGGGCCTGTGGGGCGAGGCCGCCCTGACGATCCCCGCCGACGAGTACAACTTTCGCGTCGAGCTACCGCTCAACTTGGACATCACCCCTGGCGACGGCGTGATGAACCCGGTCGGCGAGTTCACAGGCGCGATCGTCAAGAAGCAGCCCTTCATCAAGGCGACCGTGGGCGCCGACTACACGATCGGTAAGCACATCTACATTCAGGCCCAGTACCTGCGTGGGTTCATTGACGACTTTGGGGCTGACAACATCGGCAATTACCTGCTGGGCGGGACGGATCTGGTGTTCTTTGGCCGCCACCTGATCTTCCGCTTCTTCGCGCTGACCGACTTTCCCAAGAACCGGAAGGACGCCCCCAGCTTGGTGCTGGCGCCCAACATCATCGTCGTCCCGCCGTGGGGGTACGCGACCCTGGAGCTGGGTGGGTTTGCGTTCCTGGGGCGCAACGACACCAAGTTTGGGCAGGCGGCGGTTGGATCCTCGATCGCCTACCTCAAGATCGCCGGGTCGTTTTAGACCCCCACAGCCGTGGGGGTCTTGCTAGGCCAGCTCGTTGGGGTCGCCGCCGAGGTTGGTGATCGCCTGGGCGACCACCGCCATGATCGACTCAGGTAGATCAACGGCGCCCTCGATCAGCAAGTCGACGATGATCTCGGGGATCTCGCCACCGGCTGCGAGCGCGGCTGCCTCGAAGCGCACGGCGCTGTCGTCGGCGCTTCCGCGCGTGTTGAACAAGCGCAACATGGCCGAGAAGGCCCACTGGGGGGCGTCGTCGTACAGGCGGGGGATCGCGTCGAGGAACGCCCCAAAGTAGGCGCTCTCGGGCATGCGCTCGAGGGCGAGCAGCAGGTGCGAGCGCAGGCTGAAGGGATCGCCGTCGGCGCGGAACAAGGCGATGATCGACGGCGCGGCGGCAGGATCGTCTAGATCCCGCAAGGCCCGACGCAGTTGCTTGGCGCGGAGGCGATCGGCCTCGTAGTTGTCGAGCTTGTCGCCGATCTCGGCGAGCAGCTCTCCGTTGGCGCCGTCGAGGGTGACGTCGGCGGAATCGGCCTCGCTCGAGACTTCGATGTCCTCGGCCTCGAGCTCTTCGTCGGCCTCGCCCTGCTCGGACTGGGTCTCGACCTCGACCTCGGCCTCGGGTGCGGGTTCAGTCTCGACCTCGAGCTCAGCCTCGACCTCAGCCTCGACCTCAGTCTCGAGCTCGGGCTCGGGCTCGGCCGACTCTGCCTTGGCTTTCTTGGCCGCGCGCTTGGCTGCGCGCTCGGCCGCCTTGTTCTTGCGCTCCTGAATGCGGGCGGCGACCTTCTTTTGGCGCTCGGCGAGGCGCTCGGCCTGGATCCGGGCTCGCTCGAGCCGCTTCTCCTCGGCGAGGCGGTCGCGCTCGGCCTTGCGCTCGTCAGCGCGCTCGCGCTCCTTCTTCTTGCGCTCGAGCTCGCGCTCCTTCTTGTCTTGCTCGCGCTGCTTCTCGCGCTCGCGCGCCGCCTTGAGCTTGGCCACCGCCCGCTCGCGCTTTTGCTGCTCTCGCTCTTGCTTGCGGGCGCGCGCGGCCTTCTTCTTGGCCTGTGCACGGGCGCGCTGCCGAGCTGCGGCCGACTTGGCCTGCTCGCGCAGCTTTCGGCCCTTCTCGCGCTCGATCTCCTTGGCCTTGCTGACCTTGGCGGCCGCGGCCTCCTTGGCCTTGCGCGCCTTCTCTTGCGCTCGCTGCTTGGCGGCGCGGATCTTCTCTTTGGCCGCGGCGACTCGCGCCTTTTCTTTGGCCTTGGCCGCCCGCGCCCGGTCCTTTGCCTTGGCTGCACGCGCCTGGTCTCGCTCTCGCGCGGCCTTCCGCTTCGCCCCGCCGCTGTCTTTGCTCGACGTGGCCTTTTTTGCGGCCGCCTTCTTCGACGTCGGTTCTTTCGCGGCAGGCTTCTTCGCAGTCGTCGCCTTCTTCGCGGCCGCCTTCTTCGCAGTCGTCGTCTTCTTCGCGGCGGCCTTCTTCGCAGTCGTCGCCTTCTTCGCGGCGGCCTTCTTCGACGTCGCCTTCTTCGCGGCGGCCTTCTTCGACGTCGTCTTCTTCGCAGTCGTCGTCTTCTTCGCAGTCGTCTTCTTCGACGTCGCCTTCTTCGCGGCAGCCTTCTTCGCAGTCGTCGTCTTCTTCGCAGTCGTCGTCTTCTTCGCAGTCGTCGTCTTCTTCGCGGCACCCTTCTTCGCAGTCGTCGCCTTCTTCGCGGCAGCCTTCTTCGACGTCGCTTTCTTCGCGGCGGCCTTCTTCGACGTCGCCTTCTTCGACGTCGCCTTCTTCGACGTCGCCTTCTTCGCGGCGGCCTTCTTCGACGTCGCCTTCTTCGCGGCGGCCTTCTTCGACGTCGCCTGCTTCGAAGCCGGCTCGAGCTCCGGCGCGGGCTCCGGCGCCCCCACCTGCGCGTCGACTTCTCCCTCCGCTGGCGACGCGACCAACTCGGTGACCTCCTGCGCGGAGCTCTCCGGCACGCCAGCAACGTCAACGGCCAGCTCCGAACCAGCGCTGCTCGGCGGCGCCGGCTTCTGCGAGACGCCCCCCTTCTTCGATGTGCGTGGCTGCGCGACCGCCCGCTTTTTGCCGGCTTTTTTGCCGGCCTTCTTCGAGCTGCGTGGCTGCGCGGCGGCCTTCTTCGCGCTCTTCTTCTTCGTCGTGCCTGGCAAGGCGGCCTTCTTCGCGCTCTTCTTCTTCGAGGTGCCCGGCGCGGCGGCCTTCTTCGCGCTCTTTTTCTTCGTCGTGCCTGGCTTCGCGGCGGCCTTCTTCGCGCTCTTTTTCTTCGTCGTGCCTGGCACGGTGGCCTGCTTCGCCGAAGAGGGAGCGACCTGGCGCTTGGCTTTCGGCGGGGCCTGCTTGGACCTGTGCGTTGCGGAGCCCTCTTCCGGTCGTTTCGTCACAGCCACGCGATTCTTCTACGCGAAGCGGTGGTCGGCTGGCAAGTGCGACGCTTGCTTGTTCGCACCGCTTGGCGTGGCCCCAGCGGGAGATCGAGCCAATCGCCACGCGGCCAGGTATGCTCTCGCGGATGGCCTCCCGGACGATCGTCGACTCGGTGCCACTCGTCGCGGGTCCACCAGCGAACGCGAACGCCCTCGAGGACGAGCTAGACGAGCTGCGAGAGCGCTTCCCCGGGGCGATCTTCGAGCGCTACCTCGATCAGATCCCCAGCGTCGGCGCGTTCGTACACGTGGCGTCCGGGGCTGCGATCGTGGGCGATGTACGGCTCTACGACGACGTCAGCATCTGGTACGGCTGCGTCCTGCGCGGGGACCTCAGCCGGATCGAGGTACACGAGCGCTCCAACATTCAGGATGGGGCGATCATACATCTTGGCGATCTCGACCCCACGATCATCGGCGAAGAGGTCGTCGTGGGTCACCGGGCGGTCCTGCACGGCTGCTTGATCCGCGGCGGCTGCTTGATCGGGATCCAAGCAACGATCCTCGACAACGTGGAGGTCGGCGAGGGCAGCATCATCGGCTCGGGCGCCTTGGTGACACCCGGAACGACAATTCCCCCGCGCAGCCTGGTCCTGGGCGTGCCCGGGCGGGTGGTCAAGACGCTCACAGCCGCCGATGAAGAGTTCCACCGCAAGCTCGCCGGGAAATACATTCGCCTGGCCCACAACTACCGCGTCGGCTGATACGCTCCAGGCGATGCGTCCACTGCTCGTCAGGGTGTTCAGCGTGTCCGTCATGTCGCTCGCCTTCGTGCCCGGGTGCGACAAGCAAGCGGCCAAGGACCCACAGGCCGCGCCCGATCAAAAATCGGACGCGAAGCCAGATCCCGACGCGGATCCCGGCGCGGACGACAAAGAAGCAAACTTCGCCACGCCAACGGCCGAGCCTCCGGCAGCCCCCGAAGGCACGATCACGCTGCGGGATCCGTGGCTGTACGTGCAGACCTGCGCCGAGCCCCACCCCTGCCCCGAGCTCATGCAGCCCGCCGGCGACGCCCACTGTCGGGAGCTGCAGCTGGGCGGCCACGTCAACTGGCGGCTCCCCGGCAAGGACGAGGTGCTCCGCTTCAAGGGCGTCGAGGGGCTCGAGGCCACGGCTGGCTACCACTGGACCCGCACCCCCTACGAAGACGACATGGGCCAGGCGTGGATCGTCGACCCGGAAGATCCCCAGGGCGCGCCCGCGACCACGATCCCACGCGACCGCAAGCCGTTTCGGATCCGCTGCGTGAAAGAACCGTGAACGCGAACACCATGAGCGTGCGCGGCTGCTTTCAGCTCGGGCGAGGGCTTCTCGCCCGGTTGCGGGCGCCTTCGGGGACTGGTTCACCGTGGGCAGCGGGCTGCTTGGTCGCGTGCTTGGTGCTTGGCGCGTGCGGTGACAGCAGCGCGCAAGACGAGTCCACCGCGACCAGCGACGGGTCGCCAACCGAGTCTGGGACGGATCAGACAGACAACGGCTTTGGCGACGCCGACGCGTGCGAGAGCAGCGAAGACTGCGAAGCCTCGTTCTGCGTCGCCGCATGGGACGGATCGCCGCCCCGCGGCCCAGCCGTTTGCGTGGACGCGTGCGTGACCGAGCTGGATCTCCAGCTGTTTTGCATTGACGACGCGTCGTGCTGCGAGGGCCTCTCGTGCAGCGTCGATGGGCTGTGCGAAGCGCCGTGGACCGAAGAGACCGGCGACGGCGACGGCGACGGCGACGGCGATGGGGATGGCGACGGCGACGGCGACGGCGACGGCGACGGCGACGGCGATGGGGATGGGGACGGCGATGGTGATGGGGACGGCGACGGCGATGGCGACGGCGACGGCGACGGCGACGGCGACGGCGATGGCGACGGCGACGGTGATGGCGACGGCGATGGCGACGGCGACGGCGATGGGGACGGCGATGGCGACGGCGACGGCGATGGGGACGGCGACGGCGACGGCGACTAGTCGAGCGTGGCCACGCCGCTCATGGTCCCGCCAACAGGGCGCGAACCCCCTCGGGCGCCATCGGCTTGCCAAACAGCCAGCCCTGGCAATGCTGACACTCCAGCGCCAACAGCTGCGCGGCCTGGACGTCGGTCTCGATGCCTTCGGCGATCACGTCGAGCCCCAGGTTTGATGCGAGGTTGAGGATCGTGCGAACCAACGTGGTGGACGCCGGTGTGCCGTCGAGCTCACTGACGAACGAGCGATCGATCTTGAGCCCGTCAACCGGGAACCGGTGCAGGTACCCAAGCGAGGAGTAGCCCGTGCCAAAGTCGTCGATCCACAGCTGGACCCCGCGCGAGCGAATATCCTGCAGCAACGCAGCGACCTTGTCGGCGCCGTCCATCATCACCGACTCGGTCAGCTCGAGCTTGAGGCACCTGGCTGGCAACCCGGTCTCGGCCAGCGCCGCGTCAATGGTCTCGAGCAGCAGCGGGTCGCCGATCTGCTTGGCCGAGAGGTTGACGCTCACGCACAGATCGAGCAGCCCAAATTCAGCGCGCCAGCTCTGCAGCGCACGGATCGCCTCACGCATGACCCAGCGACCCAGCGGGATGATCAGCCCGGTGTCCTCGGCGATCGGGATGAAGTCGACGGGCGAGATCCGGCCACGCTCGGGGTGCTCCCAGCGCAGCAACGCCTCGAACCCGAGCAGCTCGCTCTGTTGATCCGCGGCGACCATGCGCACGAGCGGCTGATAGTGAAGCTGAAACTGGTCGGCATCGAGGGCCCGACGCATGGCCATCTCGAGCGCCAACAAGGTGCGCGACTCGATGCGCATGCTGGTGTCGTAGATCTCGTGGCGGCCCTTGCCGTGGTCGCGGGCCGAGTCGGTCGCGGCGCTGACGTCGGTGACCACGTCCTCGACGCGCTTGTAGCCGTGCGCGCTCGAGGTCATGCCAATGCTGACCGTCGTGAAGTTGACCGCGCCGTCGACCTCGAACGGCTCGCCCACGACGTCGTGGATCCGGTTGGCCAACGAGGTGCCAAACCCCGGGTCTTCAACGTCTTCGATCAGGATCGCAAACTTGCTGGTCGAGTACCGAAACAAGTGATCCTCTGGGCGCAGGCAGCCGTACAGGCGTTGGGCCATGACCGCCACGACCTGGTCGGCGGCCTCGATCCCGTAGCTGTCGCGGATCTGCGTGATGCGATCCACGGCGACCATCAAGACCACGAACATGTAGTCGTCGTGGGCGCGGCTGAGCTCGACCGCCCGAGCCCCGCGCTCGAGGAACACGCGGCGATCCGGCAGCTTGGTCACCGTGTCTTTGCGGCTGCGCTCGCGGATCGCCCGTTCGCGCTGACGATAGGCCGAGACGTCGGTCATCGACCCGGCCATCCGCCGGGCGCGACCCTCGGCGTTGCGGTGCACGACCGCGCGCGACATCACCCAGCGCCACTCGTTGGCGCCGTCGCGGACCCGATGCTCGTTCTCGTGGATCAGCGACTCCCCGCTCACGTTCGCTTCGAGATCGGCGCGCAGTCGCTCGACGTCCTGCGGGTGTACGCGAGACAGCCAAGCCTCGAGGGTTGGGGGCAGGTCCGTGTTGCGCAGGCCCAACAGCTCGCGCCAGCGGTGCGAGTAGTAGACGCGCCCACGCAGGAGATCCCACTCCCACATGCCGTCACGCGAGCCGCGGATCGCCAGCGAGAAGCGCTCGCGTAGCTCGGTGTAGCGCCCGTTCTGGAGGTTGTGATCGCGCGCGTGGGTCAACGCGGCTTCGAGCAGCGGGCTCGACAACTCGCTGCGCAACAGGCAATCGAGCGCACCAACTTCACGTGCGCTCTCTCGCAGCGCCGAGCGCTGCGCCGAGTGAGCGGGCACGACTACCAACATTGGGAGCTTGGTGTTCGCGACGATTCGCCGCATCCACGCGAGGTTGGTCGTATCGAGCTGGTCGATCGCTACCAGGATCGCGACCGGGTTCTCGGTGGTGTTCGCCAGCTCCGCCGTCAGCTGCTCGAGAGTCTCGGCGCGGGCGGCGACGTGAACCTGAACGGGTGGACGCAGCGCCGCCAACAACCCGGCGACCTCGGCACAGATCTCGTCGTCCCCGACCACCAGCAGATCGGCCCCCCGCCGAGCAACCTGAACGGGGCTTCGTCCAGGAGTTCCGCCTCTCGCGCCAGGTTGCGATTCCACCCCGCGAGTCTAGACCAGTGTCAGGGGCGCCGACCAGGGCTGAGGGCCTCTCGCCCGCTCGCGGACACATTCGCGGACGGCTTCGCCTTGGCGACCGTTTCCACGCGCTGCCCGAGCTGCGTATCGCCGCTCGCAAGCGTCACGCAAACGCACGTGCGCCTGGGTGCATCGCGCGATCTCCGACGCGATCACAGCGGTCGAAAATGCCCTACAGTCCGCCCGCCAAGCGGTTGGGCGAAAGGCGAGCCATGTCGATCAGCTACGAGGAATTCCGATCTGCAATCCAAGACGGAGCGCGAAGGCGCGCGCTGCTGTTCAAAGACGGCCGCCCCTTCTTCGTGCTGCTCAGCCAACAGTTCAGCCGCGAAGAGCTCGAGGCCATGTGCGACACGGCAACGGCGATCCGTCGGCTCGATCGGCACCGCGACGGCCGCGAGTTCCTGCTCGGGATCTTGCGTGGCCAGCGGGTCATGAATTTGTTCGCGCAACCAAGCACCCGCACCGCGCAGTCGTTCATCGCGGGCGCCGACAAGCTGGGCGCGACCAGCACCTTGGTCTCGGACATTCAGACCTCGTCGTTCGCCAAGGGCGAGTCGATCGCCGACAGCGTGCGCACGCTGTCGAGCTTCTTCGACGCGATCGTGGTCCGCCACCCCGACGACGAGTTTGCGACCCAGGCCGCGTGGGCCCTGTTCAACTCCAACCGCCCGGTCCCGGTGATCTCGGCAGGCAGCGGCAAGTCGCAGCACGTGACCCAGGCGCTGCTGGATCTGTACACGCTCAACTACAGCTTCTACGAGCGCGGCGGCGTCGACGGCAAGCACATTGCGATCGTCGGCGACATCGCCCGCAACCGCGCCGCACGCTCGTTGGCGCTGGTGCTGACCAAATTCAATCCGGCCGCGATCCACTTCGTCTCGCCCGGCGACTTCGCGCCCGGCGACGAGCTGACCGATTACCTGCGCCGCCACGAGATCACCGTTGAGGTCCACGAGGAGCTCGAGCCGTGGCTGCGCGAGCGCGGTCGCGACATCGACGCGATCTACATGACCCGCCTGCAAAAAGAGTGGGACGCCGGCGGTCAGGCGGGGCAGCCCAAGCAGCACGCCAACAAGAGCGAGCTCGGGGCCGACGACGCGTACGTGCTGCGCTCCGAATTTCGGCTGCTGGTGCGCGAAGACTGCGTGATCATGCATCCGCTCCCGCGCATCAACGAGCTGCCGACCGAGTGGGAGCAACACCCGGGCTTCGTGGTCTGGCGCCAGGTTCGCAACGGCATGTGGATGCGCGCGGCGTTGTTCGCCACGATCAACGGGGCGGCCGGCGAGATCCTGGCTCGCGCCAAGCGGCTCGAGCTGCTGTAGACCGGACTACCGAACCCAGATAGTCCAGCGCGAGCGGGCGTTGAACTGGCTGGTGTTGCAGCAGGTCACCGAGGAATTCACGGTAGCCGCCTGCCCGCCGCCGCACGAGCGACACCACGCGCTTGGCGGGGCGTCGACGTTGCCGTAGCTGGCGTAGCTCGAGTAGGTCGCAGGAAAGTGCATCTCGTTGCCGCCGTTTTGCGACCACGAGCCGTTGCTCGAGGTGTTGTTGGTGTGGGTTCCGTAGTGGCACACGTTGCCCGCGCAGGTGCCCCAACCCAGCGAGTCTGCGCACTGGAACGCGACGCCGTCGCCTGGAGACGGACCGACGAGCTTGGTCACGTTGACCATGTCGGAGACGGCGTTGCACGAGCGCGACCAGGCGTCGCCCGCCGGCTTGGGCACGCGGATCGCCGCGTCGTAGTCGCCGATGTTGCAGTCCTGGCAGTCGGCGTTCTCCTTGTCGGCGAACACGAAGTCGGTGGCGTCGGCCCAGAACAGATCAATGTTGAACTGCCAGTTGGTCGCCCGCGCGGCGTCGGGGTTGCCGAGCGTCGCGTCGAGATCGGGCTGCCCGGTGTTGTCGGAGTCGACCACGCGATTGAGCATCAGCGTCCAACCGCCGCCGTCGGTGGTCATGTCGCAGAAGGTCAAGAACGGCTCCTCGCCGCCGGGGCCGTCGGGGTCGAGCAGGTACATCCCGTCGGGGGTGTTGGGCGCCGAGATCAGCAGGGTGTTGCAGGTGTATTGGACGTCGAGGGTGCAGTCGTTCGCGCAGCCGTCGTCGTCGACCATGTTGGCGTCGTCGCACTCCTCCATGCCCTGCCAGTGCACGCCGTCGCCACAGAAGGCCTGGGTGCAGGCAGCCGTGCAGGCGTCGCCGTCGATCTCGTTGGAGTCGTCGCACTCCTCGACGCCCTCCCAGATGAACCCATCGCCGCACACCGCCTCGGTGCAGATCCCAACGCAGCCGTCGTTGTCGAGCTGGTTGCCGTCATCGCACTGCTCGACCAGGTCCTGGATGAAGCCGTCGCCGCAATAGGCCAGCTGGCAGGTGCCGGGGCAGTCGTCGGTGTCGTCGTCGTTGGCGTCGTCGCACTGCTCGCCGGCCTGGATCACCCCGTCGCCGCAGCTGGTCAGCAGGCACTCGTCGTTGCAGTCGTCCGTGTTGTCGTCGTTGGCGTCGTCGCAGATCTCGACCGACTCGTGCACGAAGCCGTCGCCGCAGCTGGCCGGGACGCACCCGGCGACGCAGGCGTCGGTGTTGTCGGTGTTGCCGTCGTCGCACTCCTCGAAGCCGGTGTAGAGGTAGCCGTCACCGCAGGCGGCGATCTTGCACTCTGGGGTGCAGTTGGCCGACTCGGAATTGCCGTCGCCAAGATCACACTCCTCGCCAGCCTCGACGATGCTGTTGCCGCAGTCGCCTTCGCCGTCGCCGTCGCCATCGCCGGTCGTTCCCGTCTCGTTGTCCCCGTCGCCGTCGCCTTCTTGGGTGGTGGGCACCTGGAAGGTCGTGGCGCCCTCGACCCCTTCGCCACTAGGGCAGCCGGCGAGCGCGAGGATCGTGAGCGGGATGACGACGTACGCGCGGTTCATGACTCGACTCTAGGGGAGTCGGTCGATGGCTGTCCAGCGTGTGGGTCAGTCCGCATCCTCGATGAGGTTGCCGAGCTGCATGAGGCGTGAACGGAGCAGGCGACGACCGACGCGATCGATCGCGTCGACCAACCCCTCCTTCGAGCCGGGCCGCCAGTCGGCGTCTTCACCCAGCGACGCCCCGCCGAGCGCGGCGCGGGTGAGCTGGTGGAAGCGCTCGAAGGCTTCGAGGTCGGGATCCCCGAATTCAGTTGCGCGCGCGCGGTCGAACATCTCGAGCGCGCCCTCGAAGCGGCCAAGCATGGTCAGCACGATCGACACCTCGAGGTCCGCGCCTGCGAGCAACGGATAGCGTCCGCCCATCGCGAGGCGGGCAGGGTCGTCGAGGTAGCTGAGCGCGAGGCTGGGGGTCACGTACGCGCCCGCGCCAAGACCGAGGAGCCGCGCGATGACGAGGAACTGAGGATCATGGATGCCCAGCTGGTCGGCCGCCGAGCGCATCACCTGGTCCATGAGCTCGCGCAAGCCGGGCGACGCGTGGTCGCCCATGACGACCACCTGCACCGCCACGAAGCGGCGGGCCATGGGGACCTCCCAACCACTGTTGGTCCCAACCACGAACAACGCGTGGACGCCTTTGTCGATCGTGGGCGCATCGATTGGACCACGCAGGAGTGTAGGAGTTGCGTCCGAGTTCTCGCCCCACTCGATCTTCGCCCGGATTTGAGGGCGCCGCTCGAAGTCGACGTCCCATCGGGCCTTCCAGCGCTCGACGATGTCATGTTGACCCATCGTCGACGCCCACTCGAGCAGCGCCGCTTTCTGATCGGCGTCGGCGCCGATCCGCAGCCAGTGCTCGCACTCGAAGCCCGCCCATGCGGCGCGGCCCCGCTGAGCCCAGGATTTGCGCGTGCGCTCGAGCGCCGCAAAGATCGCCTGCTCGTGCCGAGACCAAGGCCGCTCAGCCGGATCGGGATCATTCCGCATGCGTCGCACCAGGTCGCGTCGCCATGCGTCGACCACCGTCGCGTCATGCAGTGTCCGCAGCTCGGGCCCGGTCCCTCGCAGCAGCCCCACCCGCTCGATCGTCTCTGGGTCCGACTCGACCCGTGCGAACGCGCCGGGCTCGAACTCGGCCAGCGCCGCGTCCCACAGGCCCCCAGCCAGCGCAGCCGCTTCGTCGAGTTCGAGTTGATCCGAGCAGACCGGAAACCAACCTGGCGCGCCGATCCGCGGGTTGTCCAACACGTGCTTCCCGGTATGCCGCGCCTCCGCGATCGCCCACCGCAACCGCCACAGCGAGGTCGCCGTCGCGACCCCTCGCCAGATCACGCCACGCCGAGGCTCAGCCTGCAGCGCCTCGACCAAGCTCGAGTAGTCCTGGGTTGGATCCAGCTCCAGCCACGCCCCCGCGCTCGGCGTCAACTTCAACGCCAACGCCAACCCCGCCCCCGTCCACGCGACCCCTGGCCACCACCGCAACCCTTGCTCGAGCCCACGCACCGCGAACTCCGGCACCCCCTCTGGACAGCGCACGAAGTGGGAAGCCCAGTCGTGCAGGTCCGGCGCGTGAAACTTGAACTGGTTCGCCAGCTCGCCCTCCGCCCACAACACCACCCGCAAAGATCGCTGAGCGAACACCGGCCGGTTGAGGTTGAGGGAGTCGAGGTGCTCGCGCCGCATCACGAACAACACGAGGCTGCCGGGCGCCTGATCCAGCATCAGCGTCGGGTCATCGGTGAACACGAACCCCGGCTCGAGCTCGTCGAGCAGCATCGCGAGCTCGCGCAGCCGCGCTCGCTGTGCGTCGCGGACCAAGATGATCACCCCCGCGCGCCCGAGGTGCAGCCAGCGACGCAGCTCGGTCAGCCAGGCTTCGGCAGCTTGGCTTTGAGCAGCAGTGGGTGAGGGAGATACCATTCGCTCTCGTTCGGGTACGGGAGGATCAGACACACATCGAGCATCTCCTCGACGAGGTCGTGGTTGGGCAGCTCGCTGGGGTCGCGGAGCAGCTCGCGCAGGACGTTCAGGTGGGCCTTGGTCAGCCCGGCCTCCGTCTCCTCGCGCATGCGATCGATCGCGTGATTGACCACCTGCTCGTCGGCCTGGGTCAGGCTGCGATCCCAAGCGGGCCCAGACAGCTCGCGCACCAGCCGGACGAACTCGCGGAGGCGGCCGCCGGAGTAGTACGCGAGCTTGTGCAGGAGGGGCACCGGGATCAGCTCGCTCGGCAGGTCGGCCGTGCGGCGCCGATAGACCTCGACGCACAGCGTGACCCCTGGGCCGCCTGGCTCCCAGCTCCAAGGATCGTCACGGCGCACGACTGGCGCGTTGGTGAGGATCTTGGTCGTGAACTTGCGGACGTGCTTGCGCAGTGAGCCCCAGTGCAGCGCGATCGGCCCGGTCAGGACGACGTCGCACTCGAGGCTGCCGAGCAGCGCCGATTCGACGAACAGCGCGCGGATGCGATCACGATCGGCGATGCGATCGAGGCCGTCCACAAACACGGCGAGCTTGCTGCCGTGGGCCTGCAGCTCGCCTAGCAATTTATTGACGACATCGAGCAGGCGCTGCACCCGAGCGTCCTGATCGCTGCGTGCGCGCCGACCCGGGATGCCAAGCTTGAAGCGCCATTGGACCCCAGCACCGGCGGTCCCGGCCGCGACCAAGCCCGCGCCGACGCCCGCGCCGACCGGGCCACCAACGAGGGTCCCAACGGCACCACCCGCGAGTACGGCCACGGTAGATGCCAGCTTGGCCGCGTCGAAGCTGGGCTGATCGTTGTCGTCGTCGGTGAACTCGCGGCCGACCTCGTCGAAGCGCCGGAGCAGCTCCTTGGGCCACATTTGGCCAAACCGAGCCGTGCCCGCGTGGACCACCGCGAGCCCCACGAGCAAGAGCACCTCCCAAGGCTGAACACGCTGCAGCGCGGTCGCGTCGCCAACCGTGTTTTCAAAGTGGCCCACCAGGTCAACGAAGATCACCGGTCCATCGGCGCTGCGAGTCTCCGCCACCCCCAGCAGCTCCGTCGATTTGCCGCTGCCGATCCCGCCAAGCAGCATGAAGCGCTTGTGGCCCCCCATCGGGCGCGCGAGCTCGCTGGCAATGTCCCGCGCCGGGCTGTACTTGCGCTCGACTCGCCAGCCCGGCTTGAACGCCGGCTGCTCGGGATCGAAGCGCTCGTACAGCTTCTCCCAGATCGCCTGCTCGGGCGTGTGTGACGCGACCACGACGCGCAGTCTACACCCGATCTACCGAGGCTTCGACGGCACCCGGGCCGCCATCGCTTCGGCGACCATCCGCGAGAGCTCCTGCCGCGACTTCTCGGCGGCGCCGGCCTCGGGCGACTGGCTCAGCCGCTGCAGCACTTTGTACGCATGCGGATACCGGCGCTCGGGATCCCGATCCAAGTTCCGCCGCAGCACCTCGGACAGCTTGGACGACAGGCCCGAGACCCGGCGGCTCGAGTGCGAGATGTCGAAGCGGACGATCTCGTCCATGGTCTCGAGCTCGTTGCCGGCGGTGAAGCAGCGCTCGCCCCGAAGGATCTCCCACAGGATCACCCCAAGCGAGAACAGGTCGCTCTTGACGGTGGCCTTGCCGCTGCCGGTCACCCGCTCGGGCGCCTTGTAGGCCACGTGCCCGGCGTCGGCAGAGGTGAACTCGGGCGCCAACCACTTGCTGGTCGCCGAGCCAAAGTCACCCAGGATCACGTCGCCGTCGAGCGAGAGGTAGACGTTGGCGGGGCACAGATCACGGTGCAGGACGTCGAGGTCCTCGAAGCCGTCGCCGCCGCCGTCATCGCCGTCATCGTCGTCGTCGTCGTCGTCGCTCGCCGACGTGGGCTTGGCCTCGCCAGTTGCCTCGCCATCCGCCTCGCCGTCCGCCTCGGGCTCGGTCGAGACCTCGAAGGTGTGGACGTAGCGCAGCGCATCGGCGAGCTGGCCCAGGATGTACACCGCGAGCTCCTTGCTCAGCGGTCGCGGCTCGCCGCTCTCGTGGCCAAGCAGCACGCCCAGATCGACCCCCGCGATGTAGTCCATCACGAAGAAGTCGACGCCAGTCCGGGTCCCGGCGGCTCGAAGGCTGGGGATCCCCGGGTGGCTGAAGCTGCGCAACAGGTTGGCCTCGTGGGCAAATTGCGCCTTGAGCACCGAGTACACCTCGCCCTCGCCGGGCATCAGGACCTTGGCCAGGGCGGTCGGCGGCGAGCCTTCGGGGGCGCTGTCGAGGCACGCCAGAAAGCAGCGGGTGGTCGAGCTCAGCGTGGGGACGGGCTCGAGCAAGCGATAGCCGCCGAGGCTGTGGAGCTCCATGCGCCGAGTGTGCAGGCCACGGATCCGGCTGTCCAGCGTCGACGCGGCCACCAGCGACGGCAGCTATCGCGGTCGAGACCGGGGCCACCCAAGATCTCAAAAAGCCCCATGGCGCCCAACTCAGCCACGCTGCGGCCACTTCGGCACACCGCCGGCTTTGCTGCTACAACCGCCGGACGTGTCCCCGACGGGCAACTTTTTTGCCGGCTCCAACCGAAGCAATTCCATCAGCTCGGCCGCCCGCTCGGAGCCGAACGCCGCCCCCGTGGTGATCTTGGGTGCCGGGCTGACGGGTCTGTGCGCGGCCTACCACCTCCGCGCGGCCCCGTTCTTGCTGGTCGAGCAGCACGGCCAAGTCGGCGGTCACGCCCGCAGCCATCGCGAGCAGGGCCACACCTTCGACGTCACCGGACACTGGCTGCACCTCCGCGACGATCGCAGCAAGGCGCTGCTCGCCGAGCTGTTCCCCAGCCAACCGGGGCAGGCGTCAGCGTGGGTCTCTGTCGAGCGCAAGACCAAGATCCACTCGCACGGCGCCGAGCTCGAGTATCCGTTTCAGGCCAATTTGCACGGGCTCCCGCTCGACGTCGTGCAAGAGTGCCTGGTCGCCCTGGTCGAGGCCCGTGAAGCCGCCGCGCGCGGCGAGGACTGGGCGACCGATCCCCGCAGCTTCGAGGCCTACGCGATCGCCAAGTTCGGCCGCGGGATCGCCCGCCACTTCTTCGTCCCCTACAACACCAAGCTGTGGGGCATGCACCCGGATCGGCTCGCGCCCGAGTGGGTCCGCCGGTTCGTGCCCGAGCCCAACGCAGCGCAGATCATCGGGGGCGCGATCGGGCTGGCCCAGACCGGGCTCGGCTACAACGTCAACTTCATGTACCCGCGCGCGGGGGGGATCGACGCGCTGCCGCAGGCCCTGCGCGGGCGCATCGAGGCCCGCGAGCGCGCCGGCGAAGGTCAGCTGCGGACCCACACCACGGTCGAAGAGATCGAGCCGAGCACGCGCCGGGTCAAGCTGTCGAGCGCGCCCGACTGGATCGACTACCAAGCGCTGATCTCCAGCATCCCGCTGCCCGAGCTGATCGCCCGGATCCCCGAAGCCCCGCCCGAGGTCCGCGAGGCCGCGGCCGCGCTGCGCTGGGTCCGTTGGCGCTACCTCGACGTCGCGACCACGCGCCCGATCCCGGCGGATTGGCACTGGGTCTATGTCCCCGAGCTGCGCTTCGACTTCTTTCGCGTCGGCGCCTACTCCAACGCGGTTGCGAGCATGGCACCGCCCGACGCCGCGTCGCTCTACGTCGAGCTGAGCGACCGCGAGCGCGCGCCCAACATGGCCCAGATCGCCCAGCAGCTGGTCGAGATCGGGGCGCTCGCCAGCGTCGAAGACATCCGCTTCGCGCGGACCCGCGACGTCGAGTACGCCTACGTGGTGTTCGACGAGGATCACGGCCCCGCGACCCAGACCATCAGCGCCTGGCTCGAGCGCGTGGGCGTTCGCTCGTGTGGGCGCTACGGCGCGTGGATCTACAACTCCATGGAAGACAGCATGCTCTCGGGCCTCGCCGCCGCGCAGTGGGCCAACGGCCACACGGGCGCGGCCGCGGCCACAGAAGCGGTCGCCCGCCGCGAAGGCACACGCACATGACAGATCCAAGCCAAGACGCGGCCCAAGACGGCGCCAAAGATCGAGCCGGACCCGAGCTCAGCGTCGTGATCCCGATCTACAACGAGGAGTCGATCCTCGAGGCCAGCGTCACCCAGCTGTTCGCCGAGCTCGAGGCCGCCGGCCTGGAGTTCGAGGTCGTGCTGGCAGAGAACGGCAGCTCCGACGCGACCGTGTCGATCGCCGAGCAGCTCGCCGCGCGCTACCCGGCCCGGCTGCGGTGGTTCTCGTACCCCGAGCCCAACTACGGCGGAGCCCTGCGCGAGGCGATCTTTCGCGCGCGCGGCAAGTTCGTGATCTGCGAAGAGATCGATCTGTGCGACGTGGACTTCCACCTGCGCGCGCTCGGGCTGCTGCGCGCTGACCAGGCGGACCTGGTGATCGGCAGCAAGGCGATGACCGGCGCCCACGACAAGCGCCCGCTCGCCCGCCGGACCGCGACCAAGATCTACAACGGGCTGCTGCGCGTCAGCCTGGGCTTCTCTGGCACCGACACCCACGGGCTCAAGGCCATGCGTCGGTCCGCGGTCGCCCCGATCGCGGCCCGCTGCATCGTCGACTACGACGTGTTCGCCTCGGAGCTGGTGATCCGCGCCGAGCGCGAGGGCGTGCGGGTGCTCGAGATCCCGGTCGAGATCGAAGAAAAGCGCGCCCCCTCGATCAACCTGGCACGTCGGGTACCGCGGGTGCTCGGCAACCTAGGCCGGCTGATGGTCTCGATTCACCTCGGCAAAGATCTCGCGGATCTCGGCCTCGACCCCCGCCGCAAGCGGAGCTGATAGGCTGCTTCCACGTGTCGACAATAGTCAGCTTGGATCTCGACGATCTCGCCTGTTACCACGCAATCCACGGGCTCGCCGAGCCGTCGGCGGACACCGCAGCGCTCGCGCTGGAGCGGTGGTTGCCGCGCTTCTTGGACGTGTTCAAGCAGCTCGATGTGCGCGCGACGATCTTCGTGATCGGCCGTGACCTCGAGCGCGACCTCGCGGCCGGCGGGCGCGGAGCGGCGGCGCTCGTGCGTGCGATCGATGAAGGCCACGAGCTCGCCAATCACTCGTTCTCACATGCCTACGATCTGCATCGTTGGCCGGCCGCCGACATCGCGGCGGATCTGCGCCGCTGCGACACGCTGCTGCGAAAGCTCGGCGCCACGCCCAAGGGCTTTCGCGCGCCGGGCTACACCCACGATCGCAACATGTTGATGCAGGCCAGCGCGCTCGGCTACGCCTACGACAGCTCGCTGCTGCCCTCACCCACCTACTACATGGGCAAGCTCGGCGTGCTGGGGCTGCGCCGCCTGTTTGGCCGCCGCTCGGCCTCGCAGGTCGACGGCGCGCGCAGCTTCATGGGCCCAACGACCGTGCACTATCTGCCCGAGCATGGCCTGTGGGAGGTCCCAATCTCGGTCAGCCGCGCGCTGCGGGTGCCGCTGATCGGCACCTTCTTGCTGGGTGACACGGCGCCCATGATGACGCGGCCGCAGGTCGCGTTGCTGCGCAAAGAGGCGGCGCAAGTCCGCCATTTGCATCTCGAATTGCACGCGATCGATCTCGCCGATCCAGACGCCGACGGGCTGGATCCTGCGCTCGTCGCCAAGCAACGCGAGCTGAAGACGCCGCTCGAGCGTCGGCTCGAGCGCCTCGCCAAGCTGTTCGAACAGCGCAGCGAATTCAGCGTGAGCGTCCCGATCGCACGCGCGATGTCTCGCCATCTGCGCTAAACGACAAAAGCAAAACGCGCAGGCAAATCTATGCGCTGGACGTGAGCACATTCGGCTCCAATGCTCGATAGATGGATGTCCGTAGTGTACCCGCACTCGCCACCATCATGATCGCGCTAGGTGGCGTCGCGTGCAGTCAGACTGCCACAGGCGTGACCCGCACCGACGACGGCGTGGGCTCCGGGATCAGCACCTTCATCGGGATCTTGGAGACCTCCGACGACGGCTCGATCCGGCTCGACCTCGAGCAGATCGACGCGCTGGCCGGCGGCTGCGCCGACGGATCGGGCAACAGTCTGGACGAGGACTCACTTCGCCACATTTGGATCTCCAACTCGCCAGAGGGCACGGTCTCCAAGATCAACACCGAGACCGGGATCGAAGAGGCGCGCTACCTCGCGGGTCCCGGCGCCGCGGATCCTTCACGAACCTCCGTCAACCTGCTAGGCGACGCGGTCGTGGTCGACCGCGCGGGCGGCATCGCCAAGATCGCCGCCACCGAGGACCGCTGCGTCGACCTCGACACCGACGGCAAGATCGACACCTCGCACGGCCCAAGCGACGTGCGCAAGTGGGGCGAGGACGAGTGCGTGCTGTGGCATGTGCCGCTGCCAAGCGGCGGCACGACCAACAACCAGTACGGCCCGCGACCGGTCGCGTGGGAGGGCGTTGGCCCCGACGACTGCACGAAGCCGCGTGTGTGGGTTGGCTGGCGCGACGTCGACAACGGGACCTTCCGCCGGCTGAACGGTGAGACCGGCGAGCTGCTCGACGAGGTCAGCGTGGCGTGGCCCGGCGACCAGTGGGGACCCTACGGCGGCGCAACCAACAAAGCCGGCGACTTTTGGGTGGTTGGTTGGAAGGTTGGTCCGCTGGTGCGGATCGACGGCGGCGACCTGACCATGGACGTCCACGAGATCCCAGCGCCGCCAAACGGCGAGCAGTGGACCTACGGGATGGCGCTCGACGCCGACGGCCACCCATGGATCGCCGGGGCCCGCACCGTCTACCACTTCGACCCAAGCACGGCGCAGTGGGACTTCATCGACGTCCCCGGTGCCAGCTTTCGCGGGATGATGATCGACACGGAAGGGCGCGGCTGGGTCGCCAACAACGGGAGCTCGCTGCTGGTCGAGATCGACACGCTCAGCAAGACCGTCGCGCACCCCGCGGTGCCGCTGGCCGGCGCGGCGATGCCGGTTGGGATCAGCATCGACATTGAAGGCAAGATCTGGGTCGTGGATCAGGGCACGAGCACCGCGTTCAAGGTCGACCCAGACACGTATCAAACCTTGCTGACGGCGACTGGGTTGAACGAGCCCTACACCTACTCGGACATGACCGGCGTGGGCCTGGGTTTGGTGAGCTTTCCGCCTACAGGGTGACGCCAGACTGCCGTACACTGCCGGCCGCGATGTCCAACGCCGCTCCGTCCCGAACCCGCGACGACGTCATCCGCTGGGGTGTCTGGAAGATGCTCTGGACCATCGCCGTGGGCACGGTCGCCCCCGGCGTGCGCCTGAAGATCGTTCGCCACGTCAAATTCCCGCGCCGCGGCCCGATGCTGATGGTCAGCAACCACCCGTGTCCGTGGGACGTGATGATGGTCCCGTTCTCGAACCTGCGGCAGACCCACATTCTGGGCACGGATCAGCTGCTGCGGGTGCCCTACTTTGGCTGGATGATGCCTTACTTCAGCATGATCCCGTTCAAGAAGGGCATGAAGGATCCGGCCGCGCTGATCGAGGTCGAACGGCGGATCCGCAGGGGCGACGCGGTCTTGGTGTTCCCCGAGGGCGACCGAACCTGGACCGGCCGGACCAACCCGATCAAGCCGGGGATCGGTCGCATGGCCAAGCGCCTGGGCGTGCCGGTTGGGTTCGTGCGGGTCTCGACCGGGCACATGCAGTGGCCACGCTGGGCCAAGTACCCGCGGTCGATCCCGCTGGTGATCGAACACGTCGCGCTGAAGCACTACGGCGACGAGGTCTCGGCCGAGCAGATCACCGAAGATGTCGCGAAGTACGTCAGCGTGGATCCCTACCAAGTCCAGATCCCACCGCGCTCGTTCGGCTCACGCCTGGCGTATGGCCTGCCCGAATTCATGTGGGCGTGCCCCCAGTGCTTTGGCCGCAGCAGCCTGGAGCTGGTCCCCAACGACGACGACAGCGTGAGCTGCAATGGCTGCAACGCCCGCTGGCGGGTGGATCTGGCCTGTTGGCTGCGCGGCGAGGGCGGGCCGGCTCTCGACATGCACATTGACGAGGCCTATCAGCGGGTCCTCGAGCACTTCGGCGAGCTGCCAGTGTTGGACAACAACCGCTACGCGGCCGACGGCGTCGCGATTGAGTGCGAGGCCGAGCTGCATCAGATCCACTATGGCCAGGTCGAGCCCGAGGCGCTCGGGCTCGGGCGCGTCGAGGTGTTTCGAGACCGCGTCCGGTTCACGGATCACAGCCGCGACGAGTCGATCGAGATCTCGTTCGAGCATGTCCGCGCGGTGCTGCTGCAGGTCGGCAACAAGCTGCAAATCCGCACCGCCGAAGACAATTTTCAGATCTCACCGATCGAGCACTCGACCAACATGTGGAAGCACTTCTTGGATCGGCACATCGGCGCCTACCGCAGCCGGAACTGAAACAAGAGGTCGCCCCACGGGCTGCCCACGCACCCGGCCCACCAACCATCGGTGCCGGGGCGCGCGAGCAGCTCGACGTCGTTCGCCACGACGCCAACCAACACCGCGTCGGCGGTTCCGGTTGGTTCGTAGAGGGGCGTCGCTCGGGGCACGGCGATCGACTCGGCTTCGAACCCGGCGCAGCTCGAGCTCGGCGGCGGCGTGTCCGCGACCACGGCGTAGCGCGTGGTGGTCTCGATGATCGCCTTGGTCGAGACAAACCCGCGAACCTGGACCCCGCGGCAGCGCAAGCTGATCGCCTGGCGACCTCGGCTTGGCGCGCCCTCGAGGATCACGCGCTGGCCTGCGCTCATGTGCTCGGTCTGCCCGGGGGTCGCTGGATCCAGATGCAGGATCGGCTCACGGGCGTCAGCCGCCACGAACACCTCGGTCCCGGGCGCGAGGCGGTGGCCAACGGTGCCGGCGGGCTCGGGCGCGTCGCTTGGCGGCCCGGCGGGTCCGGGCTCGTAGAGCGGTCCAAAATCCTGGGTGTCGAGGGCGAGCTCGAGGCTGAACCCGCAAGCCGGGTCAGCCCAGCGCGCGCGTAAATGATCATCTTCGCTGGAGATCGGACTCAGGCCGACGCCGGCCGAGACGGTCAGCCACGGCGTTGGCCGCAGCTCTCGCTTTAGACCCGCGACGAGATCCCCAGGCGAGAGCACCGCGATCAGCCGCAGCGCCGACCAAGCCGAGGCCACCGCGGAGGGCGACGCTCGAGCCGCCAGATCCTCGAGCGGCAGCAGCACGCGCGGCCCTGCGGGATCGACGATCACCGCCTCGAGCGGCTGGGCCGACGTGACTCCGCGCGGATCGCCCGGTGGATGGTGCGGGAGCTCGAACCCGCCCACGGCCCAGCGTGCGGGCCCCATTCGCCAGATCCGGGCCCGTTCAACGTGAAAGTCGCTGGGGTCCTCGGCGAGCAAGCTGGCGAGCAGCGCCTCGTCGTCGCTGCTGAGCGAAGGCGCAGGGGAGGATCGCTGACTCACGACGGGCGCCACCGGTGGCTGTGCGGACCCACATGCCTGTATTAATAGTGAGACCCCCAGACCCGCGAACCACAGCAGATGCGCACGCCTCAGCACAGTCCGCGTGTAGCACGACCTGCCCGAACAACCTCGAATGTCGCGGGTTCGGGCCATTGGCTGTGAATTCATCCGGCAATGGAGCCGGTCAAAACCCGCAGCCTCCAAGTCACCTACGAGCAACGTCGTTCCGCGTGGAACGTCGATCTCGATCAAATACGCTGGTCTGGCGTGCACGCGTTCGGACTTTTTCCTTGACGCAATCCTGGACAAGCGCGAAGCTTCAGGCGTGATGCGCCGGTTTGCTATCGCCCTTACTCCTTGTTTGATCCTTGGTCTCGCGTGCGCCCCCGAGGCGGAGGGTCCCAATGCGTTCATGTCGGCGGGTTTCACCACGCAGACGGCTGGCGACGCGGAGACTGACAGCGGCAGCGAGTCTGCGGACTCCAACAACGCCACCGATGGCACCCCGCAGGATCTCCCCAGCAGCGGTGACGGCGATGGCGATGGCGACTCCGGCACGGGTGACGGCGACGCGGACCCAACCACCTCCGGCGATGGTGATGGCGATACCGGCAATGCGGTGTGCGGCAACGGGCTGATCGACGATGGCGAGCAGTGCGACGGCGGCAACCTTGGCGGCTTCTCTTGTGTCGACCTGGGCTACTCCGGCGGCACCTTGGGCTGCGACATGATCACCTGCACGTATGACGCCTCGGCCTGCATCGTCGACATGGACGGCGGCGGCGGCACCTCCGGCTGAGCGCAGACCCCACAGAGTCCGGGCGCGAACGTGATCGTTCGCGCCCGTTTTCACTGCAGCGCCCTGAGCTGACAGCCACCGTGAACCAGTCTACGAATGCTGTCCGCAAGCGGGCGAGGCGTCTCGCCCGAGCAGACACCAGCCTTGGCCGCCCACAGTGAACCCGTCCACGAACGCCGTCCGCGAGCGGGCGAAGAGCTTCGCCCGCGCTGACAACGTCTCACCCGCGCGCGCGTGGGTGGCGTTGTTGCTGCTGTGCAGCTGTCTGTTCATGTGCACGGCGCCGGGCCGGATCACCTATCCCGACGACGAGATCGTGTTCCAGACGACCCAGAGTCTGGTCGAGGATCACGATCTGACGATCCCGGGGATCCCCAAGCGCAGCGGGGAGCGGGCGGACCGGCCCAACGGGACCTTCGGCTGGGGCAGCGGGCGCGATGGCCAGCGCTACGGATTCTTTGGCCACGGGACCTCGCTCGTCGCGGCGCCACTCTACGCGCTCGCCCGAGCCACGCTCGACGACATCCCCAAGCTGTGGCGGTACGCCCAGCGCTCGGACCTCTACACCTTTCACAAGCGCGGCCACGAGGCCGACTGGCTGCGCGCGGTCGTGAGCCTGACCAATTGCTTCGTCACCCCGCTCGCCGCGATCTTGCTTGGGCTGTGGCTGCAGTCGCTTGGCCACGGGGCGAAAACCTCGCTGCTGACGGCCTTGATCTACGCGCTTGGGACCACGGCGTGGCCCTACGCGGGGACCCTGCTCAGTGAGCCGCTCAGCGCCGTGATGTTGCTTGGTGCCGCGCTTGGGATCAGCCGGTTCCATCGCTCGGGCGCGCGCTCGCAGCTGTGGATCGCCGCGAGCGTGGCGGGGCTCAGCGTCCACGTGCACGTGCTCAACTGCTTGGCGATCCCGTGCCTGCTTGGCTACGCCCTGGGACCCGCCAAGGTTCGCAGCCTCGTGCGCGCGAGCTGGCGGACCTGGGCGATCGCGCTGGGACTGGGCACGGTCGGCGTGGTCCTGCTCGGCGCAACCCAGTGGTGGCGGTTTGGCTCGCCCTTCGAGACCGGCCGCTTCGATCATTACGGTCATTGGGTGTGGCCATTCCGGGGCCTGCTCACGATGTTGATCGCCCCCGGCCGCAGCCTGTTTTGGTACTCGCCGCCGCTGATCCTGGCCGCGCTGGCGTGGCCGGCGATGCGCCGACGCGACGCGGTCGTGGCCTACTTCGTGCTCGCCTTGGTGCTCACGCGGCTGGTGTTCGTCGCGTGTCGCAGCGACTGGCACGGCGGCTGGGCGATCGGGCCGCGCTACTTGCTGCCGTGCGTCCCGTTCTTGCTGGTCCCGCTCGCGGGCTGGCTCGAGCGCTGGCAAGAGCACACCCGGCCCAAGCGCGCGGCGGCGGCGGCCCTGCTGGGAACCAGCGTGCCCTTGCAAGCTTGGCTGGCCAGTCACTCGGTGTTCTCGGTGTTCTGGCAGCTCAACCACGAGTATGGCCGCGACCGCTACATGTGGATCGCCGACTGGCGGCTCGAGGCCACCCCCGTGATCGCGTTCTGGCGCCAGCAACAGCCCGCGCTGGCGTTCTGGCGAGACGGACAGACGCGCGCGGCGTGGACCTCGGCGCAGTTCGACGCGCTGTGGTTTGGCGCGTGGCGGCTGAGCGCGGCGACCGAGGCCGATGGGCTGTGGTGGATCGTGCTGGGGTTGGGTGGGACCGCGGCGCTCGCTGCGGGGTTGCTTGCGTGGTGGTGGTGGCGCGTGGACGAGGCCGCTGCGCAGCGCTAAGGTGGGGCCGTGCTCGAGCTGCCCCAGTGGTTCCATGAGCTGGCGACCCTGACGACGCTGGGCGTGGCGTCGGGCTGGCTCGCGGTTCACTGGCTGCGGATCGGCAAGCCTCGGGGCGCGCAGCCCGGGTGCGCACGCTGTGACCACAACACGCTCGCCCCCGCTCGCGAAGGCGCCCGCCACGACAGCGCAATCCGCTCCAAGCGGCTGCGGGTCGTCGGCTGAACTCGACTCCAACTGTGTTTAGTGAGCCGCAATGTCATGATATGTGACCACATGTCACCTGCTGCCATGTTGATGACAGTCACAGATCAATGCAGACCAATAGCCGGACGAGGTGGGCCACATTGTCGACCTTCAGCTTTCGCATCGCCCGACTGCGATAGACACGCACCGTCTGTTCGGCGAGGTGAAGCTCCCACGCGATCTGCTTGTTGAGCAGGCCCTCGCTCACCAGCCGACAGACCCGGCGCTCCTGCGCAGACAACGTGGCGTAGCGGTCGAGGGCTTGTTTGCGCTCGTCCTGCGCAGACCGCCTGGCGCGGTCGATCGCCACCGCAGAACCAACCGCCCCGCGCAGTGCATCCGCATCCACGGGCTTGACCAGAAAGTCCTGGGCTCCCGCCTTGATGGCCCGGACCGCCGAGGGCACGTCGGAACAATCACTGATGAATACAATAGGGAGCGGCGGCTCGGGGTCGCTAAGTCGCGCCTGAAACTCGATTCCGCTCATCTCGGGCATGCGCAGCTCGAGCAGGACGCAGCCGGGCTCTGCATCTACTGCCTGTTTTAGAAACTCGAGCGGGCTCGTATAGCCCTGTACAGCGTAGCTAGACCCCAACATGCCCGCAATGCTCGCCTGCGCGAACGCATCACTTCCGACTAGGTGGACCGTGGGCCAATAGCCCGGAGATTCACTCGTGTGCGGCTGTAGATCTATCAACTGTCGCTCGCTCGGTTGCAGGATGTGCCCGATCTGCGCTGAGACTCACCCTCGGTTCGAAGCGAGAAGGCGCGACAGCATTGTAAACAACGTGGCTAAAGGCGCCACTCTACGAGCACAGTTCAACCTGCGAACCTAATTGTGACTCCCGTTCACTATCGCTTTGTTACGAGGTTGTCATTTGACAGCTTGGGTCCAGCGTGATCCTCGCTCGGATCTGGAGCCGGCTCCAAGAACGGAGGACCCGACAGCTCAATGGCCTTGGGGTAGGGAATCTCGAGGTCGTGAGCCAAGAACGCGTCAAACAACATCCGGTTGAGCAGGCGCTTGACGTCGAAGTGGTTGCCAGGGTGAACCTTGGCCTCGATGCGAACCCGCATCCAGCTCTCGTCGAGACTCTCGATACCCATGACCTTGGGTGCGTCAACGACCCGCTCGGGGACGTCGGCGTGGACTTGCGCGCAGACCTCGTCGAGCACTGCGAGGACCTTGTCGACGTCGGCCTCGTAGGCCACCGAGACCTCGACCACGGCCAGCGTCCAGCCCCGACTGTAGTTGATGACATTGTTGATCTCACCATTGGCGAGAATGTGAAGCCGGCCGAAGCGATCGCGGATCCGCGTGACCCGCGGGGTGATCTCTTCCACGACGCCTTCCGTGTCATTGACGCGAATGTAGTCACCCTTGAGGATCTGATCTTCAAACAGCAAGAAGATCCCGTTGAGCATGTCGCGCACGAGCGTCTGCGCGCCCAGGCCGACGGCCAGACCCAGAATCCCGGCGCCGGCCAGGATCGGCGTGGGATCAACGCCAAGATCGCGAAGCACGATCATGCTCACGCAAAAGTAGATGATGTACTTCGCGATGTTCTGCAGCAGCTCCACAAATGTGCTGCGCCGGCGGTTGTTCTCGTCTTCGCGCACCAAGGTCGGCGCCAGCGCCTTCGAGATCAGCACCCCGCTGAACTCCACGATCAAGCTGGCCGCGAAGAAGATCGCAATGATGCGGATGAGCACCGGCCCATAGGGGGCAAACGCCTCCAAGGTCTCGAAGCGCTGGATGATGAGCGTGGCAACGCCGACGTGAATGATCGCCGCCAGGCTCATCTGCCCGACCGGCAGCAGCCGCCGCAGCGTGAGGTAGTACTCCTCGAGCAGCCGCGCCTTGCCGGACTCGGGCTTGTGCTCCATCAGCTGCCCCGAGACCACGTAGATGAAGTACACCAGCGCTCGCCCGGCGCTGATCAGCATCAGCACGTACAGCGTGGTCGTGATGAACCAACCCAGCCCAACGGGCAGCCGCAGGGCCTCGAGCGAGAGCGAGACCGTTGCATAGGCGATCGACAGGTTGATCGCCGAAGGCAGCTGGCCCTCGAGCCTGTCGGCGTGGACCCGATCCTCCTCGCTCAAATTGCGGGCCTGCAGCAGCTGCGAGACCTTGCGAAGCAGGCCGCGGCTGGCCCGCTCCAACGTGAAGTACCCAACCCCCAGCGCGATCAGAAGCCCAAAGCTGCGCCCGATCGCCGTCATCAACTCTGGGGTCAGCGCGGACCACAGCCCGTCGAAGTAGGGCAGCAGATCAATCCCGCGCCACAGCGTGAACCCCAGCAGCCCCGCGCCCGCGACCGCGACCAGCAACGACAGCGCGACCGCGGCGATCCGCGCGCGCTTGTGGATCCAGTCCGACAGCGGCTCGAGGCTGCTGACGCCGCTCGCGCTCACGGCCCAGCGAAATAGGGTGCTGGACAGCACCAACCCGCACCACGCGATGACCAGCAAGAGCGCGACCGCCAGACCGACGAGCCACGCGTTGTTCAGCTCGGGGCTGTCACTGAATCGGAGCGTTTCCATGGGTCAGTCAGCGATCCGGGCGAATGGCCAAGCCGCGTCAGCGGCCAAGTTCAACGTTCTCGAGGACGCCGAGCGCGTCAGGAACCAAGATCGCTACAGAGTAGTATGCGCTCACGAGGTAGCTGATGACAGCCCGCTCGTTAATGCCCATGAACCTGACATTGAGGCTGGGCTCGTACTCGTGGGGGATCCCGGTCTGATGCAGCCCAATGACCCCTTGATGCTCCTCACCGGTCCGCATCGCCAGGATCGAGGTCGTGCGCGCGTCCGTGATCGGGATCTTGTCGCACGGCAGCAGCGGGACCCCGCGCCACGCATGAACCGTCTTGCCCGCGACCTCCGTCGTCTCGGGATACAGGCCGCGACGCGTGCACTCCTGCCCAAACGCCGCGATCGTGCGGGGTTGGGCGAGGAAAAATTGGGTGCGGCGGCGGCGACACAGCAGCTCGTCGAGGTCGTCCGGAGTTGGCGCGCCGTTGCGGGTCTGAAGCCGCTGCTTGCCCACGACGTTGTGGAGCAAGCCAAAGTCGGGGTTATTGATGAGCTCGTGCTCCTGCCGCTCGCGCAGCGCCTCGATGGTGAGGCGCAGCTGCTGCTCGGTCTGATTCATCGACCCGTTGTAGAGATCGTCGACGCGGGTATGGACCTTCAAGATCGTCTGCGCGACCGAGAGCTCGTACTCGCGAGGCCGCCGCTCGTAGTTCACGAAGGTGTGCGGCAGCGCCACCTCGCCGCGGTGACCGGCGGAGAACTCGATCGCGGCCTGCCCGTGTTTGTCTTGGGGCTTGCGCATGCTGTCGACGAACGCGTCGACGTGATCACGCAGCGCCGTCACCTCGCGCAGCATCCCCTCGAACGCGCTGCGCTCGAGCGTGAGCACGGTGCAGGGCGTCTCGGCCCGGACCGTGAACGCCCAGGCTTGCCCGGACTGCAGCAGCCCGTCGTCGCCAAAGTGATCACCGTCGCCTAGCGCGCCGAGATCGAGGGTGTCTCCATACTTGCCAAGCCGGGTCCTGCTGGCTCGCCCGCGAGCGAGCAAGAACAAGCGCTCGGCCGGCTCGCCGACCTCTGCGATGACCTCGCCTGCCGCGTGCTCGCGCTGCACGAAGCGATCGGCGAGCGCCTCCAAGATCTCGGCGTCCTCGAAGCCCTGCAAGCACGGCAGCTCGCACAGCTCGTGCGGGATCACCCGCACCGATCCGCCGACATCAGTAAATTCGATGCGCCCGTCGCCCGCCACGTGGCTGAGTCGACGGTTGACGCGGTACACGCCGCCCGGGACGTCCACCCAGGGGAGCAGCTGCAGCAGCCACCGCGGGCTGATTCCCTGCATCTGCGGAACCGACTTGGTGACGCTCGATAACTTGCGAGCGGCCTCCGTGGAAAGACTCGTGGCCCTATTCATCAGTTCTATTCTCCTGAGTGGATGGTGGCAGACGCAGGACCACATACACCCCGCGAGCAGCCGGCCCGGAAGACCGGCGCCCGAGGGTGTATGTGGAAGCCCAGGCTAGTCGCCCGAGCGGCCCAGCTCGACGCTCTCGAGCATCGCCATGGCGTCGGGGACCAGCACGGCGACCGAGTAGTACGCGCTGACCAGGTACTGCATGATCGCCTTCTCGTTGATACCCATGAACCGCACGTTCAGGCCGGGCTGGTACTCATCGGGGATCCCCGTCTGGTGCAGGCCAACGACGCCCTGGTTGTCGGCGCCGGTGCGCATCAGCAAGATCGAGCTGGTGCGGGTCTCGGAGATCGGGATCTTCGCACATGGGAAGATCGGCACGCCGCGCCACGCGGGGACCTTGTGGCCGCCAACGTCGGTGCTCATCGGGTACACGCCACGCCGGCTGCACTCTTGACCAAACGCCGCGATCGCGCGGGGGTGGGCCAGAAAGAAGCCGGGCTCCTTGTCGACGAGCGCCAGCAGCTCGTCCATGTCATCGGGCGTGGGCGGACCGTTGCGGGTGTGGATCCGCTGATCCAGATCGGTGTTGTGCAACAACCCGATCTCGCGGTTGTTGATCATCTCGTACTCTTGCCGCTCGCGCAGCGCCTCGATCGTGAGACGCAGCTGCTGCTCGGTCTGGTTCATTGGGTTGTTGAACAGATCCGCGACCCGGGTGTGGACCTGAAGCACGGTCTGCGCCACGCTCAGCTCGTACTCGCGGGGCTTGAGCTCGTAGTCGACGAACGCGCCCGGCAGCACGTACTCGCCCTTGTGCCCGGCCGCCATCTCGATCGCGGCCTCGCCCTCGTTGTCCTGCGGCAGCGCGGCCCGGGCCTTGAACCCCTCGACGTGGGCCCGCAGCGCGTCGGACTGCGCGATCATGTCGTCAAACACCTGCTGCTGGAGCGTCAGGACCGTGCAGGTCGTGACCGCCTTGGCCGTGAACTGCCAGTAGTCTTGGTCCTCGAGCAGCGCTTCGTAGCTGAAGTGATCGCCGTCGGCCAGCGTGTCCAACACGGTCATGTCGCCGTATTTACCGGCGCCGATCATGTTGACCTTGCCGTGGGCGATGAGACACACCGAGTCGGCCGGCTTGCCCAATTCCACGATGACGTCGCCCGGCTTCAGATCCCGCTGAACGAAGCGGTCGGCCAGGGCCTGCAGCACCTCGAGGTTGTCGAAGCCGCGGAGCACCGGCAGCTCGCACAGCTCTTGCGGCACGACCTGGACCTTGGCCCCGATGTTGGTGAATGTCACCCGGCCGTCACCCACGGCGTAGCTCAGCCGTCGGTTCACGCGATACACGCCGCCTTGCACATCGACCCAATGCAGCAGCTTGAGCAGCCACCGCGAGCTGATGCCTTGCATCTGCGGGGTTGACTTGGTCGTGGTCGCCAGGTTGCGGGCGGCCGACGTATCCAAGCTCGTATGTTGGTTGGTCTCTTCCGTATTTGCCATTTGAGTGGTTCTCTTCGGGATCAGGTCTTGGTCGAACAGGTGAAAATGTAGCCAAGCGCTCGACGAGCGCTTGGATTTGGACGTGGGTCGAGGCTAGGCGGAGCCAATCCGAGACCCAGAAGTGCCCAGGCCGCCTGGGCCTTGGGTGATGGCTGGCGGCGTCGGAGCGCCAGCGCGCGCGCGCTCTTGCGCGTGCGCCTCGAACATCTCGAGCAGCCGGGCCGCGGAGGTCCCGAGGCCCGTGGGGCCCGTTGGTGGGAGCTTCGCGTTGGCGGCCGGGGCTGCGGGCTGGCTCGCGGTGCTGGGCAAGCTGGGCGTGCGGGGCGTGCTGCCCATGGCCGGGCGGTGGAGCGCCCCCGGGGCGCTGTTGCCCGCCAAGCGCTCGAGGAACCCGTGCGCCGGCGAGCTCGCGCGCAGCTCTGGCTCTTTGTAGCGGTCAACGGCGGCGTGCCAGCGCAGAACCCCCGCCATCCATTGCTGCAGGCCCTCGATGTAGCCATCGAGCTTGGCGCTGGCGCTCGAGTCGAGCTCGAAGTCCTCGACCAATGCCGGGATCTCGGTCGAGACAATCCGCTCGAACTGCTGGGCGCGCGCGGTCATCAGATCATTGACGACCTCGACCGCGCGGACCGAGTCGCAGCCCAAGAAGTGCTCGACGACCAGCACACAATTGTTGAGCTCACCCTCGAACTCCATCTCCTTTTGGTACGAGAAGATGTCGTTGGTAAAGCAGGCAAAGTCGGCCGCGGAGTTCTCGAGCTCGCGCATCGTGCGAGTCGCCAGCAGCTCGAGCGGGATCTGGTCCCCGAGCGCCAGCCGCGACAAGCTCATGGTCAGGTCCGACCCAAAGGTCTTGCGACGCATCTCGATGTAGTCAACGGGATCCGGGACCCGGCTCTGCATCTGGTTGGCGAGCTCCCACAGCCAGCTCTCGATCATGTCGAGGACCGCCTTGCGGAACATCCGACGCCCGATCTCGGTCATTGGCCCCGCCGTCCGAACCCACAGATCCGCGAGCCCGACCTCGACCGGGTTCGTGGGAATTGGCATCGGGGCGCCGTCGAGCGGCATGAACGAGGCGAGCCGCCCGTTGAACAGCTTGGCGCCCGCCATGTTGCGGGCGTTGCCAAACATCATCGGGAAGTAGTCGTCGGCGTAGGTGCCCCACACCAGCCAGCAGCTCGTTAGATCGAGCTGCTCGGCGCTCGCCTCCGGGTGGATCATGGCGCCGCACAGCGCGACGTCGGCGACGTCGAACTTGTGGTCATCCCAGATGTGCGCATGCGGAACACCCGGGATTGCGATCAGCATGCCCATTCGACGGGCCCACTCCTTGGAGCTGCGCCGCGCGTCGTCGAGGTGCGGGCTCACCCAGGTGGTGAACGGCATGTAGAAGTTGGGCAGGGCCACCGGCCCGACCGGCTTGAACGGCACGTGGGTGTAGCTCTTGACCCGACTCAGACCGAGCGCGCCGGGGGTCAGGCCCATGCGCGCGGCGACGTTGTAGAGGGCGCCAAGCTCACTGGGGAGGCCGCTCTCCGTCGCCGCGGTGCCGGCCCGCTCGTTCATGTACCGGCTAGAGCGCATGTGCCACTCGTGGCCACCGGACTGCCAGTCTTGCAGGCCCTTGACGTACTTGAAGATGTCCAGGCGCTCGAGGGGGCCAAGCGCGTGCTCGTCGGCGAGCGGGGGCACCTCGAGCAATGCAGTGTTCTCGAACTGCTGCAGGCGCGAGGTCAAGAGGTCGTTGGTGAGGTTGGCGGCGGTCTGGGTGTCAACGCCCAGGAATCGCTCGACGACCAAGATGCAGTTGGCGTTCTCGCCCTCGTCCTGAACTTCGCGCTGGTAAGAGAAGATGTCATTGCGCAGGTGAACGGCGTCCGAGAACGAGTCCCGCAATACACACATTGACCGGCTGTCCGCGACCGCCGCGGGGACCTCACCGCGCACGACATACTCGACCAAGCCGGCCGACCAGGGCGCGCCCCCAACCTTGCGACGCAGGGCAATGTACTCAATCGGGTTGGACACCCGATTCTCTTGAATGTTGGCGAGCTCCCACAGCGACTCATCGAGCAGGTGCGTCGTCGCCTCGATGAAGCGCTCTCGCCACGCCTCTGACATGCTCGGGGCCGTGCGTGCCCACAGATCCAACAAGCCACGCTCGACGGGGTTGGTTGGCGCCTCGTCGACCGTCGAGACATCGAGCGGCATGAACGCCGACAGCCTGGCAAGATAGGCTTTGGCCCCCGCGTAGTTCCTGGTGCGCTTGTAGATCTCGAGGAAGTGATCATCGAAATAGAACACCCATACATACCAATCCGTGACCAAGTCCAAGTCGGGCCCGGTCGCGTCTGGGTGGGTGTAGGCGCAGAGCAACGCGTAGTCGTGGGCATCAAATACGCGCTCATCCCAGATCGGCGGATCGTCGCTGCCCGGGGCGACGAGAATCCCCATCTCGTAGGCCCATGCTTTGGAGTGCGTCCGTGCTCCCTCCAAGTGCGGATTCAAGCGCGCCGGATACGGCATGTAGAAGTCGGGGAGTTCAAAAGGCAGCATGAGTCCGGGCGCGCTGCTATCGCATCCGCGCTTGGGGAGCTAGTTGGTATTTTGTTGATATTGACAACGGCGCTGAAGTTGGCCCTCCATCTAGAAGGCTCGAATTTGGCAGGCTCTCATGCGGTTGCGTGAAAACCGCATACCCATGACGGTCGAGGCCGCAAGAAATCTGCGAGGCGAGGGGCGGTCTCGCACCTCGGACGCACCGATGCCCCGGGGCCGAAATGGCAGGCTCGGCCCCGGGGGCATATAAAGGTGTCGTGGCGGACCCAGCCCCCGGCAAGCGCCGCTACAGCCTGCGTGTCGAGCTGATCGCGATGCTCACGATCGTGCTGGTGATGGCCGTGGTCTCGCTGTCGTTCACAGCGGAGTGGCTGGGCCAGCGGCGCCATGATCAACAGGAGATCGAGCGGCTGCAGAGCCACGCCCGCGGGCTGGCCATGCTCGCGGCCCGCTCGTTTCGCAACGGCGACCTTCAGCGCGAGTCACTCGAGGAGCTGCTGCACGACTCGGCCGCGCAGCTGGGCGTATCTTACGAGATCCACCGGATCCGCGCCGATGACGAGCTCGAGCAGCTCGCCAGCGTGGGGGTCCACGCGGGGTTCGAAGCGCTGCCAGCTCCGCCGATCCAGCTGGGCTCGCGCGTGGATGATCAGCTGCTCGATCGCTATCAGATGTTGATCATCGACGAGCCGATCCCCACCCGCGACGGCCAGCGCGTGACCCTGCGCATGATCGCCGAGCACTCGCCCTGGGCCCGCAGCCACGACTGGCGCGAGATGTTGATCGTCGCGGTCGGCGTGGGTGTGCTGTTGTTGGTGCTGGGCGGCCTGCTCGTGGAGCTGCAGGTGCTGCGGCCCACGCGGGCGCTCGAGGCCGCGGTCGCGCGGGTCGCGAAGGGTGAGCTCGACGTCGAGGCCCCGACCGAAGGCCCCGCCGAGCTCGCCGAGCTCGCGCTCGCGTTCAACGACATGACCGCGTCGCTTCGCGAACAGCAATCAACACTCGCGAGCGCTCACGAACGCCTGCAACGAGCCGAGCGGCTCGCGGCGATCGGCCGGCTCGCCGCCGGTGTCGCGCACGAGGTCGGCAACCCGCTCGCGGCGATCGTTGGCTACACGGAGCTGCTGCTTGGCGAGCCCCAGATCGGCGCCGACGCCAGCGATCTACTGGTCCGCGTGCAGGCCCAGACCCAGCGAATTCAGGCGATCGTCGCCCAGCTGCTCGACTACTCCAAGCCAGCCAAGAAGGCGACCCTGGCGTTCTCACTGGTCGCGCGCGCGCAGGAGGTCGTCACGTTGCTGCGGGCCGACCCGCGCTGTGCAGGCGTCACGCTCGAGGTCGCGGGGGATCCCGAGCTCGAGGCCTTCGCCGACCCGGCCTTGGTCGAGCAGATCCTGATCAACTTGGTGCTCAACGGCGCGCGGGCGGCTCGCGAAGGCGACGAGGATCCGCCCAAGGTCCGGGTCCGCGTGCGGGCGCTCGCCGATGCGCTGGCCGTTGATGTTCGCGACAATGGCCCGGGCGTCCCCGATGACGTCCGCCCCCGCCTGTTCGAGCCCTTCTTCACCACCCGCAGCGCCGGCGAGGGCACCGGGCTGGGGCTGGCGATCTCGCAGGGGCTCGCCGAGAGCATGGAGGGATCGCTGGAGTATCTGGACAGCGAGGGACCCGGCGCCCTGTTTCGCCTGCTGGTGCCGACGTCCTCCTAGCCGTTGTTGGGGTTCGCGGCCTCGTCGGCCCGGCGCGCGTGCTCCATCAACAGGTACGTCAGCTGGGTCAGCTCGCCGGCTGGCTCGGGCATGTCGCTGTCGTCGGCCTGGGCGAACTCGAAGTTTCCGGTCTGCCACTCGAGCAGCTCGAACACGCGATCGTGCGCGTGCGAGTAGTTGCCCAAGTTCTCGACGCCCGCGAGCGAGCCCCGGTTGATCTCGAGCACCGCCTGATCACGGCCGTTGTCGAGCAACAGCCGACCGCTGCGCTTCTCCGACTCGAGGAACGACATCAGGCTGCCAAGCTTGACGTGCTCGAGGTCGCCGCGCAGACCCTGGCCGGTCTGCCCGAGCGCGCTCGCGGCTACGGGCTGGGGGCGGTTCTTGTGCCGCGCCAGCACCCCATGCAGGCGCGCGAGCACTTCATCTGCGCCCGTGTCCTTGGACAAGAAGTCCTCTACACCCATGCGATAGGCCTGGAGGCGCGAGAGGTCATCGGTCAGGCGGGTGAAGAACACGAACGGGATGTGGGCCAGCCGCTGCCGCGCACGGGTCATGCGCAAGAAGGTCCAGCCGTCCATGACCGGCATCTCCACGTCGGACAGGATGATCTCGGGGGGGCGCTTGAGCGCGGCCGCGATCGCGACCAAGCCGTTCTCGGCGACCCGCACCCGCAGCCCGCGATCCCGCAGCGCGTCGCCAAGCTCGATCCGCACGCCGACCGAGTCGTCGACCAGCAACAGGTTGATCGGGCCTGACTCCTCCGGCGCGACCGCCTTGGGATCCGTGGCGAGCGCCCCGCTGACGCAGCTCTCTAGCGCCTGGCTCTGCTCGGCCGAGAAGCTTGCGAGCTGAACTTGGATCTCGTCGGCGCCAGCCTTGGGCCCCAGCGCCGCGTAGCTGCCGGTGTCGTGGTCGCGCGTGCAGCCCTTGAGATACAGCACCTTGTGGTTGGGCAGCACCAGCTTGATGCGCACGTCTTGCCCTGGCCCCAGCCCCATCGCAGCGGGCAACATCAGCACCCCCTTGCGAAGGTGATCGCCATACTCGACCAAGAAGTCGTCGTAGGATTCGAACCCGATCTTGAAGATCGGCGGCTTGGCACTCGGGGGCCCCGACATCGTGATGCTTGGATCTTAGGCGCAAGCACTGCGCCCGCCAACCAACGTTCAGAGTTGCAGGTCACATTTCTGGCTCCGTCGCTGGCGACAGGGCGCGCTGGGTCGTTGACGAGGCCGCGGCGTTGGCGGGACCGACTGTGAGTGGTCCGAAGACCGCACGTCGACACAGCCGTCCGTGGGCCACACGTGGACAAAGCGGCCCGTGGGCCGCATCCGTGGAGTTGCCGCTAGGCGGGCAGCCACGGGCGGACTGAGCTGCTACATTGCCGCCACTTGAGCGTGCCCAACACACCACTGGGGGCAGATCCCCGGTCCTCGCCCCCAACCCAGCGCAACGCCAGCCCCGACTCGACCCTCGACACGGTCGTGGCCGCGCTCGGATGGGTGATGCTGAGCTTGGTCTCGCTCGCGATCACCGTGGTCGCGCTGCTCACGATGTTCTCGCTGTCGCGCATCGCCAATCAAGGCTGGCACGCGACCTGGCTGTGGCTGCTGGCGCTCGTGCTCACGCTTGGGCTGCCGCTGGCGCTCGCCGCCTGGAAGCACCACGCTCAACCCAAGCGCATCAAGGTCGCGATGGCGTGGCTGCCAGGGGTCTGGAACGCCAGCGCGCTCGCAATCGCGATCTTGCTCGTGCCTGATCGGGTCGGCACGACCTTGCGCAGCTGCGAGTGGGTGGTCCAAGGCCAGCTCGGCGACACCCACTCCGCCACGCGAAAGCTCAGCGCGTTCGGCCACGAGGCCGCCGACAACATCGACCCCGACGGCGCCAAGTTCCCCGAGCCACTGCTCGAAAACACCCGGGTTGCCCTCGACGGCCACATCATCGTGCCGTTCACCGAGCAGGGCGCCGCGATCTTCTTGTCGCTCGAGCTCGAGGGTCCCAGTGGCCGGACCAAGCAGCTCGACTACCTGTTCGACACCGGTGCCTCGTACACCACGCTGACGTCCGCGACCGCGCGCGAGCTCGGCATCGAGATCCCCGACGACGCGCCCAGCCTCGAGTTCAACACCGCGAGCGGCCTGCGAGAGTCGCGGATGGTCCACTTGCCCGCGCTGATCCTTGGCGACGTGCGGATCCCCGGCTTGCTGGTCTCGGTTTGCGACTCGTGTGCCACGGAGCGCACTGGCGGGCTGCTTGGGCTCAACGTCATGCGCGAGTTCTTGGTCCAGATGGACTACCAGAGCAGCCGCATGCGCCTGCTGCCGCGCATCCACGAGGGCCGGCCCAACCGCGCGTACGACATCGGGCCGATGCTGGATCTAGCGGTGGAGGGCCGGCCAGAGATCTGGCTGGGCCGGATCCGCTGGGTCGTGACCATGACCAACAACGGCCCGGTCGCAATCGAGGGCGCGATGCCGCGAGTCGACTTCAAGGACGGCCCACAGCTGTACGGCGAGCGGGTCGAGCGGATCGAGCCCGGTGAGGTCGGTCGCTCACTGCTCGTCGGCGAGGTCGTCGAGGACGGGCAGGACACCGGCTCGGTGGAGTTCACGCTGATGCTGGTCGAGGCGTATTGGTAGCCATGATGCCCATGCAGCTCGCAATGGTTGGATCCTGGATCGCGGCGCGCGCGATGACGCTGGGCGTGGCGTGGGCCCCGCCCGAGCTCGGTGGGCAGCGCGTGCCCGACGGCGATCAAGACATCAACTGGCTGCTCGACGCGCCGTGGGCCAAGGTCGCGCTGCTGATCACCCTCGCGGTTGGGGTCATGGTCATGACCAACGCGGTGATGCGCAAGAAAAAGGGCCGCCGCGGGATCCGTCGCAAGCCCGACTTCAACCTGCACGTCGCCAAGCTCGAGCGGCTGCCGATCAGCACGATCGCCGCCGCGAAGGCCGGCGAGATCCACCTCGTCGGCACCCTGCGGCAGGGCGACGGCGCGCTCGGAACCGGCGAGCACGCCTGCGTCTATCAAAACCGCGCAAAGTCGGCGCGCGCCACAGCGATCGCCGCCGAGATGATCGTGCTGGCCGACGACAGCGGCGTGATCGGCCTCGAGCAGCTCGAGGCCGCGCGGGTGATCGCCCCGCGTGAAGACCACGGACCCCACGACACGATCGGGCTGTACCTCGGCGATCGCGTTGAGGTCGTGGGTGAGCTGCTGCTGTTCGAACAGCCCCAGACCGTAGGTGGGCAGGCCCTGCGTGGCATGCTGGGCGGGCTTGGGCAGATCCAAGTGCGGGTGATCGAGCGACCCGAGCATGCCAAGCATGCCAAGCACGCCAAGCACGCCAAGCAGGCCGAACCCGCGAGCCAGGCCGAGCCTGCCATCGACTCCAACGACCCCGAACCAGACTCACAGACATCATGAACACGCGACTCCCGACCACGCTGATCTCCCTGCTCACCCTCGCTGCCCTGGCCGTCGCGCCGGCCTGCAAGAAAGAACCAACCGTCCAACCCGACGAGGCTGCGACTGGCGACGGCGACGTCGAACCCGAAGAGGCGCCGCCCGAGCTCGAGCCGCTGCCCCCCCAGGATCCCGACCCGGCCGCCATCTCCGCGCTCTACCAGCGCTACTTGCAGGGTGAGTACGAGGCGGTCGCGTCCTCGGCCGCCGAGCTGCGTGACACCATGACCGCCGACACCCAAGTTCGCGCCCACGCGATGGCCGGCGCGCTGATGGCTCTGGCCGCCGCCGAAGCGGTCCCCGAAGACGCCAAGGCCGCTGCACAGCAAGCGGTGGCGGATGGTGAGCGCCTTGGTGACGTCGAAGTCCAGCAGCTCGCCGCGATCGCCCAGGCAACCTACCAGGTCCGCGTTCACGAGGCCGCCGCTGGCCAGGCCGCGCTCGAGGCCGCGCTCGCGCTTGGCGGGCCGTACAAGAGCCTCAACAACCTGATGTTGGCCGAGGCTCACCTCAACCAGGCGTTTGGCGAGGGCGAAGAAGACACGCAGATCAAGCACCCCGAGCGGCTCGACCAGGCCAAGGCTGCGTACGAAGCCGCGATCGACGGGACCGCGCCGCTGCTCGATGGCGCCGCGCACGAGGGCCTGGCCGCGGTCGCCAAGTACCAGCGCGACAAGGACGGTGTGTGCCTCCACGCCCAGCAGGCCGAAGATCTCTACGCGGCCAACGGCGCCAACGACTACATCCGCGAGGTGCCGTCGCTGCTCGCCGCCGACTCGCGCTGCAAAGACTTCAAGAAGGCCGCGGGTCCCGAGTGAGCCCAACGCCTCGCTGCGGGTAAAGCGGGGGTCAGCGGGGGCTGTTATGCTCCCGCTCGCCACCCACGCCTGGCTCATGAACGATCTCGACACCATCCTGCCCTCCGAGGCCGAGTCGATCCTCGCCGCGATCGAGACCGTCGACGCGATCATCGAAGACGGCGAGGGAATCGCTCCAATGTTGCATGACGCGGTGGCGAGCTTCCTCGACATCTTTGGCTGCGACCGCGCCTTCCTGAGCTTCTTCATCCCGATCTCGCGCGGCGCCCCGTCGGGGCCAATTGTCTACTCCCGCGCCAAAGAGGCCGAGATTCTCGAGTCCGTGTTCGACGAGGATCCGTTCATTGACGGCGTCATCGCGACCGCCCGCGACACCATGCAGGTGTTCGCCGCCGGACCCAACGCCCACGCGATCCCGCCCAACAGCTTGGCCGCGACCAAGCAGGGCGTCCGCTCGATGATGCTCACCGTCGTCCAGCCGCGCCTGGGCCCGGCGTGGTTCATGGGTGTTCACGACTGCAAGCGCGCGCGCTCGTTCACCTACGAGCCGCGCCTGTTCGCCCGGTTTGGCGCGCGCATGGCCGACGCCGTGACGCGCTTCGTGTACCTCGAGCACCTCGACCACGGCGAGGCACGCCACCGCGCGCTGTTTCGGAGCACCTCCGAAGCCTTGCTGATCATCGACGTCGGCACCCAGCGCATCGTTGACAGCAACGCCCACGCCGCGCGCTTGTTTGGCTGGCCGCCGGGGCAGCTGCTGGGCGCGGAGCTGCGGCAGCTCAACCCCGAAATGCAGCCAGATGGCCAGCGCTCGGATCTACGCATCACAGAGCTGCTTGCCGAAGCGGGGGCCGGCGTGGCCCGAGCCTACGAGTGGACCCACCGAATGGCCGACGACGAGCTCGCGCGCTGCGGCGTGAACTTGGTCGCGCTGCCCAATCCCGAGCGGCTGTTGGTGCGCGCGAGCATTCGCGTGCTGCCCTGAGCTTCCCAGGAAGATCACGAAATTGTAGCCTCGACGGCTGGGAGCCTTCCGAGTTGATGCTCTCGCGGCTTCGCTCGCTGTGGATCAACTGGGGTGATCTCGAGCAGATTCGCCACGAGGCGCTCGTTCGGATCGAATCGCTGACGCTCTACCTCAGCGCCGACGACATCGACGAGCTCATCGACCTCGCTAGCGACGACAACGAGCGCGCCCAAGCGGAAACAGCCGTTCGTGCGCGGCTTCTCACGCTGGGGCGGACGCCCGGGCTGAAGCTGCGGACGTGCCTCGACAAGGTCGAGTCCGAACACCTCCGACTTCGGATCGATGATGTAATCGGTCGGTGTCTGCCGGCGGGCGTGCAGGTCGAACGCTACTGGAGGGGGCAGGTGATGCCGCTGATCAACAACGGCTACGGCTTCATGAAGCGCGACTAAAGCTCATAGACCCCGATCTCCCAATCCGACATCACACACACCACGTCCCCAAAGATCCGCACGCTAGCGTTGAGCGCATACCGCCCAACCTTGACCAGCTCCTTCGGGATCATCAACTGGTGCGTGACCGAACCCGTATACAGGTCGAATACCAGCAGCGCATCCTGGCGATGCAGCACCACTCGATGCCCCGCCACAACCGCAGAGCTCGCCGTGAACGCCTCGTCCAGCGTCCATCGCTGGATCGGCCGGAGGTCCTCATCGTGCAACACGATCTCCAGCGCGACGCCGTCGCGGTCTTCATGCACGACGACCAGCCCGTTTGGTGTCTGCGCCATGCCCTTCACGCTGGTCTTCGACGCCAACGTCCGCGTCCAGGCAAACCGCTCACCCCCGCCGCGCACGGGTCGGCGCTCGAACACCGCGACGAGCGTCCACACATCCTGCACCACCCAGCGCCCATCGCTGGCGACATCGGCGATCCACCCGAGCTCGTCGGCGCCCCCAGAAAATTGCGGCGTGCAGTCCGTCGACACACCCCGCCAGCTGCCCGCGACCCGCCGAAAGTGCCACAGAGCGCTCATGTCGTTGGACCACAGCTCATCACCGCGAAGCACGATCGGCTGCCCAAAGCGAATGTCCGAGTCGGTGGGCGACTCGATCTGATCAAACACGCCGCCCCACCGCCCAACGACCACGCCGTAGCTGCCGCCTTGATACTCGGTCCGGTTGATCGCAATGCGCATCGGATCGAGACGGTCGATCGCCAGCCACACCGACCCGACCTCGTCGATCTGGCCTACCCATCGATCCGGCGCCCCCGCATTGTCCGGCCGCGGGGGCACGGTCCACGGCGCGCTCCAAGTCCAGGCCCCAGCCTCCCAGCGCCCGAGCCGAACCCACGGCGCCAGCCCCTCCTCACAGACCCCCAAGAACGCACCGGCCTCGCCGAGCGCCAGGTCGCTGCCCTTGATTCGCTTGCCTGCAGTCTGGACCAAGGGCAGCGGCGTCCACGTACCATGTAGCTCTCGTGCGGCCATCTTGCTCGGCGTCATACCTCAGGTGTGGGGTGACCAGGCAGCGCTGATCCGCGATGCCGTCGCGCTGGCGCGCAACACCGGCGACCGCAACACCGGTACCGTGGAGATCCTCAGAAGCCGGCGGGCTCCTAGACCGCCGGTAGCGAACCGGCGATGCTCCGCCCCGAACATGCGGGGCCAGGCGGCGCGCCAGACAACCGGATACTTTGGCGGCCACGTGGCGCTCGGCTTGATGTCGGGAGTGCTTGGCCCGACCTTGCCCGCGCTCGCGGCCCAGACCCGCAGCGATCCCGACGCGCTCGGCATCTTGTTCGCGGCCCGCTCGCTCGGGTATCTGCTCGCGTCGCTGGTCGTCGGGCGGATCTACGATCGCCGGACCGCGCATCCGATCCTCGTGGGAGCGCTGCTGGTGATCGCGGCCGGCCTCGCGGCGGTTCCGCTGGTGCCGACCCGGATCGGCTTGGTCGGCCTGTTCCTGCTGCTCGGGTCCGCGCAGGGCGTCCTCGACGTCGGCAACAACATGATGCTCGCGCGGGTCCAAGGCGCCCGCATTGCCCCCTACATGAGCGCGCTGCACTGCTGCTATGGCGTCGGGGCCCTGCTCGCGCCGCTCGTGGTCGGGGCGTCGAGCTCGGTCGCGTGGGGATATTGGTGGTTGGCGCTGGCGATCGTGCCGTTCGCCGTGGGCGTATCTTCAACGCGGAGTCCAACCCAAACCGAGCCCGTCACGACCGAGCCGAGCTCGCCCGCGCGCGCCGACAGCCGCCTGATCGGGCTGCTGGTCGCGTGGTTCGTGCTGTGCCAGGGCGCCGAGGCTGGCTTCGCGGGCTGGTCGTTCACCGTCGCGACCCGAAGCGGCTTCGACCAGGACGCCGCGACCAAGCTGGTGTCGAGCTTCTGGGCCGCGTTCACCCTGGCCCGAGTACTGACGATCCCGCTCGCGGCCCGGGTCCGGCCGCAGACGCTGCTGACGATCGATCTACTCGGCGCGATCGCAAGCGTGTCGTGCCTGGTCCTGATCCCCGGCGAGACCGCGATGTGGATCGGAACCGTCGCGCTCGGGCTCTCGCTCGCGTCGATGTTCCCCGCGACCTTGTCGCTCGCAAGTCAGCACATGCGCCTCGACGGCGCCGTGACCAGCACCTTCTTCGTCGGCGCGAGCCTCGGGGCGATGTCGGTTCCGTGGGCCCTCGGCTACGCGCTGGCGCTCGGACCTCGGGGGCCGCTGTGGATCATCCTCGTGGATCTGGTGATCGCGGGAGCGGTGCTCCGTGCGGTCCGGACGCGAACTCGGGGCTGAGCGCCACAGACCAGCCCCCCTCGTTTCGGGGGGGTGCGGCCATCGACGCACAGCCCCATGATGGGCGACGCTCCCCCGCTCCCGCTCATGGTCGCCCACGACAGCAAGCACGCCCGCCCCTCGCCGCACGGCGCCGAAGCCAACGCCGCGGCCCGGAACTCCAAGGGCTCGGTCACCAAACAATTCCTCGGCGTGTTTCAGTACAGCCGCCGCGCCGTCGAGCTGGTCTGGACCAGCTCGAAGCTGCTCACGATCCTGATCGCAGCGCTGACCTTGATCGCCGGCCTGATGCCTGCGGCCGGGGCGTGGATCGGACGCGAGATCGTCGACGCCGTCGTCGCCGCTTCGGCCGCCGTCCAAGCCGGGGCCGCGCCCGCGTTTGCGCTGGTGCTTGGCTGGGTCGCCCTCGAGGGCGGGGTCATGGTCGTGCTCGCCGCCTCGCAAAAGGGCTTGAGCGTGTGCCAGTCGCTGCTGCGGGCGATGCTTGGCCACCGGGTCAACGTCATGATCCTCGAGAAGGCGCTGACCTTGCAGCTGGTCCACTTCGAGGACTCCGAGTTCTACGACAAGCTGACCCAGGCCCGACGCGAGGCGTCGTCGCGCCCACTGAGCCTGGTCAACCGCACCTTTGGCTTGGTCCAGAACGCGATCTCGCTGATCAGCTACGCGATCTTGCTGCTCGCGTTCTCACCCTGGGCGGTGCTGGTCTTGGTGCTTGGCGGGCTGCCGGCGTTCTTGGTCGAGACGAAGTTCTCGGGCGAGGCGTTTCGCCTGTTTCGCTGGCGCTCCCCCGAGACCCGCAAGCAGATGTATCTGGAGACCGTGCTCGCGCGCGAGGACTACGCCAAAGAGGTCAAGCTCTACGGCCTCGGACCGCTGCTGCTGCAGCGCTACCGTGAGATCTTCACGCTGGTGTTCGCCGAGGATCGCGGCCTGACCCTGCGCCGCGGGTTTTGGAGCTTCACCCTGGGCCTGCTCGGGACCGCCGCGTTCTACGGCGCCTACGCGTGGATCGCCGTCGAGACCGTGCGCGGCCACATCAGCCTGGGCGAGATGACCATGTACCTGCTGGTGTTTCGCCAGGGCCAGTCGGCGGTCGCGGCCAGCTTGTCGGCGATCGGCGGCATGTACGAGGACAACCTGTACCTGTCCAACCTCTATGAGTACCTGGATCAGCCGGTCGGCAGCGAGCCGGGGGTTCAGACCGCTGGGCCCAAGCCTGGCGACGGCGTGCGCTTTGAGGGCGTGAGCTTCACCTACCCAGGCGCGACCACGCCCGCGATCGACGACGTCACGCTGCATCTGGTTCCGGGCCAGTCGCTGGCGTTGGTCGGCGAGAACGGCTCGGGCAAGACCACGATGATCAAGCTGCTGACGCGGCTGTACGAGCCCAGCCAAGGCCGCATCACCCTCGATGGTCTCGAGCTGTCGGCGTGGGATCCCGCCAAGCTGCGCGCGCGCGTGGGCGTGATCTTTCAAGACTTCGCCCGCTATCAAATGCTGCTGGGCGAGAACGTGGGTGCCGGCGACGTCGACTATTTTGACGACGAGGACCGCTGGCGCGAAGCGTCGCAGCTGGGCATGGCCGACACCTTCGTGGCCGACATGCCCGACGGCTACCGCACGCAGCTGGGCCGATGGTTCAAGGACGGGCGCGAGCTGTCCGGCGGCCAGTGGCAAAAGGTCGCCCTCTCGCGGGCCTTCATGCGGACCGCCGCCGACATCTTGGTGCTCGACGAACCAACCGCGGCGATGGACGCCGAGGCCGAGGCCACCGTGTTCGAGCATGTCCGCAATTTGACCGCGGATCGCATGGCGATCTTGATCTCGCACCGGTTCTCGACCGTGCGCTCGGCTGACCACATCGTCGTGCTCGACCACGGGAAGGTCATTGAAGAGGGCGACCACGAGCAGCTGATGGCCAACGACAAGCGCTACGCCAGGCTGTTCACGCTGCAGGCGGAGGGGTATCGTTGACCGCGAATGCGCTTGTTTTGCACGTTGACTCTCGTTGGGCTGCTCGCGCTGCCCGGTTGCGTCGTCGTTGACGGCAGCGGCGCGCAGACCTCCGGCGAGACCGGCAGCGGCGATGGCGATGGCGATGGCGATGGCGAACCGGGTGATGGCGACCCAGGGGACGGCGACCCGGGCGACGGCGACGGCGACTCGGGTGACGGCGATGGTGACCCCGGGGATGGCGACGGCGATGGCGACCCAGGGGACGGCGATGGCGACCCAGGTGACGGCGATGGCGACTCAGGTGATGGCGACGGCGACGGCGATGGCGACCCGCAGCCGGTCCATGTGCTGTTCGTCGGCAACAGCTACACGGCGGCCAACGATCTACCGGGGATCGTCGAGGCACTCAGCGCCAGCTCGCTCGCGCCGGTGATCAGCGACTCGATCACCGTCGGAGGCGCGCGCGTGATCGATCACCTCCAGAACCCCGCCGTCCTCGACGCGCTCGCGGGCGACTGGGACGTCGTCGTGCTGCAGGGCCAGAGCGTCGAGCCGATCCTCGACTACCCAAGCTTCGAGCAGGCCGTCATCGAGTTCACGCAGCAGGTGGCCATGGCCGGTGACGCACGGGTCTTGCTGTTCCAGACCTGGCCGCGCGAAGAGGGCAACGCGGATCTCATGCAGCTCGGCATGGATCTCACGCAGATGCACCAGGCGCTCGCTGAAGGCTACGTCAACGCGGCCCTCGCCAGCGACACCGAGGTCGCGCCCGTGGGTGACGCGTGGTGGATGGCGTGGTGGGTCGATCCGCCGATCCAGCTGTATGTTGGCGATGGCAGCCACCCCTCGCTGGCCGGCAGCTACTTGGCGGGCTGCGTGATGTTCGGCAAGATCTCGAACCTGCCCTGCACGAGCACGGACTACGCGCCGGAGCAGCTGCCCCCCGACGAGGTCGAGTGGCTGCAGCTGCTGGCCGACATCAGCACCGGCTTCGAAGACCCCTCGCCCTGACTCATGACCTCCACGATCTTCATCACTGGCGCGACTGACGGCATTGGACGCAGGACCGCGGAATCACTCGCGGCGACCGGCGCCGATCTCATCATCCACGGCCGCACGCAGGCCAAGCTCGAGCCCGTCATCGCCGCGCTCGAGGCGATCCCTGGTCACGGTCGGGTGCAGTCGCTGGCGGCCGAGCTCTCGGATCTTCAGGCGGTCCGCGAGCTCGCGACCGCGCTCGAGGACACCCTCGGTGATCGCCCGCTCGACGTGCTGCTCAACAACGCTGGTGTGTTCATGACCGAGGCCGCTCGCAGCCCGCAGGGCCACGAGCTGACGTGGGCGATCAACCACCTCACGCCCGCGCTGCTGTGCCAGCTGCTGCTGCCCAGCCTGCGCCGCTCGCCAACCGCGCGCTGCATCAACGTCAGCTCGATGGTCCACAAGCAGGGCGAGCTGCGCTGGGACGACTTCAACTTCGACGGGGGCTTCAACGACCGGGCCGCCTACGCGCAGTCCAAGCTCGCGATGGTGTTGTTCACGATCGAGCTCGCCCGGCGGCTCGGCGACAGCGGGCCAATCGCGGTCTCGCTGCACCCTGGCGTGATCTCCACCAAGCTGCTCGTTGACGGGTTCAAGATGCAAGGCCGCGACTCGCTCGACGACGGCGCCGCAACCTCGATCTACCTGGCGCTGCTGCCGGCCGCGGAGCTGCGCCCCCACGCCGGGGGGTACTTCAAGCGCAAGCAGATCGACAGCGTGCACCCGATCGCGCATGACGCTCAGGTCTGCGCCCGGCTGTATGAGCGCACCTGCGCGCTGCTTGGGGTCGAGCCGCTCTCGCCGCGCTAGACACGGCCGCCGCGCTAGCTCCAGGCAATTTTTTCGGGTCGCCTGGCAGCGAACGTCACATGAACTTCGCAAACACGATCGTGGTTCGTCACAATCGCGGGGTAGCTACTGCCCAACTATGACGCGAATTTCTTCGTTCCTGACCACTGGCTCGTTGTGCTCTTTGTTGCTGCTTGGCGCGTGCACGGATGACGGCACCGCTGATGGAGACACGGACACCAACGGCGACGGCGACACCGACACCGACACCGACGGCGACAGCACCGTCACGATCAGCGAGGACATCTCCGAGGACACCACCTGGACCGCGGACAAGACCTACGTGCTCGCCGCGGACACCCTCGTGTTCGTCAACGGCGCGACCTTGACGATCGAGCCGGGGACATTGATCCGGGGCAGCGCTGGCTCGGCGCTGGTCATCGAGAAGGACGCCCGGATCGTCGCCGAAGGCACCGCCGACGCGCCGATCGTGTTCACCTCGTTTGACGACGAGAACCCCGCCGCGGGTGACTGGGGCGGCCTGGTCCTGCTTGGCGAGGCCACGACCAACCTGCAGGGCGGCGTGGGCATGGCCGAGGGCTTCCCGATCCCGCCGACCTACGGCGGCACCAACCCCGCCCACGACTGCGGCTCGCTCCGCTACGTCCGCGTCGAGTATGCCGGCTTTGCGATCTCCGAGGGCAACGAGCTCAACGGCATCACCTTCTATGCGTGCGGGACCGCGACCAAGGTCAGCTACGTGCAGTCGCACATGGGCCTCGACGACGGCATCGAGATGTTTGGTGGCGCGTTCGACCTCGACCACATCGTGGTCACGGGCGCCGCGGACGACTCGATCGACATGGACCAGGGCTTTGCCGGCACCGCGCAGCACATGCTGATCCATCAGAGTGGTTCGACCGGCGACAACTGCTTCGAGGTCTCCAACCAAAGCAGCGACTTCGACGCGACCCCCAAGACCTCGCCGACGATCTGCAACACGACCTGCATCGGATCCGGTGCCGGCGGTGGCAAGAGCAAGGGGATCACGATCAAAGAGGGCACCCACGGCAGCTGGTACGCCAACATCTTCACCAACACCACCAACGAGGCTACCAACCTCGCGGACGAGGCGACCTTCGTCGAGGCTGACGGCGGGAATGTCGATATCGCCAACAACATCTTCTTTGGGATCCTGGGCGGGGATCAGCACGTCTCGGGTGCTGATAGCCTCGACAGCGCCGGGTGGACCGCGTGGGTGCAGGATCCCGCGCGCGCCAACCTCGACGCGGATCCCGGGTTGGGCAGTATTGCTTGGGGTAGCCCCAACGTGGTCCCGAGCGGGGACGTGAGCGGCGACGGGACCGGCTGCGGCGGGACGAGCTATGTTGGGGCGGTGGATCCCAGCGGCGACGACTGGACCGCGGCTGCTTGGATCAACTACTGAGTTGATTGGGCGCTACGCCGGTCGAAACAGGCCGAGGCCGAAGTGAGCGCCGTAGCCCAGCGCGATCGGACCGCATACCGGTTTGGTGAAGGTGATCCGAAAGCCCGAACCAGCCCGCGCTGCGGTCCGAGAGCGATCTTTTTTTCGCACGCGAACAAAGCGGCTCCAGCCAAATGTGTCCTTGGATTCTTCGGTCTCGATCTCGCTGACCTCGTGCTCCGGGACCCCCAAGACCTCGCGGAGCAGCCACCGCAGCTGGTCCTCGGGCGTGTCGATCAGTTGATTGCGCCGTGACTTCGTAAACCTTGGGGGGACAAAGGGCGTGGCGCTGACCCAGGTCCGCGACGGCCCAAGCCACGAACCCTCGAGCGGATGCGCGGCGTTGACGGGCAGCAACGCACGCAGTTGGTCGAACCCACCGTAGCCCGCGAGGATCAGCTCGAGGGGATGCTCGTCAGCCTGTCCCCGCAGTCGCCGGCCGCTCGCCGCCAGCTGCTGCAGGCTCGCCCAAGTGTCTGGCGCGAAGCCATCGCGCGCCCAGATTAACACACGATCGATCAGCTCTCGCCCGTCTCGATCTCGGCGCGCGAGCGGCAGGAAGTACGCATGCTCGTGGCCCGTGAGCGGAGCATCATTGTGGTCCTTGCCTGAGAATTGCCAAGGGACCGCGCCGGTTCGCTTGTTGGCGAGCGCCATCACGGTCGAGCGCATGCGCTCCGCGATCACCAGGGTCTGATCGGCTGACGGCCTGACCGCGCTCTCGAGCAAGAACACCGCGCCGCTTGGCCCGGTTTGCTTGGCCCGGCGAGCGCGTGGGCGCACACGTGGAGGCTCCTCCAGGCGATAGTCGACCCAGCATGAGCCGGGCGCCTGGGACCACCGCTCTCGCTGGAGCTCGGCCGTGCTCACGTTGAGCACGTCCCAGACTGACGCTGGCGGCGTGGGAGACTTGCCCTTGCCCTTGGCGGGGACGGCCTCCAACCAGCGCTCGCGCCAGGCGGCGAGCTCCTCTGTCGACTGAACCGTCAACAGGCGAACCGTCTGCACGTTTGCGGGCTCGTCGAACGCCTGCGGTCGAGCGTTGGGTGTCTGGCTCTCGTCAACATCGGCGACCGCGATCTCGACCCAACTCTCGGCGCGGCCCAGATACGCGACATGCTGGAGCAGCCGCCCAAGCAGCTCGCGCTCGGGATCCGTCAGCTCTAGCCCCGGCCACCAGACCAACACTTCCGCGGGCGCACGCGCGCCATCGCCCACGGCGACAAAGGTGTCGAGCACCTTCACCGGCTTGTTGTCCGTCGGCATGTAGTGACGCAGGTGAGCCGTGGACGCGGCGGGGAGCCGGTATACAGGCAATGGCGTGAGCCGCTCGAGCAGCTCGGACACGCCCCCGCGCTCGTGGTCCGCCAAGCGATAGCTCGCGGCGACCAGCGCTCGAAGGATCCGCCACGGCGCAGGCGGCCACTCCGCGACGCCTTCATTGACGTGATGATCCCAGCCGGTCGCGTGATAGCGACCAGCGGTGAAGGTGAGGCGAAGACCGATCATGGCGGGTCCTACTTCTTCTTCGCGCTTGGTTTCTTGGCCGACGCCTTCTTGGACGTGGACGCCTCGGTCTTGCCGCCCTTCGCCGAGAAGTTGGCGCGGGTGACCGGCGGATTGGCGAACACGCCCTCCTTTGCGGCAGCGGGCAGCAGCTTGCGGATCGCCGCCGTCGCTTCGTCTTCGCTGGGCAGCGTCGCGCCCTCGGGCCGCGTGACCTGTACGTCCGTCACTTGCAGGTCGCAGGCGGTGCGCAAGCGCAGGCCCCGATCGAGGACCGCCCGGATCTTGTAGACGGCCAGCGCATAGAGCAGCCGCGTGGTCGCAGCGGGCAAGCGGTAGCTGCGAAGTTGTGCAATGTCGAGGTTGAAGAACGCGTCAATCTCCTCGGCGGTAAACTCCACCCGATGGTAGGGGACGTTGCCGTAGCCTTCGGCCGCCGTTCGGTCACTGTCGCCCTTGCCCGCGCGGACGCTGTCGTTTTTCACGCCCCCGCTGGGTGCCTCGTGAACGTTGCGAGCCTCGATGAAGCCGCTGAACGCCCGGGGAACTCGCAGCACGCCCGCGATGCTCGCTAGAAACACGCCATGCAGCAGCGCGTTGGGGTCGTACTTGCAGATCGCCTTCACCAGCCGCGAACGGTCCAAAGGCGTGTCCGCATTCTTATCGTAGCCAATCGCGGCTTCGAGCGCGGGCCGAAAGTCACTCTTCACGATATAGACCGAGTTCAGCCGATGGGCTTCGAGCAGGCTGTTGGTGATCGGGTTGTCGCCCTCGTACACCTGCACGTAGGGGAGCCCTTTGAGGGGCGCCACCACATCCTGGGCCTCCTCGTCCCAGCACACGCTCTCCATGCGATTCGCCATTGACTGATTCGACTCTACGAGCAGCATCTCGGTGCCGTCGTGCAGGCGGTAGCGGGCTGCGCCCAGATCGGGAAAGCCGGTCGGTTGAAACCGTGAGCCTTGAAGCGGCGCCAAACGGGCGCGAATCAGAAGCCTCGAAGCATGGGGGAGTTCGAATTGGGTCACTGCTGCACATCCTCTTGTTCGTAGTCGGTGTTCTGAGAAACTCGGGGGAACAACATTCGCTTCAGGCGCCCGAGTGACTCGGGCGCGAGCGGAAACGCCAACGCGGCCGCGATCCTGCGCGCGCGAGCTCGGTCGTCGCCCAGCCGGTCCAGCGCAAAGGGCAGACCGCTCGCGCGCAGACGCTGGATCGCCAGGCGTGAGGCAACGTCGAGACGCCCGGCGGCGGCGTTTGCCAACATCCCCGACGTCGCCGGGAGCAGGTGGCCCGCGCGGGCGGGGTCTTCGAGGCCGTGGGCGAGCGCCAACAGCGAAAACCCAGCCGGGGGGACGGCGTACTCGGATCGCGGGGGTCGCGGATTTACGCGCGCCCAGTCGATCAGGCTCAGGCCGCTCATCAGCGCCTCGAGCCGCTGCTCATCGATGCCACTCACCTCTGGCCCATCGATGAACGCGGTGACGTCGGCCAGCGAGGCCCAGCAACGCGGGTGCCCGACGTTTGGCGAATCTCGTGTGATCCCCAGATCGGCCGCGTCGCGGTGGGGCGCGCGACCCTTGCGTTGTTGATCTTCGACCTCGCGCCGACGCAGGAGCGACAGCAAGTTTTCCACCAGGCTGGCGGTGTCGACCCAGGTCATCGTCTTCGAGCCCGGCGAAGCCCAGTCCCAGCGCCGATGCTTGTCGAGCGCGATCGGGCGCTGGCGCGGGCGGATCCCCGCGGACGCCAGGCTGGCCGCGAGGCGATACTCCGGGCTGGGGTCGTTGCAGGTCCGGTAGAACCAGGCCTTCGAGAGTGGAGGCAGCGGACGGAGCCACCGATCTTTTGCGCGGCCGAGTGTGGATTCCACTTCACCGAGGGCGATCAGGATCTCGAGCGTCGTCGCCCATTCGTCGCGCTGGCAGGCCTCCATGATTGCGCCCTCCAGCCGCCGCGTCGCGCTGGCGACCGAAGCCGGAGCTTTGCCCGAGCCGACGAAGCCGCGTAGGCGATTGAGCCAGGGATCGATCTCCGCGAGCAGATCGGCGCCCTTCGAGTTGCTGACCGTCCACCGGCCAAGCGGCACCGCGAAGAACATCCTGCCAAACCGCTTTTGAAAGCCGTACCGGACAAACTCATCGACGCCACGGTCGACACCGAGAGTTGAAATCGCACGAGCGAAATCGACGCTGTCCACCGCATCTCGTCGTTGTCGGGAGGACCTCACCTTGGCACGGCCCTCTGCGAAGAGGTGGCGCACTTCCGGGCACGATGCGGGTCGATGCCACAACGGCAACCACTGTTCGTCGTTGTGGTCTTCATGTGCGGCTGACGGGTACCCTGCTGCGGCGTTCCTCGTGGCAAACGGAAACGAAAGTCCGGAGCCAGAGTTTGCATCAAGGCGTCGCGTTGCAGCACTCGCTAGCATCAGCACGCCCTCGATCATGAGCACGTAGCTCCACGGATTTACTCGCAGTCCGTTGCCCTTGAACCCCGTCGAGATATTCGCGCCCCCGGCATTCGCGGGGCAAAACTGGCCCACAGGCTCGTTCTTGCCCCCGATTGACGGTGTGCCCATGAGACAACCTCGCACAGCGTCAGCCGTCGTCGCCTTGTCACTCAGAAGAAGCTCTACAATCCGCTTCATGAACGTCAGTGAGAACTCGAAATTTCCATCATTTCCGCCGCTGCACAAAAGAGGCGAAAATCGACTCCCGCTGTCAGTGAGCACGAGTGCAGCATCCATCCAAGCAGTCGCGTCATCCGGCAACTCCGACCTCAACCTGCCGATCAGTTGAGCCTTGCTGCTCTTGTTCGCGACCGCCAATGGGCCACCCATCTCGGCAAGTACCTGAGCCGCGATCGTTATTGCGGCTCGATAGGCGGCAAACCGAGTGCTGGTAGAAGCGGAGATCCGCTTGACAGCCCTTTCCTTGGTTCCCGAAGCGTGAAAACCGCTCCCGTTGTTCCAAGGGGCGACAATTGGAGTCGGCTTATAGTCGTTAAGAAGAAAGTCGACGAGCAGTTCTGGCTCGAAATCACTGCTGAGGACAAAAAAGCCGTCTACCCAGCGCCCCCTCGCCGACGTGTCTGCCTGCTCGGCTACCAACCGGAGCACGCCTAGAGCACTTAGGTACTGCGCAATTGGCTCAGGCCGTAGTCCTGGCAATTTTACGTCAGGCATGGCCGCCCCGTCCCTTCGAGTTGGCGCGCTTGCGAGTCCCCCGCCAATCGGCGATTCGCACCAGCGCTTCGAGGTAGGCCAAGCGAAACGGACCGTGCTCGTCGAGCAAGCTCAAGCTCCGCTCGGTCCAGCTGGGCGCGCCGTCTTGCCAGCCTAGCTCCATGCCCGACAGGTCGAGCTCACACGCGGTCGAGACCACGCCCGAGCCAAGCTCCACCCGTGGAAGCGGATCTCGATCCCACACGCCCAGGGCGTAGCGCCGGTTGGGTTCGCCCTTGGGCGCGGGCTCGCCCGGCCGGGACCGGACCGCCATTCGAACTTTGCCGTGATGCGCCGCCACCAAATAGACCTCGAGATCGCTGCCGCCCTGGTCGAGGAACGCCAGCGCGCTGGCCAGCTCGTGGCGAAAGTGCGGACGTTCACACCTACCCGAATGAACCCAATCACTCTTCGCCCAAACCTTGTCGCGCCTTTCATCGTCAGGTTCGAGCTTTTGCGTCAGCATGCTCTGGAACGCGGCGTGGGCCTTGCCCAGATCATGCCAGCGAGCCGCGCGTGTCAGCTCTGACCAGGGCAGGGCGAGCTCACCCAGGCCCGCTTGCAGCTCGGCGACGACCCCGACCACGTCGTCGGAGTGCACCGACAGCTCGACATACTCGTGGAGCTTGTAGGTCCAGGGATCCCCCTCGTCAGCGTCGGATCGCTCGGCGTCGGACGGGAGCGGCACTTCTGGGGGAATGTCCCGCTTGTCGCCGGTCCAACCAAACGCGGCGCTGTAGCCCCCACTTTGCACGGGCATCAACAACGTGAGCCCCGGGTACAGGTCTCGTTTCGAGGTGACCCGCTCCCAAGTGGCGCGCAGGCTGGACCAGCGCCACGCGGGCGCCTTGGTGCTGATCAATGTATCGAGCTGGCCGATCGGTACGCGGCATAGCTCTTCGCGCCTGGGTGCGGCGGCGTCGTCGGGCGGATGAGCCCCCTCCCAGGTCCGCCACAGCACTTGAACATCGGCGTCATGTTCGGTCGCGCGCACAAAGGCGCTCACGTCGATATCGTGCCCGGCTAGATCAGACTGGGTGTCAAACAGCGAGTAGAGATCTTTGCGGCGTATCACTGGCAGCGCCGGGCGAGCGTCGTCGATGCCAACCTTGGTCAGTGACTCCGGCCCGACGTCGTCGAGCTCGCGCAGGCGCCCGCGGCCCAGGTCGAGCGCCTCGGCCGTGTAGGGGGCGGCGTCTTTGCTGGCCACGTCCATCCATAGGACCTGAGCGTCCTTGCGCGCGCCGGCCCGATTGCACCGACCGAAGCGCTGGACCAGCGATGGCCATGAAGCTAGCTCGGTCACGAGGATCCGAGCGTCGATGTCGACGCCTGCTTCAATCGCTTGGGTGGCGACCAGGATGCCCGACCAGCCCGGCTGCAGCGCCTTGCGCTGCGCCTCGCTTCGCTCGTGTGGGCGGAAGCGCGAGTGAATGAGGGTGACCTCGAGAGTGCCATTGGCCGCCTTGCTCAACGCCTGGGCCAGCTCCCGGGCGCGGGTGACCCGATTGACGACGACCACCGTCAACGAGCCCGCTTTGTGCAACGCCAGCAGCTGCTTGGCCGTTGACAGCGGCTTCTTGGGATCCGTGGGCAGCAGCTCGAGCGGCTTTTTGGCCTTCAAGCGCTTGCTCAGCGCCTTGCGATCTGCCGCACCGAGCCCCTGCTCCCGCAGTGTAATTCGGCGCAGATCCACCGTGTCAAGGGATCCGCGGGCCAACGTCGCGCTCATCCACATGGTGTGACATGGCCCGAATGCGCCAAATTGCTGGCGCATCGCATGCAATTGTGCGCTGGTCGAGAGCCCTGAGCCCATGAGTTGGACCTCGTCCATGACCCATACGCAATCGTTGTTTAGCCAGCCAAACTGGATGGGCCAGCGGAACCGACTCATTGCATAGCCGCGGTTCAACGCGCGAGAAAGCAGCTGATCCTGTGTGCCAATAATGATCGAGTCACGTTCGGGCGCGTCGTCCCAATCGCGTGCGATCGCGCCGCCCATGAGCACGTGGACGTCGAGTTCGAGACCCAGGGCTGCCAACCACTCTTGGGTTGCGCGCTGGGTCTGCTCGACCAAGGAGCGCATGGGCAGGCAGAATATGAGCCGGCGGCCTGTCGCGCTGCGGATCTTTGCGTTGCCGTGTATGCGACGCCACAGCCAGCTCAGCACGGCCGCAGCGGTCTTCCCGGCGCCAGTCGGGACCTCGAGCAGGTGCGGGAGTTGGTCGCCAGTGGCCAACTCCTCTTGGTAAGGATAGGGAGCGTTGCCTGTCGCCTGCTCGAAGAATTTTCTGAACTGCATGATTGGTGCGCCTGTCGATTCGGAGAGAGTACAGGGTCTCTGAAGGACTGTCGATAGAAAAATCTAGAGCACGACGACACGACGGGTGTCGCATTCGAGTGATCGTCCGATCACTTCGTGGGAGGGAAGCTCAATCTCGTGTTGGCCATGAGCGCGACCGAGGTCGAAGAGCAGCACCTGATCCTCCTCGTGGTGGATCGTGTGGCCGAGTCGGCGCGTGAGCTCGGCCTTCTGGGCGTCGCTCAGCCGGGCAAGAAACACCGAGTACTGAACGGGCTGACCAAAGTCACGCACAATTGCGTGGACCCTTCGTAGGCGCAGGTCGTTGCTGATGTCATAGGTGACGAGATAGTGCCGTGGCATCTCAACGGGTCCAGATCGGGACGTACTCGTCGATTTCACCTGCCAGGAACTTGCTGAGCACGCGCACCTCGAGCTCGAGTATTCGGCGGTAGGACATGCGGTAGTCGAAGCGCGGATGGCTCGTCTCTTCACGAGCGCGCCGCTCGTGCGCGCCGATGAGCTTCTTTCGCCCGGCGTTGTTCAAGTAGACCGCAGCCGGAATGACCGTAAAGTCTCGTCGATCGATTCCACTGGTGCTGATCAACCGGAGCACCGCGGTGTCTGACCACGCCGGGCGAAACGGCTCGATCAGGTCGAGAGCGAGGGCAGGGCGACCGGGGACCATCGAGTGAAAGAAGCCGAGCATCGGATCCAGCCCCACGCGGCCGATCGCCGCGATCGCTTCGCGGGTCAGCAGCGAGTACGCGAAGCTGAGCATGGCATTGACCCGATCCCGAGGGGGCCGGCGCGAGCGCCCCGCCAAATCCGCCCGCCAGTCTTCGGGCAGCGTCGAAGGCAGCGCGCCGAAGTAGCTCCGGGCGGCGTCGCCCTCGTAGCCGCGTAGCACATCTAGGGTCGCGGCTCGCTCGGCCCAGCGGACCGACAGTGTCATGTGCTCGACCGCCTCACGTAGTGCGGCCTCACCAGCGCCGGGCTGCCGAAGTTGCCGGCGCAGCACCGTGCGTTGGTTGCGAAGTTTGGCGACCACCAGCGCGCGGGCGACCTCGATGCACTTGGTGGGGTCGTCGGCGGCCCGGTATTGGGCGCGACGCAGGCCGACGTTGCGCGTGGCAATTGGCGCACTCACACCGAGCAGCGTGCCCGTGGTGGTGTGGTGAGAAACGCCGATGCCATCGCGGAGCAGGCCGCCAAAGCACTGCGCCGTGATCTGCGACGGGCCGAACACCGACACATGGGAGATGTCCTTGAGTAACACGCGCGTGGGCTCGCCCTCGCGCGGTTCGATGCGTAGCGCGTTGCCGTCTTTGCACACCTTTGAGCCTGGCGTGGTGACGTGTACGACATAGCGATCGTCGCGGGCGATCGGGAGCCGACGCGTTGGGGGCTGGTGCTCCTGCAACGAGAAATGCTCGTCGGGGAGGCAGACCTCGTGCAGCGAGCAACCGGGGCACTTGGGGCTATCACGCAGCGGTTCGGGTGGTGTTGTCAGCTCGCCGACTTCTTGGGCGCGCCGGAGCACGGCGTGAAGAAAGGTCTCGAGCTCGTTTGACCACTCGATCGAGACGGTGGAACGCGAGGCGCGGTAGTAGATGCGACCCACTTGGGCGTCGAGACCATACTCGCGGAGCATCGCCAGGTATAGGCCGATCTGGGCAGTGTCGGCTGGCCACGCGCCCTCTGGAAGCTCGAGTCCCTGCCACTTCTGGGGGCCAGGCTTGGGAGGCTTTCCATGTTTGGTTTCGACGACTATTGCCTGTTCGTCTTCGACCTCGAGGAAGTCGATCTTGCCGCGAATGCCCCATTCGTTTGAGATGAATTCGAGGCTTCTTGGGGCATTCGGCCACGGTGGGAGTTCGTCTGCCGTTTTTGAGGACCTGCGCCGGCGGCCGCGGTTTTGTTCCGCGCGCTCGTGCTCTGCCCGGCCGTTGATTGTGTCGGCCGAATCGACGAATATGCCCTGGACGTGCTCGAGGTGGAAGAGGCGCTCGCAATAGACGAGTTCGTTGCACATGCGCACCGGGAGTAGGTCAGCGTCGGCGTGGGCGGCGGTGAATTGTGGGGATTGCATGAGTGGCGGGGCGGTTGGAGTTCAGGGGTTTGCTGGGGGGGATGTGGTTGGAGCTTGTGACGATGGGTGGCGGTTGGTTCATGATTGTTTGGGGATTTTCATCGACCTGGATTTGCGTTCAGATTGACCTGGGTTTGTGTTCAGGTTAGAAGGTTGAAGTCGCTGCACGCGGGGTCTGACGCAATGAAACCCCGGTCTTGCGTGCAAAGTGCGGAATTCGGGATGCAAGGGGGGCGGGGACGCTGTTTCAAAATTGGAAAGTTGAACAAGATGGCCTCCGCGAGGCGAGCGAAATCGCCCTGCGTGCAGGAGGTTGTCAAAAAGCCCGTGATTCTGGTAGGTTGCGAGCGAACTCTTTCCGCCCTCGATTGAGGGCGGCCCCGTTGAAGCGACCCGAACGGCGAGCGCGACCCGTCGATCCTGGTCTCTTTCCGCCCTCGATTGAGGGCGGCCCCGTTGAAGCTTGGCCATGTACAGTGGGGACAGGTCGGCCAAGCATCCCCTTTCCGCCCTCGATTGAGGGCGGCCCCGTTGAAGCTTGCGAGCGCCCGCCCCGAGCGCGTGCACGAGCAGCCCTTTCCGCCCTCGATTGAGGGCGGCCCCGTTGAAGCGACGACCTCGGGGGCGACGGTGATGCGGCGCACGAGGTCTTTCCGCCCTCGATTGAGGGCGGCCCCGTTGAAGCGACGTGGTCAGGTGCACGCTGATCCGTGCCCACCGACTTTCCGCCCTCGATTGAGGGCGGCCCCGTTGAAGCGCCCCGCGCTTGCTGACGTGGCGGCGCAGAATGGGCTGTCCTTTCCGCCCTCGATTGAGGGCGGCCCCGTTGAAGCGAATCGAAGGGGTCGCAGACAGACCCGGTGGGCGGGTTGCTTTCCGCCCTCGATTGAGGGCGGCCCCGTTGAAGCCAGAACACCCGCCCCCGCCACGGGAACTCGAGCCCGGTCCTTTCCGCCCTCGATTGAGGGCGGCCCCGTTGAAGCGGTCGAGACGCGAGCGGGCCTGAGCTGGACGGGTGTACGGCTTTCCGCCCTCGATTGAGGGCGGCCCCGTTGAAGCAACATTGCGTCGCCTTGCAATGATGTTGATGGGTCCGCCTTTCCGCCCTCGATTGAGGGCGGCCCCGTTGAAGCGGCTTTCAATCGTTCTTGCAGCAGTTCAACGCGCCTTTCCGCCCTCGATTGAGGGCGGCCCCGTTGAAGCACCCCCACACTCGAACCCTGACCCACCGGCCAGACGAGCTTTCCGCCCTCGATTGAGGGCGGCCCCGTTGAAGCGTCCGGGCCTGTTGCTGACTTGTGACAGCGCACCCATGTGCTTTCCGCCCTCGATTGAGGGCGGCCCCGTTGAAGCGAACGCCCTGCCGCGGCCCATGCAGGCGCTCGACGCGACTTTCCGCCCTCGATTGAGGGCGGCCCCGTTGAAGCCCTGACCTGTTGGCGCGCGACGTACTCGTTGTTGAGTTGCTTCTTTCCGCCCTCGATTGAGGGCGGCCCCGTTGAAGCGCTTGATCGCCCGTGCCGTCGAGTCGCACGACGAGCGAGTCCTTTCCGCCCTCGATTGAGGGCGGCCCCGTTGAAGCCGCGGGGGCGCGGCCGCTGGCGCCAGCAGGGTGAACGCCTTTCCGCCCTCGATTGAGGGCGGCCCCGTTGAAGCACCCCTACAGGGTGGCGACCAAGATCGACCGGTTTCTTTCCGCCCTCGATTGAGGGCGGCCCCGTTGAAGCGCGCGTGAGGGCGTCGAGATCGACGATGAGGTAACCTTTCCGCCCTCGATTGAGGGCGGCCCCGTTGAAGCGGCTTGGGCAGCCTGACCCGCGGGTTTCGCCCCTCACCTTTCCGCCCTCGATTGAGGGCGGCCCCGTTGAAGCATCTAGAGGGCATTGGTTCCAGGACGAGCGTACGTCGAGGCCTTTCCGCCCTCGATTGAGGGCGGCCCCGTTGAAGCCTCATCCCCGCGGGGATCGATCCCCGCCAGACGTTCTTTCCGCCCTCGATTGAGGGCGGCCCCGTTGAAGCCCACAGAGCAGGTCTCCCAGTTGTTGCATGGAAGGTGAACTTTCCGCCCTCGATTGAGGGCGGCCCCGTTGAAGCCCAGCCGGCCAGTGGATGCAGCAGCGCACGACGCCGACTTTCCGCCCTCGATTGAGGGCGGCCCCGTTGAAGCGGGGGCCACCGTGACGTGGAACGTATCGAGCAGGGTCGGTCCTTTCCGCCCTCGATTGAGGGCGGCCCCGTTGAAGCACGAAAACGTGTTGCTAAGTGCGGTTCGCCAGCAGGCTTTCCGCCCTCGATTGAGGGCGGCCCCGTTGAAGCTGTCCACAGCCCATGGCCATAGACGTGCTTGCGCCAGCCCCTTTCCGCCCTCGATTGAGGGCGGCCCCGTTGAAGCAGATCCGCCGTGACCTCGAGCGTGCGGCCGTTGCCCGTCCCCTTTCCGCCCTCGATTGAGGGCGGCCCCGTTGAAGCCGACCGACGCGGGCGGCGGCGCGCAGCTGCTCGAGCTTTCCGCCCTCGATTGAGGGCGGCCCCGTTGAAGCAGCGCGGCCATGCGCGGGCGCGGCATCTTCCGCTCGCTTTCCGCCCTCGATTGAGGGCGGCCCCGTTGAAGCGGCTAGCCGCTTTTGTGCCGCTACCTCGCGCTTCCTCTTTCCGCCCTCGATTGAGGGCGGCCCCGTTGAAGCATTTGCTAGGAGCACCATGAAGTACCTAGTCATTCTTTCCGCCCTCGATTGAGGGCGGCCCCGTTGAAGCACGTCCACGAGCGTGAGCGCCTTGATCGATCCGTTAGGCAGGGTCTTTCCGCCCTCGATTGAGGGCGGCCCCGTTGAAGCATCGCCGTATCGACCCAGTGCATGACGGACGGCAGACCACTTTCCGCCCTCGATTGAGGGCGGCCCCGTTGAAGCAGCCCGCTTGGCGCCGCGACGACGTCGAGACCCAGGCTCTTTCCGCCCTCGATTGAGGGCGGCCCCGTTGAAGCAGGTACCAGCTCGGGTCCGTCGTTGGTGCAGCGTGGCTTTCCGCCCTCGATTGAGGGCGGCCCCGTTGAAGCCCAGGTCAACACCAGGTGGCACACGGCGCCCGCTGTTCATGTCTTTCCGCCCTCGATTGAGGGCGGCCCCGTTGAAGCCATGTGAGGCGCGAGGAACTCCGCGAGTTCTTCTCGAGCTCTTTCCGCCCTCGATTGAGGGCGGCCCCGTTGAAGCTCGACGGCCCCGTGTACTGGGTGGAGCCCGACGGGATCTTTCCGCCCTCGATTGAGGGCGGCCCCGTTGAAGCACGTCGCGGTGCTGGCCTCGAGCAGCCCCGCGCGCAAGTCCTTTCCGCCCTCGATTGAGGGCGGCCCCGTTGAAGCGCTGCGGTGCGTCTGCTCGCGGCGGCAGACCATGGCTTTCCGCCCTCGATTGAGGGCGGCCCCGTTGAAGCTGGGACGGTTGGCCAGCCTCTGATCCTGCTGTCGGAGCTTTCCGCCCTCGATTGAGGGCGGCCCCGTTGAAGCTCGCGTACCTACTGCAACGCGCCCACGCCGGGTGGTGCTCTTTCCGCCCTCGATTGAGGGCGGCCCCGTTGAAGCGGCGACAAGCAACAGTATGATTCGCCCGCTGCGCAGGCTTTCCGCCCTCGATTGAGGGCGGCCCCGTTGAAGCGAGCCCGACCGCTCGCGCGCCAGCTTCTCGAGCCGCTCGACTTTCCGCCCTCGATTGAGGGCGGCCCCGTTGAAGCTGCAAGATGATGTCGCCCGAGCAGTGGGCAAGCTACCAGCTTTCCGCCCTCGATTGAGGGCGGCCCCGTTGAAGCATCTACACGCACCCCGACCGGGGCAACGTCCCCGCTACTTTCCGCCCTCGATTGAGGGCGGCCCCGTTGAAGCTTGTAATAGCCCTTGGCTTTGAACGCTTCGTAAAGGTCACTTTCCGCCCTCGATTGAGGGCGGCCCCGTTGAAGCAAAGCAAAATAGTTTGGCTGCGAGCTTGCTTTCTGCTCTGCTTTCCGCCCTCGATTGAGGGCGGCCCCGTTGAAGCAGCTGCCCGAGGATCAGCCCGAGGTGGCGAGGGTCCACGGCCTCTTTCCGCCCTCGATTGAGGGCGGCCCCGTTGAAGCGACTGAGCCGATGCACCTCGCCATCGCAGCCGGCGTGTGTCCTTTCCGCCCTCGATTGAGGGCGGCCCCGTTGAAGCTTGAGCCCGGGAGCTGGGGCGCCGCGCAGGCCGACGCCTTTCCGCCCTCGATTGAGGGCGGCCCCGTTGAAGCGCGGCCCCACCATCGGCAGATCTTCCGCCACCGCTCCTTTCCGCCCTCGATTGAGGGCGGCCCCGTTGAAGCTAGAGTGGTGCCGCTCGCGTGACCAGCATGGCCTCGCTTTCCGCCCTCGATTGAGGGCGGCCCCGTTGAAGCACCTCGCGCGATCGTATCGACTGGACCGCGGGATCGGGCACTTTCCGCCCTCGATTGAGGGCGGCCCCGTTGAAGCTTCGACGGTCGGACCGGCGTGATGCCGGTCTGGTTCTCCTTTCCGCCCTCGATTGAGGGCGGCCCCGTTGAAGCGTGCTACACGCCTCGTGGTACTTGGCGATCGCGCCGTCCTCCTTTCCGCCCTCGATTGAGGGCGGCCCCGTTGAAGCAGGTAGACGACGCCGTTCTCGACGTCGCGGATCCCGCTTTCCGCCCTCGATTGAGGGCGGCCCCGTTGAAGCAGTTCGAGATGCTGGAGTCCCGGTGGGAACACTGGTGGCCCTTTCCGCCCTCGATTGAGGGCGGCCCCGTTGAAGCGACGAAACGAACCGGTCCCCGGAGCGACCCGAGGCTCCTTTCCGCCCTCGATTGAGGGCGGCCCCGTTGAAGCCGCACGGTCCACGGTACGCATCGTCACCACTAACTGGCTTTCCGCCCTCGATTGAGGGCGGCCCCGTTGAAGCGGCCGTGGCAGACCGGGGGGACCACGCACAGCTTTTCCCTTTCCGCCCTCGATTGAGGGCGGCCCCGTTGAAGCCGCGCTCACTGACGAAGCTCTCACGAAGCCCGGCACTTTCCGCCCTCGATTGAGGGCGGCCCCGTTGAAGCCCTGTGGTCCGTCTGGGCTTGGGTGATAGGGATTGCCGCTTTCCGCCCTCGATTGAGGGCGGCCCCGTTGAAGCTTGCACGTGGACGTCGTGTACCGTGGCGAGCACTACCGCTTTCCGCCCTCGATTGAGGGCGGCCCCGTTGAAGCCAGCCAGTCGCCGGTGGACAACGCCCTGGACCCGCTTTCCGCCCTCGATTGAGGGCGGCCCCGTTGAAGCTGACCGGCGGCGCGCGGCTGTCAGACGCCGGGATCCTTTCCGCCCTCGATTGAGGGCGGCCCCGTTGAAGCGCAGCACCTCGGGCACGGTCAGCGGAGCCGCGAGGCCTTTCCGCCCTCGATTGAGGGCGGCCCCGTTGAAGCGAGGATGACGACGCTGGTGACGACGACAAGCCGGACCAGGCTTTCCGCCCTCGATTGAGGGCGGCCCCGTTGAAGCGAGGATGACGACGCTGGTGACGACGACAAGCCGGACCAGGCTTTCCGCCCTCGATTGAGGGCGGCCCCGTTGAAGCGAGGATGACGACGCTGGTGACGACGACAAGCCGGACCAGGCTTTCCGCCCTCGATTGAGGGCGGCCCCGTTGAAGCGAGGATGACGACGCTGGTGACGACGACAAGCCGGACCAGGCTTTCCGCCCTCGATTGAGGGCGGCCCCGTTGAAGCGCGGTAACGCCCGCGTACTTCGCCGGGTCAGGCCCCCTTTCCGCCCTCGATTGAGGGCGGCCCCGTTGAAGCACGGCACTCGGCGCGCCTGCCTACGACAGCTCTGCGAGGTCTTTCCGCCCTCGATTGAGGGCGGCCCCGTTGAAGCTTCTGGCCACGGAACGATTTTCGATCGAGGCCACACCCCTTTCCGCCCTCGATTGAGGGCGGCCCCGTTGAAGCACGTAGCCGTCCCCCGGCTCACACAGACAGGGCTTCTCGCTTTCCGCCCTCGATTGAGGGCGGCCCCGTTGAAGCCAGACGCTCGCCGGCACGCCCGGATCCCGACCGCGGCTTTCCGCCCTCGATTGAGGGCGGCCCCGTTGAAGCGCCAAAGATCCAGGTGAGGAAGGCCCTGATCAGCGCCTTTCCGCCCTCGATTGAGGGCGGCCCCGTTGAAGCTACACTGACGCGGACGGCGGCCACGCGGCCTGGTTTCTTTCCGCCCTCGATTGAGGGCGGCCCCGTTGAAGCGACGTCGAGGGCGTCGAGTGTGGCCAGCGAGTTCATACTTTCCGCCCTCGATTGAGGGCGGCCCCGTTGAAGCATCCCACCGCCACCGCGCGCGCCGTTCGTGCCGGGCTTTCCGCCCTCGATTGAGGGCGGCCCCGTTGAAGCATGTCGCGAATCCTCGAGAGCCGTCGCGTCGTTGCCTCTTTCCGCCCTCGATTGAGGGCGGCCCCGTTGAAGCTTCGCCGTCTTCGATCCAGTACGCGACTTCAAGCAAGGCCTTTCCGCCCTCGATTGAGGGCGGCCCCGTTGAAGCGACCACCTTGGATCCGTCGGCCACCGCGGTCGTACCTTTCCGCCCTCGATTGAGGGCGGCCCCGTTGAAGCTGCGCACGTGCCCCCATCACACACGAGCCCGGGATCGCCTTTCCGCCCTCGATTGAGGGCGGCCCCGTTGAAGCGAATCTCGACGGGTCGGACCAAGACAGTGAGGCACTTTCCGCCCTCGATTGAGGGCGGCCCCGTTGAAGCCGTACATGAGCTCGATCCCGGACGGTTGCGGATCGTTGCCCTTTCCGCCCTCGATTGAGGGCGGCCCCGTTGAAGCCAGACGATGTCGCGCATGCCCGTCGTGGCCTCTCCATCTTTCCGCCCTCGATTGAGGGCGGCCCCGTTGAAGCCGCACGAACAGGCCCGCAACATGACCGCTCAGCACCGCTATCTTTCCGCCCTCGATTGAGGGCGGCCCCGTTGAAGCACGCCCGAGCAGGTGGACGCCGTGCCGGACCCGCTTGTCCTTTCCGCCCTCGATTGAGGGCGGCCCCGTTGAAGCCGCTCAACCGCGGAGCGGGAGGCGCTGCGGCGCTCGTTTCTTTCCGCCCTCGATTGAGGGCGGCCCCGTTGAAGCGAGCCATACGGCCTGGCCGGTCAGGCCCCGAGCGCTTTCCGCCCTCGATTGAGGGCGGCCCCGTTGAAGCACCCCACTGTCGGACCCACGCGAGCAGCGAGCACCCTTTCCGCCCTCGATTGAGGGCGGCCCCGTTGAAGCGGGGCGGTGGAGTGGCCGCGGTCGAGGTTCCTCGGCGATCTTTCCGCCCTCGATTGAGGGCGGCCCCGTTGAAGCGATGGGCCCAGAGTTTGTACGGGCTCAGCCATGGGTGAGCCGTCTTTCCGCCCTCGATTGAGGGCGGCCCCGTTGAAGCGAGGCCAGGAGCCGCGCGCAAGTACGGGCGCACGCTGCTTTCCGCCCTCGATTGAGGGCGGCCCCGTTGAAGCGAACAACCAGTTCATCGATCGCGCTCGCTCGAGGATCTCTTTCCGCCCTCGATTGAGGGCGGCCCCGTTGAAGCGACGGCGCCGACGAGGCCACGCAGGACGATTTTGGCTTTCCGCCCTCGATTGAGGGCGGCCCCGTTGAAGCTCGCGGCGTGGCGGTCTCCCGCTGCGCAGCCTGGCCTTTCCGCCCTCGATTGAGGGCGGCCCCGTTGAAGCGTGGGATCTCGTCGCCTCGCTTGTAGACGCGGCCGGCTTTCCGCCCTCGATTGAGGGCGGCCCCGTTGAAGCGCCTCGATTACCCACAGCACTCGGCCGCTGACCGCCTTTCCGCCCTCGATTGAGGGCGGCCCCGTTGAAGCGGCGAGTCGCTTCGCCGTTGCGCCCACAGGTGGCCGCCGCTTTCCGCCCTCGATTGAGGGCGGCCCCGTTGAAGCCGGAGCCCGGCCGCTTGCTCGGCGGTCATGCACGCCTTTCCGCCCTCGATTGAGGGCGGCCCCGTTGAAGCGACGATATCGACTTGCCGCCTCCCATGGTCGGGCTCATTCCTTTCCGCCCTCGATTGAGGGCGGCCCCGTTGAAGCCGCGATCCCACCGAGCACCCCGAGCGGCGCGCACTCGACTTTCCGCCCTCGATTGAGGGCGGCCCCGTTGAAGCCCGTGAGCGCGAGGTCATAGTCGGACACGAGCCCGCCCCTTTCCGCCCTCGATTGAGGGCGGCCCCGTTGAAGCGGAGTAGAGGCCGACATTGGGAAACTCCACGAGTCTTTCCGCCCTCGATTGAGGGCGGCCCCGTTGAAGCGTCATCCCCATCGCTCGGAGGCTACCGCGAGTGGCTTTCCGCCCTCGATTGAGGGCGGCCCCGTTGAAGCTGGGCGCTCGCGGTCGAGACCTTGGCTATCCCGCTGGACCAGCTTTCCGCCCTCGATTGAGGGCGGCCCCGTTGAAGCAATGACGATGCCGCCGCCGCGCTCACTCGGCGCGAGCACGGCTTTCCGCCCTCGATTGAGGGCGGCCCCGTTGAAGCCCATTGCAGTGCCTCGTGCTTGTCGTGGATCGTCACTATCTTTCCGCCCTCGATTGAGGGCGGCCCCGTTGAAGCACGGCGGCTGCCGCGGCTGTGAGCTCGAGGGGATGACCGGCTTTCCGCCCTCGATTGAGGGCGGCCCCGTTGAAGCACGGCGGCTGCCGCGGCTGTGAGCTCGAGGGGATGACCGGCTTTCCGCCCTCGATTGAGGGCGGCCCCGTTGAAGCACCCCGCCAGCCTTGAGCCTGATCTTGGCCCCCCTTTCCGCCCTCGATTGAGGGCGGTCTTGTTGAAGCTTGCTCGGCGAGCCCCAAGACAGCGACCCGGCAACGGCTTTCCGCCCTCGATTGAGGGCGGCCCCGTTGAAGCGCGCCACCTGACTCCAGTCTTGCTCCGCAGCCTCCATCTTTCCGCCCTCGATTGAGGGCGGCCCCGTTGAAGCGTTGGCTCGCTCGACTCCCTCTCGGGCGAAGATGACCTTTCCGCCCTCGATTGAGGGCGGCCCCGTTGAAGCAGCACTGCTTCTTCGCCTTCATGGCCTTCGCCACCTTTCCGCCCTCGATGGAGGGCGGCCCCGTTGAAGCTCGCAGGTGAGAGCGAGCGAGCTATTTGATGTCGTCTCCAAGCCAATCGATGTTTCCGTTTCCCGTGCCCCCACGACTCCCAGGGAACTCACCGAAACCCCGCACGTGGAACCGTCAGCGCGCGCCCCGATACTCAAGCTCGGTCTCGACCACGGCCCCACCGTCGACGAACTCGGTGAGCGCGTCGCCAACCGAGGCCGAGCGCATGCGGCACTCGTCCTGAGCCCGTCGCTTGGACGGTCCCTCGGCGGCCTCGAGCACCTCGAGGATCCGCTGGGCAGGCCGAGGGGTCGTGGACCTCCGCCTCGGCGAACGCGAGCGCGGCCGCAGCTCCGGCTCGAAGGCACAGCCCGTGTGGCTCCTGGCGGCTCGTACCAGCCCAAAATCATTCAGCTTTGCCAATCTCAGCGCTGATTTGGAGCTAGTCTCGATCCGTGCCCCGCCCCCGCCGTCTGCTCCTCGCCCTCACGCTCACCTCGCTGGGCTGCACGCCCACCGTCACGGCGACCCAGACCAGCGCCCCCACCCTCGCCACCACCACCCCAACCCTACGCCCAACCGAGATCGCCCTCCCCTTCCACAGCGCCGCGATCGTCGATCTCGCCCTCCTCCCCCCTCGCGCCGACGAGCAGTGGCGCCTCGCCAGCGGCGACGCCGACGGCTGGGTTCGGATCTGGGCCAACGGCAAGCTGCTCGCGGCCTCGCGCGCGCACCCGGGTGGCCTCGCCGCGCTCCAAGTCGCGCCCGACGGCGTCTGGTACACGGCGGGCTTCGACGGCCGCGTGCTCGAGTGGCCGGCCCACGCGACCCAGCCATCGCGCGCGTTCACGCTGGGCAACCCAAACGGCCCAAGCAGCCCGATCACGGCGATGGCCGTCGCCGGTCCGCACCTGGTGGTCAGCGACGGCCATCACATCCAAATGTGGACCCGCGAGCCACAGCCCCAGCTGGTCTGGTCGATGGTCGGCCACGCGTTCGTCACGGGGCTGGCGTTGTCGCCAAGCGGCGGTGTGATCGCCGCGGCCGAGCTGCGCCAGTGGGCGCTGCGCGAGGGCATCGCCACGCACCCGCTGGCGAGCTTCGACGACGGCGGCATGCAGGCGGTCCCGCCGGAAGAGCAAGCGGCGCTGCGAGCCGCGGCCGCCCTCGATTTTCCCGGCGCGGCCGCGGACTACGTAGAAGTCTGGCAGCCCAGCCAGCAGCGCGCGCGCCAGCTGGTCCCGAGCGCGCCGATCGACAGCGACCTGGGCGTGGTCTCGCGCGGGGGCGTGATCTACCGAGAGATCTACGACCGCAACAACGCCGGGCTGATCGGCCGCCGGCTGGAAGACCAAGCCCACTACCCGCTCGCGCTGGTCAAGCCATGGGCGTTTTGGACCGACGCCAGCGGCAACCCCACGCCAGCGAGCACCGCCCAGCCCAACCTGCCAACCGGCGACTTTGCGCTGGGGCCCAAGGAAGAGGTGCTGATCCTGGATCACTTCCCGGGCTGGGCCGAACAGCCCCCCGAGCGAGGCTGGCGAGCGGGCGAGAACCGCGAGCTGGCGATCGATCATCACCACGCCGCGATCGGCGACGGCCTGGGCAACCTCGCGGTCGTGGCCTGGGCCCGACCCGCCGAGGCTGGCTGGATGGCCCCCGCTGAAGAGCACCCGGATCTGCTCGCTGGCGCCAGCGGCAGCGCGCAGCTCGTCACCGCCACGCTCGAGCCGCGGACCAGCTATCGGCTGTGGTCGCTGGACGCCGCCGGCCACCGATCGATCCGCGTCGAGGCCCCGTGGCAGGTGCTGCCATCTCAGCCGCAGGAGGGTGAGCAGCCCGTGCCCGGCCCACCTGTGTATCCCTTCATGATCCAGCTCGACGCGCAGGCGCAGATCCTGACGACCAGCGCGACGAGCTACGGCGAGACTTCGCAGGCGCTGGTCCGCGTGCTCCGGGTGCCCGACGGGGCCGCGCAGGTGCTGGGCATCTCGGACGACGCCACCAGCCTGGACATCGGCCTCAGCCCAGATGGCTCGCTCGTGCTCGCGTGGGCCCCCGGGGCGGCGGCGCAGAGCTGGCTGGCGCCGGGCGCCTCGCTGGGCTGGACCGCGGGCCCCGACGCCCTCGCTGGCGCGCCTCGCTTCTCCGCCAACGGGCTGTGGTCGGCCCACGTCTCGAGCTTCGAGCGACACATCGTGGATCTGCACGCGCGCAAGCCAGTCGTGCAGGCCGCCGCGCCGCAGGCCGGTCAGACGGTCGACGCCGGGACCCTGGCCGCGATCGCCAACGACGGCACCCTCGCGGTCGTGCAGCCATTTGGCGGCGGCACCCTCGAGCGGATCGACACCGCCGGTACGGTGACCTCGATCGAGCTCCCCGGCGCCGCGACAACGCTCGCGTGGGTGCCACTGCGCGACGCCGACCCAACCCTCGTCATCGGGTTCTTGGACGGATCGATCGCGCGCCTCGATCGCCACGCGACCGAGGCGGTGCCGATCCACGCGGGTGAGGGCGGTCGCGTGTGGGAGCTGGCCGTGCTCGGTGGCACCGCACAAGACGGGGGCGCGGGCGTGTTCGTCGAGCTCGACGATCGCGGCTTGACGATCCACCGGCTCGTCGATGACGCCACAGTCGATCTCTACGTGGCCGACACCACCGCCCTCGCGCGCTGGGTCGGCTCGTCCGAGCAGGCGCTGCGCACCGAGGATCTCGTCGCGGTGTGGCGACCCGGCACGGCCATGCCTGTGTGCCGGATCCTCGACGGCACGTCTGCGGGGGTGCTCGCTGCCGAGACCGTCGAGCGCTGGCCGCTCGAGCGTGGTCCCGAGTTCTTCGCGCAATTCTTCGCGGGCGCGAACTGTGGCGCACCAAGCCAGCCACCACCGGACATGCCGGACATGCCAGCCATGCCAGCCACGACGGAACCCGAAGCGAGCCCCGACACCAGCAAATAGAGAACGACGCAGCGAGGTGCGCCGCTTCCCACGCCGACCCTTGGTCAAATCAAGCGCGACGCGCCAAGAACCCCTGCTAGACTCGGCGCGTGACGATCCGACCCATCGCCCAGATCGGCGAACCAGTGCTGCGCCAGCACGCACGCGAGGTCTCTGCTGAAGAGCTGAAGACCCCCGAATTTCAGGGCTTCATCGACGATCTAATCGCCACCATGCGCCACGCCAAGGGGGCCGGGCTCGCGGCCAACCAGGTGTTCGAGCCCGTTCAAGCGTGCGCGATCGAGGTCAAGGACAACCCCCGCTACCCCTACAAGCCCAACATCCCGCTGACGGTGTTGATCAACCCCAAGCTCGAGCCGCTCGGGGACGACACGTTTGAAAATTTCGAGGGCTGCCTGTCGGTCCCCAACTTGCGTGGGGTGGTGCGGCGCCACGCCCAGCTGCGTGTGCGCGCCCTCGACCGCGAAGGCCAGCCGCTCGACTTCGAGGTCCGTGGGATCAGCGCGGGCACCTTCCAGCACGAGGTCGATCACCTGTGGGGCAAGCTGTTCGTCGATCGCGTGGAAGATCCGACCACGCTGTGCACCTGGGACACCTTCCATCAATACTACGAGGCCGCGGTCCGCGAGCGCGTCAAGCAGATCGTAGAACGCTGGGGAGCCTGAGTTGCGCGTCGATCTACTCCACCGCTTCACCGACTTGGTCGGTCCTTCGGAGGCCGCAGTGCCGCTGTTCGACTCGGCGATGCTCTACGCGGCCGCGCTGCAAGACGGCGACACCTGGGCCGAAGCCCGCGTGGCCCAGACCGAGATCGAGCACGCGGTCGTGGATCACTGCGCCGGCCGAGCGGGCGCCGTCGATGTCACCGAGGGCGTGCTCGAGTTTCTGCGCCGCAACCGGTTCCGCGGCAACATTCGCAGCTACGAGGACCCACGCAACAGCCTGATGGATCGGGTGCTCGAGCGCCGCCTGGGTCTGCCGATCAGCTTGTCGGTGCTGGCGATCCACCTCGCCGAGCGCTGCGGGGTCGAGCTGCACGGGCTGAGCTTCCCTGGCCACTTTTTAGTTGGGCTGCAGCCCGAAGAAGCCGGGGCCGAGCCCCAGGTGTGGGATCCCTTCCGCGGCGGCCGGCGGTTGCTGCTCGACGAGCTCGCCGCGTTGTTCACCAGCGTCGTCGGTCACCACGTGGAGCCCGACTCGCCCGAGCTCCACGTGCACCTGCGTCCATGCCACTCCCGGCTGATCCTGACGCGCATGCTGGAGAACCTGCGCCGCCACTTCGGCATGGCCGACGAGCTCGAGCGGGTCGCGGATACCCTCGAGCTGCTCGCCGCCCTGCACCCCGAGGTCCCGCAGATCCGCGAGATGCTCGAGCAGCACCCACCCCAGCGCCACCTCCTGAACTGATCCGGCGTGGCCCCGCTGGGTCAACTCCTCGCGCCAATTGGCGCGAAAACCCCGGGTGTGAGCGGGTGCCCGGGCGCGAACGTGGCGGTTTGCTATTCTGCTGACCTTCGTGCGCGAGCAGACCCGATACAGCCTGTCCGGCGCCCTGTCGCTCCTCGCCCACGCGGTGTTCGTGGTCGCCTTCGTGTGGGCCTTCAACGTCCAGCACGAACCGGTCGAGTTCAGCGAGGAGCTGCCCGACTACGACATCGACTTCATCGAGTTCGACGTCAAGCAGATCGAGCCCGACAAGGCCCAAGGTGAGGTCGATGACGAGCCCGAGCCGCCGCCCGAAGACCCACCCGAGCCCGAAGAGGCAACGCCGCCACCGGTCGAGCAACCACCAGATCCAGACGCCGAGGCTTCGCTGCCCGAGCCCGAGCCCGACCCGGAGCCCAAGCCCAAGTTCGGGCACAAGACCTCGAAGATCAAGGCGCTCGTGCCCCCCAACGCCACGTGGACGCTGGTGCTGGCCAACAGCCGGATCAAGAAGCTCCCGTTTCGTGACGCGGCAACAGAGATCATGGCGCCGCTGCGAGACTTTCGGCTGCTGGTCGACGACGCTGGCTTCAACATCTGGGAGGACTTCGAGTACGTGGTCATGGGCAGCCCCGACGCCACGGATCAGACCCAGGCCTTCGTCGCGGTGCAGTACAAGTTTGGCCACGCCGAGATGGCGGCAGGCATCGATCGCGCGTGCGCCAAGCAGGGCTTGGTGGTCGACTGGCGCGAGGAAGAGGGGGTGCGGGTCGGCGACCCGCGCTACAAAAACCCCGACATCGAGGCCGAGAACACTGACGATCGCCAGTTCGTGTTGCTGCCCGGGGACGACGTCGCGCTGTATCTGCGCGAGGCCTTCGTCGAGCAGGTCATCGCCGGCCCCGACGCCAGCAAGGGCAACACCTCGGGCAACTTCGTCGCCAACATTGCGAAGATCAAGCGCTACACCTACGCAGAGCCCAAGGCCGGGATTCAGCTGGTGGTCGAGGACATCCGCGGCATGGTCCGCGTCGGCCCCGACTTTCCGATTGAGATCCCCAGCCGCGCGGAGCTCATGTGGGAGGCGGCCAACAACCCCGAGCTGGTGATCAAGCTCGACTTCTTGGAGACCGACCACGCCGAGAAGGCGCAGACCTACTGGACCGATCAGCTCGAGGTGGATCTGACGAAGGTCGGCGTTTGGGATGTCGCGGGCGGGATCATCTCGGGCATGACCCTCGAGCGAAACAAGCGACAGCTGGTGTTTCGCTATCAGTTCAACGAGACCTCGGCGCGGGTGGTGCTGCAGATGGTCGCCAAAGAGTTTGGCAAGGCGATGCGCTACTCGAAGAAGCAAGCGCTGGCGGCCCAGGCTGCGCGCGAGCAGAGCTGGGAGCTGCGCGACGGTGGGAAGCTGCTGCCCTCGGAGGCGCTGAAGCTGCTGGAGGAGGCTGCACCCACGCCGCAGCCGCAGCCGCAGCCCGAACCCGAACCCGAACCCGAGCCCGAACCGCCCGCGCCCGAACCCGAGCCCGAACCCGAGCCGACCGCGCCCAGCGAAGACTCGCCCGAGCCAGCGCCGGTGCCCTGAGCATCACAGCCGCAGCACACCGACATGCGTGTCGTGAGCCAGGCAGCGCAGATTCATTGGGCCCAAGGTGACGCAGCTCGGCGCCCTCGGTGTTCGAGGGTTCATGCTGCCTGGACTCGCGCTCGCTAGCCTACTCCTCACGCCTCCTGTCGGCCCCGAAGCTCGGCTCGCGGATCTCGACCATCGCCGCATGGAGATCCACGTTGGCCCGCGGGTCTACGGCCGGTTCCTCGACGCCGCGCCAGCGGTCGGTGCTTCGCTGCAGCTTGGACTTGGCGTGCGGGTGGTTCGAGGCCTGTACGTCACTGGTGAGCTCGGGGCGGGGGCGCACGCGCTCCCGGTCGGCGTGGCTGCGCAGGGGCTCTTGGGCGTCCGTCACGAGCTGCGGATGTTCTCGTGGGTGCGGCCAAGCTACTCACTTGGCTACACCCACCTGGTCGAGGCCAACTTCGACGGGGGCGCGGACCTCGACTGCGGCTGTGGCAAATCCGGCGATCACGGGTTCTCGTTCGATGGCATGGCCTCGACCGAGATCGCGTCGCGTCACGGCGCCCAAGCGGGGCTGGGCCTGCGCTTTCCGTTTCGCAAGGCACCTCGGCTGTCGCTCTACTTGCGGGCGGACGCGAGCTACTACTTCGACCAACGGCCAGGGCGGCTGCAGGCGGGGGGCAGCTTGGGGCTGCAAGTCGTGTTCTGAGCGCAGCGCTCAGCTGCTCATGGGGCCAAACGCAGCGCTGGCTTGAGTCGCGCGCCGCTCGTGGGCTAGGTTCCCCGTCGATCACCGTGATTCACATGACCCAGCGCAACCTTTCCCTTGCCTCAATTTTGCTCCTCTCGCTCGGCGCGTGCGTGTCCGGGGACGACACGGATCAGTTCGCCTCGCTCACGACGACCTCGGCGACGTTCACCAACAACGGCAGCAACACCAACGGCGACGGGGACGAGACCGAGACTTCGGACTCCGACACGCCAACCTCGATGAGCGGCGACGGCGACGGTGACCCCGGCGATGGCGATGGCGACCCGGATCCAACCACTACGGGCGACGGCGACGGCGACGGCGACGGTGATGGTGATGGTGATCCAGACCCAACCACTGGCGACGGCGACGGCGACCCGCCAGCGAGCTGTGGTTGGGTTGAAGCCGAGGCCTTCTACGCCTGCGGCGGAAACGGTGAGGATCCCGGGGGCAACCACCCGATCGTGTGCCCCCCGGGGTTGGTCGAAGGCAACGAATGTGGCGAGCTCTCGTACGAGGGCTGCTGCGACAACAACGGCGACAACTGGTTTTGCGGCGACGACGGTCAGATGATGTACATGGTCAAAGAAGCCTGCGACTGATCAGCTGATCGCCAAGCACCCGGTCGCGCACGGCCTCAGCGACCCCCTCGCAGACGCCACACCAGCTTGAACGCGCACGGCACCACGTAGAGCGTGAGCACCGTCGACAGCGCCAATCCGCCCAACACGACCGCCCCAACGCCGCGATACAGCTCGGAGCCAGAGCCCGGGAACACGACCATGGGCACCAACCCGGCCAGCGACGTCAGGGCGCTCATGAAGATCGGCCGGACCCGCGCTTCGACGGCGCCGGGGACCGCGAGCGCGAGCGGGCTGCCCTCGCGCAGTCGCGCCAGCGCGCCGTCGACGACCAAGATCGCATTGTTGACCACGACCCCGATCAAGATCAGGAAGCCCATCGCGGTCATCAAGTCGAAGGGCTGATCACCCAAGAAGCGATCGACGATCAACAGGCCAAACACCCCGCCCGCGCCGGCCAAGGGCACGGTCACGAGCACGGCCAGGGGCGCGATGAAGTCCTCGAACAAGGCCGCGAGCAGCAGATACGAGATCACCACGGCGAGCAGCAACACCTCCGCGAAGCGGCCCTTGGTCTGCTCGAGCTTGCCGGCCGTGCCCGACAATTTAACGCCCACGCCAGCGGGTATCGCCTCGCTCTGCTGCATCTGGTCCACGCGCGTGCGGATCAGCTGCATCGCGGACTCGAGCGCGAGATCCTCAGGAGGGGTGACCTGCAAGGTGATCGAGCGCGAGCGCTCGATCCGGCGGATCTGCGTGGGCCCAAGCCGCTCGTGGATCTGCGCGAGGGTCCCGAGCGGGACCACCTGACCCGTCGGCGTGGTGACCGGCGCCGCGGCGAGCTCGTTCGGTGTCAGCTGATCCGCGTCACCGCCGGGCGCGCGAGCCACCAGCGCACGCAGGACCACGTCGATCTTGGACTCGCCTTCTTTGCCCCACTCGCCGATGATCGAGCCATCGACCAAGGTGTCGACGGCCTGGCCAAGCTCGGCGCCGCCCATGCGCAGGCTCGCCGTCTCACCGCGGTTGGGGGTCACCTGCAGCTCCGGGGCGCCAAGCTCGAGCGAGGGGATCGGCCGCAGCTGGACACCCGGGATGTCCTCGCGGATCGCCCCCATCAACGCCAGCCCAGCGCCCACGAGCTCGCGTAGATCCGAGCCCGAGAGATCGACCTCGACCGCGCGACCGCCCCCGAGCCGGTTGGCGAACAGCGAGGCCTGGCTGGCGAACGCGTAGGTGCCCGGCACCCCGGCTTGGACCTGCCGATAAAAGCCCGCCAGCTCGTTCGCGCGGGTCTCGTCAACCGCCGCCGCGCCGCAGAAGACCTGGTTGGGATCACCCACGAAGAAGCTGCGCCGGATCGCCGGGACGCCGTCCTTTTCGACGTTGATGTGCTCGCGGATGGTGGTCTGAAACTGCTCGCCGATCTGCTCGACCTCCGGGATCGAGTAGCCGGGCGGCGGCGTGATGATGCCAAACACCAAGTTGCGGTTGCCGGTTGGCAGGTACTCCATTGGCGGGAGCAACAACAGGCCCAGCGTGACCGAAGCGCCGACGGCCGCCACGAACACCGCGAGCGCGCGCATCGAGTTGGCCGTGAGCCACGCGACCTGGCGCCCGACCAGCGCGCGCATGCGCTGGCCCAATCCGCCGGTCTCGTCCACCGTGGTGGGCGGCTCGCCACCGCCCGCGCGCGCGCGCTCGGCCTTGGTCTTCAAGAAGCGCGCCGCCAAGCTGGGGATCGCCAACACCGAGACCACCAGCGACACCACCACCGCGACCGAGATCGCCGCCGCCACGTCGCGCAGCAGCTCGCCAACCTCGTCCTGCCACAGGATCACCGGGATGAACACGGCGGCGGTCGTGGCGGTGCTGGCCACCAGCGCGCCCCAGACCTCACCCACCCCGCGCAGCGCGGCCTCGGACATGGTGTCGACGCGCTCGCGCCACGTCTCGATGCTCTCGAGCACCACGATCGAGTTGTCGACGACCATGCCTACCGCGAACGCGGTGCCGGCCAGCGAGACCACGTTGACGGTGCGCCCGAGCACCGCCATGCCCAGCGCGGTCCCAAACACACACACGGGGATCGACAGGCCGATCAACCCGGCCGAGCCAACGCTGCGCAGGAACAACCACAAGACCAGGATCGCCAGGCCGCTGCCGATCACCAGGTTCTGGCGGACCAGCCCCAGCGCGCCCTGAATGTAGTCCGTCTGATCGTCGAGGACCTCGATCGTGAGCCCCTCGGGGCCCATCTTCTCGAGCTGCAGCTCGTCAACGGTGTCGCGGATCTGCTGCGAGACCTCGAGCACGTTGGACCCGGCCTCGCGGAACAAGAGCAACACCATGGACGGACGATCGTCGGTCATCGCCACGCCGAAGGGCTTGCGCAGCGCGACCGTCACGCTGGCCACGTCGCCCAGTAGGATCGGGGTCCCGCCTGCGCCGGCCCCGATCACGACCTGCTCGAGCTGCTTGGCCTCGCTGGGGGTCAGGAGCGTGCGGACCAGCAGCCGGCGCTTGCCAAGCGTGACGTCACCAGCCGACACGTCGACCAGCTCACCGCGCACGCGCTCGGCGACCGTGGAGATCCGAATGTTGCGCGCCGCGAGCTCGCCCGCGTCGAGGTCAATGTGAACTTCGGTGTCACGCCCACCAATGTGACGGATGCTGGCGACGCCCGGGATCCGTTCGAAGCGCGGCAGGATGTCGTCCTCGACCCAGGTCCGATACTGCGCGACCGCTTGCTTGTCTTTGTTGGTCTCGCCAGGTGGGGCCCGAATGGCGATGATCGACAGTGGCGGGCCCGAGCTGCTTGCTGTTGCGACCACGGGTTGATCCGCGGCCTCGGGATACGAAGCGACCTCGGTCAGCGCGTTCGAGACCCGCACCAACGCGACGTCGAGATCCGTGCCAACCTCGAACTCGAGCGTGATCTGAGCCTGGTCGGGCTTGGCCTCGGACTCCATGCGCGTCAGGCCAACGACGGACTTGAGCGCCTCTTCTTGATCCTCGAGCAGCTCGGCCTCGACCTCGGCGGGGCTCGAGCCCGGCCAGCTCGTGGTCACCGTGACCGAGGGGATCATCACGTCGGGGGTGAGCTGGATCGGCAGTCGGGCGATCGACAGCAGCCCGGCGAGGACCACCAAGATCAGGCCCACGCTCACGGTCACCGGCCGCCCGATGATGGTTGCGAGCAGCGAGTTCGCGCTGGGCGCGGCCGAGGGTGACGAGGACGGCTCGCTCACGAGGCCGGCCCTTCATCAGCCGCGCCCGCGTCACCGCCGTCTGCGTTGATCGCTCGCACCGCCTGTCCGGGTCGCAGGCGCTCGTTCCCGCGGGTCACGACGACCGCGCCGGCCGCCAAGCCCTCGCCAAGCACCAACGCCTCGTCGGCGGTGCTGGCCAGGATCTCGACGGAGACCGACCTCGTGCTGCCTTCAACGACGACGACGACGCGCGTGTCGATCGCCCCGAGCACCAGGGCATCGCGGGGCACGATCACCGCGTCCGCGGCCGGACCCGGCTCACCGGTCTGATGCTGGACAGCGAAGCCCACGTCGACGGGCGCGCCAGGCAGCAACCATGCCCGCGCTTCACTCGGCCGCAGCCGAACCTTGAGCGTACGGGTGCCACGATCGAGCGAGGGAACCACCGCGAGCACCTCGGCCGCACCCGTCGCGGGCCCGTGGGTGCCAACACCCAGCAACCCACCCGCCGGGCGCAGGACGACATCCGTGCCTACCTGAAGATGCGACGCGAGCTCGGGGCGGACGTCGACGAGGATCTCGAGATCGTCGGTCGCTACCAACTCGAGCACCGTCTCCCCAGCGTTGAGCCATTGGCCGAGATCGGCGTAGCGGGCCGAGACGACGCCCGCGAACGGAGCCGCGAGCTTATAGTCGGACAGCTGCGCTTGGGCTGCGCGGATCTCTGCGGCCAGTCGACGCTTGCGAGCCTCGAGGGTGTCCGCGCGCGCACCTTGCCGCTCGATCTCCTCGCTGGGGACGATCTCGTCGCCCAGCGCAGTCGCGCGGTCTGCCTCGCGGCGGGCCTGGTCCAGCTCACGCTCGCTCTCGCGTCGGCTCGACACCGCGGCCGAGAGCTGCGCGCTGGCCTGGCGCTTGTCGATCTCGACCAACAGCGCGCCGGCCTCGACCCGATCGCCCTCGCGCACCTCGATCATCACGATCTCACCGCCGGCCCCCAGCGCGAGCTGGGCCGAGCGCAACGAGCGGACCTCGCCGATGAACACCCACTCGTCGACCAGCTGCCCAGAACGAGCCGACGCGACCTCGACGGGAGCAGGCGGCTGCTCTTGTTGGGTCGCGGGCGTCTCATCTACACCGCAGCCGACCGCGCTCGTCATTGCAAGCAGGATCAGCGTAGCAGTCAGCGCAATTCGCAGGCTTGGCACGTCGGGGGCAGTTGTGTCGCCCTCTACGCGGCATTGCAACCCACGTTACATGGACTTTGGAAGCGCGCCGTTACCGGACGTGACCGTCACCACTTCGCCTGCGACCGTGCTGCCCTTTTCAATCCCCAGCAGGCGCACCCGACCCGTCGCGACAAGCTCCCCCTCGTGCGTGATGTTGACCTCCCACACCTGGGTGCGCCGACCACGAGCCAGCGGCCGGGCACGACCGACCAAGGCACCGGACCGCACAGCCCGCAAGAACGAGGTGTGGTTGTCGAGCCCGACCGTGTGCCGACCCAGCGGCTCGAGGTTGAGCGCCGCGCCAACCGACGCGAGCGTCTCGACCATTGACGAGTACACCCCGCCGTGCACGAGCCCGTACGGTTGGAGATGGGTCGAGTCGAGCTCGAGCTCGGCGACGACCTCGTCGTAGCTGGCGCTCACGAAGCGCAGGCCGATCAGCTGGTTGAAGCCACCACGGATCGCGTTGAGCTCGTCGACAGTGGAAGCGGGAAGCTGAGGTAGCTCGGTCACGGCACGCAGTTTAGGACATTCTGGTGAGCTGGTCTGGTGCCATGGCCGCGCCTCGACCGTGGGTGCGACCGCCTCGTCGTTGCCCGATGTGTCGCCAACAACGCGCCTGTGCTCCGGCCAACGCTGTGAGCTAAGCCGCTCAGCCTCTCAGCCTCTCAGCCTCTCAGCCAGGTGAGGGCGGGTCGAAGACCTCGGCGAGTGTGCGGGCGGTCAACGCTTGATCGAGCCAGTGCTCGAGCAGCGTGAGATCGGTGCAGCGTTCGATCTGCTGTTGCCGAAGGTCATCGAGTTCGAGGCCACGGCGGCGGAGCACACGCTGTAGTACTTGGCGCGCTTTGAGTTGCAGGCCTTTTTGGACGCCTTTTTGGACGCCTTCTTGTAGCCCCTCTTCACGACCCTTTTGAACGCCTTCTTCGAGGCCGGCGTCGCGGCCTTCCCGATGGCCGCGGACGTAGTAAGCGCCGGTCAGCTCCATGGGGCCGAGCGGGTCCGCTTCGTCAATGTCCCGAATCTCTTGCGGGATTCGATCGAGCTGTTCTTGTTTCAGACTGGCGAGCACGAGGTCATGATAGATCCGACGTTCGTCAAAATCCAGGTCCGATTTGGCGAGCGCTTCGAGAGTGGCACATGCACAAGGCACAGCGTGCTCTGATCGTGCCTGAAACACTGATGTGAGCACGGCAAGGGGAATGTCGGCGAGCGCAAGTTGCCATTGTGTAATGGGTGGCAACATACTTGGATCAACAAACCACGGTGATGCGCGGGGTTCTTTCAAGAACATATTCTGGGCGCGACGTCGAACCCCGGGATCCGGCGCGAACACCATTGTCCATCCGCGGCACTCGAACAGGCGGCGGACACCTGCGGCGTAGCTGAGCCAGGTGTAGTACTTGCGCTTGTCGTCGTAGGTCTGGATCTCGAGGGCGAGACCGGCGACACGGACCGGTTTTCGGCGCCCAGAGCGGGTCTGGGTGGGCTCGAGCACGGCTGCGACCACGTGGTCTGCATAGACGATGTTGTCGAGGCGCGCGGGTTCGGGGAGCTCGTTGGCGGCCGCCTCGAAGTTTTTGCAGGAATCTGGGATCGGATCATCGAAGTTGCGAGCGAGCGAAAACACGAGCTCGGGGTGGCGCTTGACCAGATACAGCAGGCCTTGGTGAATGGGACTAGGCATGTGTCTTGGATGACACGCCTTGGTGTGTGAATGCAAGTGAAGTGGGGGCAATTTGCAGGATCAGCAGTGGCCCGAATTCGGGCCACCATTGATCGAGGAACAAAGTGGCCCAGATTCGGGCCACCTACCTCAATGACACTTCGCCGATTGACTGAGAGTGGCCCGAATCCGGGCCACTTTGGCCCAATGATGTAGGCACAACGAGGATGGCCCGGATTCGGGCCACTCTGATCTAATGATGCAGATAAAACGAGGGTGGCCCGGATCTGGGCCACTCTGATCTAATGATGCAGATAAAACCGAGGGTGGCCCGGATCTGGGCCACCCTACTCGGGTGATGTTCGCAAACACGGGTGGCTCGAATCTGGGCCACCGTGCTCGGATGATGTTCACAAACGAGGCTGGCCCGGATCCGAGCCACCCCGAACCAAGCTGCTTCAACCACCCCATCGCAAGCAATGGCTTCGATGTGGAGCTGCGCCGGGCCTGGGATCTGCCGCATACACTCGACGGCGTTGATGGCTTCTCCAAGTCCATGAGCTGTTCGTCATCGAGGAGGTTCCGACAACCAAATGTAGCTTCCTTCGCTCTTGGGCCTTCGCCTGACGCCGTCGATCCCAACGAGGATCGGCAGCGTCAGGCAAACGCAAGCAATCGTCGCCCGGCCATCATGTTCTAGAGCTGCGCCGACGTGGCCACGGAGCCCACACGCGCCCGCCGACGCGTGTCTCCTCCGCAGCCTTCGTCCAAGCGCCGACTACAGCTTCTTCACGTAGGTAGCGACCGCGTCGATCTCTTCCTTCGAGAGCTTGTCCTTGTAGCCCTTCATCTTCGTGTCGGGCACGCCGTTGGTGATTATCGAGACAATCTTCCCTTGGCCAAGCTTGGTCTTGACCAACGAGGGAATTTCGACCTTCTTGCCGATCGTCGTGTCGCCCGCGCCATCAATACCGTGGCAGGACTTGCACTTGCTCTCGAACAGCGGCTTGCCGTCGATCTTCGCGACGGCAGGCGCCTTCTCGGCGGGTGGTTTCTTCTCGGCGGTGTCGCCAGCCGGCTTGTCGTCGGCCGGGGGCGCATCGCCGCCCTCTTCGCCAGCGGCCGGAGCTGCTTCGCCAGTCTCGCCGCCGTCATCGGACCCATCGCCCTCGGCGCCAGTGGTCTCGCCCGCCGCGGCGGCCGCGTCAGCGGCGGCCTTGTCGGCGGCCGCCTTGTCGGCGGCGGCCTTGTCTGCGTCGGCCTTGCCTGCATCGGCTGCGGCGGCGTCTTTCTTGCCATCGGCCTTGGTGGCGCCCGAATCACAGGCAGAGGTGGTCAAGACGAGGGCGGTGGCCGCGAGGACCAGGGATCGGAGTGCGAGTCGGTTCATCTTCTCTTCTCGGTGGGGGGTCCCAGGGTAGTCCGCCGCGTCGCGTGCGGACAAGCAACGATCACGGACGGCGTCGCCGGGGGGACGTCGCAGCCACCCTGGTGGTTTCTCCAGTTCTCCCACGCGGGCTCCAAGTCCCACAGAACGGCGTTCATGGCTCATTGAGAGCTATCGCAGCCACCAGCTTACGCTCGTCACATGCGGCCGGCCTCCCTCGCTTTGCTCGTCTTTTGGGTCCCGCTCGCCTGCGCCACGGCCCACGGCGACAGTGAGTCGGCGGGCACCTCGACAGACGGGCTCACGAGCGACACGAGCTCGACATCGACAGATGACACGACCTCGACCGACACGACCTCGTCCGACGCGACGGACCCCACGGACACGAGCCCGGGTGAGCCAGGCGCCTCGCTCGGCGTCTTCGATCTCACCTACTACTGGGTCAGCTATGAGGGCGACTTCGACCCGCCTGCGGACACGGACATCGGCACCTGCGACGGCCAGACAATCGCAACCGTCCCCGCCAACTTCGCGAGTGCGCTGAAGCTCGAGGGATCGGGCAAGCTCCTCGATGATCGGATCGTCAACATTGGCGGCTGTGGGTGTGGGTCCGGCTACGACTGCTTCGCGGTCTTGGATCCGAACCGATTCCCGTGGGCGGCTGACATGGGTCTTCGCGACGCTCGCACACGCGTTCCCGAGCTTGACAGACACCTCTGTGAGCCGTGCAGACGCGTGTGTTAAACTGACAGACCCGTCTGCGACGCGTATGACCGGGTGTTGCAGTTGACAATGGCGTGTGCGGGGCTCGAGGGTGGTCTTGCCAACTTGCACAGGTGATCCGCGAGCGCGATCGATCGCTTCGGAGGTTTGGCGAGCGCCTCCGCAGCGCCGCGAAGGTGTCTGATAGCCGCTAGTACCCTGCCGCAGTGAATTTGATGGTTTGAGGCTAGTTCCTGACGCCCCTGGCTTTGTCGCTCGTCAGTCGAGTGTGCCCGACACACTCCTTCCTCGCTTCGCGCCAGGGACGCCAGGCCCGGCGCCTCAAACCATCAAATTCACTGCGGCAGGGTACTAGTACCGATCAGTGTGGGCCCACATGCCCCCGCGCACAGCAGAACCAGCCCATCGAGGGAGCGCCAGCGACCGACACGCCGCGCACAACCCAACCACCCCATCGAGCGAGCTCTTTGGCGTTCTGGACCCACCAGTCTGCGACGCGCCAGGCATCGACGCGGTCGCGTGCTGCTTCATGGTCACGGTCGGTGGGAGAAAGCTACGCCAACACCAGCCTCTGACTCGCTCGTCAAGACCTCCGGGAACACCTCGTCGGTCGTTCTCGGCTCATCCCGGTGACCACGTATTTCCTGGCGATTCACTGTTGGAGTACTGTGCGCGAATGTCGAGAACCTCTGTCTCGAGAACTCTCCGCCGCCGGGCGAGCCTGCTCGGTCTCTCGTTC
>NZ_JMCC02000069.1 GCF_000737335.2 Enhygromyxa salina | reverse complement strand
ACGCGGACGCCCCCGGCCCGGGCGCGCTCGGCGTGGAGCTCGACGCTGCTGCGCGCGGCGTCTGGCCGCTCCCGGCCTCGCGGCCACACCCCAGGGCCCACGCGAGCGCGACGGCGGCGACCCACGCTCGCATCAGGTCACGATGACGTGGGGCTCCTCGCGGGGGAACTCCGGCGACTGGACCGTGTGGATCTCACCTGCGATCTCCACGTCGACCTCGAGCTTGAACATGTAGCCAAAGCTGGACTGCCCGATCGCCGTGTCGACGGCGTTCCAGTCCGGCAGCGAGAGCTTGTAGCTGGCCTTGACCTCACCCTTGCCCACGGTCTCATCCCACGGCGCGTAGCCCTGATCGACCCACGCGCTGGGCTTGCGCGAGCCAAGCGTGCCGACGACCTTGCCCTGCTTGTCGAGCAGCCGGACCGCGGCGATCCGCACGGTCTGCGGCGCGTCGCCGTCTACCGCCAGGGTCAACTGCATGGTCGATTGCGTGCACGGCTGCTGGAAGCCGGGACCGGCCTTGCGCGCCGCGGCGCCCGGGTCAGCTCGCGCCCCCGCGGCTGGTGGTTGGGCGGGCATCGGCTCGGTGGGTGGGGGGCTGTCGTGCGCGGCGCCGCTTGGAGCTGGCTCGGGTGGATCCGGGCAGTCCTGGATCACTTGCACCGACGCGACCGCGAGCTTGACCGCCAGCTTGGCCGGTGCCTGCTCGCCGCCGTCACCGACTTCACCCGACGACTTCGCGCTGTCGGCCTTGGTCTTGTCGCTTGGGTTTGGGGTGTCGGTGGCCGCACACGCGGACACGAGCGACACACACAGCATGGGGATCAGCCAGGGCCTCGACATCGGCGCAACAATGCCACGAACGGGGCGCAAAGCCGAGCCAAATATTCTGGGATCGCTCGCGCTTCGGCCCGCGCGGAATCACTTCGTGTCGAGCCGAGCCACCCCCGTCCAGTCGCTGGGCACGCCCACCCGCCGAAAATAGTCACAATCATTCCGCATCAAGCGTGCCGGAATATCCTGGGGACAAACCCGCAGACAAGCATCGAACTCCACCGCCGCCTCATCAAACCGCGCCGCATAGAACGACTCGATCCCGCGCTCGTACCCGGCCAAGCTCGCGAGCTTGGCGTCGCGCACGGGCAGCCGCATCTCTGCGTCGATCACCTCGAACAGCGTCGTTGGGATCTGGCTCCCCGCCACCGTGACCCGCCCCACCACCCGGCTCGTATACCGCGCCGGATCCGCCAACGCGCCAATACACGAGTCCGTGACCAGCAAGAAGGTCTGGTACCGCTTGGTCAGCTCCTGGACCCGGGCGGCCAAGTTGACGCTCTCGCCGATCACCCCGCACTTGATCCGCGTGGGGCCGCCGATCGTGCCAAGCGTGAGCGGCCCGCTGTTGATCCCAACCCCCATGTTGACCGGGGCCTCGCCCCGCGCGGCCCGCTTGCCGTTGAGCTCGCGCAGCTCGGCGCTCATGTCGACCGCGGCCTGCACCGCGGAGTCCGAGGTCCCCTCGAACAAGGCCATGATCGCGTCACCAATGTAGCTGTCGACGAAGCCGTGATTGGTTGCGATCGGCGGCTCCATGTATTGCAGGTACTCGTTGATGAATTCGATGTGCTGCCGGGTTGGCAGGCTCTCGATCATGCTGGTGAACCCGCGAATGTCGGAGAACAGGATCGACATGTCCTTTGACACGCTCAGCCCCAGCCCGACCTCGAGCAGCGTGTCTTTGCCAAGACAACCCAAGAACTCGCTGGGCACGAAGCGCGACATTGACTTGTTGACGCGCTCGAGATCCTGCGAATAGCGGTTCAAGTTGGCGTAGAGCCGCGCGTTTTGAATGGCGATGACCGAGTGCGAGGCGATGAGCTTGAGGGTCTCGACCCGTCCGGGCGTGAACGCCCCGGCGACGAGGTTGTTCTCCAGGTAGATCACGCCAAACAGCCGGCCCTGGTGGACCAGCGGCGTGCAGATGATCGATCGCACCCGACTGCTGGAGATGTACGGGTTTTGAACCACGCGGCCCCGCGCGTGGGCGTCGTCGAGCACCATCGTGTCCCCGGTCCGCGCGACGTACTGCGCGACGCTGACACACACAGGCAGATCTTCGGCCTGCTCGAGCGAAATCGGAGCGTCGGCGAAGGTCTGGATGTCGGCGCGTGGGCCATCGAGGCGGCCCGAGGCCTCGACCCGCAGCTCGTCGCCTTCGGCGATCAACAGCACGCCACGCTCGGCCCCGGCGTTCTCGAGCACGATCGTCAGCGTGGTCTCCAACAGCCGCTGCAGATCGATCTCGCTGGTCAGGACCCGCGAAGACTTGAGCACCGAGGCCAGGTCGATGCCGCGCGGATCTCGGGATGTCAGGTCCCCCTCGTCTTGCTGCGCGTGGCTGTCGGCCACGGCGTCGGGGAATTCTTGGCGCAGCTGCTCGACCTTGGCGCTGGCGCCCCACATCGCGTAGCGGTTGCTGGCCTCGCGCAGGTAGCCCATCGCAACCTTCTCGCGGCCTTGCTCGAGGTGGAAGCGGCCGGTCCGCTCGTTGGCGAACGCCTCGATGTGAACGAGCTCGTGCTCGCGCGCGGCCATGATCGCCTGGTCGTAGCCGTTCATGGCGTCGAGCTGATCGCCGTCGAGCCGGGACTGCTCGGCCTGCAGCAACAAGCGCATGGCCTCGAAGTTGGAAGGTGCGTTGCGGGCGAACAGGTCCAGCCGCTCGCAGCAGGCGTCGGCGGTCGCGCGGCGCTCGTCTGTGTGTTCGTTGGCGGGCTCGCTCGACAGCAGATCACACAGGGCCATGCCCTGAAAGAACACCCACCAGGCGTTGACGACCTGGGCGAACAGCACGATCGCCGGGTCGCCCGATCCAAGCGAAGACTCCGCGAGCTCGACGGCCTCGCGGCTGCGCCCGAACAACACCAAGCCCGTGAGCGCCGCGACGTAGTAGTGCTTGAGGCCCAGCACCCGGCCGGGCTCGCTGTTTTGCGCGATGAAGGCAGCGTCGTCGAAGCCGGCGTCCGACAGCGTGCCGGGCTCGGGCGTGCGCCCGGTCAGGCTGAGCACCAGCTGCATGTAGCCGCGCGTGCCGGCAGCCGAGAGCGGGTCCATTAGTGGTTGGTAGCGCCCGACCACGTCCTCGACCTCGTCGAGGCGCGCGCCGCTGACCAGCGTGTGCACGGGGACGAAGAAGGTGTTGTAGGCGGCCCAGATCGGCGCGCCGATCCGCAGCGCGTGCTCGACCCCAGCCTTGAGGATGGGGATCCCGTCCGCGATCGGTGCCCGCCAATGGTTGGAGAAGGCCGCGAACCAAAACGCAGCCTGGCACTCGGCGCGGCGATCACCTTGGCGGCGCGCGAGCTCGAGCCCAACCTTGCCGAACGCATAGCCCGACTCGTAGTCGCCCAGCGCGCTGCCCACGACCATGCCGTGGGCGCCGTAGGCCGGCCCCGAGACCCGCGAGTTGCCGCGCTCGATCGAGAGCGTGACCCGCTTGAGCGCGCCAATTGACGCGAGCTGCGGGTTGTAGAACATGCCGATCAGCGACAGCTCGTTGTAGAGCTCGGCCTCGGCGAGCGCGTGGGGGTCGACCATGGCCGGCAGATCCACGAACGCCGAGATGCTGTGGCCCTCGAGCAGCTTGGCCAGGGTCGCGCCCTCTTTGGCCGCGAGCGCGTCGAGGCCCGCGGCGTCGCTGACGTCGGGGAACTCGTGCCCGAGCACCAGCAGGCCGGCCCGCGCCGCCGCGAGGGCCTCGGGGTACTTGGCGCTGTGGTACGAGAGCGTGGCCTTGAGCTTGTAGATCTCGACCCGCGCCAGCTCGGTGCGCGCGTGCTCGAGAATTTGATCGAAGTGCAGATCGGCGGCCTCGGCGTCACCGATGAGGTACTCGCACTCGGCCAGCTCGCGGTGCAGCGCGAACGCCAGCTCCTGCCCGCGCGCCCACGCCTGGTCCCCACCCGCGAGCTCGAGCCCGGCCACGAAGTAGCTGCGCGCGGCCTCGTAGGCCGTGGACGCCTTGGCCTGGCGCCCAGCCGCGAGCTCGAGGCTGGCGATCCGGCGGCGCTCGTCGGCGTCGTCGATCAGCTCGATGCACATGTTGAAGTGCCGGCAGATGTCGAACAGCTGCTCTTCAATTTGTTGCTCGCCTGGGCGCCCCTCCCACAGCAGCCGGCCGATCCGCAGGTGCGCGCGGCGGCGAGCCTGGGCGTCGAGCAGCGAGTACCCAGCCTCTTGCACGCGGTCGTGCGCAAACCGATAGCGGACGTTGAGCTCGCCGGTCTCGTCGGCGCGGACCAGGCCCAGCTGCACAGCCGCCCACAGCTCTTCGACGACCTCATCGACCGAGCAGTCCATGACCGTGGCCAGGGTCATCGCGTCAAACCGACTGCCAATGCACGCTGCCAGCTCGATCACCCGCTGGGATCGATCGGCGAGCCTGCGCAGCTTCGAGACCATGAGCGCGATGACGTTCTCCGTGTAGCCCTTGGCCCGCAGCGCCGCGATGTCCCAGCTCCAATTTGAAGTCTCCCCGACTTCAGCGTCCAAGCTGACGCCGCCCGGCTGCCAGGTCAGATCGCCGCCCTCGTGCAAGCTGGCAAAGAACTGACGCAAGAAGAACGGGTTGCCACCGGTCTTGTCGCGCAACAACGCGGTGAGCTCGACGACGCGATCGCTGTCTTCGTGGAGCGTGTCGGCGACCAGCTTCGTGACCGAGCCGGCGTCGAGCGCCCGCAGCTCGAGCTCGGTCAGCGTGACCTCGGTGTCGCGCAGATCAGCGAGCGCCAGGGTCAGCGGGTGCTTGGGGCCAATCTCGTTGTCGCGGTAGGCCCCGATCATCAAGAGCGAGCGGCTGTCGGCGTTGCTCGCCAGGTGCTTGAGCAGCTTCATGGACGCCGCGTCGGCCCACTGCAGATCGTCGAGGAAGATCACCAGCGGCCGCAGCTCGGCCGTGAACACCTGCACGAACCGGGTCAGCAGCCCGCGCAGACGCTGCTCGGCCATCGCCGCGTCGACGACCGGCACCGGCGGCTGCTTGCCGATCAGCAGCTCGAGCTCCGGGACCAGCTCGATCAGGACTTGGGCCTGGTCGCCGAGCGTGGCCTGAAAGTTGCGCTTGTACTGGGCCACGCTCTCGGCCGACTCGGTCAGCAGCTGCAGCAACAAGTCACGAAACGCGGCGACGAAGCCCGAGTAGGGCACGGTCTGGGCCCGCACGTCGAACTTGCCGGCCGCGAAGAAGCCCCGCCGAACCACCGTGGGGCGGTGCAGCTCGTAGACCAGCGCGGTCTTGCCGATGCCCGAGTAGCCCGAGACCAACAACAATTCCGGCCGGCCATCGGCGACGCGCTCGAACAGCTCGAGCGCGCAAGCGAACTCGGCCTCGCGCCCGTACAGCTCCTGTGGGATCAAGAATTGCTCGGATAGATCGTCGCGCCCGAGCACCATGGACTCGTCGACCCCGCGCGCGAGCTGGGCTTCGATGCGCTCGAGATCGCGGAGGATGCCCGACGCCGTCCGGTAGCGATCTTCAGCGTTCTTGGCCAGCAGCTTGAGGATCAGGGCCGACAGCGCGCGTGGGATCCCAGCTGACTTCGAGCGGGGCCGCGGCGGATTGCGGGCGATGTGGGCGTGGACGAGCTCGACGGGATCGCTGCCCGAGAACGGCAGCTCGCCGGTTGCGAGCTCGTAGAGTGTGACCCCGAGCGAGTAGAAGTCCGTGCGATAGTCGACCTCGCGGTTCATTCGCCCGGTCTGCTCGGGTGAGACGTAGGCCAAGATCCCGTCGGTCGCCCCGGTCCCGCCGATGCTGCTGCGCTCACGCGACACCCGCGAGGCCAGGCCGTAGCTGATCAGGCTGACCCGCCGCTCGCTCAGATCCACGAGCACGTTGTGCGGCGTGACGTCGCGCAGCACCACGCGCTGCTGATGGGCGCGATCGATCGCCGTGACCAAGCTCTTGGCCAGCGCCAACATCGTGTCGAGATCAAAGCCCGAGCCAAGCAGCGGCTTGAGGACCACGCCGCCGGGATCGGGCGTGACCACGGCCATGGCTGCGTCGAGATCAGCCTCGCGCGGGTGGACGGGCGTCGGGCCCTGCCCAAGCAGCTCGAGGATCTCGTGCTCGCGGCGCAAGGTGACTGGACCCTTGCGGGCCGCCGGGATCCGAATCAGCACCTTCTCGCCCGTGTCGCGATGCCGGGCGCGATAGGTCTGGGTCCGCGCGTTGCGGTAGAGGAGCTCCTCAATCTTGTATACGCTCGACGCCATCGCGGTCCTGGGCAGGGCTCGGGCGAGCCATGAAGCGCCGACAGTAACAAGATCTGGAAGACTAGGATCGGATGGGGACCACCCAAGTGCGGTCAAACGCAGGCCGCGGGGTCCGCGAGACCGACACTTGACCGCCGACAGTGACACGGTCACGAATGCCGCCCGGACCTGGGCGAGAAGCCTCGTCCAAGCCCAGAACCGCCAACAGGCGCGCTCCTCGCTCGTTCGAATAGTGGTAGACAGCGATCACCGTGCTGAGCGACGAACTCGCGGAGACGCTCTCGCGTGAGCGCTGAGGCCAAGCGGCTGTACGAGGAGCTCCTCACCCGCGGGCTCGAGTTCGGGGTCGAGGGTGATCAGCTGCGAATCCGAGCACCCTCGGGGGCGATCGATGCCACGCTTCGCGACCGGCTGCGCGCGCTCAAGCCCGAGCTGTTGGCGCTGCTGACCGGCCGCGACGCGGGGGCCCCGTTGACCGGGCCCCAACGGCAGCTGTGGTTCGTCGCGCGGGTCGAGCCGGACAGCGCCGCGCTCGAGCTGGTGTTGCGCTTGCGCCTGCGCGGGCCGCTTGACCGTCGCGCGCTCGGCCTCGCCCTCGACGCGCTCGTTGATCGCCACGAGGCCCTGCGCACCCGGTTTGAGGACCGCGAGGGCCAGCCGATCCAGATCGTGGCCAACGACCGATCCGTGTGTTGGTCGGGCGGCCCGACCGACCCGCTGCGCGGGCGCCCATTCGTTGTCGCGCTCGAGCCGATCACGGCGACCGAGCACGACCTGGTCCTGCGGGTCCACCACCTCGTGTGTGATGGCTGGTCGATGTCGCTGTTGTTGACCGAGCTTGGCCAGCTGTACTCGGCGGCCTGTGGGGGTAAGCCGATCGAGCTCCCGCCGCTGTCGATCCGGCTTGGCGACGTCGCGCGGGAGCTCGCGCGACGCGAGGCGAGCCCCAACTTTCGCGCCCGCCTCGACGCCTGGGCGACCCGGTTGGCGGGCGTCGGCGCGATCGAGCTGCCGCTCGATCGCCAGCGCCCCGAGCGTCCGTCCTCGGCTGGCGCGAGCGTGACCCGAACGCTCGACCCGAACAGCTGGACGGCCGCGCTCGGGTACGCGCAGGCCAACGCGGCGACGCCGTTCATGCTCGTGGCTGCAGCCGTGAGCGTGGTGCTTGCGCGGTGGACCGGCAGCCGGGATCTCTGCTTTGGAATCCCGCTTGCGAACCGACCCCACGCCCAGCTCGAAGCGGTGGTCGGAATGCTGGTCGACACGCTGCTGCTGCGCGTCGAGCTAGACGACGACGCCCTCGATCTCTCGCAGGTGCTCGCGCGTACGCAAGCGGCCGTGCTGGCCAGCTTCGAGTACGCCGACCTGCCCCTCGATCGCGTGGTCGCGCGGCTGCATCGTGACGGCGGGCGGCCGACCGTCCCCAACGTGATGCTGAACTACGTCGCGTTCGCCCAGGCGCAGCCGCGCTTCGCCGGGCTCGACTGCGAGGTCGAGGCGAGCATGCCTGGATCTCGCTTTGATCTGACGATCTACGCGTACCCGCGCGCGCACGGACTCGAGCTCGAGGCGGCGTATCGAACCGAGCTGTTCGAGGCGGCGAGCGTGGCGGCGTTGCTCGACCAAGTCGCGCAGGTGCTCGCGGGGGTCTTGGCGCCGCCGCGGCCGTGGACGGCGATGGCGTTGGCGCTCGACCAGCTCGAACTGGGGCCCGAGCCCAAGCCCGAGCCGTTGGCGCTGCAGCCCGCGCGTTCACACAGCGCGTGGATGCGGGCAACCCTGAACACGACGCCGGCCGAGCAGGTCGCGGTGGTCGGTCCCGACCAGACGATCACCCACGGTCAGCTGCGGGCGCGAGCGCGGGCGCTGGCGTCGGCGCTCGACCAGCTCGAACTGGGGCTCGAACGCGAACGCGAAGAGTCACCCCTGCGCGTCGCCGTGATCGCGCGGCGCGAGCCCTCGCTGGTCGTCGCGCTGCTCGCCACGATCACCGCGGGCGCCTCCTTCGTTGTGTTGGACGCGAGCTACCCGGCCGCGCAGCTGATCGAGATGCTCGCGCTCGCGCGGCCGCGGGCCTGGATGTGCCTGGACGGACAGCCCGACGAAGCGCTCGCGCACGCGCTGCGACAGCTCCCGCGCGTCGTCGAGCCGGCCGGTCCCCTGCCCTCGCCCGACCGGCAGCCGACCCCGCGCCCTCGAGAACACGCAGAGGCGTATCTCGCGTTCACCTCGGGCACCAGCGGCCGGGCGCGGGCGGTCCACGCCACGCTGGATCCGCTCGCGCACTTCTTGGCCTGGTACCGCGACACGCTGGGGATCGACGCGCACGATCGCTTCGCCGCGCTGTCGGGGCTTGGCCACGACCCCACGCTGCGCGACGTCTTTGGGGCCTTGATCGCGGGCGCGCGCGTGTGCATGCCCCCGCGCGAGCCCGGCCAGATGGGCGCAGCGCTGGCGACGTGGATCGACGCCGCGGGGGTCACCACCTTGCACATCACCCCGTCGCTGGCCCGGTCGCTGGCTGGCAGCGCCACGTGCAGGCTGCCGAGCTTGCGTCGGGTTTGCTTTGGCGGTGATCAGCTGCGCGGGCGCGACGTGGAAGCCTGGCGTCGCCTCGCCCCCAACGCCGCGCTGTTCAATTTTTACGGGGCGACCGAGACCCCCCAGGCGATCGCGGTCCACCGGATCAGCGCGGCGGACGAGCGCCGCGCGATCGTGCCGATCGGGCGCGGGATCGAGGGCGTGACCCTGGAGGTCCAGACCCCCGCGGGCCCGGCCGCGATCAACGAGCTCGGTGAGATCGTCGTGTGCACGACCCACCTGGCCAGCGGGTACCTGGGCGAGCCCGAGCTGACCCGCGCGCGGTTCTTGTCCGACCCCAGCCCGCGCTACCGAACCGGGGATCTTGGCCGACGCCAACCCGATGGCCAGGTGATCTGCGTGGGTCGGCTCGACGCGATGCTGAAGATCCGCGGGGTCCGGGTCGAGCCGGCGCAGGTCGAGGCGGTGATCCGCGAGCTGTCTGGCCTGGATGTGGGGGTGGTCGCGCGCGCGTCCAGCGATGGAGAGCGCGAGCTGGTCGCGTGGCTCGCTGGACCGCTGACGACCTCGCTCGATCAGCTGCGCTCCCGCCTGGCCGCCAGGCTGCCCGCGGCGATGCTGCCGACCCGCTTTGGGCTGATCGATGCGCTGCCGCTGACGGCCAACGGCAAGCTCAATCGCCACGCGCTCACCGAGCGGGCCCGCCACGAAGCCATGGACGCGCGCGCCAGCGGCCACCACGAGGCCCCCGCGGGCGGGCTCGAGACCGCGCTCGCTACGATCTGGTCGGAGCTGCTCGAGCGCGAGCGGGTCGGGCGACACGACGACTTCTTCGCGATCGGTGGCCACTCGCTGTTGGCGGTTCAGCTCGCCGCGCGCGTGCACGCGACGCTTGGGCTCGAGCTGCCCGTGCCCGCGTTGTTCGAGCAGCCAACCCTGGCCGGCTGCGCCAGCGCGATCGAGCAGCATCGCGCCAAGCAGCTCCCGCAGCTGCGCGCGCGGCCGGATCCTGGACCGGCGCAGGCATCGTTCGCGCAGGCCCGGATCTGGCTGCTGCACGCGCTCGACGACGACGCCGCGCCAGCGCTGGCGGGCGAGCTGGACCCGCGGCCGCAGCTGAGCATCACGCATACCCTGCGGCTCGACGCCGCGATCGACCACGCCGCCCTCGATCGCGCGCTGGTCGGGCTCGAGACCCGCCACGACGTGTTGCGCACGACCTTCGAGCTGCGCGGCGACTGCTTGATCCAGCGCGTCGGCCCGCCCCGCGCGGCCGTGCTCGAGCGCGGCCCCCCACCTAGCGAAGCTGGGCGCGCGCGCTTCGATCTCGCCCGCGGTCCGGTCTGGCGCGCGCGCAGCTGGACCGGTACAGACGGCAGCGAGCGGCTCGAGCTCGAGCTGCACCACATCGTTGGAGAGGCGGGGTCGATGCGGATCTTGGCGCGCGACTTGGTCGAGCTGGTTCGCGCCGCACGTGAGCAACGACCCCCGCGCTTGCCCGAGATCGAGCTTGGCTACGCCGACGTCGCGGCCTGGCAGCGCGCGCTGGTGGATCGTCCGCGCTCGCGCGAGCGCGAGATCGTTGCGATGTGGCGCGAGCGCTTGGCAGGGATCGAGCCGCTCGAGCTCCCGCGCGCGCGCGCTCGACCGCCGCGCCAGGGTCACCGCGGCGCGTGGCTCGAGCTCGAGCTCGAGCCGGCGTTGGCCCGGCGGATCAGCGCGCGGGCGTCGGCGGCACACACCTCGATCTACGCGGTGATGCTCGCCGCTCTGACGGCCGTGCTGGCCCGCTGGTGTGGAACCACCGACGTGACGATTGGCTCGCCGGTTGGACTGCGCCCGCATCCGGCGACCGCCAACATGCTCGGGCCGTTTCTCAACTTGGTCTGCCTGCGGCTCGACGCTTCTGGGGATCCCAGCCTGGCCGAGCTGCTTGCCCGCGCCCGGGCCTGCGCGCTCGAGGCCTTCGCAAGCTCCGAGCTGCCGTTCGAGCAGGTCCTGCAGGCGCTGTACGAGAACACCGAGGATCCCGATCGACCCGCGCGCGACCTGGGCCGCACGCCGCTGTTTCAGGTCATGCTCAACATGGTCGACGTCGGCGAGACCGAGCGCAGCTGGGCGGATCTCGGGGCGCAGCGCGTGCTCGAGCGCGAGCCGATCGCTCGCTACGACCTGGCTGTCTACGCGATCCGCCACCCGGGCGGGCTGAAGGTCTGCTCGCTGTACGACGCGGACCTGTTTGACGCCGAGCAGATCGAGCTGCTGCTCGAGCACCTGCACGCGTGCTTGCAGGCCCTGGTCGCGCAGCCCGAGCAGCGCTTGTCGGCGCTCGCGCTGCGCCGTCCGGGCGACCTGCTCGAACAGGTCACACCGAGCCCCGTCGCGCCGCAGCCCGTGTTCGAGCGCTTCGCTGCGATCGCCAGCGCCCAGCCCGACGCCGTTGCGATCGACACCCGGCTAGCGCAGACCACCTACGCGACGCTGCACACCCACGCGCGCGCGCTGGCTGGGGCGCTGACCCGTGCTGCTGTCAGCGCAGGACCGGGGCGCGCCGGACTGCTCGTCGACGAGGACGCGCGGATGGCCGCCGCCATGCTCGGCGCGCTCGCGGCTGGCGTGGCCTATGTGCCCCTGGATCCGCGCCTGCCACCCGCCCGGCTGCAAGAGCTGATCGAGGACGCGCAGCTCGAGCTGATGTTGTGCAGCTCGGATCGCGAGGCGCTCGCCACCACGCTCGCGCCCGATCTGCCGCGGCTGGTGATCGACGCGAGCAACCATGCGACCACGCCAGCACCCCAGTCCACAGCCCAGCCCACAGCCTCGCCCGAGCAGCTCGCGTACCTGCTCTACACCTCGGGCTCGACCGGTCGCCCCAAGGCCGTCATGCAGTCGCAGGCCAACCTGCTTCACCACGCCTGCACCTACGCGGCGCGGCTGAGGCTGGGCCCGGGTGATCGCGTCAGCTTGGTCGCCACCCACGCCTTTGATGCGGCGGTCATGGACATCTACGGCGCGCTGCTCTCGGGCGCGACGCTGTGCCCGATCGACCTGCGCGGCGAGGCGCTCGTCGATCTGCCCGGCGAGCTGCGAGCGCGGAGCATCAGCGTGTTTCACAGCACGCCAACGGTGTTTCGTCACCTCGTCGCCAGCCTCGACGCCGAGCGTGGCGCCGCACCCAGGCTCGAGGCGATCCGCTGGGTCGTGCTTGGCGGGGAGGAGGCGCGGCGTGACGACGCGATGGCGATCACGCGGTGGTTCGGGCCGGCGACCCGTCTGATCAACGGCCTCGGACCAACGGAGTGCACGCTGGCGCTGCAAGAGCTGGTCGACACCCTTGGCGTGCCAGACAGCTTGCCGGACAGCCTGCCAATTGGGGCGCCGGTCCCCGGCGTCCGGGTGCGCCTCGAGACACCGGTTGGGGAGCAGCCGGCGCTCTACGGCGTGGGGGAGATCGTGATCGAGAGCCCGTACCTCGCGCTTGGGTACTGGCGGCGGCCGCAGCAGAGCGCCGCCGCATTCTCGCAGGTCGAAGGACAGCGTCGCTATCGCAGCGGTGACCTCGGCCGCGCGCTCCCGGGTGGCCGCCTCGCGTTCGCCGGGCGCCGCGACGGGTTCTTCAAGCTCCGCGGACATCGGATCGAGCCCGGCGAGATCGAGGCCAAGCTGCGCGCGCTCCCGGGCGTGCGGGCGGCGGCCGTCGATCTGCGCGAGGACCGATCGGGCCCCGCGCGGCTGCTTGGGTTCTATGTTGCGAGCGAGGGCAGCCCGGACCCGGCGGCGCTGCGTGACCAACTCGCGGAGGCCCTGCCAAGCGCGATGGTGCCGGCCGTGTTGGTTCGCGTCGACGACCTGCCCCGCACGCCGACTGGCAAGCTGGATCGCCGGGCCCTCGCGCTGCGACCTGCGCCAGCTGCAGCGACGCGCGCCCACGCTGATCCAAGCGACGCAGCGCAGGCCGCCGTCTGGGCTGTGTGGACCGATCTGCTGGGCCACCCCCCGCCGGGCGTCGACGTCGACTTCTTCGCCAGCGGCGGCGACTCGCTGGGCGCCGCGCGGCTGGTGTCCGTGCTCGAGCAAGCCCTTGGCCTGCGGGTGAGCCTGGCCGAGCTGTTCGAGGGCATGAGCGTCGCGCGGCTGGCTCGCCGGCTCACTGGCGCGGGCGCGGGCGATCGCGCTGGTGATCGTGAACCCAGCTCGTCGCGCGCGCGCCTGCACCAGCTCGCCGACGGGCCCGGGTCTGCGATCGTCTGTGTGCTGCCGCCCGGCCAGCGACCGCGCTCGCTCGCCGCCCTCGCCGAGCTGCTCGCAGGTCCCATGTGGGCGCTCGAGCCACCCTCGTTTGGCGAGCGAGGCCCGCTGCCCACCCTAGAGGCGATCACCGCGGACATGCTCGAGCTGCTCGCCAAGCTCGAGCTCACCCGCGGGCCCTTCCTGCTCGCGGGGGTCTCGAACGGCGGCCTGCTCGCGTGGGAGCTCGCGCGGGTGCTGGGCGAGCGCGAGCGTAGCCCCCGGGCGGTGGTCCTGCTCGACAGCCTGCCCCCCGAGCAGCTCGCCGCGCGGCCCTGGGAGCAACGCGACGAGCTCGAGCACCTCGCGGCCTTCGGGTACCAGCTCACCGGTGACGCGGCGCTGGTGAGCGCGCTCGCCGAGGTCGCCCCCACGCGACCTCCCGCGCACGCGCTCGAGCGCATCCTCGCCAGCGGTCACCTCGACCCCAGCGTCAGCGCGCACGCCCTCGATGCGATCTACCAACGCTATCTCGCCCACGGTGCGCGGGTGTGGCGAGTGCTCTCGGCGCTGGATCTGCGCGACGGCGTGGCCGCCCCTCGTCCCGAGATCGAGCGCGTGCTGATCGAGGCCAGCGAGGGTCGCTCGCGCCAGCTCGGCGAACACTGGGGTGCACGGGTGAAAGGGCTGCGCGTGGTCGCGGTCCCCGGCAGCCACCTGGGCATGCTCGCGCCGCCACACGTCAACGCCCTGGCCCTGGCGCTGCGGCAGCTCGTCAGCGAATTCGGCCGGCCGTGACTCAGAGCGCGCCAGAGAAGCTGTCGCAAGCCCGTGGATCTCCGCGCTCGTACCCCCGCCTGAACCACTCCACCCGCTGGGCCGAGGTGCCGTGCGTGAAGGTCTCGGGCGAGACCGTGCCGCGGCCCATCCTCTGCAGCCGATCATCACCGATCGCCGCCGCTGCCGTCAGCGCCTCGTCGATGTCACCCACCTCGAGCAGCCCCTTGCGCTGGGCGTCGTGCGCCCACACCCCGGCGTAGCAGTCTGCCTGCAGCTCGAGCCGGACCGAGAGCCCGCTCGCGCCGCGCTGGCGCGAGCCAGAGGCCCGGTGCACGCGCTCGCTGGTGCCGTTCAGGTTCTGCACGTGATGCCCGATCTCGTGGGCGATCACGTAGGCCTGGGCGAAGTCCCCCCCGGCGCCAAGCCTGCGCTCGAGCTCGTCATAGAACGACAGATCGATATAGACCCGCTGATCCGCCGGGCAGTAGAACGGCCCCGTCGCGGCGTCGCCAAACCCACACGCGGTCCGGGTCGAGTTGCGAAACAGGACCAGCTCGGCCCGGCGATAGCCCGGGAGCTTGCGGGCCCAGCTGTCCTGCGCGTCGTCGAGCACGAAGCCGACGAACGCGGCCTGCTCGTCGGTCCCGGCCTGACCCGAGCCGCCGACGCTGGACGCTTGCTGGGCGACGCCGCCGAACAGCTGTAGGGCCCCGTAGCCAAGCAAGACCGCGATCACCCCAGCCCAGCCCCAGCGGCTGCGGACCACGAGCATGAGCAACGTGAACAGCAGCCCGCCGCCACCGCCAGCGCCACCCTCCGAGCGCCGATCGATGAGGTCCGAGCTGCGGTGGTTGGGGTCCCATCGCACGGCGCCATGATGGGCCGCCGCGGCGACGATGCAAGCCCCCTTTTGCCCGAACGGCCGCCCCCTTCGTCGGCGTGGCGCCCGGCGCGGCAAACCGAGTACGATCGCGCGGCGGACCCACGCATCGCCATGACTGACCCGATGACGACCCTGCCAAACGGATCACGCCGAACCCTGCGCAACACCTATCAATTCGCGCTGCACCCCTACGAGACCATGCGAGACATGCGGGAGCGCTACGGCGACCCGTGGTTTGCCTCGGCGCTCAATGGCCGGCTGGTGATGACCGCCGAGCCCGAATTGATCCGCGAGATGTTTGCCAACCGCGACGGCGAGCTGTTCGACGTGTTCGCGACCCAGGCGATGGACGCGTTCTTTGGCTCGCACTCGTTGCTGACCATGCGCGGCGAGCCCCACAAGCGCGAGCGCAAGCTGCTGACGCCGCCGTTTCACGGCGAGCGCATGCGGGCCTACGGCGCGGTCATGGTCGAGGCATCGCGCGCGGCGCTTGCCAACTTGCAGCCGGGCCAGGAGTTTGTGGCGCTCGACTGCACGACCAAAATCTCGCTCGAGGCGATCGTCCGCGCCGTGTTTGGGGTCGAGGAGCGCGAGCAAGTTCAGGAATTCCAGCGGGTGATCCTCGCTACATTGGACGCGGTCAAGCCGGCGTTTTTCTTCTCCAAGGCGACCCAGATCGCGCCATTTGGACGGGGCGCCTGGGCCACCTACATGCGCCATTCAAACGAGGCCGACCGCCTGCTCTACGCCCAGATCGAGCGCATGAAAGACCGCACACAGGGCCGCGAAGACATCCTGTCATTGATGCTCGACGCCCGCTACGACGACGGCTCGCGCATGAGCGACACCCACCTGCGCGACGAGCTGCGGACCTTGCTGATCGCCGGGCACGAGACCACCGCGATCACCTTGGCCTGGGCGCTCGACGCCGTCCACCGCCACCCCGCCGTGCTGCGCAGGCTGCTCGAAGAGATCGACCCGCTCGGCCCCGATCCTGCCCCCGACGCCCTGGCCAACTTGCCCTACTTGGGCGCGGTCATTGACGAGACCCTGCGCATGTACCCGGTCGTTGACGCGGTGTTTCGGGTGCTGCGCAAGCCCTGGCGGTTTGGCGGCTACGAGCTACCGGCTGGCGTCGCGGTCACGGCTGCGATCATGGTCGTCCACCGGCGCGAGGATCTCTACCCCAACCCCCACGCGTTCGAGCCCGAGCGGTTCTTGGCGCGAAAGCCCAAACCCTGGGAGTACCTGCCGTTTGGCGGCGGCAACCGGCGCTGCATTGGCGCGGCCTTCTCCCACTATGAATCGCGCGTCGCGCTGGCCACGATCTTGCGCGAGTACGAGCTCGAGTGCGCGCAGGCTGACGCGCCGCAGACCGAACGACGCAGCATCACGCTGGGCCCCAAGGGCGGCGTCCCCATGCGTCTGAAGGCGCGGCGCGAAGCTTCTGCCGGATCCTGACGATCTGTCCAACCACCATCGGCACCAAGCTCATACCCACAATCAGCGCCCACCCGCGCACCGATGGCGGCCGCGTATCGAGCAGGTCCGAGAGCCCCGGCAGGTACAGCGCCGCGACCACCAGCACGGCGCACACCCCCAGCGCGCCCCACATCCATGGGTTGCGGGTGATCTCGTTGCGCAAGATCCCCGACTTGGGATCGCGCAGGCTCAGCGGAAACCACAGCTGACACAGGACCAGCGTCAAGAACGAGATCGTGACCGCGGACGGGTCGTCGAGGCCCAGAACCCGCTGCGCTAGCTGCCCGCTCACCAGCACACAAGCTCCCATGACCGCGGCGAATCCCACGATCTCGAACCAGTGCCGCCGGGTCAATACAGGCTCGGTCGGGTCGCGAGGTGGATCGCGCATCTCGTCCCCGCTGCCCGGCCCAACCCCGAGCGCGAGCGCCGGAAACACGTCGGTCAGGACGTTGAGATACAGCAGCTGCAGGGGCAGCAGCGGGAGCATCCAGCCGGCCAGGCTCGCCACGCTCACGGCGATGATCTCTGCGACGTTGGTGCAGAGCATGAACATGACAGCCTTGCGGATATTGGCGAATATCACCCGGCCCTGCTCGACCGCGACGACGATGGTCTCGAACGCGTCATCGCGCAGGACCATGTCCGCGACCTGCTTGGCCGCCTCGGTCCCGCGCTTGCCCATGGCAATGCCAATGTCGGCCTGCTTGAGCGCGGGCGCGTCGTTGATCCCGTCGCCGGTCATCGCAACGATCTCGTGTCGGCCCTGGTAGATCCGCACGAGGTGGAGCTTTTGCTCGGGGCTGACCCGCGCGTAGATGTTGGCCGCGTGCACGCGATCACGCCCAGCCGCGTCGAGCCGCGCGGGCGGCTTGAGATCGCGGCCGTGCATGACCACCGCCTCGGGATCCCCGACGTCGCCGATGATGCCGACCGCGGCGGCGATCGCCATGGCGGTCTCGGGGAGGTCCCCGGTGACCATCGCAACCCGGATCCCGGCGGCCTGACACCTGTCGATCGCCGCCTTGACGCCCGCGCGCGGCGGATCGAGCAGACCGACCAGGCCGACGAAGCGCAGCTGCTCGTAGGGCCGGGCCCGGACCGAGTCGACCTGCTTGTCCGCCAGCGCCAGGACCCGCAGGCCCTCGCTGCCAAGCGCCGCCGCCTGGGCCTGCCAGGCGCTGCGTTGTTGTTCGGTCAGGGGGGCGCCGCCCTCTCCGGTCGCGCCCACGATCTGGGTGCAGACCGCCAAGACCGCCGCGGGAGCGCCCTTGACTGTGACGTAGACCTTGCCGTCGAGCGCGTGAAAAGTCGCCATCTTCTCCACGCGCGGCTCGAAGCGCTCGACCCGGAGCTCGGGCATTTGCTCGAGCACCGTGCTGCGCTCGAGCCCAAGCCGACGGCCGGCGGCCAGCAGCGCGAGCTCGGTTGGATCACCGCGCGGGTTGTCCTCGTCGGCGAGCTCGTCGAGCGACGCGCCATTGCAGAACACCGCGACCTCCAGCGCCCGCAACGTCCCCGTGTCCAGCCGCGCCCAGGTCTCGCCCGGGCCGCCGTCGAGCGCGATCGTGTATTCGCCAGCGGGCGTCACCACCTTTCGCAGGCGCATTCGGTTCTCGGTCAAGGTGCCGGTCTTGTCGGTGAAGATCACCCGCGTGGCGCCCAAGGTCTCGACCGCGGTCAGGCGATTCACCAGCGCGTTTCGCTGGGCCAATACATACATGCCGCGCGCCAGCGCAATTGTGGCGACGATCGGAAGGCCCTCGGGGATCGCCGCGATCCCCAGGGCCAGCGCCGTCTCCAGCGCAAGCGTCGGGTCGCGCCGTTCCACGCCAAGGTCTTGCCATAGCGTCAATCCCACGATCGCGAGGGTCACCCACGCCAACCGATGCCCAAGCTGATCCAAGCTCCGCTGCATGGGCGCGAGCCCGGACTCGGCGTGACCGGCGAGCGCGGCGATGTGCCCGAATTCGGTCCGGCCCCCGGTCTCGACCACGACTCCAAGCGCGTGACCATCGACCACGCTGGTGCCCTTGTGCAAGATGTTGGTGCGCTCGGGGACCAGCGCATGTTCGGCGATCTCGTCGGGTAGCTTGTCGACCGGGACCGACTCCCCGGTGAGCGCGGCCTCGTTGATGCGCAGGTGTTCGCCGCTGATCAAGCGCAGATCCGCCGGGACCAGATCCCCGACACCAAGGGTCACGATGTCGCCCGGCACCAGCTCGGTCGCGCCGATCTCACGCTCGTGTCCGTCACGCCGGACCCTGGTTTGGTGCTCGCTGAGTTTGCGCAGCGCCGCGATCGAGCGGACCGCCCGATACTCGGTAAAAAACCCGATCCCCGCGTTGATCACCAGCACCGCCAACACCGCCAGGCCCTCCGGCCAGCGGCGCGTCGCAAACGCCAAGATCATCGCGGCGCCCAGCAGCGCCACGACGATGCTGCGAAATTGACCCACCAGGATCTTGACCCACGAGCGCGTCTCGACCTGATCGAGTTGGTTGAGGCCGTGCTCACGACGGCGCGCGTCGGCCTCGGCGTCGGACAGCCCGCGCTCGGGGTCGACGCCAAGGGTCGCTAGCGTCTCGGCCACTGGTTTCGCGTGCCAGTTTGGGCTCGCGGGAGGGACTTGCACCGCGGCTTCGTAGGACCGGCGGACGCTTGGCGCAATCGACTACGTCGCCTGATCACCGTGCGAATTATGCTTGCAACATTGTGGCGGTTGCGGCGGCTTCACAACCGCCGCAAAAACAGCCGTCCGGGTCGAGGCCCCGGTCGAGCCCCGGTCGAGCCCCGGTCGAGCCCCAGTCGCCAAGGACGGCGTCCCGTCACCCCGTCACCCCGCCAGCGCGCGCTCGAACGCCTCGAACACATCCGCGCGCGCGAGCACGAACCGGACATCGACCACGCTGCCCCAGCGGCGGCGGGCGACCCCCACGGCGATCGTCGCGGCGGCGTCGAGCGGAAACCCGTAGGCGCCGGTCGAGATGGCCGGGAACGCCACGCTGGTCAGGCTGTGGTCCATGGCCAGCGCGAGGCTGTTCTCGTAGGCCTGCGTCAGCACGGCCTCCGGCTCGGGCGTGCGCTGCCAGATCGGTCCAACCGTGTGGATGACCCAGCGGGCGGGGAGCTCGAAGCCGGGTGTGATCCGGGCCTGCCCGAAGGGGCAGCGGATGCCGTTGACGGCCGGGCTGCGCCGACACGCCTCGAGCAACAAGGGGCCTGCCGCGGCATGGATCGCACCGTCGACGCCGCCGCCGCCGAGCATCTTTGGGTTGGCGGCGTTGACGATCGCGTCGACGTCCACGGTGGTGATGTCGCCGCGGAGCAGGATTGGCTCTGGCACGGCGTCGACACTACCACCTCGGCGCGACGCGTCGCTGCCTGGCGGCGCTGGCGGCCGGGGCCGCTTGCGTCAGTCCGCCGGCGCCTCGAGTTCACGCAACGCATACAGCGACCCGGTGCGGGTCCCCAAGTACAGATCATTGAACAGCAAGGCCATCGACACGAAGGTCTCCCCTTCGACCGCCGCGATACTCGCGACGTGCTCCCAGCCCATCGGACCCGCGCTCAGATCCTCGCTGCGATGCACGCTGACCCCGCCATCGGCCCGCTCCATCAACATCAGCAGCGCTTCACCCCGATCGCCGTCCGCGGCTTGCCGCGCCCAGGTGACCAGCTCGAGCACCCCGTCCTCGTGGACCGGCCACGGTTGATCCTCCGCGAAGCCCTGCCCCTCGACTCGATAGCTCCCATAGTACTCACTGCGCCCCGGCGTGCCCGAGAATGCAGCGATCACCATCTGGTCACCCAGCGTAATCGGGATCAACGAGCCGCTGGGCAGGCCCTCGAGCTGCTCGAATGCGCCTTTGCCCCGGCGGATCCACGCGAACGCCTCGCCTGGTTCGGGTGAATCGCGGCCGCTCACAAACAGCAATTCGGGCGTCGCCCCCAAGTAGTAAAACCGTGAGAATCGATCGGGGCCAGACTCGCGCCGCAGCGCTTCGGTCCAGCTCTTGCCGCGATCCTTTGAAGCCATCAACAGCGCAGGCTGGCCGTTGAGCGAGCCGGTGCACGCGTACAGCGTGTCGCCCTGCGCGGTCACGTCATACACATGAACCCCGCCGGGGATCGGCGTTTGCACCGACCACGCCGCCGCGCCGCAGTCCAGCCGATACACGCCGCCGGACTCTTGATGACCGTCGGGATCGGTCGCGGGGCAGTACAGGGCGTCGGACGTTGCGAACAGGTGCTGGACCTCCTCGGTTGGCGCCACGCCCAGGTCCACGAAGTCCTCGATCCGTGGGTCCCAGGCGTGCATGGCGATCGGCCCGGTGTTGTCGCTGTAGTCGCCGTAGCCAAGGTGCAGGCGGCCGTCGAACGCGGTCAGCACCCCCAACACCTGCCCGCGCGCGGTTGGCTGATCGGCGAGACCGGGGATCTCGCTGCGGGTCGCGACGAGCTCGAGCTGCTGCGCGCCGGGGACCCCGCTGACCGGCACGGCGATCGGCTCGCACGCCTTCGGCCCGGCGTCGCTGTCCTCTGCGCTGTCCTCCCCGTCGGCCTCTGGCCCACCGCAGCCGCCCAGCACGAGCGACAGCGCGAACAGCGAGACGAGCCGGAGACCTGGGCACACACACACCTCGTATCATGTTCTCGGCCCCGCGATGCGCGAACTCTCGCTCGCCGCGAGCACGCAACCCCTGCTCTGGTCCATACTCGACCCGGACCCAACGCCGTACGCCCATGACCCCTCGAGCCCCCTCGCCAGCTGCCTGGATCCGCCGCGCCTCGACGCTGGCGGCCGCGCTGTGTGGCGCGCTCGCCTGCGGCCAGCCGCCCTACCAGTTCGACGACGGCCCCGCGACCAACTCTGACGAGCTGTTCTCGATCGATCGCCTGCCCCGCTTCGAGATCGAGCTGAGCGCGAGTTCGTGGGCCGCGCTCGAGGCCGAGCCCAAGGAGTGGGTCCCCGGCAGCTTCGAGTACGACGGGGTCGTCTACGCCAACGTGGGGGTCCGGCTCAAGGGCAACCACTCGTTTCGGCCGATCGACGACAAGCCTTCGTTCAAGATCAAGTTCAACAAGTATATCCCCGGCAACCGCTTCTTGGGGCTCGAGGGCCTCACCCTCAACAACATGGTGGTCGACAGCTCGATGCTGCGCGAGTGGATCGGGTACCGCGTGTTTCGAGCGCTCGGCGTGCCGGCCCCCCGGGTTGGCTATGCGCAGGTGTGGGTCAACGGCGAGCGCTACGGGCTGTACCTCGACATCGAGCCGTACGACGATGAATTCCTCGAGCGGGTCTATGCGGATCCCAGCGGCAATTTGTATGAGTCGGACAAGAGCGCCGACCTCGATGAAGCGCTCGACAGCTGGGACCAAGACGAGGGCGAGGACCTCTCCCGCGACGATCTGCTGGCGTTCTCGCAGCTGGCGTTGCTCGACACCAACGAGGTGTTCTACGCGGACGCGGGCGGCGTGGACTTGCCTCGGTTCCTGGCGTTCTTGGCCGGCGAGACGATCGTTGGCCACTTCGACGGGCACATCGGCGGCCATAATTTTTTTGTGTATCACGAGCCCACGCTGGATCAGTGGAGCTACCAGCCGTGGAGCTTGGACCAGGCCTTGGTCCGCAAGGTCACGCCCTTCGAGCACGCCGGCTACCTCGGGTTCAAGTGCCTGCGCGACTCGCAGTGTCTGGTCGACTATATCCAGGCTTCGCAATTGGCGTTGACGCAGCTTCAGGCCGTGGACATCGAGGCTGAGGTCGAGCGGGCGATCGCGCTGACCGATGAGGCAATGCGCGCGGATCCGCGGCGGCCGTATTCGGCCAAGAGCGTGGAGTCAGGGCGCGAGCGCTCGCTGGACTTCATCAAGGCCCGGGCGGCGGAGCTTGGGCCGCAGCTCGACTGCCTGGTCGATGGCGCGGAGCCAGATCGGGACAACGATGGCTTTGGTCCGTGTTTTCAGGACTGCAACGACGACGATCCGGCGATCCATCCTGACGCGGAGGAGCTCTGTGATGAGATCGACAATAATTGCAGCGGGTACGCCGATGACGTTCCTGCGTGCGAATGCCCGATGGTGGAGAGCGAGGGGCGTCAGTTTTACTTGTGCTACAACTCGATCACGTGGCTCGCGGCGCGGGATTTTTGTGTGGCGCAGGGGCACGTGCTGGCGCGCTTTGACAGCGCTGCGCAGATGGCTGTGATCGCGGAGGCCGCAGAGGCCGTTCATTCTAGCTATTGGTCGTTTGGGCTCAATGATCGGGACGTGGAAGAGGACTACCGCTGGCTCGACGGTAGCGCGCCCTCGTTCATGGCCTGGGCCAACGGGGAGCCCTCGCATCAGCTGGGGTGGTTTGACTGTATCTTCTTGAACGATGGGTTGTGGTCGGAGCGCAATTGTATTGAGAAGGCGCCGTTTATTTGTAGTGACGACTAGGCTTGGGTGGCGGTCAGCCGCTGGCGAGCGCTCGCTCGAAGGGGGTGAAGTTGTCCGGGCCGTAGCCGGGGTCGAAGATCGCAAACGCCACGCAGTCAAATGCATCCGGCCGGCCGCGCAGCGCCGCCGCGTAGAGGCCCGCAACCTGATCCGCCGGGTTGGCGAACGCCCCGCAGCCGAATGCGCTGAGCACCGCATGACGAATGCCGGCCTCGATGAGGGTGTCGAGCTGGGCGCAGATCTTGGCGCTCGCCTGCTCGGGATCGAAGCGCCGGCCGTCACGTAGATCCAACGCGGCGGCACGCAGCTCGTAGAACGGGAACACTCGGTCGTGGGGGAGCCACGCGTAGCCAAGATCGTCGCGCTCGCGATCTTCACCCCCACGCAGGCATACCCGGGGTCGCCGGGTGTCCAACAATACGCGCCCGTGGTCCGCGTTGAGCAGCGCCGTCATGCGCGGTCGGTAGCGCTCGGTGATTGGGTCCATGTCGTCGGCGACGACGGCGAAGTGGCAGTCGGTGCGCCGAAACATGTTCTCTTCTTGGGCGGGCGATCCCTCGACGTAGCCGCCGCCGGGCATATAGGCGTTGGCCATGTTGAGAACGGCGAAGGTTTGGCCGTAGGTCTGGGTGAGCGCGAGGGTGACCTCGCCCCAGTCGCCGGGGAGGACTTGTACGGTTGGTTGTTGGCTCGCGGCGGGCGCGGTGGCGTGCCAGCGGGCGAGGTTGGTCTGGGCGAGTTGGTGGTAGTGGTCGGGGGGGTCGGCCTCGAGGAGGGTGGTGATGGTCTCGCGTAGGACGGCGCGACGGCGGGCGAAGATCGGGGAGGCGTGGCGGCCGACGGAGAATGCTTGCTCTGAGGGGATCGTGCGGCCCATTTTGACTGCATAGCACACGAACCCAGACACTCCAGATCGTTCATGAGCGCCCTCTGAATGCCCAGACGCGCTACAGATCATCGATATACCAGCGGTCCTGAAACTCGTTGAAGTCATCCATTTGTTCGCCAAGGACGCCGAGCGCCCCGCCCTTCCAGCGCTCGAACGCGACCGCGCCATCCGGCGTTCGCAGTCGCTCCGGGAACGTTCGGATCGTGTACACGGGGTTTTGCCCGGCGTAGTCGCGGCCGATCTCTTGGAACCCCGCCCCGTCCAGAACAAACTTGGTCTCGCCTCGAAACGCCAATTGGACAGCGTCGAAGCGCTGCCCCTTCATCGCGTCTGCATACTGCAAGAACACCCGAAACACGTCGATCGGGGCCTTGTCGCGGCCGACGTCACGCAGGTCGTAGACCAGCACGCCAGGCGTCACGTAGTGCTCGAGGTGGACTTGCACCTCGATCCCAGCGTTGCGTGGATCGTTGGCGATCACGTCACGCATCGGGTCTTGAAGAAACACCTGGTTCCACGCGAACACACCTCCGGTGACCAACAGCAGCAGGATCAATGTCCCAACCGCGGACCGAATGTTGCGTCGTTTCCGCGTCTTCGCGTCGCTCTTGTCGTCGTTCATCGGCGGTACAGTGACCGCGGGGCACGTTGGGATCAGTTAAAAATTACGCGGAAGCACTTCGACCTCGAGCCGGCCTTTGATCCGCTCAGATCGTCAGCTCTTCCCAGTCGCCATCCTCGGGGACTGCCGCCCCCGCCCCCGCCCGCGCGTCGAGCTGCGCGTCGACAAGCTCGATCAACTCCGCCAGCGAGATCCCACGCAACAGCTCGACGACCGCCGGCGCCGCCCCGGTCTCCGCCTCGATCCGATTGCGCAGCTCGAGCGCCATCAGCGAGTCGATCCCCAGCCGAGTCAGCGCAACGCCCGGATCGATCGTGTCCAGCGCCGCGCCAGGGATCTGCAACACCCGCCCAAGCTGCTCGCGCAAGTACACACCAAGCCGCTCGCGACGACCATCAGCATCGCCCAAGCGCAGCGCGGCGAGCGAGCCGGAGCTGGCAGCAAGCGCCCGCGCGGCCCCGTCACCAAAGCGCGCGAGCGCCTCGAAGTAAGGCAGCTCCGCGAGCTCGGCGTGCCGACTCAGCCACGCCCGCCAGTCGATCGCCATCACCCCAACATGCCCAAGCTCGGCCGCGAGCGCGCGCTCGAGCGCGGCATAGGCCGCCGCGGGGTCCATGTCGTCAAACCCATGCAGCTCCCCCCGCGCGGCGAGCTGCCTGCTCGCCATCTCACCCGCCGCGAGCAGCCCCCAAGACACCGCGGTAACCGGGCGCCCAGCCGCGCGAGCGTGAGTCGCCAGCCCATCGAGGCACGCGTTCGCGGCCGTATACGCGCCGAGCAGCGGCGACGGCAGCACGGTCGCGGCCGATGAAAACAGCAGCGAGAACCCAAGCTGATCCCCAAACACGCGCTCGAGCGCCCAGCCGCCGGCGAGCTTGGCCCGCAAGCAAGCGCGCAGCTGTTCGACCCCCAGCTGCGCGAGCGCGAGCGGGTGCTGGACACCTGCGGCGTGGACCAAGCCGCGGATCGCAGGCCGCTGCTCACACCGCCACCGCTGCGCAAACGCGCGCAAGCTCGGCTCGTCGGCGACGTCGAGCGCGACCACATGAACCGCGGCGCCGCGAGCCTCGAGCGCCCGCACGGCCGCGACCCGAGCCTGCTCGCGGGACCCCGCCGCGAGCTCGCCCCAACGTTCACGCGGCGGCAGACCGGTTCGGCCCAGCAGGATCAGCCGTCGCGCGCCAAGATCGATCAGGTGCGCGGCCATCCGCAGCCCAAGCCCGCCAAGCCCACCCGTGATCAAGTAGCTCGCCCCAGGATCCAGCCGGCTCATCGGGCTGGCCACCCCACGCGCGTGCGCGGGCGTGCGCTGCTCGAGCCGGGCGGCGAGGCGCTGACCGTCTCGGTAGGCGACCGCCGGCTCCTGATCGTCGATCCCCAGCTCGTCGGCCAGCTGCGTGGCCATGCCAACCACCCCCGCGGCCGGGTCCAGATCGACCGAACGCGCGAACCGCTTGCCGCCCTCGATCTGCATGACCCGACCCAGACCCCACACCGCGCTGAGCATGGGATCCACGAGGCCAACCAAGCTCGGCGCCGCCGCTTGGGTGACGAGCCAGATCCGCTGATCCGCCCCGACCGCTCGATGACTCGCCAGCGCGCCCTCGCATGCCGCGGTCCCAGCCTCGAGCGTGGCGGCGGCGCTTTGATCCGCGAGCGCGTCGGCACGTGGCGTCGGCGCAAAGTGGACGATGTCCGTGGCGGCCGCTGGCTCAGCCAGACCAACCCCGCGCGCGGCCAGACATCGAAGCAGCTCGCGCTGCAGCGGCGCGGCCTCCCCCACCAACGCGAAGCGCCGCTGTGCATGGTCCGGCTGCGCGGCCCCAGTCGGGCGCCACGCGAGCGCGTGGTACCAGCTCGACTGCTGCTCGTGCAGGTACTGCACGCGCAGCCCCTCGACCTCGACGATCGCTGCCCCGCCCGCGTCGGCAACGATCACGTCCCCGCGCAGGCTGCCGCGGCGCTGCTGCTCGTCGACGCGGATCCAGCTGGCGTGGACCCCCTCGGCGGCGGCGTAGATCGCAATTCGATCGATGCGCGCCAGCACCAGGGAGCCGCGATCCCGCTCGGCCCCGCGCAGCAGCGGCTGCGCGCAGGCGTCGAGCAGCGCGGGGTGAAAGCAGTGACGCGAGAGCTCGTCGGCGATCGGCTTGGGGACCGCCAGATCCACGAGCATCTCGGCGCCGCCGCGGGCGATCGCGGTGACGCCTGCGAACGCGGGGCCCCAGATGTTGCCCGTTTGGTTGAGCCACTCGTAGAACGCCGACCCGCTCATGTGGGGCGCGCAGCGGCTGCGCAGCGACTCGAGATCGAGCGCCGCGCGGCGGGGCTGAAGCTCGACCACCCGGCCGCGAACCCGCCGGGTCCACTCGCGCTCCGCTTCGCCGCGAGCCCAGATCTCAAACTGGCTGTCGTGCGCCTCGCCCTCGACGCGCAGCTGCAGCTCGAGCGACTCGCCTTCGCTGAACACGATCGGCCGCTCGAAGTCGACCTCGCGCAATTCATGGACCGCGCGGCCTCGCTGGGCCAGGGCGCTGAGCACCAGATCGACGCTGCCCATGCCCGGCAGCACGCAGCTGCCTTCAACCAAGTGATCACGCAAGAACGGGGCGTGGTCCAGTGACACGCGGCTGGTCCACGCGCGGCTCGGGGCGACAGCGTTGGCGTGGGCGAGCTCGACCCGCGGACCGAGCAAGGGGTGAGCCCCGACGACAGCGCCCGCCTCCACCCGCGGCAACCAGTGGGCCTGGCGCTGAAACGGATACGAGGGCAGCGCGGCGTGGGTGCGGGCGCCAGCGTAGACCCGATCCCAGTCGAGCTTCGCGCCGGCCTCGTAGAGCGCCGCGAGCCCAGCGGCGAGCTCGGCTTGCTCGTTGGCGTTGCGCCGGCCCGAGCTGACCAACAGCCCCCGCACACCGAGCGCGTCGAGGCCCTCGCGCACGGCCGGCAGCAACACCGGGTGCGGGCCAAGCTCGATGAAGGTGTGGTGTTCGTCGGCGACGGCGGCCTGGATCGCCGGCCAAAACCGAACGGGCTCCCGCAGGTTGCGACGCCAGTACTCCGCGTCCAGGCGGGTGCCCGGGTCGAGCAGGCCGCCGTGCACAGTGGAGTAGAGCGACAGACCCGCGCCGCTCGTTGGGCGGGTTTCCACGCTGGCGAGCGCGCGCAACAGCTGCTCGCTCGAGTGATCCACGGCCGGGCTGTGCGAGGCCACGCCAACCGCGATCCTTCGACAGCGAACCCCGCCCGCTTCGAGCGCGGCCACCAGCGCGTCCACGGCCGCGAGCGGCCCCGACAAGACCGCAGCGTGAGGCGCGTTGTCAGCCGCGAGCGCCATCGCGTGATCGCCCGCCTGCTCGATCCGGCGGGCGAGCTCGGCCGCGGGCAGATCGACGGCGACCATGGCACCGACCGCGGGCAGCGTCTGCATGAGCGCGCTGCGACGCACGATCACGCAGACAGCGTCTTCCAGGCTCAGCCGCCCAGCGAGGTGCGCCGCCGCGACCTCGCCCATGCTGTGGCCGATCAGCGCGTCGGGTCGGACCCCAAACGCCTGCCACACCGCGGCGAAGCCCACGCTCAGCGCGAACAACATCGGCTGGACCCGATCAACCCGCTCGACCCACTCGAGCTCCGCCGGCCTTGGATCGCGCAGCGTGTCGATCACCGACCACCCCGCGAGCGGACGGATCACCGCGTCGCACAGCTCGAGCTGGGCCGCGAAGGCCGGCTCGTGCTCGAGCAGACACCGACCCATGCCGAGCCACTGACCGCCCTGCCCGGGACACACGAACACGACCCCGCGCGGGGTCGCGTGGGGGGCGATCGACTGGGTGTTGGCCCGCTCGGCGAGGGCCGCCCGCAGCTCGTCCGCGCTCGCGCCCGCGACCGCGATCCGATGCGAGGGGTGATGCGTGCGGGCTCGGGCCGCGCTCGCGCAGTACTCGTGAAGGTCAGCCGCGCGCGCCAACGCGGCATCGGTCGCGGAGATCAGCGCGCGCAGGGCCGGGGCGTCGTGGGCAGACAGCGGCAGCACGAAGCCGCTGCGCGCTGGCGTGGCCAGCTCGGTCCGCGCGGGCGCCTGGGCCAAGATCACGTGGGCGTTGGTGCCCCCCATGCCAAACGAACTGACCGCGGCGTGACGCTGCGCTTGGCTGACCCACGCCCGCGGCTCGCTGGCGATCTTCACCCGCGAGCCGCCAAGATCGATCGCGGGGTTGAGCGTCTGGAAGTGCAGGCTCGCCGGGATCTGTCCGTGCTCCAAGCATGCGATCGCCTTGGCGACTCCGGCCAGACCCGCGGCGGCCTCGAGGTGGCCAATGTTGCTCTTGACCGATCCAACCGCGCAGACCGGCGCCGCGCTGCTCGGGGCTCCATACTCGGCGACGATCGCCTGCATCTCGATTGGATCCCCGAGCGCCGTCCCGGTCCCGTGCGCCTCCACGTAGCCGATGCTCCCCGCTTCGAGCTCGGCGTCGCGCAGCGCCGCGCGGATCAACGCGCGCTGGGCCACGACGTTCGGGGCGGTCAGGCCGTTGCTGTGTCCGTCTTGGTTGACCGCCGTCCCGCGGATCACCGCCCGCACCCGATGCCCCTGCGCGACCGCTGTGGCGAGCCGCTCGAGCACCAACACGACGACCCCCTCGCCGCGCACGAACCCGTTGGCGCGGGCGTCGAAGGGCTTGCACCGCCCGTCGCTGGCGAGCATCCCCCACCGCGACAGCGCGATCGATTCTTCCGGCGCCAGCATCAGGTTGGCGGCGCCGACCAGCGCCAGCGAACACTCCCCGCTCAGCAAGCTGCGGCAGCCAAGGTGCAGCGCGACCAACGAGGACGAGCAGGCCGTGTCCACGACCAGCGCCGGGCCGCGCAGATCCAGCAGGTACGCCAAGCGACCGGCCGCGATGCTGTGGTGGGTGCCCGAGGCCGTGTACGCGTCGATCGCAAACCGGTCGCGGGTCGCGAGCTTGGCGTAGTCGCGCTGGTAGCTGGCGACGAACACCCCCGTCGCGCTGCCCTCGAGCTGGTCGCGCCGCAGGCCGGCGTCCTCGATCGCAAACCAGCTGTGCTCGAGCAGCAAGCGGTGCTGTGGATCCAAGGTCGCGGCCTCGCGCGGGCTGATGCCGAAGAAGCTGGCGTCGAACTGATCGACCTTGGCCAAGAACCCGCCAAACTGCGAGGCGATCGATCCGCGTCGCTGCGGATCGGGGTGGTAGTAGTCGGCGATCGGCCAGCGCGAGGCAGGCACCGGCACGATCGCGTCCACCGAGTCGCGCAGCAGCTGCCAGTATCCGGCCTCGTCCGCGGCCCCGGGCAGCCGCAGCGCCAGGCCAACCACGGCGATCGGATCATCGGCCAGGCGACGGGGCCCCGCGCTGGCGCGCAGCTGCCGGAGCAGCTCCTGCTTGGCCGGCGACAGACCACGCGCGCCGGGCTTCTCGACTGCATCGGACATGACTGAGCGCGACACTCTACCCCCGACGCGCGGGGTCGTCTGCGTGCACCGCGTGCATCACCGGGCTGTCGGGACTGTCGATCTGTCTGTCACCGCCGACCATCAGGGCGACGAGTAGACTCCGGCCATGCGCCGGCTCGCCATCGCTTCGCTCACGCTGCTCACGCTCGGCTGCCGGGCGGACTCCCCCGGGACCGAGGCGGCCAGCGACGGATCCGCGACGACCACGAGCGAGTCCGGCTCGAGCACGGGCGACGAGGCCGAGACCGCCGGCACTGGCACCGAGACAGACACCGGCGCCGAGACCGAGACGACCGGCACCGACACCGACACCGACGAACCCGAGACCTGGCGCAGCTCGCTGTACCCCGAAGACTGGATCCCCGGCTTCACCGACGAGGCCGGCCGGTTCCTCCACGACTTCTCGTGGGCCGGCTACCACAACGGTGAAGCCCCGATCCCCAACGCGATCGCGGGCGTCGAGCGATCAGTGCTCGAGGACGGGGCCGATCCAAGCGGCGCCGCAGACAGCACCGCCGCGATCCAAGCGACGATCAACGCCGTCAGCCAGGCCGGCGGCGGCGTGGTCCTGGTGCCCGCTGGCTCGTATCGGTGTGACGGCCTGCTCACGCTCACGACCAGCGGCGTGGTGATTCGCGGCGCCGGGCCTGATCAGACCTTCGTGTGGTTCACCCGCGATCAGGGCATCACCGACGTCGATCACCTCACGGTCCGCGGCGTGGTCAGCCACGCTGACGAGCTCGCGCTGACCACCGACGCGCAGACCTTGGACACCGAGGTCTGGGTCGCCGCCGCCGATAATTTGAGCGTCGGTGACGACGTCGCGCTTGGCTGGGTGATCACCGACGACTTCGTGGAAGACCACCAGATGACCGACACCTGGGTCAGCTTCAACGGCCAGTGGCGGACCTTCTTTCGGCGCGAGGTCGTTGCGATCGAGTGCGGCGACGAGGGCTGCCGCGTGAGCTTGGACGTGCCGCTGCGCTACCCGGCGTTGCTCCGCGACGCGGCCAGCTTGCGGATCGAGACCGGCTACCTGCGCGAGGTCGGCGTCGAGGATCTGTCGGTGTCGACGGTCGGTGACTGGGACGCCGCGTGGCAAAACGATCGCAGCCACGCGCTCGCGCTGATCGGCGTGGCCGATGGCTGGGTCCGCCGGGTCCACAGCTTCGAGTCGCCAAACTCCAGCGACGATCGTGCCCGACACTTGAGCTCCGGCGGGATCTTGGTGCGCGACGCCAAGCGGGTGACGGTCGCCGACTCGGTCATGGCGCGCCCGCAGAACCGCGGCGGCGGCGGCAACGGCTACCTGTTCGAGATCTCGCGCGGCAACGAGATCCTGACCCGCGACTGCCAGGCCCACGAAGGCCGCCACAACTTCATCCAGAACTGGGACTTTGGGACCACTGGCTGCGTGTGGCTGCGGACCCACTCGGAGGGCGGGGTCGCCTACGTCAGCGCCAACGAGACCATCAGCACGCTGGGGCTGAGCGAGTATCATCACTCTCTCGCGCTCGCTAACCTCGTCGACGACAGCGTGGTTCACGATGGTTGGCAGGGCGCGAACCGGCTCGGGTACAGCAGCGGCGCCGGACACAGCGCGACCCAGAACGTGTTCTGGAACCTGCGCGGGCGCGGTGAGATCCGCAGCTTTCAATATGGGTGGGGCTACGTGATCGGTACAATGGGCTTGGCGGTGTACCGTGAATTGGCGGAGGCCACCTTGCTGAGCTCGCTGCACACGGAGCCGGTCGATTGGGTCGAGGGCGAGGACGAAGGCGCGACCCTCGAGCCTGCCTCGCTCTACGAAGACCAGCTCGCGCGCAGGCTCGGTCGCTGAGCGGCGCCCGCCACCCACGGGTCGGGCTCGCACACCGCCGGGGCCGGCGCGTACAATGCCCAGCGATGTCGAGCGATCCCGAGCTGTTCCTCGCCTGGGCTGCAGGCGACGCCGGCGCGGGCGAGCGCCTGTTCGAGCGGCACTACGAGGCGGTCGCCAGGTTCTTTCGCAACAAGGCCAGCGACGACTGGCCCGAGCTGTGTCAGCGCACCTTCCTGGCCTGCGTCGAGTCGGCGCCCAAGCTGCGCGAGGCGGCCAGCTTTCGCAGCTTCTTGTTCGGCATCGCCTACCGCCAGCTCTATCGATTCTACAGCGAGCGCGCCAACGACCGCGAGCGCCTCGACTTCGAGCTGAGCTCGGTCGCGGATCTCGATCCCAAGGCCAGCTCGATCGTCGCCGCCCACGAAGAAGAGCTGCTGCTGCTCGCGGCGCTGCGGCGGATCCCCCTCGAGTATCAGGTGATCCTCGAGCTGCACTACTGGGAAGACATGACCGCCAAGGCTTGCGCCGAGGTCCTGGACCTGCCAATCGGAACAGCCAAGACCCGGCTGCGACGCGCGCGTCAGCTGCTAGAGGTCGAGCTCGCCGCTTCGGCCAGCTCGGAGCAGGTGCTGACCCGAACGATCTCGGGTCTCGAGAGCTGGGCTCGCGGGCTGCGTGCCCAGCTCGAGCGCTGATGACGACGACCGAACACGACAGCGACCATGACGAGCGCGACGACGAGGACGATCGCGCCGCGCCAGGGTTGCTGCGTGCGGGCCAGCACCAAGCCGGATTCGAGACGCGGCGGCAAAAGCAGCTGATCGCCAGCGCGATCTTTGGCAAGCCCCCCGCGCCGACCATGCTGCAGCGCTACACCGTCCTGCGTGAGCTCGGCGCGGGCGGGATGGGCATGGTCTACCTCGCCTACGACGATCAGCTGGATCGGCGGGTGGCGATCAAGCTGCTGCGAAGCCGCAGCACCAACCCAGAGGCGCAGACCCGACTGCAGCGCGAGGCCCAAGCCATGGCGAGGCTCTCGCACCCCAACGTCGTCACGGTCTACGAGGTCGGCAGCGTCGACGACGAGCTGTTCGTCGCGATGGAGTACGTCAAGGGCCACAACCTGCGGGACTACCTCGGCCAGACCTCGCGCACGTGGGCTGAGATCTTGGCGGTGTTCATGCCGGCCGGCGAGGGGCTCGCGGCGGCCCACGCGGCCGGGCTCGTGCACCGTGACTTCAAGCCCGACAATGTCCTCGTCGGCGACGACGGGCGGGTGCGTGTCGCCGACTTTGGTCTCGCCTACGGCATGCGCGAGCTGCCCAAGCCCGACCCAGACGCGAACCCCAACGCGAACCCAGACGCGAACCCCAACGCAGACCTCGCAGGCGTCGTCGATCCCCTGCGCACGCCGCTGACCAAGACCGGCGCGCTGCTTGGCACGCCGGCCTACATGGCGCCCGAACAATTCGAGGGCAAGGTCAGCGACGCGCGCACCGACCAGTTCAGCTTTTGTGTCGCGCTGTGGGAGGGGCTGTACGGGCGCCGCCCCTTCGCTGGTGCCAACCTCGCGCGGCTCGCCGAGGCCGTCTCCACCGGCAACATCGACGCGCCAGGCCACGATACAGCCAAGGTCCCACCGTGGTTGCGAGCGGTCGTCGAGCGTGGGTTGGCGCCGGACCCCGACGCCCGCTGGCCGAGCATGCCCGCTCTGCTGTCGGCGCTCGCCCTCGATCCGATCGCCCAGCGCCGCCGCCGAGTCCGAGCCCGAGCGATCACAACCGCGACGGTCTTGCTGCTTGGTGCGCTCGCGTGGCTGGCCGCCAGCGAGCTGCAACACAACGCCCGGCAACGCTACTGGAACGCGCTGACCGAGCAGCTCTTGGACATCGAGCGGGCCCGCGGCCTGGGCCAGGCAACCGACGACGCCGAGCGAGCCCGGGCCGCGACCAAGATGAGCGTGTATCGCAGCTACCGGGCGAAGATCGGCATCACCGATCACAGCGACCCCACGATCGCGGCCACCTTGCTGAAAGAAATTGGCGACAGCGGGCGGACCGATCCCGCCTGGATCTCTGCCGCGAACCTGACCCTTGGCCGCCCGCTGAGTCACGCGCTGCTGACCGGCCACGACGACACGATCTTCGCGCTCGCGTTTGCGCCGGGCGAGGACGCGCTGTACTCGGCCGCCGCCGACGGCGAGGTCTGGCGCTGGGAATTCTCCAACGCGACGGGGGCCAGCGGGCGCGGCGAGCTGTTGTTCGCCCATGAAGGGACCGTGACCAGCCTGGTCCTCGACCCCACCGGTCAGCTGCTGGTCTCGGCCTCGGAGGACGGCACGGTCCGCGCGTGGCCGACCACCGCCACCGCCAACCCCAACCCGCAGCTCCTCACCCGTCACGCCGCCGGGGTCACGGCCGCGCGCTTCGACCCAAGCGGGCGCGTGCTGGCAACGAGCTCTCGCGACAACAGCGCGCGGCTGATCGAGCTCGACACCCGGGTCACGACCGTCCTGGGTGGCCACACCAAGGCGGTTCAGGCGGTGAGCTTCGACCCGACCGGAGCCCGCGTGCTCACGGCGTCGAGCGACAACACGGCGCGGCTGTGGCGGGTCGAAGACGGGGCCCCGCTCGCGCTGCTCGAAGGCCACACGCGCCCGGTCTTTCATGCCCAGTTTGTCGGCGAGGACTGGGTCGTGACGGGCTCCGACGATGGCACCGTCCGCGGCTACCGACTCCACGCCGACGCGGGCGAGCCGGGCTTTGTCACCGATCACGGCGCCGCTATCACCGATCACGGCGCCGCTATCACCGATCACGGCGCCGCGATCACGGCGATCGCCACGTCTGGCTCGCGCTTCGCATCGGCCGACGTCAACGGCAGCGTGAGGGTCGTGACACCCAGCGCGCCCGAGCTCGCGGTCTCGATTGAGGGCCACACGGGCGGGGTCTGGGCGCTGGCCTTCACCCCCGACAACAACCACCTGATCACAACCTCGTTCGACGGCACCGCGCGGGTCTCGAGCGCCGACGGTCGCGGGCCGGCGCGGGTCCTGATCGGTCACCGCGAGCCGCTGCTTCGGCTCGCGATCTCGAGCTCGGGGCGATGGCTGGCGACCGGCTCCTGGGACACCGACGTGCGCACCTTCGACCTCGAGCGCGCGCCGCTCGAGATCCCGCTCGCAGCCCACAAGGCCCCGCTGCAGCGGGTAGCGATCGATCGCCAAGGCACCCGCGTGTTGACGGCCTCGAGCGACGCCACGGCCCGGCTGTGGGACGCCCGAACCGGCTCCGAGCTCGGCGTGTTGCGGGGCGATCAACCGCTCAACGTCGCCGTGTTCAGCCCAGACGGCGAGCGCGTCGCAACCGGCCACAGCGACGGCGCCGTGCTGATCTGGGAGCTCGCGTCGGGCAATCAACTGCGCCTCGACGAGCACGAATCGGCCGTCAGGGATCTCGCGTTCTCGCCGACCGGCGACCGGCTCGCGTCGGCGGGCTCCGACGGCGTGACGCGAATCTGGGACGCCCAGACCGGCGCGCTGCTGCTCGAGCTGCGCGGTCACGACGACGCCGTCCTGCAGGTCGAGTTTGGCGAGCTCGGGGCCCGCGTGTTCACGGCCTCCGCCGACGCCACGCTGCGGGTCTGGGACGCCCGAACCGGCGCCGTCCAGGCGGTCCTCACGGGCCACGAGGGGGCGATCCGAAGCTTCGCGCGCAGCCCCGATCCGGGCGACGATCAGCTCGCTACCGCGTCCGACGATCACAGCGCCCGAATCTGGCCCGACGACGATCCAACCCACGCGCTCGTGTTGCGCGGCCACACCAAGAAGCTGCACGCGGTCGCGTTCGATCCTGCTGGAACCCAAGTCGTGACCGCGTCGGCCGACGGCACCGCGCGGATCTGGGACGCCCACACCGGGGCCCCGCTCGCAACCTTGCGCGGCCACTCGCAAGCGCTGTGGGGGGCAATGTTCATCGACTCGACCCACGTGGTCTCCCACGCCGACGACAACACCTTGCGGCTGTGGACGCTTGGCCGCGACGCTTCGACGATCGAGCTCTCGGGACACACGCAACCGGTCACCGGGCTGGCGCTCAGTCCAGACGCGCGCTGGATGGTCTCGGCTTCGGTCGACGGGAGCGCGAGGATCTGGGACATCAGCCAGCTCAGCAGTGATCCTGCGGTTCTGGTCGAGCGGCTGCGGGCCGCGACGGTTGCGTGTCTGGGCGTGGATCAGCGCATGCGCGATCTTGGCGAGAGCCAAGCCGAGGCCGAGGCCGAGGTCGCCCGCGCGGCTTGCCAGTAGACCCAAATCAAGCGCTGAATTGGAAAAGGTGAATGATTTGGGGCCAGTACGAGCTGAGAGGCGAGCGTTTGGGGTGAGCGAAGGGGGCTCCGCCGCCGAAGCGAGGGGGCTTTTTGAAAGCCCCCTTGAAGACATAGTAGGCCCGAGTCGAGCGCGCAGCGGTCGATTCGGGACTAGAGTACATCGATCGCCGATTCAGAGGAGTGCTCCTTGCTCATGGGGATCACCGCCAGGCTTCCGTCGGTCTCGAGGATCACCCACCGCGCGTCGGCGACGCTCGCTTGTCCACTTTGACGGATCGCAGCGCGGACCTCGTCCTTGGTGATCCGTTCGCGTCGCATCGCCGCTTCGATGTACTCCCCACGCTCGACGAGCATGGTCGGCTCCGCCTTGACAACTTGGCTCGCTATCCGAAAGTGGTAGATCAACTTGGTCAGCACCCATTGCATGAACAAGAGCAGCGAGATAGCCACGGCGGCGTCCGCGATCGCCACATCCTCGAGCATGATGCCGGATCCCACGATGGACCCCATGGCCACTGTCACGATCCAGTCAAAGTTATTGAGTTGCGATGTCGAGCGTTTTCCACTAATGCGCACCAAACAGATGATCAGCAGGTACAGCACCGCCGCCGACAGGGCAATACGCGCAATGGATGTCCAGCTAGAGAAGAAGACGGTTTCCATGCGATCCACGCGGTTCCCAGGAGTGGCAGGCGCTCGCCCCGTTTACCGCACAACGGCCCAAGAACGAGGCGAGCGTGACCCACGATCACGGGTCTAGAGTGACTACGCGGCGGCCGTGTTGAGCGCCGAGGTCGACTCGAACACGGCGCGGGCAACCTTGATCCGGTCGCGGTCGTCGTGGCTCACCGCGATCACGACATTGCCGTTCTTGATGGCCTCCTCCACGACCTTCGCTTCGTTCTCGCTGATGCCAAGACCCACGAGGCCACCGACCAAGCCGCCAACCGCGCCGCCGGCACCCAGGCCGGCGAGTGCCGCCAGCAGCGGCCCCGCCACAACGAGGCCAAGACCCGGAATCACGATGCTGGCCACCGCCGTGAGGCCGGCCGCGATCGCACCAAGGGTGCCACCGACCGCCGCGCCCGTGGCGACGCCCTCTGGGGCCTTGGTGTTGGTCTCGATCGCCAGGTGTTTGTCCTTCGTGGCATCCGAGAGCAGCATGCTGATCTCTTCGTTTGTGAAGCCCTCCTCGAACAGGCGCTCGACCGCACGGTTCGCACCGTGAACATCTTCGTAGGTTGCGATGATTGTTTTGGACATCAGCGGACTCGACTGCAATGTGTGGTCCAGCGTAAAAACCCCGTTCTAGTGTATTGGAGCGGCCGCCAGTTGCTGTGTGTCATTTCATGGTGTGACGCTTTGACCCACCTGAGCGCGGGCGCCCGCGGCCGCATATGTTGCACGCACGCCGCGGTGGTCGCCCTGACCGCGCGGCGGCTGGGCCTACTTGGTCGCAACCAGCGGCACCGCCATGCCAGCGAAGCCTCCAATGTCACAACTATCTGTGACCCCGAGATCGGGAGCGGCGCTGCCGATCAAATTCTGATCATGGCGCCATCTTCAGGAGTTGAACCGCTCTCGAGACGCTCCTCATTGCCGAGCTAAAATTTGGCGCTACGGTCGCATTTCTGATCCGGAGAAGGCAATGCAGAGCACGAGATTCTCGACCAGCTCCTCACTCCTCCTGCTCGGCGCGCTCGCGACCGCCGCGTGCGATCCCACGCTCGATCCCGCGGCGACGCGGGTCGCAGCGAGCGACGAGGGCGTCAACGACCAGGAGTGCACGACGCTGTTGCCAGCAAACGTCCCGGGTCTGCAGGCGCAGCTGCCCACACAGACGATGGGGGCCGACTTCGACTTTGACACTGGCAACGCGCCGATCGAGATCGTCATCCCTGCCGTGCTGCCCGTGATCGCTGGCAGCGTCGCGCCCGGCGACGCCACGATCGTCCTGCGCTTCACCACGATGCTCAGCAACGCGTGGTTTGACGCGACCGCGCCATACCACCCCACGGCGGTCGGCGTGTACTCAAACCTCGGGCGGCGCCCAGCGAGCGAGTCAACGACCCACGCGAACATGAACATCGCGATCCTCTACGCCTCATACCGAACGCTCAACAGCCTCGCGCCACAGCACGCCGCGGACTGGGACGCGCTCATGGTCAGCCTGGGTCTCGATCCACACGACGACCACGAGAGCACCACCGATCCAATCGGCATCGGTAACGCCGCTGCCGCCGCCCTCCTCGCGGTGCGCGAGAATGACGGCTTCAACCAGCTCGGGTTCGAAGGCGGCCGCGAGTACAACCCGATCCCCTACGCCGACTACACGGGCTACGAGCCTAGAAACACGAGATTCGAGATCAAGGACGAGCGCCGCTGGCAGCCGGCCATTGTGACCAGCCGCTACGGCATCACCCGCGCCCAGCACTTCGTCACGCCGCAGTACGCCCTCACGCTGCCGTACAGCTACGACGACCCGCAGGACTTTGGCGTGCCGCTCCCCGACAAGAGCCTGAAGAAGGGTTCGCACGCCAAGAAGAAATACCGGGCTCAGGCCGACGAGGTGCTCGAGGTGTCGGCGAACCTCACCGACGAGCAAAAGGTCACCGCCGAGCTGTTTGAGGACAAGATCCGAAGCCTCGGCTTCTCGGCCCTGTTCGTGTCGCTGTCGTCGGGCCACAGCCTGCTCGACTTCGTTCACTACGACTTCTTGACCAACCTCGCTGCGTTCGACGTGGGCATCGTGGTGTGGCAGGAGAAGACCCAGTACGACGCCGTGCGGCCATTCACCGCAATCCGGCACATCTATGGTGACGACGAGATCACGGCGTGGGGCGGCCCTGGCCAGGGCACCGTCAACGACCTGCCAGCCAACGAGTGGCGCTCGTACCTCGACGTCGCCGACCACCCTGAGTACCCGTCGGCCTCTGCCGCCTTCTGCGCCGCGCATGCACAGGCCTCGCGCCTGTTCCTTGGCACCGACGATCTTGGCTGGACCGTGCCGATCCCGGCCGGCAGCTCGATCGTCGAGCCTGCTATCACGCCCGCGGCCGACCTGAACCTGCACTTTCCGACCTTCACCGACTTCGCCACCCGCTGCGGGTACTCGCGGCTGTGGGGCGGCGTGCACTTCGAAGACGCGATCCTCGCCAGCTTCGAATTGGGCGACGAGATCGGTGCGGGCGCCTACGAGTTCGTGCAAGCGCACATCGACGGCACGCCCCCCTGAGCCCCAACTTGGCTTTCGCCTCGGCTTCAATCACAGCCGCCAGTACGAGAACCCAGCCTGCTCGGCGTCGGCCCGGGGATAGATCGCCTGCACGTCGACAAGCGTGGGATTGGCCCGACACAGCTCCCGCAAGCCGCTCAGCGCCAAGCTGCGGTGCTGACGATGCCCCACCGTCGCCACGATCCCGTCGACGTTGCGAACCTGGGCCAGCGGGGTCAGGCCAAGTCCATACTCGCGCTCGACCTCGGCCGGATCGGCCAGCGGATCACACAAGATCACCTCGACCCCGTGATCGGCCAATTCCCGGGCGACCTCGCGGACCCGACTATTGCGAAGATCCGACACGTCGGGTTTGAAGGTCACGCCCAGCAACACGACCCGAGCCTGGGCGACGTTCTTGCCCGCGGCGATCAACTGTTTCACGGTGATCTGACCAATGAAGTGACCCATCGAGTCGTTGACCCGGCGACCGGCGAGGATCACATCGGGGTGATAGCCCAGCTTCTCGGCCATGTGGGTCAAATAGTAGGGGTCCACGCCAATGCAGTGTCCACCGACCAAGCCCGGGCGATAGTCGGCGAAATTCCACTTGCTCGCGGCTGCGTCGATCACCGCGTGGGTCTCGATCCCGGCCCGCGCGAAGATCAGCGCGAGCTCGTTCATCAGCGCAATGTTGAGATCGCGCTGGGTGTTCTCGAGCACCTTGGCCGCCTCGGCGACGCGAATGCTGGGGGCCCGATGGGTCCCGGCGGCGACGACCTTGCGATACATGGCGTCGACGATCTCCAGGGTCTCGGCGTCCTGCGCGGCGACGACCTTGACCACCGACTCGAGCGAGTGCGCGAGGTCGCCCGGGTTGATGCGCTCGGGTGAATAGGCGAGCTTGAAGTCCACGCCAGACACCAACCCCGAGGCCCGCGCCAGCGCCGGGGCGCACACGTCCTCGGTCGCGCCGGGGTAGACCGTGGACTCGAACACGATCACGCTGCCGGGCCGCATGTGGGCGCCGACCAGCTCCGTGGCGGCGATCAGCACCGACAGATCCGGGCGCCGGGTGTCGTCGAGGGGGGTCGGGACCGCGATGATCACGATCTGCGCCGCGCGCAGACGGGCCGGCTCGGACGTGAACTCGACCGCTGTGTCGGCGAACGATTCCGCGCCGAGCTCTCGGCTGGGGTCGCGGGCCTCACGGTAAGCGGCGATCCGCCCCGCGTCGATGTCGAACCCAATGACCGGACCATGCCGCCCGAGCGCGAGCGCGAGCGGCAGCCCAACGTATCCAAGCCCAACGACGGCGACGGTCAGCGACGGCAATTGTATGGAGGTCGCCATGCTATTCACGAGAGCGCGGCGGTTGGTGCAGCCGGGTTGACCTCGGCGGCGGGTGAGCTGGGGCGCTGGCGCGTGAGCCAGCCCGAGCGGTGCGCGGTGATCAGCGCGAACGCGGTGATCCACGACAGGCACAGCAACGAATAGAGCGCGTACCCAAACGCCCAGACCGCGCCACGCCGCGATCGCGTCATGGCGTAGACCGCCGCTGGCAGCAGCCCCGCGATCAGGGCGGCGCCCAGCATCCACGGGATAGCGATGGGTGCAAGCAAGATCATCACCACCGTCGGAATGACGGCCAGCCCCCCGCCGATCGTGCGGATCAGCGACAAGCCCAGGTTCAAGCGGGGCCCCACCTGGCTGCCCTGACGAAACCTTCGAAGCGCGAAGCCCGTCATCACCAGGCTCTCACGCACGTTGCTGCGAGCCCAACGCAGCAGCATGCGCGCCAGCTGCCCGGTGGTGGTTGGCACCTCGGTCAGCACGATCGCGTTGGCCTGAAACCGCACGTGGTGACCGCGGCGCAGCACGTGATTCGTCATGGATCGGTCCTCACCGATCGCCGCAGGTGCGCCAAGGAAGGTCTGGGTAATCCACTGCTCGCGGAATTCGTCGATCAACACCCGGCGATAGGCCGAGAGCGCCCCCGGGCAGCACATCACGGCGGCGACCTGGCTCTCGCTGGCGCGCATGAATTCAAACGCATGGTTGAAGCTGACGTCGAGCATGCGGGCGATCGCCCCGGCGTCGCGGTTGAGCACCCGGACATTGCCGGCGACCGCCCCGATCCGGGGATCGACGACCAGCGGGCTGACCAGGTTGCGCAGGGTGTCAGACAGGACCTCGGAGTCGCTGTCGACCGTCACGATCACCTCGCCGCGCGCGCGCAGGAACCCTTCATAGAGCGCGTGCCGCTTGCCGCGATTGACGGGACAATGGACCAGCTCGATCTGCTGGCCGAGCTGGGCGGCGGCGCGCTTCATCCACGTCCAGGTGTCGTCGCGGCTGCCGTCGTCGATTGCGATGATCTGCAGTTTGTCGCGGGGATAGTCGCTACACACCAGCGAGACCAGCGAGCCGCGGACCTGCGCGCCCTCGTTGTACGCCGGCACCAGCACGGTCACGGTCGGCAGCTGCGCGTCGGCGACACTCGCTGTCGGGCGGTAGCGGGCCACGAGCAACACCCGCCACAGCAGCACGGCGGTGGCCGCGATCGCTGTGACCTGACCGAATACCAGCAGCAGCGGCCAGGTCTGCGCGCCAGCCACGGCGTTGAACCCAAGCCACAAGAGCGCCGTTTGACCGCTCAGCACAATTGCGAGGATCGGCGCCAATCGCCCCACTCGCGCGGTCGCGGTCTTGGCACAGACGCTGGCATGTTTTGATGGATGAGCCCGAGTGACAAGCTGGAAGTCGTGAGGGATAGGCGAGCGAGGCGACATTGGGCCCGCCCTCGAGCAATGCATGTACCGAGCTGAATGCCCGTGCAATTTCAAGCAGTTGATCAATTCAGCGGGACCGGCGTCGCGCTTGCGGCGTACGCAACCGGGCATTCGTCCCGGCCGGGTGATTCGGGCGCTCGCTGAACCCGGGAATTATTACCGTGTTCACCTGCGACCAACTCGAGACTCGAACATGGGCATTGGACGAAGCGCCAAGGCCCCGTATGCTCCGCCCGATTTGACGGAGGCACACATGCCGAGGCGCCTGTGTCGCGTGCTCGTGGTCGACGACGAACCCGCGATGCGCGAGGTCCTTCAGGCGCGAATCGAGCGTTGGGGGTTTCCCGTGCGCACCGCCGAGTCCGTGCAAGCGGCGCGGGTTCTGACCGGGAGCTTTGACCCGCACCTCGTCATCTCGGATCTGGTGCTACCCGACGCCACCGGGCTCGCGCTGCTCGAGCACTTGCGCGGCGAAGCCCGCGAGCGGACGATCCTGATGATCACCGCGTATGGGACGATCGACATGGCCGTGCAGGCGATCAAGGGTGGCGCGGCCGACTTCTTGACCAAGCCGCTCGACTATGTCGCGCTGCATCGCTTCATTGCGGAGATCGAGGATCGGCTGCGCGCGAGCAGCCAAGCCCCAACCCAAGCCCAAGCCCAAGCCCAAACGACGGAGTTCGAGGCGCCGGCGCCTGCGCTAGATGGCATGGTCGGGGCCAGCGACGCGCTGCTGCGCATGCAAGCGCGGGTGCGGGCGGCGGCGTCGAGTGACGCACCCGTGCTGATCGTGGGTGAGAGCGGATCGGGCAAAGAGCTGGTCGCGCGCAGCCTGCATCGGCTCAGCGGCGCGCGGGCGCCTGGGCCGTTTGTCCCGGTCAACGCCGCGGCGATCCCCGAGGCGCTCGCCGAAGGTGAACTGTTTGGGGTCGAGCGGGGGGCCTTCACCGGAGCCACGAGCGCGCGAATGGGCCTGTTCGAGCACGCAGATGGCGGCACCCTGTTCCTCGACGAGATCACCGAGATGCCGCTGGCCCTGCAAGCCAAGCTGCTGCGCGTGCTCGAGGATGGCAACATTCGCCGGGTCGGCGCCCGCGCGCAGACACGCTGTGACGTGCGCCTGATCGCGGCGACCAACCGCGACCCCGCGGCCGCCGTCGAGAACGGCCGGATGCGTCAAGATCTGCTCTATCGCCTCGACGTGCTGCGGATCGACGTGCCGCCGCTGCGCGAGCGCAGGGAGGATCTGCCCGCGCTCGTCGCCCACTTCGTTCGAGATTGCGCCCAGCGCTACGCAGCCCCGGCGCCAAGGATCGAGCCAGGCGCGCTCGCGGTCCTGCACGGTCACGACTGGCCTGGCAACATTCGCGAGCTTCGCAACGTGATCGAGCGGGCCTTTACCCGCGCCCATCGAGGGATGATCAGCGCGGCAGAGCTCGACTTGGACGGCGTGGGGATCGAGCTTCGCGCCGAGCTGCCGCGGGGGATCGTGCTGCCGCATGGCGTGACCGCGGCCGACGCCGAGCGCATCGTGATCCTCGAGACCCTCAAGACAACAGGCAACAACAAGGCCGAGGCCGCGCGGCGGCTTGGGCTCGACGTCAAGACCATCCGCAACAAGCTCAAGACATTCGAGGGGGAGGGCTCAGCGACGTGAGACTCTCGACCCGGTTTGGGATCAGCGTGGCGCTGGCCGTGCTGCCGCTGCTTGGGGTCGTTGCGTTCAGCGTTGACCGGCTTCATGAGCTCGCGCGTAGCAATGAGCGGCTCACGACCCGGCGCTTGGTCGACGCGCGGGTCGGCGCCGAGGTCATCACGCGACTCGAGCGGCTTGGCGAGTACCGCAACAAATACGCGATTAGCTCGGACCCGGGCTATGCACATAAAATTGACGAGGTCGCGGTCAGCGTTGACGCTGAGCTCGACCGGCTCGCCAGCGCGGATCTCTCTGAGTCCGAGCGGCTCGCGCTCGAGCGCCTGCAGGCCGCGTGGTCGAGCTTTCTGGCGAGGGGGCCCACGTCGGCGGCCCAGGACGCGCCCGCGGCCCTGGTCGAGCTCGCCCGCGAGGTCCAACGCAGCGCCCGCGAGCGCGCTGGCCTCGAGGCGTCCGTGGCTCAAACCCTGCGCGAGCAGACCGGCGTCACCGCGGTGTGGGTCCCGGCCCTGGCGATCATGCTGAGCCTGGTGCTGATCACACTGGCGGTTCACTCGCTGCGCGCGCGCCTGGACCAATTCATCGTGGGGACCCGCGCGGTGTCGCAAGGTGAGTTCTCGGTCCAGCTCGACGCCAGCGGCGACGATGAGCTTGGCCTCGCGGCGCGGGCGTTCAATCGCATGGTCAAGAACCTCGAGCAGCTCGAGCAGATCAAGGCTGACTTCATCGCCAGCGTCTCACACGAGCTGCGCACACCGATCGTCGCCATGCTCGAGACCAACTTGCTGTTGCTCGACGAGGTCCCGGGGCCGCTGACCAGCAAGCAGCGGACCATGCTCGCGCTCAACACCCAGGCGGCCCAGCGCCTGTCGGCGATGATCTCCGAGCTGCTCGATCTGCATCGGTTGCGGACCGGCATTCGCTATGACTTCAGCGAGCACGACCTCGTGCAGCTGGCTAGCGTGGCCGCGCACGAGCTCGAGGCCTGGGCCAGCGAGCGCTCGATCGGCGTTCGCGTGCAGTCGGTCGAGCCCTCGATCACGCTGGCTTGCGACCGCGATCGAACGATTCAGGTGATCCAGAACCTGATCGAGAATGGGCTCAAGTACACGCCGCCCGGCGGACAGATCGAAGTTTGGGTGCGGCGCTGCCCGACCGCCGCGCTCCCGGCCGAGCTCGACCCGCGCAGCGATCTGCCCGAGCACGCGCTGCTGAGCGTGGTCGACTCGGGGCCAGGGATCCCGCAAGCCGATCGTCGACGCGTGTTCGAGAAGTTCTTTCGCCGGCAGGGGCGATCCTCGGACGGCGGCATCGGGCTGGGGCTCGCGCTGTGCCGAGAGATCGTCGAGGCCCACGCAGGCACGATCGCGGTCGGAGACAGCCCGCTGGGCGGGGCCGCGCTGCACGTCGCGCTGCCGATCGAAGGCGGGCCTCGATGAGCGCGGGCGCCCGGGTGGTGCTGGCGCTCGGGCTGGCCCTTGGACTGGCGTTGGTGGCCTGCAAGGCGCCGCTGCAACCGGCGACAGCCCCCGCGTCCGACGAGCCAACCCTCGAGCAGCTGTACACGGCGGGTCGCCACGGCGAGGTCGTGCTGCTGGCTACCTCGATCATCGACGGCCACCCCGAGCGCAGGGAGGCCGTCGCCCACGCCCGCTTCTTTCGAGCCCTGAGCTGGCTCGCGCAGGGTCCTCGAATCGAGCGCGCGCGCGGGGAGCTCGAGCTGCGCACGCTCGAGCTCGACCACGCCGACAGCGTGTGGGGCAAGATCGCGGCAGCGCATGCGAGCAAGATCCTTCGGGCTGACGCGCTCCAAGAGGCGCTGCTCGAGCTCACCCTCGAGCTGCGCGAGCTCGAGCGCCAGACCAGCGACCTCGAGCACGCCCTCGCCGAGGCCGAGGCCAGCGTCGAGCAACGCGACGCCAAGCTCGCGACCCTCGAGCGCGAGCGCGAGCAGCTGCGCGCCCAGCTCGACGCCGCGCAGGCGGCAGCGAAGCTCGCTGCGGGCAGGATCCTCGCCCTCGAAGAGGAGCTCGCCGCGCTCAAGCAAGTCGACATGCAGCGCGAGCCGTGATCACCATTGCTGACCTGCGCTCGTGCCAAACTGCCGGTCATGCGACAATCGGTGCGTGGCTGGCCTCACCCGATTGTGCCCCTGGCTGCTGGGTGTGGCGGTTGGCGTGGGCGCGCCAGCCCAAGCGGCGCTGGCAGAGCAACCACCCGGTGAGCCCACTGAGCAGCGGGATGCCGAGGCGCCTGCGCTCGATCCGGTCGACCTGCCGCCCGATTTCCGGCCGCGCAGGCCCCCACCCTCCGCGCCGCTGGAGCCCGCGCCGGAGCCCGTCGAGAGGCGCCATCATGACTCGGATGACGGGGTTACGCTGCCGTCGCTTCGCCTCGATCTTGGCCCAGCGTTTCGCCTGGGTCAGTCCCGGCGGCCCAGCTTTTCGCTGCTGGTGGACGTGGGCGTGTCGTTCCATTCGAAGAGCCACGATGAAAGCCCGATCATGTTCACTGTCCGACCCGCGATCGGCTACCGATTTGACAGCTTGGTCGGGCGTCGCCAACTTGGCGAGCTGGGCCTCGAGCTTGGCTTGTTTCAGGATGTGAACAATGCCTACTTTAGCGAGACGATCGGCGCGAGCTATCGCGGCGCGTTCGTGTTTGGCTCGACCCCGATCACCGAAGACGTCCGCACCGCGGCCCTGGGCGTTCGCCATGGCCCGGTCCTGACCTACTTGAGCGGGATCTTGTCGCTGACGTTCAGCCACGAGTACCTGGGCCTCCCTGCGCCGGAGCACGGCCTGCGCGTTGGCGTCGCGGTCGACCTCAGCCCCATCGTGGTGCTGTACTGGCTCGTCCGCGGCACCGGTGCGTTCTGATTCCTACATGGACCTCAGACTTCGGCGACTGCAGCCGCTGGCGCGTCGCTCCTCGGGGTGGCTTCGGCGGACGTGTACAGGTCGTGCGTCCCCCGAGCCGCTCTCTACGAGCCCGTTCGGGGCTCGCGCTCGCCCTCGAGCGTGGTTTGAATCGCGAGCCCAAACCCCTCGAGCGCCTGCGACATCTGCTGCTCGATCTGAGGCTGCTTTGGCGCCCCGGCGGCCGCGACTCCGAACTGCGCCACGCCAACCACCCGACACCGGCCGCCGTCGAGCGCCTCGATCTCCCAGTCGTTGCGCAGGCTGGTCAGGAACGGAGGCAGGCCCTCCTGCATGGCGTACTAGTTCACGACAATCCCGTTCAGCTGGGTGGACACGACCCCCGTCGGGCTGAGCAGCTCGAACTCCAGCGAAGCCGCGATCGTATCGGGAACATCAAAGGTCACCGTGGTCACCCCCGTGCCCCCATTATTGAGGCTAGCGATCACCGCAGAGTCAAAACTATAGGTCGTCTCGGTCCTGGTGCTGTCGTAGAGGGTCATCGTCAGATCCAAGATCGTGTAAGACGCATAGTCGGGGTGGATCGACATGCTCAAGACATCGTCGGGATCGGTCGACGCCGCCGCCGGGGGCACGTCGATGTTGCAATAGGGGCACACGGGCACCTCGGGCTGGGGGTCGGCGAGGTTGGACCAATTGCTGGGCGAACAAACCGGCGCCGCGCCGCTCGAGCCCGCGAACGCGTCGATCGTCGCGGAAGCCAGGACCGTGTCCACCTCGGCGCTGAATGGCCCGAGTCCGCCGTCGGCGTCGGGTGCCTGCGCGCTGCAACCAAGGTGCGGGCACCAAGCGGGGCTGTGGCTCGCGCAGGCCTGGTCGAGCGCGGCGCAGACCGACAGCCTTCGCACCGCCGGCACCCCAGACAGCGCGAAGTCGGCGGTCGGACCGGTCGCCCAGCCAGTGTCATAGAGCAGCGCGGCGACGTCGTCAGGCGTCAGGTTTCGGTCGTAGGACCAGATCAACGCGGCCGTCGCCGAAGCGACAGCGGACGCGACAGAGGTCCCGGTCAGGGCCTTGTACGAGCTGGAAGCGGCCACGCCGTTGGCCCCGGTCGCAACCAGGCGCGGCTGGCCGTCCTCGCGCGAGTTGATCAGCGGCTCGTCAAAGCCATCGACGCCACCGACCGCGTAGACCAGCGGCCGATAGGTGCTCACCCCGCCGTGGATCGGCAACCCGCTGCCGCCGCCGCCAAAGCCCTTGCTCGCGCACATGAACGAGTCGAGCGCCGGGTACTTCTCGAACTCCGCTGGCGCGAGCGGTCCGGTGTGGAGCTCGGGGCAGGACGGATCGGGGTTGTTGCCGGCAGCGGTAAACACCAGCGCGCCCTGGCAGCGGGCGTACTCGAGCGCGGACAGCAACGCCATGGTCGCGCCGCGGCCCTCGTTGAACACGTCGGGGGCGTCGCGCTCCCAGCCAAGGCTCAAGTTGAGGACCAAGCGCTTGGCCGCGCCCGGGTTCGAGAGCCGCGCCCGCCACTCGCCCACGGCCTGGTAGATCGCCAGCGCGATGTCGCCTTGGGTCCCGTGATGGCCGCCGTCGATCCAATCCGGCGCGTCAACCCAGGTCTCGCGCGGCATCGCCAGCACGTAGCCAATTCCGTCAGAGCAGCCAGGGTCGAACACCGGACACGCGATCCGTTCGATCAGCGCGCCAAGCTGCCACGCGTGCTCGTTGGCGGGGTTGACCGCAGACTGCGAGACCGTGTCGAGCAGGGTCACGTCGATCTCCTTGCGCGCCCAGCTGGTGCCCAACAGATCCACGACTCGATCGACGTTCTTGTCGAACGCGAGCTCCATGGCCCCCACCACCGCGGCGTCGTTGAGATCGGCCTGGGCGAACTCTCCCATGCAGTCGACGGCGACCTCGGTCAGCGCCATCGTTGGGGCCAGGTCGATCGCCTGAAACATCCCGATGTAGTCGTCGGGGCTCATCGGCGGCGACTCGCGCTCGAACACGCAGTAGCGCGCGAGCTCGCTCGGGACCGGCGCGGTCAGGCCTTTGACCCCGGGCGAGGCTTCCTCGAACATTCGGTAGCCGTCCCAATTGGGCGGCAGCGTCCCGCCGAGATCGCAGCCCTCGTTGGGGCCCATGAGCACGCCGATCAGCCGCGCGCCGGGACAGGTCACCGCCGGTTGCCCCAGCAGGGGCGGCGGTGGGCCGCTCGCGGGGATCTGCTCCGCGCCGCTCCCATCAATGTCGTGGGCGCTGGCGTGGTCGGACCCGTGGTTCCCCGGTTGGCCAACGACCGCGAGCTCCGCGTCGATGTCATCGTCAGGCAGCGCGCACCCAAACAGCGAGAGGGCAACGGCAACTCCGTAGTAATTGAACTTCATGTTGAACACCCTACCTCGCAGTGCCAGCGCCGGTCCGAACAGCTCGCTGCCCACGGTCAGCCCGTTTACGAATGTGTCCGCAAGCGGGCGAGAAGCCCTCGCCCGAGCTGAAAACAGCCCGCTGCCCCACGGTGAACCTGTTTACGAATGCGTCCGCAAGCGGGCGAGAAACCCTCGCCCGAGCTGAAAACAGCTGGGGCGAGGGCAGTTTCCGAGCTGTCACAGCGGATTGTGATAACCGACGTCGAGCGGGTTGCTGTCGGGCGTGGCCCCATCCACACCCCACGCCGGGCCAAGGTACAGGCCGCCAGGAAGCGGGTACGGGGAGGTCGGCGCGAACGAGGTCACCCAGTACAGATCCGTGAATGGCGCGGGGATCCCCGGAAATCCGGGGACGAGGTCGGGCGTCATCGCGCCCGAGATCGGCGCGGGATTCCAGGTCCCCATCCCAGGCGGCATGCAGGCCAGTGGGTCGGCGTCAACGCGGTTGTCCCAGAAGAACGAGTCGATGCCTTGTACTGGCGGACACCCAGGCCACCACGTGCTCATCGAGAACACCTTCCCCCAATTGTGCGCCAGGATCGTGTGGTCGACGATCAGCTGACCCGAGCCAGCAGCGTCAACGTTGAACACCAAGTCGGTCTGATTATCGATGATCGTGCTAGCGATGATCTTGACCACGCCGCCGCTCTGATGCTGAAGGATCTTCCCGTTGGTGTTGGTGCACGGGCCGCCGCCGCACGCCGTTGGCGAGCTCCAGGCCGACCACGGCAGCTGGACGCCGGGGTTGGGTTTTGCGTCGTTGTCGTAGATCAACGCATTGCGCACGGTCATGTCGGCGTTGCCATCAACCTCGAGCAGCGCGGGGCTGATCGGTGCCCCCGGCAACAGGCGCAGGTTGCCGGCGAACAGCGTGTGGTCAACCGTCACATTGGAGTTGCCCTTGGCGATGATGCCCTCGTCGTTGCGCATGATGTAGTTGTGCATGGCGAGGCCGTAGTCGCTTCGGATGTCGAGCACCGGACCCGACGCCCCATCGCTCACGATCGCGCGGTCGTTGTTGAGCGCCACGATCGACGTCGCGTTGACGCGAGGGCCTAGCGGGCCAGCGAAGCCTTGCAGCTCGAGCCCGGTCTTGTTCCAGACAAAGGCGACGTAGAGCAGATCCACGTTCGAGCCGCCCTCGACGTACACCCCAGTCGTCCCCGATGTCCGGGTGTAGCGGCCAATCCCCGGGTGGCCGACGACGAACGCGTCCGAGTTGATGATCTCGATCGCGCGTCCGTTGGCGTTGAAGTGGTCAAACCCCTCGACCACGATCTGCGTGCTGTTGTGGATCATCAGCGCGTTGGGTGAGTACGAATTATTGAAGCTCACCGGGCCGTTGCCCCACAGCTCGGCCGACAGCACGGTGATGTCGTTGAGGCCAGCGATCGTCGCGCTTGGGTGCACGCAGCCGCCCAGGGGGCAGTAGACCTCGATGATCGAGCCCACGGCACCGCAGCCACCGAGCGCGATCGCGTCGTCTATCGTCGCGAAGGGCATGCCAAAGGCACCCGCGGGATCGACCTGACAGATCGCCGCGTTGGCGATCCCGGGGATCAAGAACATGGAAGCGGTGAGGAGTAGGGTTTTGACGGTTCGCATGGCGAGGCTCTCGATCGAGCAGTGCAAGCAACCCCGTGAAGGGATTGCGCGGCGAACGAGAAAAACGGTGATCTTCCTCACCGACCCTTCAGAGGGCGTGTAAACGAAGCCGAACGCGTGAAATTTATGCGTCGTCGATCCGGCACAGCCCCCCACACCGTAGAGTTCGGAGGTGCCGGCCCGTAGCGCATCGAGGCGATCGAGTCCCATGTCGATGCGGCTGCTCGCGCTGTTGGTGTCGCTCGGGCTCGGGGCCTGTCTCATCGAGCGCAACCCGCTGTTCCAGGACGAGACGCCAACCATCGCGGCGAACACAGACGGCGGAGATTCAACGAGCTCCGGGTCGGACAGCGAAGCCGGCGATGGCGACGGCAACGGCGACGGCGATGGCGATGGCGACGGCGATGGCGATGGCGATGGCGACGGCGATGGCGACGGCGATGGCGATGGCGACGGCGACTGTCAGGACCCCGTCGCCCCCGGCGGCGACCCCTGCCCGCCCGCGTGCTCGACCTGCGAAGACAACGTGTGCGCGATCAACTGCATCGGCGACAAGGCCTGCGACAGCGACGACATCCTCTGCCCCCCAGGCTTCGCGTGCGCCGTCGTCTGCGACGGTGCGACCGCTTGCAAGGATGTCGACGTGACCTGTTCGGACCAATACGCCTGCTCGGTCACCTGCAACTCCGGCGACGAAGCGTGCAAGAAGCTGACGATGATCTGTGGCGGGGGCTCGTGTTCGCTGACCTGCGGCGCGACGGATGAGATCTGCTACGACGCTTCGGTCGAGTGCGGCACCGGAGCCTGCAGTGCTTCTTGTCAGGGAACCTCGGCGCCCAAGAGCATGCCCGGCTGCGATGCGGCGTGCGCTTGCACGCCGTGCTGATCCGCCTTCCAGTGAGCGGGCACGAGCCCACTGCCGGCTGGTGTCGGGTCCTGGGGGAGGCCTAGAGTTCAACGTTGGGCATACGCCCGGACCCGGCGGCGGCTGAACGCCGCTACCAACCCCAGCTCCGGCTCACATGGACGACGGAGCAACACGGGAGGTGGCGGTCTAGAAACTGCGAGAGCTTGTTCAGAAAATACCCGCCGGATCCATGCACCCGGCCCAATTCGGCGACCGCTGCAGCAAGCTGCGCGGTCGCAATCTCAGCGGAGAACGGCGCCCTACCTTCGGGGTAATAGCCCAATTCCTCGACTTCGACGATGAACGCGTCAAGGGTCGCGCAGGTGCTCGCCGCGACCTGGTCAAACACCGCTTGGTAGGTGCGAACGAGCTCCTCGAGTCCGATATCAATGCAGTCTTCGTCCTCGCTTTGGAACTCGAGTACCTCCCTGCCGTGGACCTCGTCGGCCAACCGATGCACAAACACGGCGCCAATTTCTAGCAGCCCGTGGTGCAATGCATCGCGTCGCCTCGCGCCGGGATTTTCGTCGAGATTGAGGAGCCGAAACGCAGCTGTACCGGGCGTACTGCAAGTTTCGGCGACGAAGAGCTCGGCGGAAAGACCAAGCGAGGCGGTGCGAGGCATTGCACCACGGGCTGCTAGAGCGGCGATCAGTTTGAATTCTTAATAGATTCCGATCGCTTAGCCGCCCGG
>NZ_JMCC02000068.1 GCF_000737335.2 Enhygromyxa salina | reverse complement strand
GGGAGCGAGCGAAGCGAGTGACCTGCGAAGTGCGAAGGCGGCTGTGGGGGTCTAAGAAGGCCTGCGAAGTGCGAAACTGGCTGTGGGGGTCTAAAAGGTCCCGGGTTGACAGTGTGGTGGGGGCCGACGCACCGTCTAGCCATGCAAGCCCGGTTTGGTGAACGCGCGCGGTGGTCGGTACTGATCGGGTTGGCGACAGCCGCGTGTCTGGTGGTGGCGCCCGGCTGCAAGACCACCAAGCGGGCGGAGGACAGCAAGCCGCTCGTCGACGGTATCGCGCTGCCGGAGCTGAGCAGCAAGCAGGCCGAAGAGGTTGGCGCTTGGGTCGCGGCGGCGTACGCAGGGTCGGGTGGGGAGGCGCCAGCGGTGCTCCGCGAAGGGCAGGGCAGCGCGTACGTGGCGTTGCGGGATCGGGGCAAGCTGCTCGCCGAGGCCTGGGGCCCCGACGGTGATCTCGCCAACAGCCTGTCCAAGGCGCTCGCTAGCGCGAAGGCGGGCGTGCCAGCGGGTGCGAGTCCGGACACTGTCGAGATCGATCTTGCCCACTCGTTTCGCACCGTTGAGAAGCCCAGCAAGAAGGAGCTGTACCGGGCGGCCTCCGGCAAGCGCACGGGGATCCGCGGGCTCGAGCTCAGCCACGGTGAGCACACCGAGCGCACGGCTCCAACCAAGATGCTGGCCGCTGGCGAGGGCTTCAAGCAGGTCGTCAATCGCTTCTTCAAGCAGGCCGGCGTCGACCACGACGGCTTCGCGGCGGGCGGCAAGGCCCGCGTGTTCGAGAACCAGCAGCTGCTCGTCAAGCTGCCCTCGGGCGAGGGCATCAAGCTGCTGCGCGGCAACGTCTACGTCGAGCCGCGCGAGGTGACGCAAGCCAACACCCAGGCCACCGTTGATCTGTTGATCGGCTGGATGCTGACTCACCTGCACGAGGACGGCCGCATGACGTACATGTGGCTGCCAACGATCAGCGGCGAGAAGCCCAACGACAACAACATGATCCGCCAGTGGATGGCGACCAACGCGTTGATCAAGATCGCCGAGCGCCGCGACGACCCGCAGCTGTGGGCCCGGATCGCCAAGAACATCGACTACAACCTCGAGCATTTTTACAAGCAAGAGGGCGAGTTCGGGACGATCGAATTTCAGGGCAAGGTCAAGCTCGGCGCGGTCGCGCTGGCCGCGATGGCGATCGTCAACCACCCCGAGCGGGCGCGCTGGCAGACCCAAGAGCACGGCCTGCGGCGAACGGTCAACGAGCTGTGGTCCGAAGACGGCTCGTTCAATTGCTTCTTCAAGCCCCGCACCAACGGTGGCAAGAACGCCAACGTCCAGAACTTCTACCCCGGTGAGACGCTCTTGCTGTGGGCGCAGCTGTACCGGGAGAGCCGCGATCCGGAGCTGTTTCGCCGGTTCGTGACCAGCTTCCGCTACTACCGGGCGTGGCACCTGGATCCCAGCGATCCCAAGCGGCGTCGGCCCTCGTTCATCCCCTGGCACACCCAGGCCGACTTCATCTTGTGGGAGGCCCTCCGCAGTCCGCCCGCGGATCCGCCCGCGGTCGAGCCGACGCCAGAGGGCGGGGAGCCGCCCGTCGCTGAGGCCGCGCCGAAGTTGACCCCTGAGGGCTGGCCGGTCGGGACGACCCCCGAGACCCCAGTCGAGTTCGCGCCCGAAGAGCTCGTCGCCTTCGTGTTCGAGATGAACGACTGGCTGATCGACAAGATGGAGGTCTGGGAGGAGTCGGCGTTCGACGACGAGAAGGGCCGCTTCTACTCGCGCGAGACCGACTACGGATCTGCCCACGCGTCGTCGACGGGGGTCTACATCGAAGGGATCATCGACGCCTACGAGATGGCCAAGATCGTCGGCGACAAGCCCCGCGAGGATCGCTATCGCAAGGCGCTGTCGCGGGCGATCCGCAGCGTCATGCAGATCCAGTTCGTCGACGACGTGGACATGTATTACGTGACCGATCGCGAGCGCACCAAGGGCGGTCTGCGAACAACGGTGATCCGCAACGAGATCCGGGTCGACAACGTGCAACACGTGCTGATGGGCGTGCTCAAGGTCGTCGACCGCTTCGCCGCGACCGACTACGGCACCGACTGATCAGGGCTGCGCTTGGTTGGGCTCGGCCTCGAGCTCGCGGAGGATCGCGTCGTCGTGCTCGCCGAGCCGGGGCGCAGCGCGAGCGGGGGTGCGGCCGATCGACGGCAGCGCCGGGCCGGGGACCGTGAGCACGCCGCCGCCGGGCATGGGCGTGTGCTCGAGCAGGCCGGCCGATGCGATGATCGGCTCGCTGCGGGCGTCGTCCAGATCGTGTACGGCGGCCACCGGGAGATCCTTGTTGGCGAAGGTGGCGAGCCACTGCGAGCGTGGTTGGGTCGCAAACAGCTCGGCCACGGCGTCGGCTGCGGCGCGCCCACGCTCACCAAGATCGAGGCCCGCGGAGGCGAGCTCGGGCCGGCCGATCGCTTGGCACAAGCCCTGCCAAAATTTTGGCTCGAGACATCCAACGCTCAGCAGCTTGCCGTCGCCGCAGCGATAGCAGCGGTAGCACGGCACGCGGCCGGCGAGCACGGTCTCGAGCACGCCATCGCCACCAGCGGCGCGGTCGGCCCAGGGCCAGGTGAGCAGGGGCAAGCTACCCGACAGCAGCGGCTGGTTGAGCTTGGCCCCGCGACCGGTGGTAGCCCGACCGACGAGGGCGGCGAGGACCGAGGACGTTGCGAGCAGGCCGGTGTTGATGTCGGCGACCAACACCCGGGGGATGTCTTCGCCGCCGCCGTGCGTCAGGCGTGAACCTGGCAGCTGCCCGAGCAGGCCCGTCAGCCCGGTGAGGTTGAGATCGTGGGCGACGCGCCGATCATCGTCGGCGTAGCCAGGCAGTGAGCAGCTGATCAGACGCGGACACTCGCGCTGCAGCTGGTCGAGATCCAGGCCCCAACCCTGGAGGGTCCCTGGGCGAAAGCTCTCGAGGAACACGTCGGCGCGGTGCAGCAATCGCCGCAGGCGCGCGAGCCCTTGGGGCGTGCGCAGATCGAGGCGCAGCGACTCCGCGCCGCGGTAGTACACGCAAAACCCGACACCGATCCCACCGACCAGCGGCGGGGCGTGGCGCATCATGTCGCCGTGGCGATCCTCGATCTTGATCAGCCGCGCGCCAAGATCGATCAAGCTGCGGGCCAGCACCGCTCCGGGGAGCATGCGAGTGCAGTCGACGACGAGTGTGCCCGCGAGCGCGCCAGCGCTCTCGCTCACGTGGGCTCCTCGTCGTTGCCAGCGTTGTGACCGCTCCGCTCGCCGAGCAGATCCGGATTGAGCGCCTTGGCGATGTCGGGGGCCGACAGCTGGGGGCTCGTGGACGCGCGTGGACGACCGCTGCGCGTCGCTGCCACCGGTCGCGCGGACGAGTCCTGGTCTCGCGTGGTTCCGCTGGTGGGCGCCGGGATCACGGGAGGCGCAGGGCTTGGGGATGGGCGCTTCGAGGCAGCGGTGGGCCCACCAGCGGGAGCAGCGGGAGCGGCGGGAGCAGGCGCCGGACTGGCACCCTGGGGGGCGACGGGCGTCGCGGGGATCCACGAGCTCCCGCTACGATGTGAACCCGCCGTGGGGATCGGTGTCGTAGGTTGGAGCTCGACCTCGAGCTGGGGCACCGAGCCCGCTGCAGCGGTGGGCACCGGCGCAGAACCCGGCGCGTGTTCGCTGGTGACCGAGAGCTCGAGGTGATCGACCGAAGGGGAAGGGGAAGGGGAGGGCGCGGCTTCGGGTGACGCGACGCTGATCGGGCTCGTTGGCTCGTTGGCGACCTCCTCGGGGGACAAGGTGTCGATCTCCGCCTCGTCGAGCACCTCGTCGACTTCGACGACCTCGAGCTCGGCGTCGAGCACCTCGACGACCTCGAGCGGATCTTCTCCGGTGTGCACGCGCTGCTCGGCGCGCAGCGGAATTCGCAAGAAGCGCGAGAGCAAGTATTCGACCTCGCGGCGGAGGTCGTCGAGGTCGCCGTCGTTGTGCACGACGTAGTCGGCGCGCTCGCGCTTCTCCTCCTCCGGCATCTGCGTCCGCATGCGGGCGAGCACGTCGTCGGTCGTGAGCGCGTCGCGGTCCTTGACCCGAGCGATGCGCGTGTCAGCCGTGGCCGCGACCAAGATCACCGCTTTCATCTCGTCTTGCTGGTCGAGCTTCTTCTCGAACAGCAGCGGGACCTCGTAGACCATCACCGGATGGCCAGCCTTCTCGAGCGCGTCGAGGACTTGCTCGTAGCGCTCGCGGATCCGCGGGTGCAGGATCGCCTCGAGCTGTCGGCGCCGCTCTGCCGTAGCGAACACGATCTTGCCCATCTTCTTGCGATCGAGCTCGCCGCGCTCGTCGAGCACCTCGGGGCCGAACGCGTTGACGACATCCGCGAGCCCGGGGCTGCCCGGCGCCACGACCATGCGCGAGAGCTCGTCCGCGGACACGACCGGGATCCCGTATTCCTCGAGCATGGATGCGACCGTGGATTTGCCGCTGCCGATCCCCCCGGTGAGTCCGTAGACCTCCATCGGGCCTAGAGTAACGCTTTTTTTGGACCCCCACAGGCGGCTTCGCACTTCGCGGGTCACTCGCTGCGCTCGCTCCTGGGGGGGCGTTTGTTCGCGGGGGTATGTGTGGCCCCCTAGGAGGGGGCTCTTGTCTGGGCACCTGTAGCCACCGGGTACCGCTCCATTTGCGTGACGTCCTTTGTAAACTGGCGGAGCCGTCCGTGATCCCACATGTATTTTAGACTGCGCCGACTGCAGCCGCTTCGCGTCTGGTCGCTGGCGCGTCTGGTCGCTTCGCGTCTGGTCGCTTCGCTCCTCGGGGCCAGTTGTGTGCAGGCGTATGTGGCCCCCTTCCGGGACTGAAACGGGCTCGCGGCGTCCGCGAAACCACGGCGGTTCATGTTGGGCCCATACGCGACGCCAGCGTCCGCCGAAGTCACCCGAGCCCCCTCCTAGGGGGCCACACATACGCCTGCGCACAAACGGCCCCGAGGAGCGAAGCGACCAGACGCGTCAGCGGCTGCAGTCGGCGCAGTCTAAGGTGCATGTGGGGGTCAAAACTAGACATGGGTGGAAGGGTGGCCGACTCTCGGCCGTGGCCAAGTCTGGCAAGACGCTTCGTCCCCCGCGGTGGCAGGTCAGCCGGGCCGCGTTCGAGCTGAGCGCGCCGGGGCTGAAGCAGTGTCCCGAGGCGACCCTGCCGGAGATCGCGGTCGCGGGGCGCAGCAACGTTGGCAAGTCCAGCTTGCTCAACGCCTTCACCCAACAGACCGGGCTCGCGCGGGTCAGCCGGACGCCGGGGCGCACCCGACTGTTGAACTTTTTCAAGCTGCAGCTGCGCGGGCCGGCCAAGCGCACGGTTGATCTTCGCTGGGTCGACTTGCCCGGCTATGGCTTCGCCAAGGCGCGCCGTGAGGTCCGCGATACGTTTGGCCCGATGATCGAGGGCTACCTGCGCGAGCGGGACAACCTGCGTGCGCTGCTGGTGCTGGTCGATGCCCGTCGTGGGCCCCTGGACGGGGACTTCGAGCTGCTCGAGTTCTGCGCCTCGGTCGAGCTGCCGTGCTTGGTGTGCGTGACCAAGTCCGACAAGCTCGGTGCCGCCGAGCGCGGCCTGCTGCCCAAACAATTCTCGGCTTCGCTCGGCATCGACCCAGGTGATGTGTTGCTGACCTCGGCCAGCTCGGGCTTGGGGTTGACGGTCCGGGATCGCGGGGGCGGGCTGGGGGACGAACTCGCGCGCCTCGGTGACGATGCCAGCGAGGCGCCGAGCGAGACCCCGAGCGAGGCGTCGCCTTGAGCGTTCGGGTGGCGACGCTCGAGGATCTGACCACGCTCGATGCACTCGACGCGGCTTGTTTTGCGCGACCGTGGGGGGCAGCGGGCTGGCGGGCGGCGATCGAAGGCGGTGGGATCGTCCTGTTGGCCGGTGTCCCCGCGCGCGGGCTCGCCTGCGCGCAGGTGATTCTCGAGTCCTGCGAGCTGCGCCGGATCGGCGTGGAGCCGGGGGCTCGTCGGAGCGGACTTGCGAGATCTCTCTTGCGATCCGTCATCGCTCACGCACGTCGAGCTGGCTGCGAGCGGATCCAGCTCGAGGTCGCGGAGGGCAACGTCGCCGCTCGTTCGCTGTATCGCGCCCACGGATTTGGCAGCGTCGGCCGGCGCCCAGGCTACTACCGGGATCCGCCTGACGCCGCCTTGTTGATGGACCTCGAGATCGGTCCAAAGTCGTGATGCAGTGAGCAAGAAGGTGTGCGGGAGCATGCGCGCCGAGAGTGGACGACGGCCGTCGCATCGCATATGACTCGCCCGTGGTCACGACCCAGTTCCAGGTCGAAATCGCGGCAAATCGCCGATTGACCGGGGGGTACTTCGTCCTCGAACTCGCGTCGGAGCGCGCGAACCCCGTCGCGGATGCCACGCCTGGACAGTTTGTGATGCTGCGCGGCGACTGGGGCCGGGATCTGCTCAACGGTCGCGCGTTCTCGGTGCTCGAGCCGATCGATCGCCATCGCTTCTCGGTCCTGCTCAAGGTGTTTGGCCGTGGCACCGCGCTCATGCAAGACATGCCGGTGGGGGCGCCGATGACCGTCACGGGTCCACTTGGCCAAGGATTTCCAGCGCCGACCGAAGGTCGCACCCAGCTGCTGGTCGCGGGCGGTGTCGGGCTTCCGCCGCTCCACTTCTTGGCGCGGACCTTGGCCGCCACCAAAGCACCAACTCCAGAGATGTTTTACGGCGGCCGAACAGCCGACGATCTGGTGCTCACCGACGATCTCGAGCGTTGGGGCATCCCGACCGTGCTCGCGACAGAAGACGGCAGTCGGGGGGTGCACGGCCGGGTCACGGCGCCGCTGCTCGCTCGCATCGAGCTGGCCCAGGCCCGCGCCGAGCCTGTCGAGCTGCTCGCGTGCGGCCCCACGCCGATGCTGCGCGCGCTTCGTGAGATCGGCCTGGCCCACGAAATCCCTACCTACCTGTGCCTCGAAGAGATGATGGCCTGCGGGTTCGGGGTGTGTCTGGGCTGCGCGGTCCCGGTCTACGGTGACAAGCCCTACAAGTACTGCTGCACAGACGGGCCCGTGTTCGAAGCGGCGCAGGTGCGCTGGTGAGCGACGCCGGCCCAAGCCTGGCGGCGATCGCCCCCGAGCAGGTCGAGCTGGGCTGCGCGTTTGGCCCGCTGGCGCTGCGCAGCCCGATCCTCACCGCGTCGGGCTGCTTCGCCTACGGTCAGCAATTCGAGCAGTTCATGGATCTTCGCCAGATCGGCGGGCTCTCGACAAAGGGCATCTCGCCGCTGCCGCGCCACGGCAACCCGCTGCCGCGCATCTACGAGACCGCGTCGGGCATGCTCAACTCGATCGGGCTCGAGAACGTGGGCTGCGAGGTGTTCTTGACCGAGAAGCTGCCGTTCTTGGCCGGGCTCGGCGTCAGCGTGTGGGTCAATTTCTTCGGCACCGACTTCAAGACCTACGTCGAGTGCGCGCGGACCCTGGGCGAGGGCGCTGGCGGCGGCATTGATGTGCTCGAGATGAACATCTCGTGCCCCAACATCAAGAAGGGCGGGATCGAGTTTGGGACCGTACCGGAGGTCGCGCATCGCCTCACCAAGGCTTGCGTCGAGGTCACCGACATCCCGATCGTCGTCAAGCTGACGCCAAACGTGTCCGACGTGGTCGGCATGGCCGACGCCGTCAAGCAAGCGGGCGCAGCCGGGGTCTCGCTGATCAACACGATCACGGGCATGGCCGTCGATGTTCGCAGCCGTCGCTCGCGGATCGCCACGACCTACGGCGGCCTCTCGGGCCCGGCGATCAAGCCGGTCGCGCTGCGCATGGTCCACCAGGTCGCCAGCGCCCTGCCTGGGTTTCCGATCTGCGGCATGGGCGGGATCCTCTCGGGTGAAGACGCGCTCGAGTTCCTGATCGCGGGGGCCCATTGCGTCCAACTCGGGACCATTAATTTTTCTGATCCCGGCGCCGCCGTGCGCGTCACCCACGAGCTGCGCGAGCTCATGGCCACGCTCGGCATCCGCAGCGTCGCCGAGGCCGTGGCCACCCTCCAACCGCACCCAGCCGAGCCCGTGTTTGCGGCCGCTCGACCGGCCGCTCAACCCGAGGGGGAGCCGAGCTGATGTCCAACCACGCTGATCACGGGCAGGGCCTCGATCAAGGCCTCGATCAGGGCCTCGTCAAGATCGAAGCGATGATCCGTCCCTTCAAGCTCGACGACGTCAAAGAGCGCCTGACCGAGCTCGATGTCGGCGGCATGACGGTGACCGAGGTCAAGGGCTTTGGGCGCACGGGCGGCAAGACCGAGTTCTACCGCGGCTCGGCCTACGTCATCGACTTCGTGCCCAAGATCAAGATCGAGATCGTCATCCCCGCCGCGCGCACCGAAGAGGTGATCGCCGCGATTCGCGAGGTCGCGGCCTCGGACCGGATCGGTGACGGGAAGATCTTCGTGCTCCCCGTGCTCGAAGCCGTTCGCATCCGCACGGACGAGCGCGGCGAGTCAGCCCTCTAGATTCATCCAGCCAAGCGAACTAGCCAAGCGAACCGGCCAAGCGAACTAGCCAAGCGAAAAGCACATGAGCGAACAAACGCCCAAGGACGTCATCGACTTTATCCGCGAGCAGGAGATCCGCATGGTCGACCTGCGCTTCATCGACATGCTCGGTGCTTGGCAGCACTTCACGGTGCCCGCCCACGAGCTGAGTGAGGACGCCTTCGAAGAGGGCTTCGGCTTCGACGGCTCGTCCGTGCGCGGCTGGAAGACCATCAACGCCTCGGACATGCTCGTGATCCCCGACGCGAGCTCGGCCAAGGTCGATCCGTTCATGGAGGTCCCGACCCTCGTGTTGCTTGGCAACGCGGCCGACACGATCACGCGCAGTGACTACGAGCGCTGCCCTCGGTCGTTGGCCGCGCGCGCCGAGGAGTACCTGCGCTCGACCGGGATCGCCGACACCTGCTTCGTCGGGCCCGAGGCGGAGTTCTTCACCTTTGACGATGTCCGCTACGAGACCTCGCCGCAGCGCAGCTTTTACGCGCTCGACTCGGACCTTGGCCACTGGAACAGCGCGCGCGAGGAATTCCCCAACCTCGCCTACAAGATCCGGCACAAGGGCGGCTACGTGCCCGTTCCGCCCGCCGACGCGCACCACGATCTGCGCACCGAGATGGTCCTGACCCTCGAGGAGCTCGGGATAGTCGTCGAGCGGCAGCACATGGAGGTCGCAACTGGCGGCCAAGCCGAGATCGACATCCGCTATGACTCGCTGCTCAGCCAGGCGGACAAGATCACGTGGTTCAAGTACGTGATCAAAAATGTCGCGCGGCGGGCCGGCAAGACCGCCACCTTCATGCCCAAGCCGCTGTTTGGCGACAACGGCAACGGGATGCACACGCACCTGTCGCTGTGGAAGAACGGGCAGCCGCTGTTTGCCGGCGAGCAGTACGCCGGCTTGTCCGAGCTGGCGCTGCACTTCGTGGCGGGGATCCTCCACCACGCACCCGCGCTGTGTGCCTTCACCAATCCGACCACCAACAGCTACAAGCGCTTGGTCCCGGGCTTCGAGGCGCCGGTCAACCTGGCGTACAGCTCGCGCAACCGCTCGGCCGCGATTCGGATCCCGACCTACAGCAGCTCGCCCAAGGCGATCCGCATCGAATTCCGCACGCCCGATCCCGCGTGTAACCCCTACCTCGCGTTCTCCGCCCTGATGCTCGCCGGTCTCGACGGGATCCAAAAGCGGATGGATCCGGGGGAGCCGCTCGACAAGGACATCTACAGCCTCACCCCCGAGGAGCTCGCCGGGGTTCCTTCGGTCCCTGCGTCGCTCGAGGGGGCTCTCGACGCGCTCGAGGCCGATCACGAGTTCCTGCTCGCTGGCGACGTGTTCTCGCGCGATCTCCTCGACGCGTGGATCTCGTGGAAGCGGACCAACGAGGTTGGTGAGGTTCGCTCGCGACCCCACCCCCACGAGTTCTCGCTGTACTTCGACTGCTGAGAGCTCGTCCGCTGAGCTTGCGGGAGGCGCCGCCGCTCGGATACGCTTGGGCACCCATGCGCAGCTCGGACCTCTCACTGCGAGGCCGTATCGCGGCTGCCCTGATTGAGCGCACGCCGCCTAAGGTCGCGTTGGCGGCGAGTCAGGCCATGGGAATGGCCACTCGCCTGCCGCTCCCTGCCGGGGTCAGTCGCGCGGCGGTCTCGGCCTACTCGCGCTACTTCTCGGTCGATCTCGCTGACGTCGACCCGGACCAGCTCGCGCAGGGCTTCCCCAGCTTCGACGCGTTCTTCACCCGCGGCCTGCGCGACGGCGCCCGGCCCGTCGACAAGCGGCCAGAGGTTCTGATCTCACCATCCGATGGCCGCCTCCGCGAGGTCGCCGAGGTCGAGGCCCAAGGGGTGGTGGTCGCCAAGGGGCACGCGTACGCGATCGGTGAGCTCATCGGTGACTCCGAGCTCGCCGCACGCTTCGTCGGCGGGCTTCAGGCGGTCATCTACCTGCACCCACGCGACTATCATCGCGTCCACGCGCCGATCTCGGGCGTCGCGACCCGGATCATGCTGATCCCCGGCCGGCTGCTGCCGGTCAACGACGCGGCCGTCGCCCGAGAGCCCAGGTTGTTTGCTGTCAACGAGCGTCAAGTTCATGTCATCAGGACCGACCATGGAACCGTCGCAGTCGTCATGGTCGCCGCGTTTGGGGTCGGTCACATGAGCTGCGGATACCGGCAGGTCGACGCCCACCCAACCCAGACGCAGTCGCTGGAGCTCGAACCGCCGCCGTTCTTGGCCAAGGGCGACGAGCTTGGTGTGTTCCACCTGGGGAGCACGGTGGTGTTGTTGACGGAGCCCGGCTTCGAGCTCGTCGATGGGCTTGGGCCCGACTCGCGCCTCGAGTTTGGCCAGGCGCTGCTGCGACGCAAGGAGCCGTCATGAGCTGGACAGTTGCGGATGATGCTTGGCTCGTCGGGGCCGGGGCGGCCCCCGCGGAGGGCCCGATCGATGCGCTGGATGAGCGCCTACTCTCGGCACTCTGGGTTGGCAAGCCAGCGACCGAGCACGTGGATGCCCCGGCCGACGACGCTCCTGGACCGGCGATCCCCGATCCCGAGCAGGACGCTGCGGCTGCTGGAGTCCCGCCGCCACCCCACAGCGCAGCGTTCGATGAGCATCAGGAGCGGCCGTCGTGGGAGAGCGGTTCGTATGCCGCCGACCCGGAGGAGCAAGCCCGAGAGCAGGAGCAGCAGCTCGTGCCCGAGACCGACGACGCGCCCGCGCAGACGGTGTCCAACGCGGCTCCGGCGGATGGGGGAGAGAGCTTTCACATTCCGGCGCTGTCCCTGAGCGCCCAGCCCCCTGGTCCGGATCCCGCGCCCGCGCCAGACGAGGTGGAGACCACCCCCGAGGTTGCCACGCCTGCCCCCGAGGAGGCCGCGTTCGTCATTCCAAACTTGAGTCGGCCGGTGGCGCCAGCCGTCGCTGCGCCAGCCGTCGTTGCGCCAGCCGTCGCTGCGCCAGCAGTCGCTGCGCCGGCCGTAGTTGCGCCGGCCCCGGCGCAGCATCCCGTGCTCGACGCCTCTGGTGAGGAGCCGATCGCACCTGCCGCTGCCGACGCTCCCGAGTTGGCCGCGGCCGATGCCGAGCACCCTGTTGGAACCGGTGCCCCAGAGGTTCTCGAGCGCGTCGACTCGTCCGAGCTCGAATTGCTCGCGGATGATGACGAAGACTCAAAGACCAGCGAGGACAGCGGTCCAGATGCGTTCGCTGGCTTTGTCATCCCGATGCTCGCGCGGCTGGAGCAGAGCCCATCGGCCCCGCTCGCCCCCCCAGTGGCGCCGGTCCGGCCTGATGCGGCCGCGCAGGCGCCTGACCCAACGATCGCCGAGGCGGGGGCGCCCGCCGAGCAGCAGAGTCGCGACACACCAAGCAGCGGGCTGAGGCCGCCAGTGGTGGGAGCAGGCGCAACCGCGGTCGTGATCCCATCTCTGACCCGCCAAGAGCCAGCTGTTGCGCCGCCTCCTCCACGCCCGCCGGCGATCCCTACGGCAGACGCGGACCACGAAGAGGAGATCGACCCAGACGAGGCCGAGAGCCTCGAGGCCGAGGGTCTGGAAGTCGAGAGCCTGGAAGTCGAGAGCCTCGAAGTCGAGAGCCTCGAAGTCGAGAGCCTCGAAGTCGAGAACCTCGAAGTCGAGAACCTCGATAGCGCCGATCTCGAGGAGGTCGATCATGGGACGCCGACCGCCGCCGCCGAAGAGGTCAAGCCGCCGACACCGCCCGAGGCGAAGCCTCAGCCGAAGCGGCGCAAGGCTTGGTACGACGACGTCTTCGCCGAGCACTTCTTGGCCCTGTATCCGTCGAGCTGGGAGGAGACCGCGGCGCGAGACGCCGAGTTCATCCACGCGCAGCTGGGGCTTCCCGAGGGCGCGAACGTGCTCGACGTTGGGTGCGGCGAGGGAGCCCACGCCGTCCAGCTCGCCAAGCTGGGCCTGCGCATGACTGGGCTCGACAATTCGCTGGCGCTGCTGCTGTCTGCCGCACAGTCCAAGGAGCTCGCCGGGATCGAGGACGACAGCGTCGTGTTCATGCACGGCGACATGCGTCGGCTGCCCCGTGATCGTGAATTCGACGCGGTCGTGTGTGTTGGGTCGACCTTCGGCTACTTCGAAGAAGAACAGAACCGCCTGTGCTTGCAGGAGATGTACGAGCGGCTCCCCACCGGGGGCAAGCTCTTGCTGCACGTGTTCAACCGAGACTTCGTCGCGCCGCACCTGCCCTCGAGGAGCTGGTGGCAGGGCAAGCGGTGCATGGTCATCGACGAGGCAGAGATGAACTTCTTTGCCAACCGTCTGCGGATCCACCGAACGATCATCTTCGACGACGGGCGGCAGCACGAGCACTACATGTTCATGCGCGCCTACACCGTGCAAGATCTCGGCAAGGCCATGTCCCAGATCGGTCTGCGCGTGATCGAGGTGTCCGGCAGTCGTGACACCCGGGGTCGGTTCTACGGTAGTGCATCTCCCGACATCTGGATGGTCGCGGAGCGAAAGTGATCTCTCCAAAAGTCGCTGCCGGCGGCGGGGCTGGCCGAGGGGTGGGGGAGCAGGGGCGAACCAGTGTCCAGGCTGGGTGGCGGCAGTAGTAGCCGGGCAGCGAACCGAGTGACAAATGTGTCGTAGATCGACGCCAGTGTGTCGAATTGCCATTGTCCCTTGGATCCAAAGAGAGCGTTGCCGCCTGGCACGAAGCGCCGAAAATGTGACGATTTCATGCACGGCGCGCGGGCCGGCTGGGCGAGTTGGAGCCGCCAATGCCTGCGTAGACTTACCTAGGTAGGTCATCGAGCCGTTTCTCGGGACCCTTCGCTCGCCGCGCGCGCCGATCGATCCAGAGCCGGCACCCGCGGTGGCACAGTGCTCGCACCGTCGTTCGCCGTTGCCGAGAACCAACTTCACCGCTGTTGGATCGTCCTACATCGGGGTACCTCGTCCCCGGCGAAACCCGACACGCGCTGTCGTGTCAGTGAAGCACCCCTGTTCGCGTTGGTCCACCGCGCCGAACACTTCGCCACGCTCGAGCGTCTTTGCGAAGGCATCGTTTCTCATCGGGCATGTTAACTCGGGCATAAAGATCGAGACCAACGGTTCCGCGCCCACCTTCTGTCCCAGGCTCATCGGAGCCGCACCCGCGTCCACCCGGCTCTGGCAAGCGCCTTGTGCGCAGAAATGAGAGAACATCATGGCACGTCGCAAGGTCACCCGCGGAGCACCCCCGCAGCTCGCTCGCTCATCGCGTACCAAGACCTGGCCCAAGGGCGCGGGCAAGACCACCGGAAAGAGCGCTGCTCGGGCCAAGAGCGACGCGGACTCGGCCAACTTCCTCAGCGTTTATTTCCGCGAGATGTCCGATCTCGACGTGATGAGCGCCGAGCAGGAGCTCGAGGCAGCAACCCGGATCTTTGGGCTTCGCAGCGCCTATTGGCAGGCGATCCTCTCGTATCCACCCTTCATTGACGCGATCGTCACCGCGATCGAGCAGCAGATCGACAACGACGAGGTTCCGTCGAAGGAGCTTCGGGCCGTGCGCAAGTCGTCTCGCAACCTGCGAGATCGCGAGACGCGGGCCCACAAGGACGCCTTCGACGCCGCCATGCTCGCGCTCACCGAGCGCATGCTCGACCTCGACACCGACAACATCGTCGCGGATCAGCTCGCGGCCGACGTCAACGCGATCGAGGCGGGCACCCGTCACGGGTTGCAGCTCGAGGTCAAGCCGCCGCGCGACGGCAGCCGGCCCTTCGCCGAGTACGCAAAAGACATTCGTGTCGCGGGTCGGCGCTTGCGTTCAGCCAAGAACGCGTTCGTGAAGGCCAACCTCCGCCTCGTGGTGTCGATCGCCCGGCGCTTCAACCACGGCCGGATGCCGCTTCAGGATCTGATCCAAGAGGGCAACATCGGGCTCATGAAGGCGGTGGATCGGTTCGACTATCGCAAGGGGTTCCGGTTCTCGACCTACGGCAGCTGGTGGATCCGTCACGCGATCAGCCGCGCGATCGCAGACAAAGGTCGGCAGGTCCGACTCCCGGTCCACATGATCGACGCGTACCACAAGGTCAACAAGGCGCGCCGAGAGCTCGAGGCCAAGTTTGGCCGCGAACCAACCCGCGAAGAGCTGGCCAAGCACACGGGGCTCGCCCTCTCGAAGATCGAGAAGATGGGGACGATGCTGGTCGACAGCCCGATCTCGATCGACAAGCCCGTGTCCGATGACGACGGTCGGCGAGTGGGTGACTTCCTCGAAGACGAGAACGCCGAGACCCCGGGTGAGGGGCTGGAGGCCGATGCGCTCAACGAGCAGGTCAAGCGGCTCGTGTCCAAGCTGCGACCGATCGAGGCCGACATCATTCGCAAGCGGTTTGGCCTGATCGACGAGGACGAGCTCACCCTCAAAGAGATCGGTGGGCAGTACTCGCTGTCTCGCGAGCGCATTCGGCAGCTTCAAGAGCAGGCGCTCGGGAAGATCCGGCGCGAGCTCAAGCGCCTCGAGCTGATGTAGTCGGCGCGTGGTGACCACGTCGGGCACGGTGACATCGAAGGGGTGTCACCGTGCCCGATTTCATTGACGCGCGCCGAACTTCCACGCCCTGCTAGACTGCGGCGTGTCCTGGTTGCGGGGTCGAGCGCTGCTGATCATCGCGGTCGTGCTCGCCGGCAGTTGTGTGTCGCAAGAGATCACGCTGGCGCAACAGCGTCTGGCGCAGTCCGGCGGGGAGCTCGAGTTGATCGGGGACCTCAACGGCCATGGCGCGGCGATCGTGCTCGTCGACGGTGTCGCCGCTCACTCGGCGGTGCTCGACGGACAACGCTTGAGCGTTCAGGTACCCCCGTTGCCGCGCGCCGGCCTCGTCGACGTCGAGCTGGTGTTCGCGGACGGGACCCACGAACGACTGCTGGGTGCGCTCACGGTGAGCGCACCCAGCCTGAATGTCAGCGACTGAAGATCTACGTGAGCTCGATTCGGAACAGCTGCTGGCCGATCAAGATCAGCGTGCCTGGCCGAATCAGCTGGCCCGGACGGACCCGCATGTAGGTGCCGTTGGAGCTGCCAAGGTCTTCGAGAAACACTCCGTCATCATCGCCAAACACGCGGCAGTGGCTACCTGAGACGTAGCCATCGTCGGGGAAGGTGATCTCGCCGTTCTCCCGGCCGATCGCCACGCCTTCGCTCTTGACGGGGTACGCCGCGGCGATGCGGTCGGGGCTGACCATCACGCTGACGCGACCCCAGTAGCCTGGGTTGGGGCTCCCCATGCGCTCGGTGCCGTCCGCGGTGGGCGTGGGCTCCGGCAGGTCTTCGTAGAGCAGGAGCTCTTGACCGACCCGGAAGAAGTCACGGTGCTGAAGCTCCGCGCGGCCCTCGAGCTTGAGATACACGCCGTTGACCGACCCGCTCGCATCGATGAGCAGCCCTTCGTGCGTCGCGGTGAGCTCGGCGTGACGGGGATCGAGGTAGGCGTCGGAGTCAAACGGTGGGCCGTGTTCGCGGCCGATCGTCTCTGGGCCACCCTCGATGACGAGCACGCCGCCCTCTGTCCCATCTTCGCGCAGCAGCACCATGCGGATCGTGGCGATCCCTCCTGCCATCGCGGGTCGCTGGCTCGCGTCCATGAACATGGTCTTGGCCGCGGGCGCGATCGGTTGCGCCGGTGGGTTGTGCTGCGGCGGGGGAGGCGACTGGGGTGACGACTGGGTAGGCGCGGGCCCGACCGATGTGTTTGGCTGGGGAGGAGCTGGCGCCTGAGCGGGCGGCGGGGTGGGAGCCGCCTCGAGGTTGTTTCCACAGGCCCCGCAGAACTTGAACTGGGGAGGGTTTACCGTCCCGCAATTCGGGCAGCTGCGAGGTCCCGACGAAGGCGCTGCTTGTCCACCGTAGGGTTGCCCGGCGCCGCTCGCTTGTCCGTAGGTGCCCTGCTGTGACTGACCGTACGGCCCTGGCTGGGGCGGCTTTGGCGGGGCTGGAGCCGGGGGGGCCTCGGTCGGTCCGTAGGCTTGGGGCTGCGGAACGGGGGCCGGGGGCGCTCCGGTCGGTCCGTAGGCCTGGGGCTGCGGAACGGGGGCCGGGGGTGCGCCGGGAGGCGAGCCGTAGGCCTGCGGCTGCGGCTGCGACTGCCCTGGGGCCGGGGGCGCCGGCGGCGATCCGTAGGCTTGCGGCTGCATCGGCGCAGGAGCGGGCGCTGCTTGCGGACCCGGAGCCGCGTACTGCGGCGGGCTGGGGGCCATGGGTGGCGGCACCACGCTTGGCGGCGGCGGCTGCACGGGGGCGGCCGCCTGACCAGGCGCTGGCAGCTTGGCACCACAGCCAAGGCAGAACTTGTAGTGGTCTTGGTTTTCCTTGCCGCAGTTGGGGCAGACGATCACAGGTGCCTCATGAGATCTCGACGCGGAAGAGTTGCTGACCGACGAACAGATAGTCGCCGTGGAACAGCTCCTGTGCACCCTTGATGCGCACGAAGGTGCCGTTGCGAGAGCCGGTATCGGTGAGCAGGACCTTGGCGTCGTCGGAAAGGTCGAGCTTGGCGTGGTGCCCGGAGATGAACCGGTCGTCGGGGAAATCGAGATCGTTGGCTTCGCGGCCCATGGTCATGGTCGTCGCGTTTGCTGACTTGACCAAGCCCTGACCGCCGCCAGCGAGGAGCTGAATCACACGAAACGCCCCGTCGGGCCGCGGGCTGCCGTAGAAGTAGGTTCCGGCCTCGTTGGCGCCGTACTCGGGCAGCGCCTCGCTGTCGAGCTCGAGCAGCTGCTCGCCCACGAGGAACAGATCGCCGTGGTCGAGCGGTGTCGGCCGCTTGATGCGAACGAACACGCCGTTGTTGTTGCTCAGATCCTGGACGAACAGCCGACCGCTCTGGACCGAGAACTTGGCGTGCTCGGGGGTCAAGAACACGTCTTCGCTAAACTTGATGTCGCCCTGGGTGCGGCCAACGATGTGGGTTGTGCCGCTCAAGTGGTAGGTGACGCCGTCGCCACCTTCGCCCTTGATGACGACGAGCCGGGGTGCCACGGCTTGCTGCTGCAGCGCCCCGAAGAACATCGTCTTGACGGCCTGCTTGTTGTCGTCGTCGAGCGGCTGGCCAGTGTTTGGATCGAAGCGAAGTGGAGGCGCCGCGGCCGGTGGTGCCTGGGGTGGAGGCGCCGCGGCCGGTGGTGCCTGGGGTGGAGGCGCCATCGGTGCGGGTTGATTTTGCAGCGGCGAGCCTGGACGTGGTCCCGGCGCCGGCGCGTGCACCTGCGCCGCAGGAGCCAACACGGTGCCACAGCGACTGCAGCTCGTGGTCCGGATCATGTTCAGTTGGCCGCAGACCGGGCACGCGAGGCCTAGTTCCATGTGCCCGAATCCTCGCGCTGCACGCCAGACCTTGTCAACCAAGGCCGGGCTCGCAGATCGCGGGGGCCCTCGATCGACGCGGGTGTTCAGGTGTTCGGGCCGATGCCTGGTTTTGGTTGCGTGGGCGCGGAGCGGCCCTCACTTGGGGATCTCGACGGTTCCACGCACGAGCGGTTCGAGGCACAGCTGCGTTGGGCGTTCTTTGTTGGTTGGGGCGTCGCTGGGGAGTTGGCCGCATGCGCGCGCGGCCTCTCGAGCGGCGCTCAGCTCTGCGCGGGTCCCCGCGATGCTGGCCTGCCACGCAGCGAGCACCTGAGGAAGGCGAGCGGCGACGGCTGTTGGCGACAGCGGATCTACCTCGGGCGCGAGGTGATCGACGAGCCAGCGCTCGACGACGGTGTCCCAGTTGCGCTGGCGCGAGGCCGGCGGCGAGGCGACTCCGCTGGCCGGCGGATCGCTGCCGAGTAGCCGGGCGAGGCTGGCGATCGCTGCATCGCGCGGCAACCCGCCCGCGCCGAAGTACACCCGAAACAACGCTTCGATACCGTCATCTCGGATCTTGGCGGGCTCGACCTGCCCGATCCGCCAGGCCGCGATCGCTGCGATGAAGGGGTCGGCGTCCTGCAGCTGGGGATGCAGGCGAACGACGCGAAAGTCGGGTGTGAGCGCTGCGGCGGCGAAGGCACACGCTCGCCGGACCGATGCTCGTGAGGAGTCACGCGCGATGCGATCGATGATGATCAGATCTTCCACGCGGTGCTCGTCACGAGACAGGCGCGCGAGGCCAAGGCACGAGAGGGTGATCGCTACCTCGTCATCTTGGCCGCGGATCCGCTGACGCAGCGGCTCGGCGGCGGCCGGATCGCTGCTGCGGGCCAACGCCCAGAACGCCGCCGCGCGGACGGGGCCGTCGACCCCGCGATCGGAGATGATCTCGGCCATCACCGGGATCGACTCGGGATCGTCGAGCTCCCCGGCCGCGTGCGTCGCCGCGACCCGGGCGGCGATGAAGCGCTGGCGGACAGCATGGGTGGCGTCTCGCGGGGGCTGCAAGTTGGCGCCGGTACGGGCGAGGTGGACGGCGGTGTCGGGCAGGCCGAGCTCACCGAGGTGCTCCGCGGCGCTCATGCGGTTGTTGATCGAGCCACGCGAGAGCGCGGCGACCAGCGGTCGACGCATCGCGGCGACGCGGTCTTCGTTGCGAGCGTTGCCGCCAGCGCGCAGCCATGCTTCGACTTGGGCAAGGTCCACGCGATCGAGGGTGGAGAGCAAGAAGTCGCGGGGTTCGTCGGCGTTGGGTTCGCGCTTGGTTCGTTTGACGGCGAGCTCGAGCACTTCGTTGATTGACTCGGTGACCTCGGCGAGATCCAGCGCGCGGGCTCCGGCTTCGCGCATGAGATCGCTGGGCCCACCGGACTCGAGCAGCTCGCGGAAGCTGGCCGCCGCGCCTGGGACGTCGCCCGTCGTCAGCTGAAGCTCCGCCAAGCGCATGCGCGTGCGGGCGTGGTCGGGCTCGGCCTCGAGCACGGTCTGATAGCACCACATGGCCTGATCGATGTCGCCGCGGCGCTCGCTGAGCTCGCCCAGACGCAGCAGCGCCCGGACCCCGCTCGAGCCTTGCCCGAGCGCCCGCACGGCCGCTTCTCGGGCCTGTTCCGGCTTGTCGAGCTCGTGCGAGAGCTCGGTCAACATGACGAGCGCGTCGACCTCCCGCGCGGGGGACAGCGGCAGCAATTTCTCGAGGGTGCGGACGGCTTCGCCTGGCTGCCCGGCGCGACGCTGGGCGATCGCCAGCTCCATCAAGCGGTCGGGATCGGCGGGGAACAGGTCGCGCAGCTTGGTGAACATCTGCACGGCGTTGGGGTAGTTCTCTTCGCGCGAGTACAGCTCGGCGAGGAACAGACCTGCCTCCAGGGCCGCAGGGGAGGCGCCGCCGTTCAGGGCGAGCTCGGCGGCGGCGATCGCTGCCGCTCGCTTTTCCGCGCGCTTTGGCAGCCCAGGCCCGACCAAAAGCTCGACGATGCGCGTGCGTGCTTCGGCGCGCAGCAGCTCTTGCGTGGGGTCCTGCGCGACGTCCCGAACCTTCTCCCAGATCTCCAGGGCGCGGTCGGGTCGGTTGCGCTCTTCTTCGAGCATCGCCTGCAAGCGCAGGTAGGTCGGCTCGCTCGGCTTGGACCCGAGCGCCTTCTCGAGCGAGTCGAGGGCCGTGTCCCGCAAGTTGCGATCGATCGTCGCGTGGTCGGCGAGGATCTCCGCGTGGCGGTACCAGCCCTTGTGGCTTGGGCGGACCAGCTTGGGTAGCTGCTCCCACTGGGCGAGCGCCTCTTTGCGCTGGCCCATCTCCCATAACTGCTCGCCAAGGGCGATCCGGGCGTCGGCGCTGCGGCCTGCGATCTTGACGAGCGACTGCGCCGTGTCGAGCGCGAGGTCTCGCTCGTCGACGTTGTTGTAGAACTCGATCAGCAGCAGCAGGGTGTCGCTGTCGCGGGAGCCGTTTTGACGGATCTCTGCGGCGATCTCGAGTCCCGTGTCGCGCTCGCCGTTGGTGAGCAGGCGCTCCGCCATCTCGAGCCCGAGCCGGACTTCTTCCGAGCTGCGGCCCTTGAGCTCGCGATACTGTTCGAGCGCGGCGGCCGACTCGCCTTGCTCTTCCAGGGCTTCGATCAACGCAGCCCGGGCGACTGGATCGCGCGGGGCGAGATCAATCGCCTGCTTGAGCGCGGGGATCGGGTTTTGTCCGGCGGCCTTCTGCGCGCGCGCGAGCGCCTGCCAAGCGGCGACCTCTTTGCCGTGCTTCGCGTCCTCGAGCCACTTGCGCAGCTCGCTGACGAGGATCTCGGAGCGGGCTTCTTTGCGGTAGCAGGTCTCGAGGTCGTCCCACCAGCCCTCACGCTGATCGGCGCGGCCGCGGGCGGCGTCGTCTAGAAGCTCCCACAGCAGCTCGGCGGCATCGCCCGGGTGACCGGCGTCGATCATGGCGCGGGCCCGCTCGGCGACGAGCTCGCTCTTGGCCTCACCCTTGGCCTTGGCGATCGCCTTTTGGTAGGCCCCATCGGACTCTTCGTGGTTGCCGGCTCCACGCGCGGCCCGTGCGACCCGAACGATCGCGCTGACGTCTTTGGGCAGCTTGGCGGCGAGCTGTTTGGCGAGGTCGAGCGCGCGCTCGTGCATGGAGGCGCGGTCGGCCAATTTGTAGGCGCGCTCGAGCAGGCGCTCGGCTTCTTTCGAGTCTGCCTTGGCCTCGAGCTCGAGGGCGTCGATCGCCTCGGCCCACGACTTGGCTTGCTCGAGGGCGTCGATGCGCATGTCGAACACCCGCTTGTCCCACTTGCCGGACTTGCCGTGCAGCTTGGCCAGCCGCGCGGCAGCGGCCGTGGGGTCGCCCTGCAGCATGTCGGCCTGGGCGCGCAGGATCTGGAGCGCGACGTTGCTAGGCGCGCGATCCGAGGCCGACTCGATCCGCCTGATCAGCCCGCCGCGGCCAAGCGCCTTCTCTAGCGCGCGCCATTGCTTGCCGTCGAAGGGGTTGGCGCGGAGCTTGTCGAAGCGTTGTTTGACGAGCTTGTCGTCGTCCGGCTGGGTCTCGATCGTCCAGTCGTCTGGCGGGGCGGCGGCCACGGGCAGCGCCAGCGCGCTGCCCAAGCCGATCAAGCCGACCAAGCCGACCAAGCTGATCAGCTTGCTGGCCGGCCCGACGCGTCGGCGGTCTGCACAGCGAAGAGGGAGAGGCCGGTTCGGGTGGCGCGAGCGCGGCACAGGGCGATCCTAGCAGGCGTTGGGCGGGCGTGCGGCGGTGTCTGAGCTTCGCCGCCCGAGGTCCGTCGAATTCAATTCAGGGTGCTGGACGCGCGAGTGCGTCGATCGGTTCCGGGCCAATTGGTGTTCATTCCGCGCGCGATGCGAGAATTCACCCTTGGCCCCACGACCGGACGGGGTTGACCTGGCGGCCGACGAGCCTACTCTCGGCGGCGATGCCGATCTATCGCTATCGTTGCGAAGCATGTGGTGCGCATGAAGAGCACCTTCAAAAGATCAGCGACCCCCCGATCGAGAGCTGTGCGACCTGTGGCCAGCCGCTGAGCAAGCTCATGACCGCGGCGGCTTTCCACCTCAAGGGTGGCGGTTGGTACAACGATCTGTACGCAAGCGCCAAACCTGGTGACGCCAAGCCAGACGCTGGCGCGGCGAAGTCTGGGGCCAGCTCTAGTGGGTCGGCCTCGGACAGCGCAGGCAAGAGTTCGAGCACGGGCGCGAGCGGGACTTCGTCAACGCCGGCTTCGTCGCCGTCTTCATCTTCATCGTCCGGCTCCGGCTCCGGCTCCGGCTCTTCTTCGGGGGGGTCCGGCTCTTCCTCGGGCGGCTCATCGAGCTCGAACTCGGCAGCATGAGCAACGCGATGATCCTCGATGGCAAGGCCCTGTCCTCCCGCTTGCTCGCGCAGCTGCGTGAGCGCGTCGAGGCCAGCAAGGCGCGGGGGATCGCGCCATGCCTCGCCGTGGTCCTCGTCGGAGACGATCCGGCCTCGAACATCTACGTGCGCAGCAAGGAGCGGAAGGCGGCCAAGGTGGGCATCGCAACCCGCGACCATCGGCTGCCTGCGTCGACTTCGACTGCCGCGCTGCTGCAGCTCATCGCCAGTTTAAACGCTGACGCCACGGTCCACGGGATCCTGGTCCAGCTGCCGCTGCCGGATGGGGTCGAAGAGCAGCGGGTGCTGCAGGCCGTGGATCCGCGCAAGGATGTCGACGGCTTCCACCCCGACAACCTGGGCTTGCTGATGCTGGGCACCCCGCGCTTCGTCGCCTGCACGCCGCAAGGGTGCATGCGCTTGATCGAGCTCGCGGGGGTCGACCCGGCAGGCAAGCGCGCGCTGGTGGTCGGCCGCTCGAACATCGTCGGCAAGCCGGTCGCGCAGCTGCTGCTGCACGCGAACGCGACCGTGACCATGGCGCACTCGCGCACCCAAGATCTCGAAGCCGAGGTGCGCCGCGCCGACATCATCGTCGCAGCCGTCGGTCGTCCAGAGCTGATCCGCGGCGAGTGGATCCGCGAGGGGGCCTGCGTGATCGACGTTGGCATGAACCGGGTGGACGACGGCGGACCCAAGCCCAGGCTGCTCGGTGACGTCGAGTACACGGCCGCGGCGGCGCGAGCTGGCTCGATCACCCCGGTCCCGGGCGGCGTGGGTCCGATGACGATCGCCTGCCTGCTGGCCAACGTCGTCACCGCTGCCGAAGCCGTCTGAAGCTGCGCGCTCGCGACCTGCGAGGCGGGCGGGGAAGCTCTAGCAGTCTGGGATCGACGTGCGGATGAACTGCACTTGCCCGAGGGTCTCGAGCACCTTCAGCTGCAGCTCGCGCTTGTCGACTGGCGTTGGAACCACGCTCGCATAGCGGCCAACGCGGGCCCGCAGATCTGGATCGCGGGCGTCACACAGCGCCAAGATCGGGGGTGGCTCGGGGCGCTGGCGAAGATCGACGATCAAGTCCACGGCGTTTGGCGGATCGCCGTCGACGTCGACGACGACCAAGTCGACTTGGCCGATCGTCTGGGCGACCCCGGGACGCAGCGCCAGCTGCCGGGTCTGACAGGTCACCAACGAGCGCAGCAGCGCGTGGAGGTGGGCGGACGCGTGGTCGCTGCGACCGATCAGGTCGATGCTCAGCGGCTCGGCGTTGGTCACCAAGGTGTCGATGTGATCGCCGAGCACCGCGTCGACGTCTGCGAAGCTCAAGCCCATGCCTGCTGGACCTTCGTCGTTGTCTTCCGCCCGACTCCAACGGACGCGAGCGCGCAGCACCACTGGCACCGCGCGTCCGGGGACCCGCAGCGAGAGCACCAGCTCGGTGCCAACGGGCTCGGGCTGACGGGTGCTGACAAACAGCCCGCCGCGGGACAAATTCGTGCAGTAGGAGACCAAGAACTGGCCCGCGTTGCGGTACTTGACCTCGAGGACCATCCCCACGCGGGGCGCTCGTTCGAGCTTGGTGCCGCTCTCGGTCGTCAAATCCAACCTCGATCTGCACTGCCCCGGTCGCGGCGAGATTGGTTGGGCTCGCACCCATGGACCCCGCGGATCATGGCGTCAACATAGCAGCCTCGATGCCGACGGCGACAAAAACTACCGTCGGTGGGCTGCTCACTTGTCGCCCAGCAAGTGGTGAAGCAAGCGTTGCAACTCGTCGAGATCCGCGTAGGGGAGCTCGATCGTGCCAGGCCCCTTTGGCTTGCTGCCGGTGCGCAGACGGGCCTGGACGCCCAGGTGCCGACGAATTCGTGCCTCGAGGTCGCGGACGATGATCTCGTGACGTTTCTTCTCGTCGTCGGGGACGGGCGCGGGTGGTTCGGGGCGAGCGCGACGTCGCACCTCGGCCTCGGTCTGGCGCACGCTCATGCCCTTTCGGACAACTTCGAGGGCGAGCTCGCGCATCTGGGCGGGGCTCTCGAGACCCAGCAACGCGCGGGCGTGCCCCATGCCGAGCTGACCCTCTATGATCAGATCTTGAACCTTGGATGGGAGCTTGAGCAGGCGCAGGGCGTTGGCGACGCTGCTGCGATCCTTGCCGACCCGGCTCGCGAGCTCGACCTGCGTGTACCCGTGAAGATCGATGAGCGCCTCGAAGGCCCGCGCTTCTTCGATCACGTCGAGGTCCGCTCGCTGAAGGTTCTCCACCAGCGCGATCTCGAGCCGTTCCGCTTCGGGGGTGTCGCGGATGACGACGGGGACGGTGTGCAGCCCCGCTAGCTGGGCTGCCCGCCAGCGTCGCTCACCCGCGAGGATCTGATAGGCCGGCCCCGATCCCGAAGCTGAACGCTCGAGCGGCGTGACGACGATCGGCTGGATGATCCCCTGGGCGCTGATGCTCTGGGCCAGCTCGCGCAGCCGCTCGTCATCGAAGCGCTTGCGCGGTTGCTCGCGGTTGGCCTCGATCGCCTCGATCGCCAGCTGCTTGGGGATCCCGCTCGGGCCGTCGCTCGCGACCTGCCCCGCCTGCTGCGAGGGCGTCGGGGCAGGGGCCGGCGGCGGGGGGATCAGCGCCCCGAGCCCGCGGCCGAGCGCTGGGCGCTTCGGTCGACTCACGACTGCCCCGCCTGCCGTCGCTCGAGCAGCTCTTTGGCCAGCGTCAGGTAGGCCTGGGCGCCCTTGCTCTCGATGTCATAGAGCAGGGCAGGCTTGCCGAAGCTCGGGCTCTCGCTGAGTCGAACGTTCTGCGGGATCATGGTCTCGAACACCTGCCCAGGGAAGTGTGACTGGACCTCCGTGACCACCTGTTGGGCGAGGTTGGTGCGCCGGTCGTACATGCAAAACACGATGCCCTCGAGCGCGAGGGTAGGGTTGAGGGCCGCCTTGACCCGCTCGATCGTACCGACCAGCGCGCCGAGTCCCTCGAGCGAGAAGTACTTGGCCTGCATGGGGATCAGCACCGAGTTGGCGGCGACCAACGCGTTGAGGGTGAGGATCCCGAGCGAGGGTGGGCAGTCGAGGATCACGAAGTCCCAATTGAAGTGCGCGCGCCCGCGGGCCCGCTCGCACGCGGCGGCGAGCACCGACTCGCGCCGCTCGAACCCGACAAGCTCGATCTCGGCCCCCGCGAGGTCCGGGGACGCGGGCACCACACTCAAGGTTGGCAGCTCGGTCGCGTGGACGACCTCTTCGAGCTCGGCTTGGCCGAGCAGTAGATCGTAGCTGCCGCGAGTGGCGGCGCCGCGCGGGTAGCCGACCGAGGAGCTGGCGTTGCCCTGCGGGTCGAGATCGATGAGCAGCACGCGACGCTCGGCCGCGGCCAAGCTCGCCGCGAGGTTGACCGCCGTGGTGGTCTTGCCCTCGCCGCCTTTTTGGTTGCTGATCGCCATCACGGCGGTCCGCGTCGCGCGGGCGTTCGCTGGCTGGGGTGACGCGGTGCGTGTCTTGGCCGGGGGCACGGGCGCCCATCCTTACCACTGGCCGCCGAAACGGGCAGGCGAGAATTGTGAGTAGGTTTTTTGCCTACATGTGGGTCAAGGTCTTACTGTCTCCTCGTCGCCACCGAGTCCCGCTCGAAACGGCCAACAGACCGCCAAAACAACGTTCGAGCCAGCGACCCCACCTCTCGACCTTTCAGGAGCACGACCAGCATGTACTTCCGCCGCCGTTTCAGCAGCTTCGAAGAATTCCAGCGCGAGTCTTTTGACTATGGAGACCGCGAGTTCGGCAAGGACGAGCTCGAGCTGATCAAGGAGCTCGAGGCCGCCGACGAAATCTACTCCCGTCCCCAGCGCGACCGCTGGGAATGAGGCGCGCACCTCTCGCTTGGGTGCTCGTTGGGTCACGAGCATCCGGTCATCACGCTGCCAGCCCGGCGCCACGACTGTGGCGCCGGGCTGTTTTTTTGCTCACTCACCGGGGGTGGGTGGCGCCGAGATCCAGTTCTGCGGCTCGTCGTCGGCGATCGGGTCGAGGCGATGGAGCGGCTGCTCATCAGCGGGCAGCGGCTCGCCCGCGGGGTCGGACCAGACCCGGTAACTGCTGATCATGTCGTTGTTGGGAGCCCACAGGACCACTGGCTCGGTGTTGGTTAATCCACCATCTGCGATCGTGCTGTCGTCCGTGGCCAGGACCAGGCCAAGCCCGAGCGGGCCGAGGTAGCCCTGCCCGACGAGGAGCGCGCGGGCACCGGGGGCGAGGCAAGTTGGTGAGCCGCAGCCGCCGTCACCCGCGAGGTACTCGAGCGGATCGACGCCGGGGGCGTCGTGGGCCAACGCGTCGCCGATCCGGCACCCAGAGAGTTCAACTTCTACATTAGATAAATTAATGATCTCTACGAATTCATGAAGCTTTTCGTCTGAGGCAGGGCCTGGTGGATTGGCCGAGACCTCGACGATCTGCAGGGCCCCTGGCGGGATCGGCACCGGCTCGACGGGTGCCTTGTCGGGGTCGTTGTCGTTGACGAGACCCGGTGATGGGGCGCACTCCGACCAGTCCGAGGCGTCGTCGTGGTCGGCGCTGGGATCCTTTCGACACAGTGATCGGCCGCCGCCTGGGCTCGCCACGGGCGCGCCAACCCACGCGTCGGGGCGGGGGTCGGGTTCGGCGCCATAGACTAATTCGTCGACGACCTCCGATGCCCCGCCGACCGCGATCAGGCCATCGACGTTGCGCAGTCCGCCCGAGTGGAGGAAGCCAACGAAGGTCGCCGCGTCGACCACGCGCATGGTGGCGAGCGCGGGGTCTGCGTCGGTGGCCCAGCGTTGCACGACCAGCCGCGCCTGGGGGGCGAGGCTGAACCCGACCAGCCCGAGCTCGCTCGCGTCGAGCACGGGCCAGCTGCGCGCGTCGATCTTCAGGCCGTCGAGGATCATTGGTTCAGCGCTGATATTTTGTAGCTCGATGAACTCCGGCGAGTCCGCGCCGCCATCTTTGCCCGGGGGGTCGACGAGCACTTCGGTGATGCGCAGCTGCGCGAGCGAGGGGTCGACGTGGGTGCCGCCGTCGTCGGCTTCACCGGCAGTCCCAGCGGGCCCGGGCATCCCGGTGTCGTCGTCGGGAAAGCTGGGGATGGGGGTGCCGTCGAGCGGACCCCAGGTGTCGACGCCACCCAGATCTGCGAGCGGTGCGCTGAGCTCGTCGAGCTCGGGTGGCTCGAGGCATGCGCAAGTGATCAGGGACAGGACGGAGGCGGTGAGGCGGGCTGACGCGGGCATGCCAAGCTTGTCGGCCCGCGATCGCCGGTGTTGCGGTCAGCTGCTCTGATCTTTGAGCTTGCGATAGAGGGTGGTCCGATCGATGCCGAGCAGCGCGGCCGCGCGGGCCTTGTTGCCCCCCGTGGCGACGAGCGCGGCGGCGATCGCCTGGGTCTCGAGCTCGGCGAGCGGCAAGATCGTGCCCACGGTCGCGCCGATCCCGACGCTGGGTGCCTCGCCCACCACCGCGCCAGTGGGTGGCCCGGCCAGCTTCAGCTCGGGCGGGAGATCATCGAGCTCGAGCTCTGGTCCGTCTCCCAGCACCAGCGCGCGCTCGACGACGTTGCGGAGCTCGCGGACGTTGCCCGGCCAGCGATAGTTGCAGAGCACCTGCAGCGCGTCCGCGGCGATCCGGTCGACGTGGCGTCCCATGTCGTCGCCCAGCACCTCGCAAAAGTGCCGGACCAGCTCGGGGATGTCGTCGCGTCGCTCGCGAAGCGGCGGGAGCCGGGTCTGGATCACGCTCAGGCGGTACAGCAGATCCTCGCGAAATCGACCTTCCGTGACCCGTTGTCGCAGATCGCGGTGGGTCGCGGCGATCAGGCGCACGTCGACGTTGACCTCTTCGGTGCCGCCAACCCGGGTGAAGCTGCGGCTCTCGAGCACGCGGAGCATGCGGGCCTGGGTCGCGGGCGCCATCTCGGCGATCTCGTCCAGAAACAAGGTGCCAGTGTGGGCCCGCTCGAACACGCCTTCGTGACGGCTGACGGCGCCCGTGAACGCGCCTTTCTCGTGGCCGAAGAACTCGCTCTCGAGCAGATTTTCAGGCACCGCGGCGCAGTTGATCGCAATGAAGGGCCGGCTCGCGCGGGGTGACAGGGCGTGGATCATGCGGGCCGCGAGCTCTTTGCCCGTGCCGCTCTCACCGTTGACCAACACGGTGGCGTTGGTCGCCGCGACGCGCTCGAGGAACACGTGAAGCCGCTTGATCGCCGCGGAGCCCCCCACGATGCGGCCGGGCTCCGCGGAGCCGCGCTGGGCCAGCGCCGCCCGCATTTGGCTGCGCTCGTTGGCGCTGTCTCCAAGCGCGTCGAGCAGCTGGGCTGCGCACACGAGCAGCGTCAGCGCGCTGTCGTCCCCGCGATTTTGCACGGCTTCCTTGGCACCCCACTCTGCGTAGAAGATCAGGTTGCGGGCCGGAGCCGCCATCGCGCCCAAGATCCCGCGAACCTGGACCGAGCGGCGGTCCGCGAGCTCTGGCTCCGCGAGGACGTCGCGCACCAGCACCGCGCGGTGCTCGGACAAGACCCGGTGCAGCAAGGTACGCGAGATCGCGAGATCGACGACGGGGCCGGAGGTCGCGGCGGCGAGGATGTCGGTGCCATCGGAGCTCAACAGCAGGGCCCGGGCGACCGGGAGCGCCTCGATGGCCCACTCGCTGGCGGTCCTGTACACGGCTTGCAGCGATCCGCAGCGGGCCAGGCGATCTCCGAGGGCGGCCAGCGCAGCGAGGCGGGTCCGCCCAGTCTGGCGCACGTCCATCTCGATCGTCCCGCGGCCGTCGGCGCTCGTCGAGCCCGCTGTGGCCTCTGGGCGGCCGGATGGGTCCACGCCGCCTCGCGCAGCCGCGCCGTCCAAAGAGCCAGCCACGCCGCCCAGATCAGGCTCGAAGCCGAGGGTCGTGTTTCCAACCGTCAACGCGGCGCTGGGATCGAGCAGCTCCCCGCCCGATAGGGTCCGCCGCTCGCCATTGAGGACGGTCCACACTGGATTGACGCCTGCGACCTCGATCACGCGGACGCGCTCGTCGTCGCTGAGCTGCAGGCTGAGGTGGTGGCGCGAGACCGCGAGGTCTCCGAGCTTGAGGCCCTCTCCCTCGCCGCGGCCGACGCTCAAGGCCTCGTCACGTCGCAGCCCGACGCCGTGGCCGACGTCGGGGCCGGCACGAACGATCACGCGCAGCGCCATCAACTGTGGTTCTACCCGATGGCACGGACAGCCGATAGGTCTGTCATCGGCGATCGGCTCGAGGGTCGCGCGACAGCGCCCTTCGGATCACGAGACACGCTCCTGGATGCTGTTTTGGCCCCGTTCTTCGCAATTTGCTTGGTTGACAGCAGGGGCGCCAATGATACGTTTGGGCCGCTTTCCGGGGCCACCCCACATGACCAACCCGCAGTCGCAGATCGAAGAACTCAAGGACCTCCCCGAGGTTGTCTCGTTGCTGCCGCTGCGCAACTCGGTGCTGTTCCCCGGCTCGATCATCCCGATCGACGTTGGCCGACCCAAGTCGGTCAAGCTCATTGAAGAGGCGATCGCGTCCGAGCGGCCGGTGATCGGGATCGTGATGCAGCGCGAGTCTCGGACCGAAGAGCCGGGCGCGGAGGACCTGCACGAGGTTGGATGCGCGGTCCGAATCCTCAAGGTCATCAAGCTCGCGCGCGACAACTACTCGGTGATCTTGCAAGGGGTCATGCGCATCAAGATCGACCAGCTGGTCTCGAACGAGCCGTTCTTGCAGGCCCGGGTGACGGAGCTGCCGGAGATCGAGCCCTCGCCGCTCGAGGCCGAGGCGCTCGTCGCCAACATCAAAGAGACCGCCAAAAAGCTGATCTCGCTGGTCCCCGAGCTCCCGCGCGAGGCCGCGGCGCTGCTCGACAGCGTGACCGCGGCGGGCCAAGTCGCCGATCTCGTCGCCTCCAACCTCGACATCGAGCCGGCCGAGAAGCAAGAGGTGCTCGAGGCCTTCGATGTCTCGTCGCGGCTGCGCAAGGTCCTGACCTTGTTGACCCGCCAGCTCGAGATCCTGGAGATCCGCGAGCGCATCAACACGCAGGTCCAAGAAGAGATGGGCCACTCGCAGCGCGAGTACGTCCTGCGTCAGCAGCTCAAGGCGATCAAGGGCGAGCTGGGCGAGATCGACGACGAGCACGCCGACGCCGACGAGTTCGAGCAGAAGATCGCCGACGCGAAGATGTCGGAGGAGGCGGAGAAGACCGCGCTCAAGCAGCTCAACCGGCTCAAGCAAATGCAGCCGTCGAGCGCCGAGTACACGGTGACCCGCACCTATCTGGAGTGGCTGGTCGATCTGCCGTGGAGCACCTCGACCGAGGATCGGCTGGAGATCTCGGCGGTCCGCGACGTGCTCAACGAGGACCACTACGATCTAGAGAAGGTCAAGAAGCGGATCCTCGAGTACATGGCGGTGCTCAAGCTCAACGCCAGCAAGAAGGGGCCAATCCTCTGTCTGGTGGGTCCGCCCGGCGTGGGCAAGACGTCGCTGGGCAAGAGCATCGCCCGGGCGATCGGGCGCAGCTTCGTTCGCATCAGCCTGGGCGGCGTGCGCGACGAGGCCGAGATCCGCGGGCATCGGCGCACCTATGTCGGCTCGCTGCCCGGTCGGCTGATCCAAGCGCTCAAGCGGGCAGGGACCAACAACCCCGTGATCGTGCTCGACGAGATCGACAAGCTCGGCCACGACTTCCGGGGGGATCCCGCCTCGGCGCTGCTCGAGGTGCTCGACCCCGAGCAAAACCACAGCTTCTCGGATCACTACCTCGAGGTCGCGTTCGATCTGTCCCGGGTCATGTTCATCGTGACCGCCAACACCATCGATCCGATCCCGCCCGCGCTGCGTGACCGGCTCGAGATCCTCGAGTTGCCGGGCTACACGCGGCAAGAGAAGCTGGCGATCTCGCGTCGGTTCTTGCTGCCCAAGCAGATCGGCGAGCACGGGCTCGAGCGCGACGAGCTCACGCTGCGCTTCGCCGACGACGCGATCATGGAGATGATCGACAGCTACACGCGCGAGGCTGGGGTCCGCAATCTCCAGCGCGAGATTTCGTCGGTGGTCCGCGGGGTCGCGGTCAAGTTCGTAGAGGGCGAGGTCGAGGGCGAGGTCGAGATCACGGCCGAGTCCATCCCAGACTTTCTTGGCCCGCAGCGCTTCTTGCCCGAGATGGCCGATCGCACCGCGTCGCCCGGCGTCGCGACCGGCTTGGCGTGGACCCCGACCGGCGGCGAGATCATGTTCATCGAGGCGACCGCGATGCCCGGCAAGGGCGGGCTCATGCTCACCGGCCAGCTCGGCGACGTCATGAAAGAGTCGGCCCAGGCGGCGATGAGCTACCTCAAGAGTCACCTCGAGACGCTTGGGATCCCAACCGACGCGCTCGAGGGCCGTGACATCCACATCCATGTGCCGGCGGGGGCGATCCCCAAGGACGGTCCCTCGGCTGGGGTCGCGATTTTTTCGGCCCTCGTGTCATTGCTCACCCGTCGTTGCGTGCGGGCCGACGTCGCGATGACAGGCGAGATAACGTTGCGCGGGTTGGTGCTGCCGGTCGGCGGGATCAAAGAAAAACTGCTGGCGGCTCATCGGGCCGGAATTCGCCGAATTATCCTGCCAGACCGCAACGAGAAGGACGTCGTCGACATCCCCGAGGAGATTCGCAACGAGATTGAGATCGTCCACGCCAAGCGCGTCGACGATGTGCTCGCGGCGGCCCTCGAGGAGCCCGAAGAGCCGAAGTGAGGCCTGCCGCTCGCGGCATGTCGGGCCAGATTGCACGGCGTTGACATCCCAAGTCGGCGTCTTAGGTTCCGCGCCGACCACCCCAAACCGGCTTCCAGCACGATCCGTGCAGCCGACCATGACAGATGGTCGCCGCGGGTCCACCAGCCAGGGCGCACGCCCTTCGCATCTACAACCAGAAAGGATCTCATCATCATGGGCAAGATTATCGGTATCGACCTCGGGACCACCAACTCCGTCGTCGCCGTGATGGAGGGCAACGAGCCCAAAGTCATCACCAACGAAGAAGGCGGTCGCACGACCCCGTCGGTCGTCGCGTTCGAGGCCAACGGCAACGTGCTCGTCGGTCAGCAGGCGCGGCGCCAGGCCATCACCAACCCCGAGAACACCGTGTTCTCCGCCAAGCGTTTCATCGGTCGGCGCTTTGATGAGATCGAGAGCGAAGTCGGGCGCGTGCCCTTCCACGTGGTCAAGGGCAGCACCGGCGCCGCCGAGTTCGACGTCCGCGGCAAGAACTACCCGCCGCCCGAGATCAGCGCCCGGGTGCTGATGAAGCTCAAGAAGGCGGCCGAGGACTACCTCGGCGAGCCGGTCAACGAGGCCGTGATCACGGTCCCGGCCTACTTCAACGACTCGCAGCGGCAGGCGACCAAGGACGCCGGTCGGATCGCCGGCCTCGAGGTCAAGCGCATCGTCAACGAGCCAACCGCGGCCGCGCTGGCCTACGGCCGGGCCAAGGGCACCGAGGGCGAGCAGATCATCGCGGTCTACGACCTTGGCGGCGGCACCTTCGACATCTCGATCCTCGAGGTCGCCGAGAACGTCGTGGAGGTCATCTCGACCAACGGCGACACCCACCTTGGCGGTGACGACTTCGACGATCGGATCATGGATTGGCTGATCCAAGAGTTCAAGAAGGACACCGGCCTCGACATCAGCGCCGACAAGCTGGTTCGCCAGCGCCTCAAGGACGCCGCCGAGAAGGCCAAGATCGAGCTCTCGCACGCAACCGAGACCGACATCAACTTGCCGTTCTTGACCGCTGACGCGACCGGCCCCAAGCACCTGCAGATCAAGCTGTCGCGGGCTCGCTTCGAGTCGATGGTCGACGACCTGGTCAAGCGCAGCATCGAGCCGGTCAAGAAGGCGCTCGCGGACGCCAAGAAGGACAAGGGCCAGATCGACGAGGTCTTGCTCGTCGGCGGCTCGACCCGCATCCCGATGGTCCAAAAGGCCGTCGAGGAGTTCTTCGGCAAGGGTCCAAACAAGGGCGTCAACCCGGACGAGGTCGTTGGCCTTGGCGCCGCGGTTCAGGCCGGCGTGCTGTCCGGTGATGTCAGCGACATCGTGCTCGTCGACGTGACCCCGCTGTCGCTCGGGATCGAGACCCTTGGTGGCGTGATGACGGTGCTGATCCCACGCAACACCACGATCCCCACCCGCAAGTCCGAGACCTTCACGACCGCCGCCGACAACCAGCCCAGCGTGGAAGTCCACGTGCTGCAGGGCGAGCGCAAGATGGCCAACGACAACCGGCCGCTCGGCAAGTTCAGCCTGGTCGGGATCCCGCCAGCGCCGCGCGGCGTGCCGCAGATCGAGGTCACCTTCGACATCGACGCCAACGGCATCGTCAACGTCTCGGCCAAGGACAAGGCCACCAGCAAGGAGCAGAAGATCACGATCACCGCCAGCTCCGGCCTGTCCGAGAAGGACATCGAGCGCATGGTCGACGACGCCAAGCAGCACGAGGACGAGGACAACAAGCGGCGTGAGGCGGTCGAGAACCGCAACCAGCTCGACGCGACGATCCTGCAGATGGAGAAGCTGCTCGGCGAGAACGCCGACAAGCTGCCGGCCGAGGCCAAGGTCGAGGTCGAGTCGGCCCTGACCGACGCCAAGGCGGCGCTCGAGTCCGACGACACCGATCGGGTGAAGGCGGCTCAAGAGAAGCTGACCGCGGCCTCGCACAAGCTCGCGCAGGCGATGTATGGTCAAGGTGGCGAGCCGGGTGCAGAAGCCGGCTTCGATCCGGGGGCAGCTGGCGCGGCGCCGGGCGCCGACGCGGGTGAGCCCGCCAGCGGCAGCGACGACGGTGACGTCATCGACGCCGAGTTCGAAGAGAAGAACTGATCCTCAACCCCCACAGCCGACTCTGGCTGAACAGCAGGGAGCCCATCTTGGGTTCCCTGCTTTTGTTTGTGGTTGTCCTGGATTCTGGCGCGCACCCCACTGTAAGGTGGGGCAGCCTCCAACCCGAAGACCAAGCGAGATATCGAACATGGCCGAGACTGTACGCTGCGGGCTGATTCAGTGCGCGAACCCGATCAATGACGAGAGCCGCCCCGTCGCCGAAATTTGCGAGGCGATGCTGCAAAAACACCTGCCGATGATCGACGACGCCGGTGCCAAGGGCGTGCAGATCCTGTGCTTGCAGGAGATGTTCAACGGCCCGTATTTCTGCCCCAGCCAGGATCCACGCTGGTACGAGTCGGCCGAGGCCGTGCCGGGCCCAACCACCGAGCGGCTCGCGGCCTACGCCAAGAAGCACGAGATGGTGCTGGTCGTCCCGATCTACGAGAAGGCCATGCGCGGGGTCTACTACAACACCGCGGCGGTGATCGACGCCGACGGCACCTACCTCGGCAAGTACCGCAAGCAGCACATCCCGCAGGTCGCGGGGTTCTGGGAGAAGTTCTTCTTCAAGCCCGGCAACGGCGGCTACCCGGTGTTCCAGACCCGCTACGCCAAGGTTGGCGTCTACATCTGCTACGACCGGCACTTCCCCGAGGGGGCCCGCTGCCTTGGCCTCAACGGCGCCGAGATCGTGTTCAACCCCAGCGCGACCGTGGCGGGGCTCTCGCAGTATCTGTGGAAGCTCGAGCAGCCCGCCCATGCGGTCGCCAATGGCTACTACGTGGGGGCGATCAACCGGGTCGGCGTCGAGCCGCCGTGGGAGATCGGCAAGTTCTACGGGTCCAGCTACTTCGTCAATCCCCGCGGTGAGTTCGTTGCGACGGGGTCCGAGGACAACGACGAGCTGATCGTCGCGGATCTGGATCTGTCGGTGATCGATCAGGTCCGATCGACCTGGCAGTTCTATCGCGACCGCCGCCCCGAAGCCTACGACGAGCTCACCAAGATCTAGCGCGCACGAGCAAGCCCATGTCCAAGCAGGTACTGATCCGCGGCGGCACCTTGGTGACCGCCGATCACGAACGCCGGGGTGACGTGCTCATCGAAGATGGGCTGATCACCGGCGTCGCTCCCGAAATCGACGCGCCCGCGGGCGCGCGGGTGATCGACGCTGGGGGGGCCTACGTCATGCCCGGCGGCATCGATCCGCACACCCACATGGAGCTGCCCTTCATGGGCACCGTCGCGTCCGAGGACTTCTTCACGGGCACCTCGGCCGCCGCGGCGGGTGGCACCACGATGGCGATCGACTTCGTGATCCCCAGTCCCCAAGAGCCGCTGCTCGACGCCTACACCAAGTGGCGGGGCTGGGCCGAGAAGGCCGCTTGCGACTACTCGTTTCACGTCGCGGTGACCTGGTGGGACGACAGCGTCCACGCCGACATGGGCACCCTGACCGACAAGCACGGGGTCAACAGCTTCAAGCACTTCATGGCCTACAAGGGCGCGATCATGTGCGACGACGAGGTGCTGGTGAACAGCTTCTCGCGCGCGGGTGAGCTCGGGGCGATCTGCACGGTCCACGCCGAGAACGGCGAGCTGGTGTGGGCGCTGCAGCAGCGCGTGTTCGAGGCTGGGATCAGCGGTCCCGAAGGCCACCCGCTCTCGCGCCCACCCGAGGTCGAAGGCGAGGCCGCCAACCGGGCGATCCGCATCGCCGAGGTGCTGGGGGTCCCGCTGTACTTGGTCCACACCTCGTGCATCGACGCGCTCGAGGCCGTGACCCGGGCCCGGCTCGAGGGCCAGCGGGTCTACGCCGAGGTCCTCGCCCAGCACTTGGTGATCGATGACTCGGTCTACCGCGACGGCGACTGGGACCGGGCCGCGCACCACGTGATGAGCCCGCCGTTTCGGCCCAAGCACCACCAGCAGGCGCTGTGGGCCGGGCTGGCTTCAGGGATGTTGCAGACCACCGCGACGGATCACTGCTGCTTTTGCACGCCGCAAAAGCGCATGGGCGTCGACGACTTTCGCAAGATCCCCAACGGCACCAACGGCATCGAAGATCGCATGGCCGTGCTGTGGCACCACGGCGTGCGCAGCGGCAAGCTGACGCCAAGCGAGTTCGTGGCGGTGACCTCCTCGAACGCGGCGAAGATCTTCAACATCTACCCGCGCAAGGGCTCGCTGTCGGTTGGCGCGGACGCGGACATCGTGGTCTGGGATCCAAACAAGCACCGCACGATCTCGGCGGCGACCCACAACCAGAACATCGACTTCTCGATCTACGAGGGCATGGAGGTGGTCGGTAACCCGGTCTACACGCTCTCGCGCGGGCGCGTGGTCTACGACAACGGCCAGCTGAACACCGAGCGCGGGACCGGGCGCTACGTCAACCGCCCCTGTCACGCGCCGTATTGGGAGGCGCAGCAGCTGCGCAATCGGAAAGTGGGGGCTGCGGCCATGGCCTCGGTGGTCGACCGCCCGCGGCCCACGCCCGAGGAAGGGTAGGCGATGTCCCAGCCCGATCTCGCGCTGCACGATCCTGATCCGGGCTTGGTCAACGACGACATCCGCCCGGTCCCGCTCGCGGACCGGCACTGGTCGGTGATGAGCATGGCCAGCTTGTGGGTCGGCATGGTCGTGTGCGTGCCAACCTATATGTTGGCGGGCGGCCTGATCGATCAGGGCATGAACTGGGCCCAGGCCGTGCTCACCGTGATGCTCGGCAACGTGGTCGTGCTTGGTCCGATGATCTTGAACGGTCACCCCGGGACCAAGTACGGCGTGCCGTTTCCGGTGCTCGCGCGGGCCAGCTTTGGCATCAACGGCGCCCACGTGCCCAGCTTGATGCGCGCGCTGGTGGCCTGCGGGTGGTTCGGGATCCAGACCTGGGTGGGCGGCTCGGCGATCTTCCAGCTCTTGGACGTGATCGTCGGCGCGGATCTGACGGCGCTCGCCGATCTCCCGGTGCTGGGCATCAACGCCGCCGAGTTTGGCTGCTTCTTGGGGTTCTGGGCGCTGCAGGTGGTGATTATCCATCGCGGCGTGGAGTCGATCCGGCTGCTCGAGTCCGCGGCCGCGCCGTTCTTGATCGTGATGGGCCTGGCGCTGCTGGTGTGGGCCTACGTCAAGGCCGACGGGTTTGGGCCGATGCTCTCGACACCCAGCCAGTTCGGGCCGGGCGGCGCGCGCGAGGGCCAATTTTGGCAGGTGTTCTTCCCCAGCCTCACGGCGATGGTTGGGTTCTGGGCCACGCTGTCACTCAACATCCCGGACTTCACCCGCTACGCCAAGTCGCAGCGCGATCAGGTCCTCGGCCAGGCGATCGGGCTGCCCACCACGATGACCTTGTTCGCGTTCATCGGCGTCGCGGTGACCTCGGCGACCACGGTGATCTACGGCGCGCCGATCTGGGATCCCACGCTGCTGCTGGGCAAGATGGGCGGCGGCGTGACGGTCGTGCTCTCGCTGTTCGCGCTCACCATCGCAACCTTGTCGACGAACATCGCGGCCAACGTGGTCTCGCCCGCCAACGCGATGATCAACGTCAACCCGCGCAAAATTAGCTTTCGGATCGGCGGCTACGTGACCGCTGGGCTCGGCATCGCCATCTTCCCGTGGAAGCTGCTCGAGAGCACCGGTAGCTACATCTTCACCTGGCTGGTCGGCTACTCGGCGCTGCTCGGGCCGATCGGCGGGATCCTGATCATCGACTACTTTGTCCTGCGGCGGACCCACCTCGATCTTCAGGGTCTGTATCAGCGCAACGGGCCGTACCGCTACTACAAGGGCTTCAACCTCGCGGCGCTGGTCGCGTTCGCTATCGCGGTGGTGCCCAACGTGCTCGGGTTCCTGCACGCGGCGGGGATCCTCGACGCGGTCGCTCCGATCTGGGACACGATCTACGACTACGCCTGGTTCGTCGGCTTCCTGCTTGGCGGGGGACTGTACTGGGTGTTCATGAAGCTGTTCGCTGCAGAGCAGCTCACGGGTGCGCTCGAGCGCCCAGGCTGAAACAGGCTTTGCTGCAGACCGGGGCCCCAGTAGGCTCCCGCAAGCGGGCGAGAGACCTCGCCCGCGCTGAGAGTAACGACGCCATGAGTGAGATCCTCGGAAAATTCTCCACCCAAAGTTACGCGTTCACGCCCACCGCAAAGGTCAAGAACTGGATCGGCGGCGAGTGGCAGGACGCCGCGTCGGGCGAGTCGCTCGACGTGATCAACCCGCGCCACGGACAGGCCATGAGCAGCGCGCCGACGTCGGCCGCCGCTGACGTGGATCGTGCCGTGGCTGCCGCTGCGGCCGCCTCGGCCGAGTGGAAGCAGTGGCCGATGCGGGAGCGGGCCCAGGTGTTTTATCGGTTGCGGGGCTTGCTCGAGGCCGAGCGCGAGTCGCTGGCGTGGCTGGTCTCGCACGAGAACGGCAAGATCTACGCGCAGGCGCTCGCCGAGGTCGACAAGGCGATCGAGTGCGTCGAGTACGGCTGCTCGCTGCCCAACCTGGCCGCCGGCACCCAGCTCGACGTCAGCCGCGGGGTCAACTGCCAGGTCACCGATGAGCCGCTCGGGGTCGTCGCCGGGGTCACGCCCTTCAACTTCCCGCTGATGGTCCCCATGTGGATGCTGCCGCAGGCGCTGGTCGGCGGGAATTGCTTCGTGCTCAAGCCGTCCGAGCAGGTCCCGCTGTCCATGGTCCGACTCGCGGAGCTGTTCGTGCAGGCCGGGCTACCCAGCGGCGTGTTCAACCTGGTCCATGGCGGCAAGGCGACCGTCGAGGCGCTGTGCGATCACCCCGGCATCTCGGCGTTCGCGTTCGTGGGGTCGACCGCGGTCGCGCGCAGCGTGTACGGGCGGGCCTGCACGGCGGGCAAGCGGGCGCTGTGTCTGGGCGGGGCCAAGAACCACTTGATCGTGGTCCCCGACGCCGACGTCGAGCTCACGGCCGAGAACGTGGTGGCCTCGTTCACCGGCTGCTCGGGCCAGCGCTGCATGGCGGCCGCCAACCTGGTGGCCGTTGGCGACGTCGATCACATCATCGCGGCGATCGCCGAGCAGGCCGCCAAGCTGATGCCCGGCACCGACCACGGCGCGATCACCAACGCATCGAGCATCGATCGCATCAAGGGCTACATCGATCGCGCCGAGCAGGGCGGGGCCACGATCCTGGTCGACGGTCGCAACAAGCGGGGCGAGGAGGCCGGCGGCTACTGGATGGGCGCCACCGTCATCGATCACGTCGCGCCCGACAGCCCGGCGGCCAAGGACGAGATCTTTGGACCCGTGCTCAGCATCGTCCGCGTGCCCAACCTCGACGCCGCGATCGCGCTGGAGAACTCCAGCGGCTACGGCAACGCCTCGTCGGTCTACACCACCTCCGGGCACGTGGCGCGGGCGGTCATGAGCCGGGTCGAAGCGGGCATGTGCGGGGTCAACATCGGCGTCCCCGTGCCGCGCGAGCCGTTTGGATTTGGCGGCTGGAACGACTCGTTGTTTGGCCACGGCAACATCACCGGCTGGGACGGGTTCCGGTTCTGGACCCGGCCGCGCAAGGTGACGTCGAAGTGGGCGCTGCAGAAGGACACGACTTGGATGTCGTGAGCTGATCGAGCGCGGGGCGGGCCGGCAGGTCTGGCCCGCAGCGAAGATTTCGGTGGGCTTCGTTGTGACGCGCGTGGACGTGCTGGGCTAAAGTGTCCGCCGCCATGAGCATGACCAGCGAAGAGATGATCAGCGCCTGTCTCGAGCACACGATGTTCTCGTGGTCGGCGACAGGGAAGGTGGCCCCGTTGCCGATCGCGCGGTCCGAGGGCGTGTACATGTACACGCCCGAGGGGCAGCGGATCCTCGACTTCAACAGCCAGCTGATGTCCGTGAACATCGGCCACTCGCATCCAAAGCTGGTCGCGGCGATCAAGCAGGCGGCCGAGGGTCTGCACTACGTGTACCCCGGCGCGGCGACCGAGCCGCGCGCGCGGCTGGGCAAGCGGCTGGCCGAGCTGTGCCCCGGCGACATCAACAGCTTCTTCTTCACGCTTGGCGGCGCCGAGGCCAACGAGAACGCGATCAAGGCCGCGCGCCTGTACACCGGGCGCGCCAAGATCCTGTCGAGCTATCGCAGCTACCACGGGGCCACCAACGCGTGCATGCAGCTGACCGGGGATCCCCGGCGGCTTCACAACGAGCCCGGCGGCCCCGGCTACGTCCACGTGATGCCGCCGTGGCCCTACGAGTACAGCTTTGGCGCCGACGAAGCGCAGATCACCGAAAACCACCTGCGCTACCTCGAAGAGGTCATCACCTACGAGGGGCCCGATCAGATCGCGGCGATGTTCGTCGAGACGGTGGTGGGGACCAACGGGATCCTGCCCCCACCAGCCGGCTGGCTGCAGGGTCTACGGACCTTGCTCGACAAGTACGGGATCTTGTTGGTCTGCGACGAGGTGATGTGCGGCTGGGGCCGGACCGGCAAGCTGTTTGCGGTCGAGCACTACGACGTGGTCCCGGACATCCTGACCATGGCCAAGGGCCTGACGAGCTCGGCGGTCCCGCTGGGGGCCATGGGCGTGCGGGCCAAGATCGCGGATCACTTTCGGGACAACGTGTTCTGGGGCGGGCTCACCTACAACGCCCACGCGTTCGCGTGCAACGTCGCGCTGGCTGCGATCGACATCCTGATCGACGAGGGCATGGTCGAGAACGCGGCCACGCTCGAGCACGTCATGCGCAGCGAGATCGAGCGGCTCACGGCCAAGCACCCGTCCGTTCGCGGGGGCCGCTGCATCGGCTTGTTTGGGATCATCGACGTCCAGCGCAACGCGGCCGGCGACTCGATCGCGCCCTACAACGGCACCCACCCCGCGATGCAGCAGCTCGCCGGGTTCTTCCGCGATCAGGGGCTGTTCACGCTCATGCACTGGGGCAGCTTCATGTGCAATCCGCCGCTTTGCATCACCAAGGCCCAGCTGCTGGAGGGGTTCGAGATTATCGATCGGGGCCTCGACACCACCGACGCGGTCTTCGAAGCGTAGGCATATGAAAATCTGCTCCGAATTCAGGGTCGGGCTGCAAGGGCGACGACGTCAGCGGCGGCGGGGGCACCTCGACGGCCGAGACCTCCGGGCTGGCATCCAGTGGTGAGTGAGGCATGATCTAGCGATGGGTTCTGGCAAGGGGCGAGCTCGCGTGGCGGCGAGCGTGGTGACCAAGATGTTTGCCGCGCTCGCGCTCGTGGGTGTCGCCGCCTCCGTCGGCTGTGCAACGCCGGGCCACTGGACCGACTACACCTCGGTGTCGGTCGGTCGCGCCGCGGGTGGTCGGATCCATCGTCCGATCGAAATGCCGACCCGCGGCCCCGGCTACAAGGTGCCTGCGACCTGGCGCGAGCGCGGCAACCAGTGGGGCACCACCGAGCTCGTGGCCACGATCGAGCGGGCCGCCGCGAACGTGCAGCAGGGGCGGCGAAGGGTCACGCTTGGGGTCGCGGATCTGTCGCCCAAGCGGGGCGGCAAGACGATCTGGCACGCCAGCCACCAGAGCGGGCGCGACGTCGACTTGATCTTCTACGCCGTCAACGAGCAGGGCCGGCAGCTGCCCCCGCCCGAGGTCGAGATGGTCCACTTCGACGAGGATGGCCACCCCTTCGTCCCTCGCCACATGCGCGCGACCGGCTACGAAGAGCCAACCTGGTCGCAGCGCCGGTTTGACGACGCCAACAATTGGGCGCTGGTCGAGGCGTTGTTGTCCGATCGATCGATCCGCGTCCAGTGGATCTTCGTCAGCAGCAAGCTCGAGCAACGCTTGCTCCGATGGGCGGAGCGGCACGACCGACCCCGGTGGGTGATCGAGTACGGGCGCGAGGTGATGAAGCAGCCCTCCGCTCGGGCCCCACACGACGATCATTTTCACGTGCGTCTGTACTGCTCGCGGGCCGATCGTGAGCTGGGCTGCACGGACACCGGTCCGATCTGGCACCACGAAAAAAAGACCTACAAGTACGTGGGCCCCGAGCGCTACGAGCCAACGGTGACCAAGGCACTGCTCAGCCGACCCCTGTTCTTCCTGCACGGGTGAGTGGCCAAATGGCCAATCCGTCGGGCAGCGAACATTTTCTGCGAGGGCTGCAAACCCGACTCGCGCCGGCCGATACCGCGATGTGTGTGCTGCTGCTGCCCGTGTTTCATGTCCGCCACCACCACCTGTGCGGCACCGGTCCCAAAATGGGCCGGTTGCTCGCCCGCCGATCCGGCCGCGAGCGGTTGACATCTCCAAGCTCCGAACGCGAACCTACTGCCCGTTGAGGCGACTGGGCGACTACGAGCTGCTGCGCAAGATCGGCAGCGGCGGCATGGCGGAGGTCTGGATGGGCCGGCGCGCGGCGATGGCTGGCGCGAGCAAGGCCGTGGCGATCAAGCTGCTCGCGCGCGATCTGCTCGACGATCCCAGCTACCGCGACATGTTCATCGAGGAGGCGCGGCTGTCGATGCTGCTGACCAACTCCAACGTCGTGCAGGTGTTCGACGTTGGTGAGATCAACGGCGAGTGCTTCATGGTCATGGAGTGGGTCGACGGCCTCAACCTGTCGGAGCTGAGCCGCAAGATGCTCGCCGACGGCGAGCGCGTGCCGACCGTGGTCGCGGCCCACGTGATCGGCGAGGTCCTGCGCGGGCTCGCGTACGCCCACGCGCTGCACCATGACGGCGCCAAGGCGACGATCGTCCACCGCGACGTGTCTCCCCACAACGTGCTCGTGTCGGTCTCGGGTGAGGTCAAGCTCGCCGACTTTGGGGTCGCGCGGCTGGCCCGTGAAGAGACCTCCGGGATGCACGTGAAGGGCAAGCTGCGCTACATGGCGCCAGAGCAGCTGCGTGGCCGCTCGCGCGAGCCGACCGTCGATCTCTACGCGGTCGGGGCGATCCTTCACGAGCTGCTGGAGAACGAGCGGTTCCGGTCCACGCGCGACGAGGGCGACCTCTACTCGATGGTGCTCAGCGGCGAGCTCCCAGCCTTGACCGTTGAAGCCCCCGCCGAGCTCGAGCGCCTGCGCACCCGCCTGCTCGAGCCCGATCCTGCGCGCCGCATGCAGTCGGCTGACGAGGCCCTCGAGCTGCTCTACTCCTGGCCGGGCTACCGCAACAGCGCGCTCGAGCTCGGCAAGATGATCCGTCGGTGGGTTGGGTCTGGGGGCCCGCGCTCGGGGATCGTCAGCACCGACATGCTGCGGGCGGGGGAGGGCGTCGGTCCTTCCACAGCCAGCGTCGCGCAGACCGTGCCGGCAGACACTCGCCAGGGTTCGGCGCCGGCCTCGGCTGCTTCTTTGGGGGGGTCGCAGCCGCACGAGGCCGTGACCGCCGTGGAGTCCCCGCAAGAGAGCGGGCCCAGCGGGGATCGGGGCGCGACGCACACCTGGGTCGGGTCGGGTCACGACGAGAGCGGACCCACCTCGATGATCTCGGCCGAGCCAGCCCAGCGCGGCTCGGCGGGGCTGATGCTGGTCGTCGCCGCGATGACCCTGGCGTTCTCGTTTGGGGTGTTCGGGCTTGGGTTCCCGCTGGGGTGGTGGGGCGGTGGGGCGCAGTCGGCCACGGCGGGCGCCGGTGATTCGGCGAGCTCGGCGGACGGCGGCACGGAGACCGGATCGCAAGTTGCGATCGCGCAGAAATCCGACTTTCCGCCCGATCCCCAGCCTGATGTCGACGAAGCGCCAGACGCGGGGACAGCGGAGACGGGGACAGAGACTGGGACAGAGACTGGACCCGAGACGGGGACCGAGACCGAGACTGGTGGAGAGTCTGGCGAGGATGACGCTGGCGAGGATGACGCTGGCGCTGAGGACGACGGTGGCACCACCAAGACCACCAAGACCATCACCCGGCCGAAAAAAGAGCCGCCAGCACCGGCAGGGCCGCCAGCTGACGTCTACCTGCTCACCAACCAGGGCAGCGGCGGCTTCTTGTACGTGTACGTCAGGGTCGCGGGGCAGTCTTTTGCGCTCGAGCCCAGTCGCAGCATCAAGCTCGAGGCTGGTACCCATCGGGTCGACCTGCGCCAGGATGAAGCCGATCCGTGGAAAAAGGCCGGAAAGATCAAAGTCGAGGCTGGCAAGAACTACAGGGTGCGGGTGCTCAGCTCCTGGAAGGTCGTCCTCGAGAAGCTCTGACCTGCTGGCGTTCACTCGGCGGCGACGCGCGCGTCACCATTCGAATGTGCACTGTACCAACGGCCAATGCTGTGTGTGTTGCGCCCTGGTGTCCCTGAGGTCAATTCGCTCGAAAACCGGCACTGTAGGCCCAGAAACAGGTTTCCGCGCACAAAGAGCGGGTCAGACACACCTGATCAGTCGGTGTTTGGCAGGTGTTTTCTGTTACCTAAAACTGAAGATGTAATGATCTGTCCTTTTGGCCCACTGAACATGGATTCCCATTGCGCACAGTGTGCCTGTTTAAATCGAGTGACAAGATCCATTCAAGCGATCGTTGAGCGCGGCTGTGATCGCGTGGATCGATCGCTCGAGCGACGCTCGGAGGCCGCTCGCCCGAATTGCCTTGGCGTTTGTTCAGCACGCAAAAGTAGCTGAATTCTGCCACCTACGGCCACTCAGCGCGAGCGCCGAGAACCGACACGCTCGAAACTTCTCCAAAAATTTGAGAGGTCCGAGCGAAAGTGCTTTCTTCACTCCACTGAGTAGATTACACTCGGGCGCCACGACAGAGTCAGACCATAAAATAGACTCACACGTGAAGCCAACCCCGGACTGCTACTCGATATCCTCCTCTCCTCGCGCACTTCTTCCCTCGCGCATCTCTCCACTCTCTCCAGCCCGGGATCACGGCCATGACAGTCGCTCTATCCGAAGCGCAAGTGCGCGAGATCGAAGCCGCGAACGCGGACGGGCTCAGCTCTCAGGAGCTGGTTCGGGTGTTCAGCGAGCGACGAGTCCGGTTCAGCGAAGCGAACCTGCGCCGCTACGTGCAACTCGGCCTCGTGCCGCGCTCGCATCGGATCGGATCGAAGGGCAAGCACCAAGGGTCGCGCGGGGTCTATCCCGTTCGGGCGGTGCGCCGCATCAACTTGATCAAGAAGTTGATGGGCGAGCGCTACACGCTCGAGGAAATTCAGTCGAAGTTTCTCGCGTTCCAAGACGACATCGAGAACCTCGAAGAGGCGAGCAACAAGCTGGTCGACGCGTTCGAGGGCCGCTTGGTCGAGCAACCCGCCGGCCCCCGCCGCGAGCGCTTGTTCAGCGAGCTCGAAGCGATCAAGCGCGCGGCCAGTGAGCTGCTCGGCGCCGTCCAGCGCCTCGAGAAGCTGCTGACACCCGCCGCTGGCGTCCGTCGCCCCCGCGGTGGCGGAGTCGCCGACCCCACCGAACTACTCTGACCGCGCTGCATTTGACTCGTTCTTCGTTGGACTCCTTACGCTTCGTTTCACTTAGATCCCCGCCCGACCGCTCAGTCCGTATTCGTCGCTCACCGCTCGCATTGGATGCCTGGCTCGCCACCGAACGCGCGGCCACGGAACTCCTGCGCCCGAGCGCCGCGACGCCCCCGCAACCGCCCCCCGCAACCGCCTCCCCGCAACCCGCAGAGAACTCAGACCATGCTCGAGACCCGCTCCTCCACTTCGCCCTCCGCCCCCGAGATCATGCCGATCAGCGGCGCTCCCATCCCGCCGATCAAGCGTCGCACGCGTGCCAAGACCATTGCGATGAAGCGGCTGACCAAAGAGGAGCTGCGGATCGGCGCGCTGCTGTACCCCGAAAAGTCCTACTGGCGTCCGGCGAGCCGCGGCGAGTGTGCGAACGTTTCGCGCCCGTGCCCCTACGTCAGCTGCAAGTATCACCTGTACATCGACGTCAACCCGCGCACCGGCAGCATCAAGATCAACTTCCCGGATCTCGAGGTCTGGGAGCTGCAGAACTCGTGCGCGCTCGATGTGGCGCAGCAAGGCGGCATCACGCTCGAAGAGGTCGGCGAGATCCTCAACCTGACCCGCGAGCGCATTCGCCAGGTCGAGGTTCGCGGCTTGATGAAGCTCAAAGAGGCGGGCGGCGACGAGCTGATGAGCTACCTGATCACCTCGTGAGGGACGGCGGGGGGCTTCGGCGCGGGTGTGCCCGCCCAGCGCTCGACGCCACGAACATGCCCCGCGCTCGCTGCGGCTGCAGCTGCGGGTGCGCAACGCGACACGCTTCGAGACCTGCGTAATTACGCGGGTCTTCGTCGTGTGTGGGCTGTTTGGCCTGGCGCGCGCTGGCGAGCGGGGTGGGGGGTGTGGTACCGGGCGGGCGTGTCGACCTCAGCCGCACCCGTGCGTCGCGCGCTCGTCAGCGTCAGCGACAAGTCCAACCTCGCAACGCTCGCGGACATCTTGATCGCGCACAAGGTCGAGGTGCTCTCGACCGGCGGCACCCACAAGGCGCTGCAGGAGTTGGGGGTCGCGGTCGTGAAGGTCTCGGAGTTCACCGGCGCGCCCGAGATCCTCGACGGGCGAGTCAAGACCCTGCATCCCAAGATCCACGGCGGGATCTTGGCGCTGCCGACCGCGGCGCACCAAGCCGAGCTCGAGCTGCACGGGATCGCGGCGATCGATCTGGTGGTCGTCAACCTCTATCCCTTCTTGAAGACGATCCGGGCGCCCGGGTGCAGCTTCGAGGACGCGATCGAGAACATCGACATCGGCGGGCCAACCATGGTTCGCGCGGCGGCCAAGAATTGGGGGAGGGTGGCGGTGGTGGTGGATCCGAGCGACTACGGGGCGCTCGGCGAAGCGCTGGCGGATCACGCTGGCGTGCTGCCCGAGGGTCTGCGCCGGTCACTGGCCCGCAAGGCCTTCGCCCACACCGCTGGCTACGACGCCGCGATCGCCGACTACCTCGCGCGCCACGACGACGAGGGCCAAGCGATCGACGCGGCCGCGATCACCCCGGGGTTGTTCGTCAGCGGCGAGCCGCTCGCGGAGCTGCGCTACGGCGAGAACCCGCATCAGTCGGCGCGGTTTTTTCGGACGGACTACGCCGCCGCCGAGCAGACCGGGCTGGATCAGGCGGTGGTCCACCAGGGCAAGGCGCTGAGCTACAACAACCTGCTCGACGCCGACGCGGCGCTCGGTTTGATCCGCGATCTTCACGCTGGGCTGCCCAAGGGTGGCCGGGCGGCGGCGGTGTTCAAGCACCTGTCCCCGTGCGGCGCGGCGATCGGGACCGGCGGCGAGACCCTCGCCGAGGTCTACGTGCGCGCCCGCGAGGCCGACGCCGAGAGCGCGTTTGGAGGCATCGTCTCGGTCAACGAGACGGTCGACGCCGGCTTGGCCGAGCGCTTGATCGAGACCTTCCTCGAGGTCGTGATCGCCCCCGGCTACACCCCCGAGGCCCGCGCGCTGCTGGCCAAGAAGAAGCGCATGCGGGTGCTGGAGCTGCCGCAGATGTTCACCGCCGTCCCGGGCCCGCCGCCGCTGCGGCTGCGCTCGGTCGCGGGCGGCGTGCTCGTTCAGCGTGAAGACGTGATCGGCGTGGCCGCCCAGGACGGTCAGGTCCCGACCAAGCGGGTCCCGACGGCCGCCGAGCTCAGCAGCCTCGACCTTGGCCAGCGCGTCGCCAAGCACGTGCGCTCCAACGCGATCGTGTTGGTCCGCGACAACGTGACGGTGGGGATCGGTGGCGGCCAGACCTCGCGGGTCGAGGCCGTGCGCCAGGCCGTGAGCCGCGCGGGCGAGGGGGCCAAGGGCGCGGTCCTGGCCTCTGACGCGTTCTTTCCGTTTCGTGACAGCGTTGACGCGGCCGCGCAGGCGGGCGTCCGCGCGATCGTGCAGCCGGCCGGATCGATGCGCGACGCCGAGGTGGTGGCCGCGTGTGACGAGCACGACCTAGCCATGGTAGCGACCGGCGAGCGGCACTTTCGGCACTAGGCCAAGACTACGGACATGAGCACGATCTTGATTGTAGGCAGTGGTGGCCGCGAGCACGCGCTCGCGTGGCGGTGCGTGAGCGAAGGCCACCGCGTGGTTGCGAGTCCAGGCAGCGACGCGCTGGCGATGCTCGCGGACTGCTTCGAGTGCCCGAGCTTCGCCGACCTCACCGCGCTCGCCCGCCGCGAATCGGTGGATCTGGCGATTATCGGGCCCGAGGCGCCGCTGGTCGCGGGGCTGGCCAACGCCCTGCGCCAAGCGGGGATCCCCACGATCGGTCCCGACGCCGGCGCGGCCGAGCTCGAAGGCAGCAAGGCGGTCGCCAAGTCGTTCATGCGGGCCCACGCGATCCCGACCGCGCGCCACGTGACGGTGTCGTCGATGCCCGAGGCGCTCGCCGCCTTGCGCAGCTTCGCGGAGGCGCCCGTCGTCAAGGCCAGCGGGCTCGCGGCTGGCAAGGGCGTGACGGTGGCCGAGACCCACGCGCAAGCCGAGGCGGCCGTGCGCGCGTGCCTCGAGGGCGGTCGATTTGGCGCTGCGGGTGCCGAGGTCGTGCTCGAGCAGCGCCTGCGCGGGCAAGAGGCCAGCTTCTTCGTGCTCACCGACGGAACCGCGGCCGCGTGCTTCGAGGCCTGCCAGGATCACAAGCGGATCGGCGAGGGCGACACGGGCCCCAACACCGGCGGCATGGGTGCCTATGCGCCAGCGCCGATCGTGGACGACGTCGTGCGCGGGCGCGTGATGGACCAGGTGGTGGCCCCGACCCTGGCAGGGCTGCGCAGCGAGGGGCGACCGTTCATCGGGGTGTTGTTCGTTGGCCTGATGATCGACGCGGACAGGCAGCCCCACGTGATCGAGTACAACGTGCGGTTCGGCGACCCAGAGGTTCAGCCGCTGATGCTCGGGCTGCAGGTCCCGCTGGTGCCGCGCTTGTTCGCGGCCGCGCAGGGGGCCGCGGGTGGCGGGGCCCTGGTCGACGAGCTGCTCCCCGGTCGGCCCGCTGTGAGCGTGGTCCTGGCGTCGGCCGGCTACCCCGAGACGTCGACCAAGGGCGTCGAGCTGCGCGGCTTGGACGAGGCGATGCGGATCGCGGGTGATGACCCCGAGCTGGCGATCTTTCACGCGGGCACCCAGCGGGATGGCGCGCTGTGGCGGACCAACGGCGGGCGGGTGCTCGGGTTCTGCGCTAGCGGCGACGATCTGCGCACCGCGCTCGCGCGGGCCTACGGCCTCGCGGATCGCGTGAGCGTCGAGGGCGGGCAGCTCCGGCGGGACATCGCCGCCCACGGGCTGTCCGTGGCCCCCACATAGACCAGCATGGACGCTGGCCGCCGCGACAGGTATAGCGCGATTCCCATGGCCAAGATTCGCGCGTTCTCGGGCCGCCGTTATGACACCAGCAAAGCTGGGCCGGCGAGCAACTTGCTCGCGCCGCCCTACGATGTGATCGACGACGCCCGTCGGGCCGCGCTCGCTGGCGCGTCGGACCACAACTGCGTCCACGTGATCCTGCCCGAGGCGCCCGCCGGCAGCACCGATCCTCTCGCCAAGTATCGGGCTGGCGCCGAAGCGTTCGCGCGACTTCAGGCCGAGGCGCTGGTCGCCGATCCCGAGCCTGGCTACTACGTCTACCACCAGCGCTTCGAGTCCGAGGGCAGCACGTACGTGCGCAAGGGCTTCATCGGCTTGATCGAGCTGACCCGCTTCGGCGATGGGCCGGTGCTGCCACACGAGCGCACCTTGGCAGGCCCCAAGCAAGACCGGCTCGAGCTGATGCGGGCCTGCGACGCCCACCTCGAGCTGGTGTTTGGGCTGTTCGCCGATCCCGATCGGCGCTGGGAGGCGGCGGTTGGACCCGCGCTCGGCAAGCCCGATCTGGACGTCGACTGGGATGACGTCCACCACAGCCTGTGGCGGGTCAGTGATCCAAGCGCCTGCGCGGCGCTCGAGCAGGTCCTGGCCGACAAGAACATCTACATCGCCGACGGCCACCACCGCTACGAGACCATGTGCAGCTTTCGCGACGAGCTCGAGGCGGCCGGTCGCGGGGACGCGGCCCGGTTTGGCATGGTCTACCTGTCAAACCTCGACGACGACGGGCTCGTGGTGTTGCCGACCCATCGGCTGGTCCACGATCTCGCCAGCGGCGTCGACCTGCCGGCGTTGCTTGGCGATCTCGAGCAATGGTTTGACGTGAGCCGGGTCCCGATGCCCGCCAACGCGCTCGCGCTGCGGCAGCTGCTGGGTGACGCAGGCGCGCAGCGGGCTGCGTTTGGGCTGGCGATCCCCGGGGCCGACACGCTCGCGGTGCTGACCTTGCGGGCCGACTTCAACCCAGACAGCGCCGGGCTTGGCCAGCTCCCGGCCGCGCTGCAGCGGCTGGATGTCGCGCTGCTGCACGAGCTGCTGCTCGAGCGCGGGCTCGGCATCACGAAGCAGGCCCAAGCCGCCAAGACCAACCTTGGCTACGAGAAGTCGAGCGACGCGGCCTTGGCCCGCGCCCGCGGTCAAGCCGGCAGCGACGACGACACGCAGCTGGTGTGCTTCATGAACGCGACGCCCGTGCAGGACGTCGTGGCGGTGTGCGACAGCGGCGAGGTCATGCCGCAGAAGAGCACCTTCTTTTTCCCCAAGATCCCGACCGGGCTGGTGTTTCGCCCGATCGGCGACGCGAGCTGAGCGAGCTCGGATGTCCCGCGACGAGGCCAAGCCGCGCCGGCCCGCCGAGCCCGCAACCGTTGATACGAGCGTGTTCAGTCCGCTGCCGATCGGCGCGCGGGATCTGCTGCCGATCGCGGCCCGGCGTCGTCGGGCCCTGACAAACGAGCTGCTCGTCTGGTTCGAGCGCTGGGGCTACCGCGAGATCGTACCGCCGCTGATCGAGTACTTCGAGGTGCTGGGCCGTGGGCTTGGCGCAGAAGATCGGGAGCGCTGCGTTCGCTTCATCGAAGCCGGCACTGGCGGGGTGGTGGCGCTGCGCTCGGATGTCACCCCGCAGATCGCCCGCGTGGTCGCGCAGCGCGTCGGTGGGGCGGTCGCCGCTGGCGACAGCATGCGCCTGTGCTACGCCGCGACGCTCGTGCGGCTGCCCAACGGTCGGGACGATCGCGCCGAGCTGCACCAAGTTGGGGTGGAGTATCTCGGCGACGGAAGCGAGAGCGCCGACGCCGAGCTGATCGGCCTGGCTGACGCATCGTTGCTCGCGCTCGGCAGCTCGGCGCACCGCTTCGATCTCTCGCACGCGGCGGTGGTTCGGGACGCGCTCGCGTTCCTCGGGCTGTCGCCCACGATCGAGCGCGAGCTGCGTGATCACCTCGCGCGCAAGGATCTCGACGGGCTCACGCGGGTGCTCGAGCGGGCCGGGGTCGATCGGGCGTCGACCCAGGCGTTCGCGTCGCTGGCCGACTCGTACGGGCCGCCCGCGCTGCTCGCCGCGGCCCGCAAGCGGCTGCGATCGATCGGCGCGGGCGAGGCGATCGATCAGCTGCGCGAGGTCGTCGCCGCGATCGAGCGCGAGCACCCCAGCTGCGCGGCGCGGGTGCTCGTCGATCTGGGCGAGGTGCGGGGCTTCGACTACTACACCGGGCTGCGGCTGCGGGTGTGGGCGCCGGGGGTCGGCTCGCCGATCGTTCGCGGGGGTCGCTACGACGACCTCGTCAGTCGCTACGGCGCCGCGCTGCCGGCTGTTGGCCTGGCCTTCGATCTCGACGCGCTCGAGGACGCGCTCGCGGCCGCCGACATCCAGGTCGCGGGCGCCGAGCTGTCGGCCGCGCGCTTGATCGCCGTCGAGTCGAGCCCGCGCTTGGGC
>NZ_JMCC02000067.1 GCF_000737335.2 Enhygromyxa salina | reverse complement strand
CTTGTGCAGGCGCAGGCGCAGGCGCTTGCGCGGCTGCGGGCGCAGGCGCAGCCGCCTCGGCGTGGGCGCTCGCGTCGGCCTTGGCTTCTGCGTCAGCCTGCGAGCTCGCGGCCGCCGTCCCGCTTGCATCGATCTCGAAGATCGCGTCACCCACGTTGACGGTGGCGCCCTCGGCTGCGAGCTGCCGGCTCAGCACGCCGGCCTCGGGCGCGGGCACCTCAACGGTGATCTTGTCGGTCTCGAGCTCGACGATCGGCTCGTCAACGCTAACGGCGTCGCCGGGCTTCTTCAGCCATTTGGCGACGATCGCTTCGGTGATGGATTCTCCGAGGGCAGGGACTTGAATGGTGGCCATGGTGATGATCTCGTGGGGCAGGGGGGCGTGGTCGCTCAACCACGCCCAAAAGTCTAGGCGAAGGCGTCGCTGAGCAGGCGCGCGAGCTCGACCTTGTGGGCTTCGGACGAGCCGGTCGCAGGTGATGCGCTCTCGACCCGACCAACGTATTCGATCACGAAGCGCTTGCCGACCAGCTCCTGCAAGCGCGGCTGCATGAAGAACCACGAGCCCATGTTCTTGGGCTCTTCTTGGACCCACCGCACCCGCTTGGCGTTGGGGTAGCGCGCCAGCGCCTCGCTGATCGCCTGGCCGGTGCGCGTGAACGGGTACAGCTGCTCGACGCGCACGAGCGCGACGTCGTGGCGGCCCTGCTCGTCGCGGGTGCTGTCGAGGTCGTAGAACACCTTGCCAGCCGACAACAGCACCAGCTCGACCTTGCTGGGATCGGGCTTGGTGTCGTCGATCACGCGGTGGAATTGGCCGTCGGTGAACTCGCTGAGCGGCGAGAACGAGGGCCGAAACCGCAGCAGGCTCTTGGGTGACATCATGATCAGCGGCTTGCGCCACATGCGAATGACCTGGCGGCGCAGCACGTGAAACAGCTGCGCGGGCGTGGTCAGGTAGCAGACCTGCATGTTGTCTTCGGCGCACAGCTGCAAGAAGCGCTCGAGCCTGGCGCTGGAGTGCTCGGGGCCCTGGCCTTCGTAGCCGTGGGGCAGCAGCAAGGTCAGCCCCGACAGCCGGTTCCACTTGTCCTCCGAGGACGACAAGAACTGATCCATGATCACCTGCGCGCTGTTGGCAAAGTCACCAAACTGCGCCTCCCAGATGATCAGACCTTCGGGCGTGATCAACGAGTAGCCAAACTCGAAGCCCAGCACCGAGAACTCGCTGAGCGGGCTGTTGTAGATCGAGAACCGGCCCTTGTGCTCGCCAAGGTGCTGCAGCGGACACCACTTCGCGTTGGTCTCGACATCGGTGAACACCGCGTGGCGGTGGCCAAAGGTCCCGCGCCGCACGTCTTGACCGGAGATCCGCACGGGCGTGCCCTCGGCCAGCAGCGAGGCGTAGGCAGACAGCTCGGCGGTGGCCCAGTTGAAGGGCTGCTCGCCGTCGGTCATCTTGCGCGACTCTTTGGAGAACCGGGCGATCTTGCGGTGCAGCTTGAAGCCCTCGGGCACCACGCCCAGCTTCTCGCCGTAGGCCCGCAGCAAGGCGGCCGAGACCCGGGTGTCGACGTCTTCCACCTCGGTCTCGTCGCCGCCGCTGTACTCGCGCCACTTGCCGTGCATGGGCGCGAGCGCGTGCTTGGGATCGCTGGACTTGGCTTGGTCGAGCGCGGCCTCGAACTCGGCCTCGAACTCCTTGCTCATCTGCTCGCAGTCGGCCTGGCTGACCGTGCCCCGCTCGATCAGCTGGCGCTCGTACTGGGCGCGCACCGAGGGGTGGTTCTTGATGATGTCGTACATGCGCGGCTGCGTGAACGTGGGATCGTCGCCCTCGTTGTGGCCAAACAGCCGGTAGCAGACCACGTCGATCACCACGTCGCGATGAAAGCGCGCCCGCCAGTCAACGGCCAAGCGCGCGACGTGAGCGGCGGCCTCGGGGTCGTCACCATTAATATGGAAGACCGGGACCCCGAGCACGGACGCGACGTCGGTTGCGTACAAGCCCGAGCGTGAGTCGCGGGGATCGGTGGTGAAGCCGATCTGGTTGTTGATGACCACGCGGATCACACCGCCGGCGTCGTAGCCCTCGAGCGCGGCCATGTTGAGGGTCTCGGCGACCACGCCCTGGCCCGCGAACGCCGCGTCGCCGTGCAGGGTGACCCCCAAGCTGGCCGCGCGGCCAAGGTGGGGCTGCGCGTCTTGGCGTGCGCGCACGCGACCTTGGATGACCGGGGTGATGGCCTCGAGGTGGCTGGGGTTGAACGCCAGCGCCAAGTAGATCTCTTTGCCGCTCGCGGTCGTGTGGTGGCGGTGATAGCCAAGGTGATACTTGACGTCGCCGGACCCGATGTAGCTCTCTGCGTCGGTGTTGGAGAACTCCGAGAACACGTCCTTGGGCGCCTTGCCCAGCACGTTCATCAGCACGTTCAGGCGCCCGCGGTGGGCCATGCCGAAGATCACCTCGCCAACGTCGTGATCCGCCGCGCCTTCGATCAGGCAGTCGAGCAGACCGATGATGCTCTCGGCGCCGGCGATCGAGAACCGCTTGGCACCCAAGAACTTGCTGTGCAGGAAATGATCGACGGTGTCGACGTTGATCAGGCTGCGGAGCAGGCGAAGCTGTTCGTCGCGGGCGGGCACGACCTCGTTGAGGCAGCCCTCCATGCGGGCTTGCAGCCACGCGCGCTGGGTTGGATCCGCGAGGTTCCAGTACTCGACGCCAACGTGGCGACAGTAGGTGTTTTGCAGGCGCTCGATGATCTCGCGCAGCGTGGCCGGGTCCGGCGTCAGGCCGCTCGTGTGGAACAGGCGATCGTAGTGGTCCTCGGTCAGTCCGTAGTGCGCTGGGTCGAGCTCGCTGACGTCCGACCGGCGCGGGCGCGAGAGCGGATCGATGTCGGCTCCGCGGTGGCCATGCAGCCGGTGAGCCTCGATCAAATTATCGACCTGGGTCTGCAGCGCGATCTGTTGGGCGTCGCCGGCCAGTGTCTGGGCGGGAGGGCGCGCGCGGCCGCGGAAGCTCGCGCTCGTTGGCGGCGGCGTCTGACCCTCGAACAAGATCCGCAGCCACTGCGGATCCACGCTGCTCGGGTCCTGCTCGTACGCGTCGTACAGGGCCTCGAAGAAGGCCAGGTTATGAATGCTGAGCGCGGCGTCGGCGGTCATGCGTGCGCGGAGTGTACAGGTTGTCGTGCGGCCCTCCCACACCCGAACGGCACTTGTCTCGTCGTCGCCGGACGAGCCACGCGCACGCTGCTCGCGTTCGGCGAGTTCCCGAGATCGAGACCGTGATAGTGTCGGCCCCGTGACGGAACCCGAGCGCGATGTCCTCTCTAGCCGCATCGCCGACTGCATTCTTGGTCAGCACGAGTCCTGGACCCGGCGAATGTTCGAGCTAGGTCGGCAGCTGCGTGCAGACGGCGGCGGCCCCATCTGGGATCTGTCGCTGGGTAACCCCAGCCTCGAGCCGCCGCAGCTGTGGGCGCAGGCGATCGTCGAGACCCTGCGCGACGAACCCACCGGCATGCACCGCTACATGACCAACAGCGGGTTTCTCGACGTCCGCGAATTCATCGCGCAGCGCGAGGGGGAGCGCTACGGCATCCAGGGCCTCGAGCCCCACGACGTGACGATGACCGTGGGGGCGGCGGGGGCGATCAACGTGCTGCTCAAGTCGATCGTCGATGACGGCGATCGCGTGCTGGTTCCGGCGCCGTTCTTCTCGGAGTACGAGCACTATTGCGCGAACCACGGGGCCACCCTGGTCCCGGTTGCGACGAACCCGGACTTCAGCCTGGACCTGGGCACGATCGCGGCGGCGATCGCTCAGGATCCCGACAGCGCCCGGATCCTGCTGATCAACTCGCCCAACAACCCGACCGGCACGATCTACAGCGCGGCTGCGCTCGACGAGCTCGCGGCGATGTTGGGCAAGCTGCAGCTCCCGCGCCCGCTGTGGGTGATCGAGGACTCGCCCTACCGCGACCTGGTCCACGACCAGACCGCGGCGTCCGTACCTTCCATGCTCGGGCGCTGGCCCAACACGGTGCTGGTCACCAGCCACAGCAAAGATCTCGGCCTCGCGGGCGAGCGGATCGGCTACCTGGTGATCAACCCCGAGGCCCGCGGGCGTGAGCTCTTGCACCGGGCGGTCGCGTTCTGCAATCGCACGCTCGGCTTCGTCAACGCGCCCGCGCTCATGCAGCGGGTCTTGCCCAAGGTCCTGGGCCAGCCGGGCGGTCGCGTCGAGGTCCAGGTCTACGCCGAGAATTGCCACAAGATGGCGGCCGGCTTGCGCGAGCTCGGGTTCGAGCAGCCCACCCCGCAGGCTGGCTTCTTCCTGTTTCCGCGCTTGCCGGCGTCGCTGCGGGCGTCGCTGGGCGAGGGCGGGGATGTCACGCTCACCCACCGGCTTCGCGAGCAGCGCGCGCTGGTGGTGCCGGGCGTGGCGTTTGGGGTGCCAGACCACCTGCGGCTGGCGATGTGCGTCGATCCGCCGGTCGTGGATGGCGCACTGAACGCGTTTCGCGCCGTGTGCGCGTAGTGCCGGGCGCCGGTCGGGTGCTGGGCCAGCCGTGGCGCAGCGAAGCCGCGGCTCGCAGACAAATCCGCGAGCCGAGAAGACTCGCAGGCTCACACGTGGCACCCTCGCCTCGCCATGAGCGCCGGTAGCAAGAGCCTCTCAGATGTCCTGGCCCGAGACGTCGCGTACAGCGGCGAAGGGATCTCGGTCCGCTCTCTCGAAGACAACATCCAAGAAGAGCGCACCGTTCAGGACACCAAGGTCGGCGAGCTCAAGGTCCTGCGCGATCGCAACGTCGTGATCCAGACGGCGATGGCCGACGAGCTCAAGAAGCTGCGCAAGTTCAGCGACTACATCGACGGCACCGCGACCAAGGGCGGGTTCTGGGCTGGCTTCAAAGAGGTCGTCTCGTACATCCCCGGGTTCAAGTCGATCGCGATCTCGAAGCGCTCGATCGAGGAGCTGCTCAAGCAGCAGTACCAAGTCTCGGCCAAGCGCGTGAAAGAAGCGGCCGGCTACTGCGACGTGCTCAAGCAGTCCGAGCAAGAGCTCTACACAGAGATCAACCGCATCAACGGCAAGATCGTCGAGGCCGCCGAGAACGAGCGGCGCGCGCTCGAGTACGTGCTGGATCTGCGGACCATGCAAGAGGAGCTCGAGGCCGAGCTTCAGACGATCGAAGCCGGCAGCGTCGAGGCCCGCAAGATCGAGACGGATCAGGACCGGATCCGCGCGTTGCTGGCGGAGCACTCGACCAACGTGCAGCTCTACGGCGCCGCCGAGAACCGCTACGCCAGCCTCAAAGAAAACACCCGCAAGCTGGCCGAGACGATCCGCAACCTCGCGCAGGACATCCAGCAGTACACGACCGCGGCCAGCATCAAGCTGGACATGGCCTCGGCGCAGATCCAGGCGATCGGCCGGGCCGCCGACGCCTCGGTCGTGATGCTCGAGATGAAAAAGTCGCTCGACGTCATGACCGAGTCGATGAACGTGACCACGCAGTTCGTCAGCGACACCCAGATCTTCTTCCGTCAGAACCTCGACAAGCTCGTCGAAGAGCTCGAGACCTTCGACGAGGGCACCTCGGCGCTGCTCGACGAGAACCTCAAGAAGTCCAAAGAGATCGAAGAGGCGCGGATCCAGTCGGCGATCGACAAGGCCATGGCGAATCGCGCGAAGCAGGTCGACGGTGGTGGCGCCAGCGCGCCGGCCGAGGGCTGAGGGTTGCGGGGTGAGTCGGCCATGAACGAGCTCGTCACGCTGCACACCCAGGCGCTGCGGGGCGCGGTCGTCCCCGCCTACCTCGACAAGCTCATCGCCGCGCTGCGGGCTGCGCGGCTCAACAACACGTTTCCAGATCGCCGCCGGGTCCAGGGCAGTCTCGAGACCCTGAAGCTGGCGATGGAGGCCGGGCTCTACGATCAGCTCTACGTCGACGCCCGCGCGGGGCTGCCAAACATGGCCAGCTTCACCCGGGTGCTCACCGATCACGAGCTCGCGGGTGGGTCGCTGTCGCGGATGAGCGAGACGGCGCACTACGAACAAAAGCGCGACGAGGCCGAGGTCTACGCGCAGCTGCTGCAGAAGCGCCGCTACTTCGAGGCGATCCAGGGCCAGCCCTACGCGCCGCTCGACGAGCACCGCGTGCAGCTGCGCCGCCACGATCCCGCGACGGGCACCGCAGAATTTCGCCTGGACCTGACCAAGCTCGACGCGACCGGGCTCTACGTGCGGATCACGATCGAGCTGACCCAGGTCGCCTCGGCGTGGCGGCGCAAGGTCATCGACCTCGACGCCGATGGTGAGAGCGCCGCCGCCAACGAGGCATTTCACGCGACCGTGTACCGCAACGCCAGCTACGACGCCGAGCACCTGTTCATCCACATGCACGACATCGAGGGCGTGAGCGTGGATCGGGTCCAGCGCGGCGTGATTGGGCCGGTGTTGTTTCGGCTGCCGCGCGAAGGCGAGCCCACCAACCCGGTGGTCCCTGCGGAGCCGGATAAGGGCAACCCGCGCCTGGGTCACGCGTGGCGGCGTTGGCTCGAGTCCGCGAGCAGCGACGCGCCCGAGCTGCTGATGTGCTTTCAGACAGACATCGCCGCCCGCGACGTGCGCGAGGAGAAGAGCAACGATCCCATCGAGGACCTGCTCTCGACCAGCATCCAGGACAGCGAGCGGGCCCGCTACCAGCACACCCGCGAGCGGTTCCCGTTCAAGGTGTTCAAGGACCGCAAATTTGTGGTCACGCGCGGGACCGAAGCGCTGGCGCGTGCGGTCTGCCAGGCGGCCGGGACCAAGAATCTGATCTATCGCGTGCGGTAGGCTGCCGCGCGATCGGCCGAATGCAATGTCTGCATGCGCCGCTGTGTGCGTGCGCAATCAGTTGCGAGGCAATTATTGCCACGTGACAAGTTGGTTTGATCAGCAACGCTCGACGCATGCATCGCGTCAACACATTTCAACGGTTGTGCCCAATCGCGATAGCCGCGCTCACGGCGGTCTTCTGCGCGGGATTGCTCGAGTCCGAAGCCGAGGCTTCCCCGCCGCCTGGCACCGGATTCAACGAAGGTGGTGGCTACATCACAATCACGCCTGGCGCGCTGGTGCTGACCGGCGAGCACGACTTCACCGAGGTCAATCCCAGCTACGGATGGGGCGTGGGTGGCGGCTACATGTTCGCGCCTGGGCGCTTGTTCAAGGGCACGATCGGCGTTGGGTTCGAGCACAACGTGCTGATGCTCGACGGCTACAGGTTCAAGGACTTCGGCGCCCACGCGGTGCGTCTGATGCCCGAGCTTCGGCTTGGACTTGGAGGCAACACCGTGTGGGTCTACGGTCTCGTGGGGGCGGGTTTCGCGGCTACGGCGTGGTCTTGGGATGCCGACATCGGGTTCTTGGATCGGCCGCGCGGGCGCGACTCGGCGAGCGGACTCGCCGTGCAAGCCGGCGTCGGCATGCAGGGATTCGTCTACAAGAATTTCTTCCTTGGCGCCGAGGTCGACTTCGACGCGGGGTTTTTCTACGAAAAGGGCGGCGGCAATTGGGGCAACAACAACGACGACACCTTCTCGCTGTACCAGGTCGGGATCGAGTTCACGGCCGGGTGGCGATTCTGAGTCGTTTTTGAGTATGCCCGCTTGCGAAAATGACATGCGCCTGCGTGTCAGGTGACACGCCGGCGAGTGTCGGTAAGATCGGGTGGATGCATCGCGCCCGTTGGTCACGCAGGCTCGCTCCGATCCTCCTCCCCACGCTCGCTGCCGCGGTCTATCTGGGTCTCCCGCAGGGCGAGGCTGAGGCCGCCAAGCGCAGCGGTGGGTTTGACGAGGGCGGCTACATCATGCTCACGCCTGGGTCGCTCGTGCTGCCGTTCTCGCACGACGACTACCTGGACCTCGATCCCAGCTTTGGCTGGGGGTTTGGCGGCGGCTACATGTTCGCCCGCGGCAAGCTGTTCAAGGCCACGGTCGGTGGCGTGTTCGAGCACTCGGTGTTGGTGTTCGACGACTACGACTTCAACGACTTTGGCACCCACGTGATCCGCTTCATGCCAGAGGCGCGGATCGGACTGGGCAGCAACAAGGTGTGGGGCTACGGGATGTTCGGGGCCGGGTTCGCCGGGGCGTTTTGGACCTGGGACTTGGACGTGCCCTTCTTCAACGATCGACGCGGGGGGGACTCTGCGCTTGGCGCCAACGTCCAGCTTGGCGGGGGCGTGCAGGGGATCGTCTACAAGAACCTGTTCTTGGGCGGCGAGATCGACGTTGATCTTGGGTTGTTCTTCGAGGGGGACGACAACAATTGGCGCAACAACAATGATGACAACTTCTCGATCTACTCGGTCGCGTTCGAGTTCATGATCGGCTGGTATTTCTAGCCGCGATGGCGCGCCGGGCGTGTCGCGGCGATCCAGCTGAGGTAGGGGTAGGGGGGGCCGTGACCAGGCCTCGCGTGCAGCGCTGCCGCGAGCCGGGTGCCGATCGCGCCACTCGACCCCGTACATCGTGCGGGTATATGGTCGCACGGTGACTGAGCACAGCGGGATGCGCGAGTACAGTGGCGCAGCTCTGAGCAGCTTCATCGTTGGGCTGTCAGAGCATCAGGCGGTCGTTGACAAGCTGGTCGCTGACAGCGGGGTCGACCGCATCGATCCCGAGGCTTGGTACGACATCGAGTGGGCCTTCGACTTGTTCAACAAGATCGAGAAGAAGCTCGGTCGGGCCGCGGTGATCAAGGTGGGCCGGAGCATGACCGAGACCGCCGTCTACCCGCCCGAGGTCGACAGCGCCGAGAAGATCCTCTCGGGCGTTGGCTCTTGGTGGGCGCTCAACGCTCGCGGTCCCGGCATCGGCACGATCACCTGCGAGTGGGAGGACGAGCACAGCGCGGTGATCGAGTGCACGGCCTACCGCAACCACTGCACCCTCATGACCGGCATCCTCGAGGGGGCTTGCATGCGCTACGGCATCACGCCCCTGGTCGAGCACGGCCCGGGTTCCTGCATTCAGCAAGAGACGGGCGACATGTGCGTCTATCGGGTTAGTTGGTAGCGCGCCATGTCCCTGTTTGACGCATCCACGCGCACCGAACTCGTCTCGTCTGTCACCCAGCGCCTGGCCAAACGCCGCATGAGTGCGTTTAGCGTCGCGGGCGAAGAGCCATGCCGTGTCCATGTCGAGGCCGCCGTCGACGCCCTCGAGCGCGACACCGAAGCTGGCACCGCCGAAGCCATGCGCGTGGTGGCGGTCGCGTTCACGAACACCTTCTTGGCCCATGGACTGGGTTACTCGGACCTCACCTTCTTCACCCGACTGCTGCGCGAGCGGGCCCGGGAGCTCGCGCCCGCGCATCAGCGCGCCGCGATCGAGCAGTGGTGCTACGACCACCTCGTGGTCAGCACGACCCACTTCATGGTTCAGCGCGACGACGCGCTGCAGCGCGAGGCCGCCCAGCGCGACATTGAGCGGTTCGAGTCACAGCTCGCCGAGCTGCGGGTCGCGCTCAACGAAAAGACCCAGCTGCTCGAGCTCATCCGCGAGGCCTCCACCCCGATCGCGCCGGTCGTTCCCGGCATCCTCGTCGTGCCGCTGGTCGGGACCTTCGACCGGTTCCGCGCGGAGCTGTTGACCGAGCGCCTGCTCGACGCGATCGGCCAGAGCCGCGCGCGGGTGACGATCCTGGATATCTCGGGGGTGCCGGTGTTCGACACCGACGCGGCCCAGCTCGTGATTCGCCTCGCCCGCTCGGTGCGGTTGCTCGGGGCCAAGGTCATCCTCGTCGGGATGTCGCCGGACAACGCAAGGACGATCGTCGAGCTCGGGGTCGCCCTCGATGGGATGATGACTTGCCGGGCGCTGCAAGATGGGCTTCGAGCGGCGCTGGCCATTCAGCGGTTGAAGCTCGTCTCGACCGAGTTCTGACAGGCCATGCGCCAACGCAACCAGCCGGTCGAAGCTCGCGCTGCGACCGGCTGATCTTGGCAGACCCCGCTGCGGGGACCGACTACTGCGGGTTGACGACGGCGTTGAGGCCACCGCCGGTCATGTCGGAGTAGGTGTAGTGGTTGCCCTGGATCATCACGATCTCCTTGTCGTAGGTCTCCGGGTCCATCTTCCACGCCCAGCCCTGCTGGTCGACCATCCACACGTAGCCCTCAACATCAATGCTGACGCCGACCGGGGTCGAGCACTGGTTGTTGAAGTCCGCGGCGGTGTGGATCTTGATGACCGTGTTGGTGTCACGGTCGATCTGCGCGAGACCGCAGGGCCCGTTCATGGCGACCCACACATTGCCAAGGTTGTCGGCTGCGACGCCGCGATGGCACGCCTGGGTGCCGGGGATCGCGGTGAAGGTCTCGGCTTGCGCGTCGAACTTGGTGACCGGGCCGCTGCACCCACCGAACCAGGCGTTGCCTTCTGCGTCAACGGTCATGCCGTAGGCCTGGGCGCTCTGCGGCATCGCCCAGCGATCGAAGGTGAGGTCGTTGGTGTTGAGCCGGAACACCTCACCGCGCAGGGCCGTGAACCACACGTTGCCGATGCCGTCGTAGGCGGCGCCGTAGGGCGGGTAGTTGGTCCAGCCCATGTTCCACTGGTTAATGTCGACGACCTCTTCGACGGTGCCGTCGACGGGGTTGAGCCGACCCATGTGGACCTGGTTGGCCGCTTGGCCGTGCCAGCCAACCCAGATCTTGGAGTTCTCGTACATGCAGGTGTTCTCGTTGAAGTCACCTGGCACGAAGGTCATGCCGCGCGGACCCGAGGGCTCACCGGGGCCAACGTCGGGCAGGGTCGTCCGCCACAGCACGCACTCGTCTTGATCCCAGTCCTTGAGATCGTTGGGACCCGTCGAGGTCGTGATCATGTTGTCGTTGTTCTTGTCGATGCAATCCATCTCGTTGGCGGCGACCAGGGTCACGCTCTGCGAGTTGCGATTGCCGACCATCGCGAAGCGGCCGTCCAAGCTCACGGTCGTGCGCGAGGGGCTGTGCGAGCCGTTGTTGGGGCCGGTGCGGTAGCGACCCTCTTCGATCAGGGTCTCTGTGTTGACCTTCGAGACGCTGCCCTGCGTGGTGTTCGCGACCCACAGGTAGCTGAAGTCGAAGCCCATGTTGCCGCCCATGCAGGGGTCGCCGTCGCCGTCGCCGTCGCCATCGCCATCGCCATCGCCATCGCCATCGCCGTCGCCGGTGGAGTCGCCGTCACCGTCGCCAGTGGAGTCGCCGTCGCCGTCGCCGGTGGAGTCGCCGTCGCCGTCGCCTGGATCGCCGTCGCCATCACCGGTGGGATCGCCGTCGCCATCACCGGTGGAGTCGCCGTCGCCATCGCCGCTGTTGGACATGCCCTCGGCCGAGTCATTGGTCGTACCAGTCTCGGTGGTGCTGCTCATCGAGGCCGATCCGTCTCCATCGGCGATACCGTCATCGCCGCAGGCGGGGAGGAGCAGCAGGCACGGGAGACCAAGCAGAAGTGATCGGTTACGAAGCTCGAGGAACATTCGCCAAATCTACACAAAAACCGGGCTGCCCCGTACTTTTTCTCGGGGGGAAACCCTCTAGGAGCGAGGGGATTCACTCACGCTGCTGTGACCCAGCCAACAGCGAGCGCGCGGACGCCCTCACCCAGCCGCGGGGCGGGCTCCCTTGCCCACCCGGACCAGCTCGCCGTCGGCGACCAGCTTGCGCAGGTGCGCTTCGACCGACATCGCGGCGATCGGCCACAGCTTCTTGGGCACGTCGTCGTACGCGGCCGCCAGGATCCCAAGAAACGCTCGCCGCCCGCCCTCTACCACCGCGCGTCGGATCTTGGCTTCGCGGGCGAGCCGATGGCTGACGTAGTGCTCGAGCACCGCGACCGGATCGTCCAGCACCGGCCCGTGCGCAGGGACGAAGCTGGGCGACTGACCGTCTGCTTGGTGGGCGCGAACGTGCGCGGCCATCCGCCGCAGCGAGTCCAGGTAGACCCCCATATCGCCGCCGTCGCTGACGTCGACGAGGATCGTGCCTTCGCCGGCGACCAGGTCACCCGCGTGGGCGATGTTGGTCTTGCGGTCCCACACCACCAAGTGGCCCGGGGCGTGGCCGGGCGTGAACAGGGCCTCCACGACGTGACCTTCGCCAAGGTCGATCGTCCAGCCTTCGTCGATGTGCGTGTCGATCGGGAAGTCGAGCCGACTGGCGGTCTGCGGGTGGGCGAAGATCGGGATCTCGTGCCGGTCCCGCAGCGCTGGCGCGTAGCCGATGTGATCGACGTGGTGATGGGTGACGACGATCCCAGCGAGCGCGCGACCGTCTGCCAACAGCGAGGCGATCAGCGCGTCGAGCCGGGCCTGCTCGCGGGCGTGCGGGGTCGCGGGCTCGATGATCAGTAGGCGATCCCCGCCAACGATCAAGGTGTTGGTCGCCGTCGCCGGTGGCAGCGTGGGCGTATCGAGGTTCAGCACCCACGCGCCCTCGGCGATGCCCGCGGTCATGGCTGACGCGGCGACGCCGAGCTGGCCTTGGCTTCGGCCTCGGCCTTGGCCCGCAGGTAGGGTTCGTAGGTCTCGGCCAAGAACCGGGCTTTGTAGTCACGATACGAGGCGATGCCGCCCAGCAGCTTGGTCAGGCGGATCAGCCACCACGCCGTGTCGAGCTGCCACCACAAGAACCCCGAGCGCGCCCCGTTGGGGAACATGTGGTGGTTGTTGTGCCACTCGCCCGAGACGGTGCCGGCGAACAGCTGATTGATCGACAGATCCTCACGGTTGAAGTCCGCCCAGTCGCGCTTGTCCTTGCCGCAGCCGTGCGCGTCATAGTTGAAGTCGCGGATCCCAATTGCCCACAGTGCGGACATGCCAAAGATTGCGCAGGCCAGCGCGTGGCCGCCCATCAGGTAGAACGCGCCGTACCAAAACAGCCAATTGAGCGAGAAGTGCAGATACAGATAAGCAGGGTGACAGATCGAACCCCACTTTTTGTATTGTGCGTAGGTGTTGGCGTTGACGCCGGTGTGATTGAGCATCGCAACGGCGCGCTTGTAGTCCTTGCGCGAGAGATCCCGGGCGATCGGCTGGTGCAGCTCGCCGGCCAAGAAGCAGTAGAGCCGGCCGCCGTGGGCATTGTAGGGATCGCCAGCTTGCTCCGTATAGGCGTGGTGCACGTGGTGCGAGAGCACATAGGTCTCTTCGGGGACCAGCCGCAGCGGGAGGTTGCGGAGCACGAAGCGGTAGATTGGATGCGTGAACGTGAACGCCCGGTGGGTGCAGTAGCGGTGCAGCCAAACGATGTTCGTGGTGCCCAGGAACAGCATCGCGTACAAGAACCCAACCAGCAGCAGCGGCCAGCTGAAGTACTTGGTGAAGAACAGCACCGTGAACGGGAGCAGCGCGAGCGTCCACACCCAATCGGTGAAGGGCAGCCAGTTCTTGCGCGACGCGAAGATGTTCATGCGCGAGAACCAGTGCGCCATGATCTCGCGGTGGGTGGGCCGGTAAAACTCGCCATCTCGAGACCAGCCGTAGGACGGCTCTTCGAGTACCCGCTTGAGAAAGACGCTCATGAATTTCGGAGACTACCCTGTGATCGCGCGCACTGACCATCCTGGGGCCGGTTGAGCGGAACGCGCGGATCGCTCGATTCGGTGATTGAAGCCCGCCGCAGAATCCAATGCGCGGGCAGTTGGGCTCGTTCGCGTTACTCACGCGAAATTGTTGTGAGCAAACTGAGAGCCAGAAGCCACGAATTCACCCGGGGATCGCGCAGTGTGGGCATCGAGGTCGCGGCGTGCTGTTACGCTGGGGCGCGCCGATGTCGAGTGCCACACCACCACGTCCGTGGCGACGTCGCCTGCTACGTTGGTTGCTTGGCGTGCTCGGGCTGCTGTCCGTGCTGTTGGCGATCGCAACGGTCAACATGCTCGCGACCCGCTCGCAGCAGGTCCAAGTTGACGGGTTTGAGCCTTTGCGCATCGACGAAGTCCAGGCGGTCGACCGGCTGAGCGAGGCGATCCGGATCCAGACCATCTCGCCCCAAGACCCGGCCAGCTTCGATCCCGCGCCGTTCATCGCGTTCCACCAGCTGCTCGAGCGCTCGTTTCCGCTCGTCCACGCGCAGCTCGAGCGCGAGATCGTGAGCGACTACAGCCTGATGTACCGGTGGCCGGGGGCCGATCCCAGCGCCGCGCCGATCATCTTGGCGGCCCACATGGACGTGGTCCCGGCCGATGATCCCAGCGCGTGGTCGCACCCGCCCTTCGCCGCCGAGCAGGCCGAAGGCTTCATGTGGGGCCGCGGCACGATGGACGACAAGGGCGCCCTCATGGCGATCCTCGAGGCGACCGAGGCGATGCTCGCTGCCGGCATCACGCCGCCACGGACCGTGTACCTGTGCTTTGGCCACGACGAAGAGCTGACGGGCTCCGGCGCGGCCGCGATGGCCAAGCTGCTACACGCGCGCGGGGTCGAGGCCGAATTCCTGCTCGACGAAGGCACGGGGATCACGGTCGGGATGTTTCCAGCGGTCGAGCAGCCGGTCGCGCTGATCGGCCTGAGTGAGAAGGGCTCGGCGACGATCGAGCTGCTCGTGGAGCTCGAGGGCGGTCACTCGTCCGCGCCGCCGGATCAGACCGCGATCGGGATCCTCGCGGCCGCGGTCGCACGCGTTGAAGCCCAGCAGCTGCCAGGGTCGCTCGACGGTCCGTTTCGCCAGACCCTCGACACGCTCGGGCCCGAGATGCATGGGCCGCTGAAGCTCGTGGCGACCAACTTGTGGCTGTTCGCGCCGGTCATGACGCGGGCGTTGCTGGCCTCGTCGACGACTGCATCGTCGGTGCGCACGACGACCGCGGTCACGGTGATCGAAGGCGGCGTGAAGGCCAACGTGCTGCCACCCCGGGCGCGGGCCCTGGTCAACCACCGCATCAACGCGGGCGACACGGTCGAGCGCGTCGTGGCCCACGTGCGCGAGGCGGTCGATGATCCCCGAGTCCAGGTCACGCTGGTGGTCGGCAACGAGGTCCCGCGGATCTCCGACGCGCAGGCGCCCGGGTTCAGCACGATCGCCCGCGCGGTCCGAGAGGTGAACCCCGAGGTGCTCGTCGCGCCTGGGCTGTTCGTGGCCGCGACGGACGCTCGCCACTATGTTGGCGTCGCCAAGCAGGTCTATCGATTGTCGGCGTTCTTCATCACCAAGCAGGACGTGCCCCGCTATCACGGGGTCGACGAGCGACTGTCGCTCGAGCACTACGCTGGGATGATCCAGTTCTATGGGCGGATCTTGCAAGCGAGCTAGCAGCCGAGGGCGACCCACGCTGTGCCAACCACGATCGCGACGATCGAGGCCCCAAGCAGCGCCCAGCGGCGGACCACCTCGCGCGAGCCGGGGAGCCGACCGACGATCAGCGCGAGCAGGCCCGCGAACGCCCCCATCGCGAGAATTGAGCCAACGCCGAAGCCCGCCAGGTAGCTCAGCCTCGCGCTCGAGGTCAGCGCCAACGCCGGGAGCACGCCGTAGAGGTGCGAGCTGCCGGCGATGCCGTGGATCAGGCCAATGCCCAGCGCGGATCCGCGGCCGTGGACGTGGTGCGCAGCGTGGGCATGGGCGTGGGCATGAGCGTGGTCGTGCCGATAGAACCGCCACAACCCCCACGCGCCGACCCCCACGATCGCCACGCCAACGATCCGCTCACTCCACGCTCCGACGAGATCCAGCGGGATCAAGCTGCCGAACGCGAGCAGCACCAAGCCGACCAGCCACACGCCGCCCGCGTGGCCCAGGCCCCACGCCAGCCCCACCCGCGCGCCGCTCCGCTCGCTGTCCGAAGCGGTCGCCAGCGGGGTGATCGCGGCCAGGTGATCGGGCCCGCTGATGACGTGCCAGCAGCCGAGCAACAACCCGGTCAACGCGGCCAGCATCAGGGCGCCACCTGTGGTTCGTCAGGTTGCACGGGGCCGGACAGCCGGTTGATCAAGGTTGCCGCGTAGGCAGCCCCAAATCCGTTGTCGATGTTCACCGTCACCACCCCGGCGGAGCAGCTGGTCAAGCACGACAAGAGCGCGGTCACGCCCTGAAAGCTCGCGCCGTAGCCGGTGCTGGTTGGCACCGCGATCACGGGACAGTGGACCAGCCCGGCCACGACCGAGGGCAGCGCGGCCTCGAAGCCGGCGACGCAGATGATCACGCTGGCGCGCTCGAGCGTGGGCAGCTCGGCGAGCAGGCGGTGGAGGCCGGCGACCCCGACATCGGCGAGTCGCTCGACGCGATTGCCCAGGACCTTCGCGCAGCACAGCGCCTCGTTGGCGACCTTTTGATCCGCGGTGCCGGCCGAGAGCACGACCAAGGTCCCGCGCTGGCGAATGCTCTGATCCCGGTGCAGCGAGAGCAAGCCGGCCTGGGTGTCGAAGCGCAGCGCGGCGCGGGCCTCGAGATCCAGCGCCTCGCTAACGGCCTCGTGCGCGGCGGCGTCGGTCCGCGTGCACAGCACGTTGGGGTTGCGCTTGGCCAGGCGCACGAAGATCTCGCGGATCTGATCCGTGGTCTTGCCGGGGCCATAGATGACCTCGGGGAACCCACGGCGGGCGGCGCGATCATGATCGATCCGGGCCCAGTCCAGGTTCTCTACCCGGGGTTGCGCCGCGCTGGTCTCGAGCCCGGCGAGGGCTTGCTCGCGGTTGATGCGGCCATCGAGCAGCGCGTCGAGGATCGCCCTGGCCGAGGCGGCCGAGGGGGTTGAAGTGGTCACGTCATTCACCGGCAGACCTCAGCACGTTGAGTGAGCCCGAGCGAAACCCCGCGAGGTCGATCGTCACGATCGCATAGCCGGCGCGCTTGACCGCGGCGATCACCTCGACCCGCAGCGACAGCGCGCGCTCGAGATCCGCGATCGGCAGCTCGATCCGCGCGAGCTCGCCGTGGTGCCGCACGCGGAACCCCTCGAACCCGAGCGCGCGCACGCCAGCTTCGGCCTGCTCGACGCGGGCCAGCACCGCAGGATCCACCCGGGTGCCGGCCGGGACCCGGCTGGCCAAGCACGGTGACGCCGGCTTTTGATGGTTGGGCAGCCCAAGCAGGCGCGCGAGCTCGCGGATGCCGGCCTTGCCAAGCTCGGCCTCGACCAAGGGCTTGCGGACCGCGAGCTGCTTGGCGGCCAACAAGCCCGGTCGGTGTCCGCCAAGATCGTCGAGGTTGTCGCCCGAGGCGACGCACGCAAACCCCTCGCTGCGGGCCAGCGCGGTCAGCCGCTCGAACAGCTCGGTCTTGCAGTGGTAGCAGCGGTCGCCTGCGTTTTGGCGGTAGCCGGGGCGATCCAATTCGTGGGTGTCGATCAGGCGGTGGCGCAGGCCCAGCTCGGCCGCGAGCGCGACGGCGTGCTCGCGCTCGCTGCCGGCCAGCGAAGACGACACGCCCGTGACCGCCAACGCCCGCTCGCCGTGGACCCGGGCCGCGACGACAGCGACCAGGGTCGAGTCGACGCCGCCGGAGAACGCGGTGATCGTGGGGCCGTAGCCGCGGATCACCTGCTCGAGTCGGGTCAGCGCGGCGGTCATGCGCCCCCTTGGGCGGCGAGCAGGGCCGCGATTGCGTCGGTGACTTCGCGCAGCGGCATGGCTTGGGCGCGGGCGATCCGGGCTAGGTCTTCGTACTCGGGTCGGTCGCGCCCGCCCGCTCGCTTGATCCGCACGGGGCCCCATTCGGTGTCGAGGGTGGTGATCTCGCGGGCCAAGGTCGTGCGCGCCAGCAGCTGCTCGCGGACGCCTAGGGCCGTGGTCTCGCGCAGGATCGTGGCGACCGCTTGCTCGCGCTGGGCTGGCAGCACCAACACCGTCAGCGCGAGCCCGGGGCGGCCTTTTTTCATGGTCAAGGGCGCGAACGCGACGTCGAGCGCACCTTGCTCGAACAGCCGCTCCGACACCCACGCGAGCACCTCGGGCGACTCATCGTCGAGGTGGGTCTCGAGCGCGTAGATCGAGTCGCGCTGAAACTCGCCGGCCAGCGCGGTAGCGATCGGCTCGACCGGCTCGACCGGCTCGACCATCGTCAATCGCAGCACGCTCGCGGATCGGGACCCTGCCCCGTAGCCGACCGCGTGGGCCCGATAGCCAAGCGTGCCAGCTTCCAGCGGTGAACCCCACGCGCGCAGCAGGGCCGCGCCCGTTGGCGTGACCATCTCGCCCTCGCCAACGCCCGCGAGCACCACGAAGTCCTCGAGCAGGTGCACGACCGCGGGCGCCGGAGCCGGCATGTCACCGTGTGCGCAGCGGATCGTGCCCGAGCCGCCCGGCAGCGGCCCGCACAGCAATTTTTCGATGCCCAGATGATCCAGCCCAAAGCTGGCCGCGCAGATGTCCAAGATCGCGTCGGCGGCCCCGACCTCGTGAAAGTGCACGCGGTCGATCGAGATCCGGTGGACTTTGGCCTCGGCCTCGGCCAGCAGCACGAACGCGGCGTCGGCTTTTTGCTTGGCGCGAGCTGGCAGCGTGGACGCGTCGATGCGCTGACGGATCTCTGGGAGGTGGCGGTGATCGGCCTCGTCGGGGACCGTGAAGCTGGCTTTGGTGCAGCCAAGCTGGCGGCGCATCGCCGGCTCTGCGTCGAGCCGCCAGCCGGGCAGGTTCAGCGAACTCAGCGGCTCACGCATCGCGGCCAGCAGCTCTGGATCGAGGTCCAGCAACGCGCCGACGAGCATGTCGCCGGCGAGACCGCCAAACGGATCCAGCAGCGCGACGCGGCGCACAGCGCTCGTGGAATCGGGCTTGGTCAAGGCTCGGCGGATCTACACCGAGTTGTGCACGTCGACCAGTAGCCCAACATGGTCCTGGCAGCCGCGCATTTCATCGCGCACCCCGATCTGTAACGATCGGCCGGTTGACCGGGCCGGGGTAAGGGGGTTTACTCGCGGCCGAGAGAAACCAGCCATGAGTCTCGAGACAGTTACCGAAACGATCAAGGGCCGCGTCGGAGACGACGCAGGGCTCGGTGCAACCCTCAAGTTTGACATGGGTGACGTTGGCGTCGTGTTCATCGACGGCAAGTCAACGCCGAACAGCGTGTCCAACGACAACAACGACGCCGACTGCACGATCGGACTCTCGCTCGAGGATCTCGAGGCGATGATGGCGGGCGACCTCGCGCCAACGACGGCGTTCATGGCCGGCAAGCTCAAGGTCGACGGCGACATGGGCGTCGCCATGAAGCTTCAGTCGATCATGTAGACGCGATCGGATCGGACGCGTCTCGATCCACTGCGCCGTCGCCTGCTTGGCGGCGGCGTTTGCAATTGGCCTGCGCGCGCGCGCCCTTCACAGCCGGTGGACTTCTTCGAGGGCCTCGACGCGATCACGCAGCGCGTCGAGCTCGGCGTGCGACTCGCGCTCGGCCCCGCTCACGACCTGCCGCGCTGCGGCCTGCCGGGCGACCAGCGCATCGAGGGTTGCGGTCAGCTCGAGCATGCGAGCCGCCCACATGTCGCGCTCTTGTAGATCCCGCCGATGCTCCGACTCGCTCGCGTCGAAGTCGGGGTGGCTGACCATCGCGTCGAGCTCGGTCATGCGCTGGGTCCCCACGGTCGCAACCGCGAGCGCGTGGGTCATCTCTGCGTCGACCTGCGCGTGCTCGGCCTCTGGGGTTGCGCGCAGCAACGCCATCACCCGCTGGATGACCGCGCGCAGCCCCGGGCGATGACGGGCGCTCACGCTGGGGGCGACGCGCTCGACCTCGCGCAGGCGGGCATCGACCAGGGGCGGCAGCGGCATCCGGGTCGTTGGGCTGATCTGCAGGGCGGGCTTCGAGGTCCACCACGCGACCGCGCCCACGTACAGCGGGACCAGTGGCAGCGCCAAGACCAACAGCACGATCATGAGCGGCAAGCCAATGATCAACAGCGGCAGCGCGACCTTGCTCCGGCGCGCGCCAATCCGGGCCATCTTCTCTGTCATCTTTCCGTGCGAGAACCGGCCGCCCTTGTTGGCCTCGGCGTGGAGGCCCAGCTGCGCGAGCGACTGTGTCAGCGCCCGGGCGCTCGGCTCGGACACACGGACGACCAGCGGAAACGGCAGGCGAGGGATCTGCTCGGCGAAGGTGCCGATCTCGAGGCCCGCGTCGGGGTTGGCCCGCAGCCACGTCAACAGGGCGTCGCGGCGGACGCTGTCGAGCTTGTCCCCAACCGCGCCCGGTCCGACCACGAACACCGTCCATTTGCCGGGCTCGACCGTGACCCGCAGCAGCCCGCAGTCCAGGCACACGCGCACGCCGTGGATCACCGGCGCGCCACACCGAGCGCAGCGCCCAGCGGCCGTGGCCGCGAGCAGATCCCGCGGCCGCGCGCGCGCCAGCTGTTGCTTGCTCGCAACGGCCAATGCCGTGACCTCGCCCGTGTCTGGAGCTGCCAGCAGCTGGTCGATCGCCTCGACCACTGCCGAAGCGGCGTGCGGACGATCGCTCGGCTGCTTGGCCAACAGCGTCGAGACCAGCTCGCGCAGACCGCCCGAGAAGGTCTCTGGCAGCTTGGGCGCCGGGCGCTTGCGGTGAGCATCGAGCACCGCGAACGGGGTTGGGGCCGCGAACGGGGGCCGCCCGGTCGCCATCTCGGACATGATGCAGCCCAGCGCGTAGAGATCCGTGCGCGGATCCACGGCGAGCGGATCCAGGGTCTCGGGCGCCATGTAGTCGGGGGTCCCGAGCACCGTGAGCGCCTCGCTGTCGACGCCGGCAAAGCTGGTCGCGCGGGCCATCCCAAAGTCGGCGATCTTGGCGGTCTCGTCGGCCTTGCCGAGCTGCGCGATCAGAATGTTGGCCGGCTTGAGGTCCCGGTGAATGACGCCGCCCGCGTGGGCGACCGAGAGCCCGCGGGCGATCCCACGCGCGAGCGTGAGCAGCCGGTGTTCGCTCAGCGGTGCGTCCACGGCCAAGACCTGGGCGAGCGTGGGCCCATCGACGAGCTCCATCAGCAGCGCCTGCCGACCTTGGAATTCGATCGCGCCGTGGACCCCGATGATGTGCGGATCACGGAGCGTGCGCGCCAGCTCGGCCTCACGAGTGAAGCGCCGGGCCGCGCGAGGGTCGCGAGCGTTGCGGTCGTGGAGCAGCTTGAGCGCGTAGTGGTGGCCGGTGTCCCGGTCGCGCGCCCGATACACCGTGGCCACGGCCCCGACACCCAGCTCGTCCCCAAGCTCGAGCTGCTCGGGCTGCGGTCCTGCGGCGCGCGTCACCTGGGGCAGACTACCAGCCTACGCGCGGAGCACCCTCGGCGTTTTCGACCCCTCGTCGCGGGTGGTCCGGGCGCCGCGTTCGCCCTGTTCATGGCCCCCAACTCGGGGTAGTAGAGCGTCACCTTGGACGACAGCCCCCGCCAGCTCGTGGTCAGCGAAGACCAGCACGAGTCGACCCTCGCCGCGCTCGTGCGCGAGCTGATGGACGGCCTGTCGTGGAACCGCTCGCGCGACTTGGTCCGCAACGGCCGGGTCAAGGTTGGCGGCGCGCTGCACTTCGATCCGGCCGAGCGCGTGTCCGCGGGCACGCTGATCCAGGTCAACCCCACCGCCCAGCGCAGGCAGTCGCCCGTGCTCGAGCGCGAGCGGCTGATCCACGTCGATCGCGACGTCGTCGTGGTCCGCAAGCCCGCCGGGTTGTTGAGCGTCCCGTACACGGATCGCGACGACCGCGACACCCTGATCGAGCGCACCCGTCAAGCCCTGCGCGAGCGTGGCGTGAACGACGACGCCGACAAGTCGGACAAGCGCGATCTACTTGGCGTGGTCCAGCGGCTCGACAAGGACACGACCGGCCTGCTCGTATTTGCCCGGACCCGCGCGGGTCGCAAGGGGCTCGAGGCTCAGTTTCGGGCTCACACCGTCGAGCGTCGGTACGTCGCCCTGGTCCACGGCCGGGCCGAGGCCGCGGTCCACGACAGCTTCTTGGTCCCTGACCGCGGCGACGGCCTGCGCGGATCTTGGCGGGGCCGCAGCCCACCCAAGATCGCCAAGCGAGCGATCACCAAGGTTCGGGTGGAATCGCGCCTGCACGGGCCCTTCGGCGAGATCACCCTGGTCTCGTGCCGGCTCGAGACCGGCCGTCAGCACCAGATCCGCATCCACCTCGCCGAGGCCGGCCACCCGCTGGTAGGTGAACAGGTGTATGGCCGTGGGCGGCCCCGGGCCCAGACCGGCGACCAAGCCTCCGGGCCAAAACCCAAGCGAGCCCCCAAGATCGAGGCCCTGCGGCCGATGTTGCACGCCGCCAGCCTGGGCTTTCGACACCCCGTCAACGAGCGGATGCTCCGCTTCGAAGATCCGCTCCCCGACGATTTTCGCGCGCTGCTCGACTCACTGAGCTGAGGTGGGCGAACCCCTTGCCGAACCCCTTGCCGAACCCCTTGCCGAACCCCTTGCCGAACCCCTTGCCGATCTGGGGCAGACACATGATAGGCTCGTCGTCCGTGGCAGATCCGCGAACGGATCACGTGACGGCCAAGATCGGGCTGCCGTCACCCCAGATTGGCCAGCACAGCACACTCGACCAGGCCCAGGCGAACGCGCTGGCCCAGGCGACTGCGTTAGCGCAGGCCATGGCCGGCGGTGATCTGCCGCCGGGCACGTCCGTCATCCAGCAAAAGCGCTTCGAGGTGGTCGAGCGGCTGGGCGAGGGCGGGATGGGCAAGATCTACAAGGCCTACGATCCAACCATGGATCGCTACGTCGCGCTGAAGGTGCTCAAGCCCGACGTCCCCGAGAGCGAGCAGTCGCGGTTCCACCGTGAGGCGGTGATCGCCGCCAACTTCTCGCACCCCAACTTGGTCCGCGTGCTCGAGGTCGGCCGGACCGAGGCCTTCCAGTGGTTTGCGATGGAGTACCTGCGCGGCAACGACGTCGGCGACGTGCTCGCGCGGCGCCGCTACATCTCGTTTCGCGTGCTGATCGACATCTTCACGCAGACCCTGGACGCGCTGCACTACATCCACACCCGCAACATCGCGCACTGCGACATCAAGCCAGAGAACATCTTCATCACCCGCGACGCCTACGATCGGCGCCTGGTGATCGTGAAGCTGATCGACTTTGGGATCGCGCGCGAGTACGGCGGCCCGCTCGAGCTGCACACCCACATCACGGGTGATCCCCGCTACATGGCCCCGGAGCAGGCGGTCATCAATGGGCGCATCGATCACCGCGTAGACCTGTACGCGCTCGGCGTCACGTTCTACGAGGTCGTCACAACCCGCCACCCGGTCGAGGAGCACTTCGATCTGCCGGCGACCAAGCTGCTCGCGCTGCAGGTCAAGAAAGAGTTCGAGCCGCCCAGCATCTACATGCCAGAGAACACCCCGCCAGAGCTGGCGGCGGCGGTCGACGACTTCACCGCGCGGGCCTGCGCCAAGGATCCGGGGCAGCGCCACGCCAACGCCCTCGAGATGCAGGCCGAGCTGGTCTCGATGCTGGGCATCCTCAACCAGATCGCCAGTACCGAAGAAGAAGATCGCGATCTGGGCACCTGAAGGGATCGGGCTGTCGCCCGGTGCCGAGCGGGACCAGCTGCTCTGAGCTCGGGCGAGGGCTTCTCGCCCGCTTGCAGACGCTTCGTCGACCGGTTCACCGCTGGGCAGCAAACTGCAGCGATCCGCGCCGACCAAGCGACAGCCGAGATGCGCGCAGCAGCGCTCGCGCCCGCGTCGCGTTCGGATCGTATTTTTCCAGTGGCTGGCACCCAACCGCCTGGCCGCGGACCTGTAGCCTGCGAGAGATCGCCGGTCCGGGCGGGGTCTAGGTCATGCTTGTTCAGCCGTCAAAGAACGGTGTTTGGACGGTCCACCTAGCAGACCCCGGCACGCCTTCGCGCGAGCGTCCCGCATATCAGTCTGGTCCCGCGCCAGCGGCCATGGCTCCAAACCGGTCGCTTGGGACCAGCTTTTGCGGGTTGAGGCGCTCTCCCGCCTGCACCCCAGGTAGGGATTTTCCTTGTAGAGTAGAGTGGTGGTGCCGCAAAATGACAGCGACCGCGAAGCCCTCGATCGAGGTTCTCCTGCCCGGACCCGCACCGCACCCCCGCGAACCCAGCCGCATGCCCGGCTTGGCTTGGAGTCGCGCTCCACGAGCGGCGCCCTCGGCAGCCGTCCCAACCACATGGGTTCGCTCGGCTTGCCCGGCCCCAGTTCGCTCGGTTCGCAATCTCAGCCCCCACTTCATGACGACTCTCCGCCAACAGCGACCGCCCCTAGAACCAGCAGACGGGTGGGCCGTCCCTCTCGGACCACGAGTGGAGCGACAAATCAAATGGTGATGTCTAGCAGTGTGAACAGTTTGACCAGTTTGACCATGGACGCCGGAAACGATCCGCTGATCGGCCAGACTCTAGGTGGCAAGTATACCGTCGAGCGATTGATCGGGCGCGGCGGCATGGGCCACGTGTACTCGGCCACCGCAACCGATGGCGACGCTGCCGCGCACGATCTAGTCGTCAAGATGATCGCGCCGCCCCTGGCCCAGCAGCCCCAGGCGATGGCTCGGTTCGAGCGCGAGGCCAAGCGACTCGACGGCCTGCGCCACTCCAACATCGTCGAGATGTTCGACTACGGGCGCGAGGGCGGCCGGGCGTACATCGTGATGGAGTACGTCGACGGCGAGCTCCTCAGCGACTTTCTGGCTCGCAAGGGGCGGCTGTCGCTGGCCGACTTCGTGCCGATCGCAGCGCAGATCCTCAAGGGGGTCGGCCACGCGCACTCGCGCGATCTCATGGTCCGCGACATCAAGCCCGGCAACGTCATGCTGTGCGAGCGCAAGGGCCGGGCCAACTTCGTCAAGATCATCGACTTCGGCCTCGCCAAGATGCTCGAGGGTGATGAGGACATCACCAAGCAGCACTTCATCGGAACCTCGGGCTACCTCTCGCCCGAGCAGATCAAGGGCCTCGACATCGATCTGCGCGTAGATGTCTACGCGCTCGGCGTGCTGTTCTATCAGATGCTCTCGGGCCGCATGCCCTTCGAGGCCGAGAACGACACAACGCTGCTCTACAAGCACGTCCACGAGTTCCCAACGCCGCTGTCCGAGGTGTTGCCGGCCAACCACGAGGTCCCCGACGAGCTCGTCCACCTGATCCACGACTGCCTCGAGAAAGATCCCGACCAGCGCCCGCGCGACGCCAACGAGATCGTCGAAAAGCTGATCGATTGCGTGCCAATGGCGATGTTCAAGCTCCCCGCGGTCAGCGAGACCGCCGAGCACGTCGCTATCTCTGCGCTTTCAACCGCGGCGCTCAACGCCCCGACCGGCCAGACCGCGACCTACCTGCAGGTCGAGGCGCACGACGACCAAAGCGATCCAATCACCGCTGGCGGCAGCTCGGTGCGGGTCCAAGCCCCGGCCACCAGCCCCAGCCAGACCTTCGCCAGCGAGCCGCAGTCCAAGGGCAAGCTGATCTGGATCGTCGGTGGGGTGGCTGTCGCCGCGCTGCTGGGTCTGGGCGCGATGGTCATGATGAACAACAACGGCGGCGAGGCCCCGCAGCCCGACGCTGCGCCGGTCGCCGCCAACACAGCCGAGCTCGAGGCCGCGATCGCCTCGGCCCAAGAGCTGGTCGGCCAGGGTGACTTCGACGCGGCCGCGCGCAAGCTCGACCCGGTCCGCGGTCAGATCGCCAACGCGCCCAACTTGTCCGGCACGGTCACCCACCTCGACAAGCAGATCGAGGTCGGTCGTCTGATGAAGACCGCCCAAGCGCTCGACACCGAAGGCAACACCGGCGCCGCGATCTCGGCCTACCAGGCGGTGCTCGAAGCGGACGCCTCGAACGCCGAGGCGCGCAAGCGCATCGCCGAGCTGCAGGCCTCGGTTGGCGCGGACAACGGGATCTTGCAGATCAGCACGGTGCCACCCGCCGATCTCCTGATCGACGGCTCGCCAGCGGGCAACACGCCCTACGACAAGCCGCTGTCGGTTGGTAAGCACACGATCACGATCAGCGCCAAGGGCTACGAGACCTGGGAGCGCGAGATCGAGGTCAAGGCCGGGGACAACCCCCCGATCGACTTCACCCTGACGCCGGTCGCAGCGGCCAGCGACAAGCCCAAGCCAACGCCAATCAAGAAGCCGGCAGCCTCCCCGACGCCCGCGGAAGCCGAGCCCAAGCCCGAGCCCAAGCCCGAGCCCAAGCCCAAGAATCCCTTCTTGGATCCCGAGAAACCGAAGAACGAGAACGGGCCATTCTTGCCCGTGGAGAAGAAATGACCCCCGTGACCTCGCTGCTGTCCGCGCTCTCCTCCGTTACCTTGTCCATCTCGCTCGCGTTGGGCTCGACGGTCGCGTTGGCTGCCCCCGCGGCATCCCCCACCCCCGAAGCCGAAGCCGACGCCGACGCCGAGGAAGTCGAGCGCAAGACCGAGGCCGAACAGCTCAGCGATCAAGCGATCGAGAAATTCCAGGCCAAGGACTTTGACGGGGCCGTCGCGCTGTTCGAGCAGGCCTACGAAGTCGATCCCCAGCCAAACTTCCTGTTCAACATCGGCCGCGTCCACGAAGAGGCTGGCAACCTCGAGAAGGCCGTCGAGTTCTACGCAAGGTTCGTCAAGCAACCTGGCGTTGATCTCAACTCGCGGGAGACCGCGCTCGACCGTCTCAAGGTGCTTCGCGCGATCCTACAAGAGACCACGGAGAAGCCGCCCGAAGAAGAGCCGGACCCCGAGGTCAAGCCGGTCGAGCCACCGCCCCCGCAGACCGATGCGGCCGACGATGACGCCAAGCGCAAGCGCAAGACCCTGCGCGCGGCCGGGTTTGCGCTCACGGGCGTCGGCGCAGCCGCGATGATCGGCGGCGCCGTCGTGGGGGGCCTGGCCCAGGGTGACTTCAACAAAGCTGGCGAGGCCGAGGTGCCGAGCGACAGTCAGTCGCTGCTCGATAGCTCCAAGACCAAGGCGCTGACGGCTGACATTCTGTTGGGCGTTGGCGGTGCCGTGTTGCTGACCGGAGTCGTCCTGGTCGCCATCGGCTTCAGCAAGCCCAAGCAGAGCTCGCGCGTCGCGTTGACGCCAACCTTTGGTCCGGGCGGCGGCGGTGGCGTTCTGCGCCTGCGCTTCTAACGAATTGGAATTTATCATGACTGACCTCACCGCTTCCTCATCCCGTTCATCTGAATCCTCATGGATCGCGCGGCTGTCCACCTGGGGCGTCGGCTTCCTGGGCATGGCCGTGGCCGTCCCAGGCTGCTCGCTGATCCTGGGTGGTGACGGGGGCTTTCAGCAGTGTCAAACCGACAATGACTGCGACCAGTTCAGCGGCAACTGGGTGTGCGACGCAGCTAGCAACACCTGCGTCGAAGACAGCGTCGCGGACGGCACGATGACCGGCGATGGTGACGGCGACGGCGATGGTGACGGCGACGGCGACGGCGACGGCGACGGCGACGGCGACGGCGACGGTGACGCCGACTGCTCGACCCACACGCAGTGCGTCGACCTCCACAACGAAAACTGGATGTGCAGCTGCAACGGCACCTGCGTCCAGGCGCTGACCAGCGAGTGCCAGCTGGTCAAGTGGCCCAACGACACCCCGCAGGACAACGTCGTGTTCATCGGCTCGATCATGCCGACCTCGCCGCCGTTCGACACGTTGGTGCTGCCGCTGCAAAACTCGATGCAGCTCGCGATCGCGGACTTCAACAAAGAGACCCAGCTGCCGGGCGGCCAGAAGGTCGCGTGGGTTGCGTGTGACTCGGCCGCCGGCTCGAAGGCGGTCGAGGTCGCGCAGCATCTGGTCGACAACGTGTGCGTGCCCGCGATCGTCGGCCCCGTGTTCTCCGAGGCCGTCATCGCCGCTTCCGAGATGGTCACGGTCCCCGCCGGGGTGTTCACCATCACCCCCACGGCCACCAGCAAGAAGCTCACCGATCTCGACGACGACGATCTGGTTTGGCGGCCGATCGCAAGCGACGTCTATCAGGCCCACGCGGTCGCCGACCGCCTGCAGGCAATCGTCGAGCCCGGCGACAACGTCGTGATCCTCAACAAGAACGACGAGTACGGAAACTCGCTCTCGCTCGACGCCTACGCCAACACCATGGGCGTCAACGTCACAGACGTGTTCGCCTACGACCTGCAGCTGGATCCCACCGATCCAATCGTCGACGTCGCCGACCACATCCCCAACACGATCTTCACCGACGGCGGAGACAACCCGCCCGAGGTCATCGTGTTGGTCGGGACCAGCGAGGTCCAGGCGTTCATACTTGGCTACCTGCAGGCGATCGCGGTCATGCAGCCCCCGCCAATCCCGAAGTTCTTGGTCACCCACGGCGCGGTCCCGTCGATGGTCGACGTGATCAAGCACCCGCTCGTCATCGACGACGACATGACGCAGGGGCTGCTCTACTCGATCCTCCAGGGTGTCGCGCCGATCATCTTCGACGAGCAGAACTTCACCGCGTTCAACACCCGCTACATGGTCAAGTTCATGGAGACCAACTCGATCTCCACGTCCTCGCTGGCCTACGACTCGGCGCTGGTGACCATGTTCGCAATGGCCGCAATCCCCGAGGGTGAGGCGATCACCGGGGCGAACATTGCCGCGCAGATGGGCAAGCTCGTCGATCCAGACGGCACCTTCATCAGCTTCGGCCCCGAGATCAACACCACCTTCATCAAGACGGCAGTCAACGCGCTCTCGGTTGGGGGCACGGTCGATCTCAAGGGGGTGTCCGGCGAGCTCGCGTTCGACCTCGCCACGGGTGACGTGCGGACGGACCTGCTTGGCTGGCAGCCGGAGCCGATCAACGCGAACCTCGACGCGCCGGGGCTGGTGCCCAAGCGGCTCTACACGCTCAACCCCGTGCCGGCCACGGACGGGACCTGGGCAGAGCTGCCGTAGCAGGGCTCAGACTCTCCACATACAACTTGGCGCTGCGGCGGGGCGAGAGAAGCTTCGCCCGGCGGTGCCGACCTCGCTGTCGGAGCGGGCGCGCGGACTCAGCGTGAGGATTTGGGGCGATTCACGCGAGCTCTCGAAGAAGTCCTTTCGGCTACTCTTCGCCACGCTCGCGGCGCCAAATGGCGGCTTCGTACTCAACGTCCTGACGCAGAGCTTCATCATCGCCAACGACCGCGTCAAAGAACTCGCGGTGCCAGATGTAGAGCACCGCGGCCATGTATCGCTCCTCTTGCAACCAGCTCCGATACGCTGCCAATGCTTCGGACAAGTGGGGAACTGCCGCACCGATGACTGCCTCGAACACAGGTTGCTGAAATTCCGAATCCAGCGACCCCGAACCGAAACGTGGCAATCCTCCAGACAATGCCATGAGCTCTCGTTCGTGGAACAACTTCGTCTCGACCGCGCCGTCGTCCAGTTTGACCGTGATCCGGGCGACCACTGGGCCTCGGTTCCCACGCGCGTCCCCCACTACCGGCAGTGTCCCGCTGTACACGTAGAACACGACCGCGCAATTGACTAGAGGCCACGCGAGCGGAACCATCGGGCTCAGGCGAAAGCCCTCGTCGAGATGCCGCTCATGTTCCGATGGAACATGATCTGCAAAGCCAGCCGCACGCCTCGCGTCCTCGGCGAGACGGATCGCGTTTTCCGCGTCGGCAATTGCCTGGTTGCAGCGTGGCGGAGGCACGGGCACGCTTGGCTCAATGACCTGCGAGATCGAGTCACGCTCGGCGCTCTCGGGTCGATCGACCGTGCTCGTGCAAGCGACGACACAAAAAAGGCCCGGCAGCCATGGCTTTTTGGGGGCTTTCATACGTTGGGGAAGCCCTTCGCTAGATGTTCGTCAGTGTCTCCAAACCGCGGCCAGATTGTCAACAATACAAATTCCCTCGAAAGATCCGGGCTCGGGGTCTTCCCTCGCGGCCAGGACGCCAAGACCTACGCGGACAAAATTGAAGGTGGTCGAGACGGTCGCGGCCGGCCAGTTCGGCGATGAGATGGAAGACCAACGGGTGATGCCCGCGCGTCACACTTCAGGGGACGCGCACCGGTTGCAGCGCTGACACGCGGCGTGGCCCCGCAGCCGGCTTGGCGCTCGTCAGCTGGGCGAGCGGCCGCCACGAACAACCCAGGGCGACGCCCGCGATCACAGCGATGCTCCCCACAGACATGCACGCGGCAAACACAGGCTCGGGTGCGAGGGTCGTGGGGGCCGTCCAGGCGCCCGTGGCCCGGCCCAACAACACGCACAGCACCCAGCCGGCCGCCCACGCGCTGCTGGTTCCGCACTCACGAACGGCGGCCAAGCTCGTCGGTCCCAGGCACAGCGCCGCCAGCCCCAGCGTGGTCGCGCAGGCTGCCACGGCGGCCATTCCCACGTCGCCTTGGGCGAGGCTCCACTCCACGCCGACCGCCAGCGACAACCCGCTCAGCGCCAGCAGCACGAAGCCCAGGCCAAATTTGATCGCAGGCGAAGGCTCGAGCGCGACGCGAGCCAGCAGCCGCCACACCACAAACACCAGCGGCGCCAGCACCAACATCGGCGCGACGAACAGCAGCTCGATCGTGCCCGGCGAGGGCCAGAGCCCAAGCACGTCCGTGCGCGCCGAAGCGATCGCCAGCGCCGTCTGCTCGAGCCGTCCAAACGCGATCCAAAACCCGAGCTGAACCACCGCCAGGATCGCCACGACCCACCACGGGCGCGTGCGCTCGGCGGGCGCGTGGGTCGGCAGCGAAACGATTGAGAGCAGGCCGCAAGCCGCCAACCCCACCAACGCGAGCCCGGCCGCGCGCGAGCCCACTCGAGCGAGCGGCGTTGCGATCGCCACGCCCACGCTGACTGCGACGAACATTAATTCAGCGCGACCCCGCGCGGTGTGCTGGCCCCTTGCCATGATTTCACTTGCCATGATTCAACCCCTCCTCGGCCGCTTCCGCGGCCGGACATCCAGCGAGCCAAACTGCTCGATGGAAAGCTATCTTCAGCTCGGGCGAGGGCTTCTCGCCCGCTTGCGGACACCCGCGGAGACTGGTTCATCGCTGGGCAACGAACTATGCGCGTGCGCGACGAAGCAGCAGGTGCGCGGTGCGATCGCGATCGAGGCTGTCCTTGACCGCATGCTCGAACAGAGTCTCGTAGCCAAACCCCAGCAGCCATTGCTGCAAGGCCGCGACGTCGTAGCGGCGCGAATACAGCACCGAGCAGCGCTGTCCGCTGGCGTTGATGTCCACGTCGTGGACGAAATTGTGCGAGCGCGGGACCTCGCAGGTGACCCCGCCATCGCGCGGGATGATGCGCATGTTGGACTCGAGCAGCGAGCCAACCGAGGCACGAAAGCGGCGGTGCGGGCCCTCGACCAGGGCCCGGCGGACGGTTTCTTGGGTGTCCCCGAGCCCGCCCTTGGCCAGCGCATACAGGGCGTCGTCTTCGATCCGCGTCTGGCGTACCCCAACCTCGAGCCACAGCAAGTCACCCGGCCGCAGCACGCGGCTCAAGGTCCGCTCGACGAACACGGTCTCGCTCTTGAGGTTGCCAAAGGTACCGCCAAGGAACAGCACCAAGCGGCGGTCATCGTCAGCCTCGGACAGATGCCCGGCGAATCCGATGTTGCCGTCTTCGAAGTCCGAGCACGATGGCCGGACCAAGAAGTGGGGCCAGCGCTCGCTCTCGACCTTGTCGCGGATCAGGTTGCGGGCCTTCTCGGACGCGAGCCGCAGCAGCGGGATCGAGACATCGACCGGCGTATAGGTGAGCCAGTCGATCAACCGGTGATTGGGCCCCGAGTGGTCAATGAGCAGCTTGATCGCGTGGGCCTCTTTGGCCCCATCGCCGGGGCCAAGGCTGATCAGATCCACGCCGCAGGACTTGCCCTCGGTCCAGCGCAGAGCCGCGCCAAGCTTGGGGGCGCTGGTGCGTGACGAACCACCAAGCGCGGCCGTCAGCGCCGACACGAAGCCCTTGCTCAACAGCGTGTTGCCGTAGCCGGTCGCCAGCAGCTGCGTCCACGCCATCGCGCCGGCGGGGTGGTAGTAGAGGAACTTGTGGCCGAGGTAGACCGAGTCCCACTTCTCGCGCAGCTCTCTCTCGAGGTCCTCTGGGCCCGCGCCCTCTTCGATCACGATCGGACACAGCGAGGGCTCGCCGACCAGGTCTACGCCGCGGCGCTTGCTCAGGAAGTAGATCCTGGCGATGACCTCCTCGAGCTTGCCGCTGTTGAGCGCCTTGACCTTGCCGGTCTTCCAGTTGTGGATCGTCGTGGGTGTGACGCTGCAGATCGAGGCCTGGGCCTCGTTGGTGTGGAAGCCGTGCAATTCCAGAAGCCCGAAGATCAGGTCGAACACCTGACTGGTCTGGCTTCCGGCGGCGGACATGGAGAGAGTCTACTGACCCACGAGTCTGCTGCTCCAGGGAGATATGCGGCGCGGCGAAGACAACATTGGGGGATCCGCGCAAACTGCGAGATGCCCCGTAGATCCCCGCAGGGATGATCACGGGGTGTCTGCGTCGTCGGATATGACCGCTGAACGGTGTTCAGGGCGATGCTGGATGTTTGTCCGCCTGCCCCGATGTTTGAGCGCGCGCGACCAATGTTGGATCGCTCGGCCCCGCGACCGCGCTCAGCCAAGCTCGACCGAGCGCCGCAGCCGATCATCGGCGCCCGCGGCCACGCCCTCGAAGATGTGATCGGCGAGCTCGAACACCCGCCAGCGCGGCTGCTCGAGTTGATGAGCGAGGAGCTCGATCACCCGGCCCTCGAGCGCCGCCACGCGCTTACCCTTCCATAGCTTGTCAGCGAGCGCGACGAGTAGATCCTCGAGCGCCAAGCTCGCCTGGTCCCAGCTCGCGTGTGTGATGCAGAACCTCGCGAGGTGCTCGGGCACGCGCCGCTCGATCAACAGCGCCTGCCCGGCCTGCTCGTGGGCGTGACCCGGACCGCGCAGCTCGCTTGGGTGAACGAGCTTGCCAACATCGTGCAGCGCGGCGCCGATCTGGATCTCACCCGCGTCAAACCGGGCGCCGAGCCTGCGGGCCAGCGCATCCGTCAGCTCGATCGCCGCCTCGAGCACCAGCTCGTGGTGACGGAGCAGGCGCGCGGGCACTTCCAGCTCAGCCAACAACGCGAGCGCGTCCGCGCCGGTCTCGAGCTTGGGTTTGTTGGGGATCATCTTCATCTACCAGTCCAAACAATACTCCGGCGCGACCTTGGGATCGCGGACCCACTGCACGACCCGCAGCGCTGGCCCGGCGGGCCGATAGCTCAGCTGGATCGGCTTGCCATCCCGCATCACGGCGAGCTTCACCGGCTCGCTAGCGTCACCCGCAACATAGTCGAGCTCGACCAATTGGTCGCTGCCGCGCAGCCCGGCCTTTGCCGCGGGGCCATCGGGATCCACCCCTGTGAAGCTTGGCGCCTCGCCGACACGCGTGGTGTCGACAAAGCCCAGCTCGAACCGGCGCAGCTTGGTTTGCTTTGGCACGAAGCAGCGCCCGTACGCGCCGGGGCTGAGCGGCGGACGCTGGCCAACCAGCACGACGGCCTCGAACATGGCCCCAAGGTCGCCCTCGGGTGGATCCGAGTGCGACATCAACCATGCCATCTCCCGCAGCAGCTCGGCGAGGGCGAGCTCGCGCCGCTCCGAAGCCACCGCGCGCGCGACCAGCAGGCGCAGGGCCTCGCCAACCCCAACGCTGGCGCCCCACTTGTCGACGTGCCCGCGGATCCGATCGTTGGCCCAGGCCATGTACGCGGCCCCGCGCGCGACCAGCAGCCCCTGCGCGTCGGTGGCTGCGATCTTTGTGGTTGGGTCGGCTCCCGGCTTGCTGGCGGCGGCGATCAGCGCGACCAGATCATCGAGCGTGCGCGCGCGCAGGGGGGAGGCGGCGAGCTCGAGCTCGATGCGGTTGAGCTCTGCGGAGTACTCGTCGTCGGACAGCACACCAAGCTCGAACAACACCTCGCGCGCGACGTAGCGGGTCGCGCCAGCGGTGAACCACAGCTCGCTGATCGGGTCGGCGCTGGGATCCAACATCACACGCACGCGCCCGCCGAGCCAGCGCGCGACCAGGGCTTGGGCCGTGCTCATGCGGGCTTGGGCGTTCCAAGTTGCGGACTGGTCGGCCAGGATCACCAACCCGCGACCGCGCAGCTCCGCACGAAACTCTGGCTCTGCCGCGGCGCGTGAACCAGTCACGAGCATGGTCACCAGCGGCTCAATGGTTGGCAGACCGATCTGCCGATCGACCATGGTGCGGACGGCAGCCAGCTCGGCCGCCGACCACCGCTGATCAAAGCGCGCCGGCCCAATGCCAAGCCAACGATCCTCGCCGCGCACGCTGTCGAATCGCGCCCACTCGACCGCGCCCATCATGAACGCGACCCGGCGCAGCTCGAAGGGCCAGGCCTCGAGCTCGAGCTCGCTGCCAACCGCGAAGCTGCTCGCAGCTCGAAGCGGGGGCAGGCCGGTGGCCTCGCTTGGATCCGCCGGCTGGAACGCCTTGGGCTCGAGGTGGATCGCCAGGCTCTGACGCTGATCCAAGATGCCCTCGGGCAGCAACAGGAGCGCCTCGCCGGTTGCGAACAGGTGAACCTCGTCGAGCTCGATCCGCGCGACCTGGCCGAGCGCCGCAGGCACCGGCTCGAGCTCGTAGCTGATCCGCAGCGGCAACACTGGCGTCCGATCCAGGCTCAGCTCGACGCTCTCTTGCTCGGCGTCAACGCGGGTCGCGAGGCTGAATTCGATCGGGCCTTCGGCGTCCTCGATCGTTGGGTTGAAGCCGCCCACGATCGGGCCCGCGAGGCTCCACTCGCGCAGCGCCGGCCCAAGCTCGGGGTCGAGCCCTGTCAGCTCGATCCGCACAGCGACCTTCGCCGCCGGCGTGAGCAGCGGCGTGACAAACACGTGGAACCCCGGCGCGAGCGACTCCGTTGGCGCCAGCTTGGGTGCAGGGGTCGCGGCGCGCTGAGGTTCGGGCGCCTCGGTCGGCGCGGGCGCCCGACATCCGAGCAGACACGCCGCCAGCAACAGCGAGCGATGGACCCCCGTATATGTGGACCTTGGCACCGAGTGATTCGAGCCGATGTTGCTGCGTAGGTCAACCGCGAGACCCATTGCTACAAATACGGTGGCGAGAGACACCGACGCGACTCGAGCGAGCGCCGGCACCTGATGGCACCGATTCTGCGGGGTCCCCAAAGTTGACAACCCGATCTTTGGCAGCATCCTCGCCGCATGCACAGGATCGCGAAAAACGCCGTGGTGGCGGTGTCATGCTCGCTCCTCACCATGGTCGCCTGCGAAGGCACCAAGGTTGACGATCAGGCCGCCAAGGAGATCGACAAGGCCGCTGACGAGCTCCAAAAGGACGCCAAGCAGGCCGGCGAAAAGATCGAGGACAAGGTCGAAGCCGCAGCAGACAAGGCCAAGGACGCGACCCAAGAGCTCGGGGCTGACGCTCGGGCGGCGTTGGATCGCGCCGATGCGCGAATGTCCAAGCTCGACGAGCGGCTTGCCAACGCCAAGCGTGAGGCCGAGGCCAAGCAGCGCAAAGTCAGCGACGACATCCAGCGGGAGGTCGAAGAGGCCAAAGCCAAGGCGGCAGCCAAGGCTGAAGCAGCCAAGAACGCAGCGGCCGAAAAGTCTGGGCAGGCGATCGATGAATTGAACGCCGCGCTCGACGACCTCGACAAGAAGATCGAGGCGTACGAAGCCAAGTGACCCGCGCGAAGGTCAGCGCCCATTCACGCGATTGCTGTCGCTCAATTGAGCAATACCTCCCGCGTGAGTGGATCGGCACCCGACCAATGCATGCGCGACGCGGCTCACACCGCCGGTCCCCATCACGAGCACCACGTCTTCACTTTGGGCGAGCCCACGCGTGATTGAGACCGCTTCGTCGAGCCCTTCGGCGCGGATCACCTGCCGAGCACGCCCAGCTTCGGCGCGGGCGCGATCGAGGCAGTCCGCGATGCCGAACTCCGTCTGGCCCCGGTCGCGCTCACGCCCGGCGTGGACCGGGGTCACGACGATGACGTCCGCTCCGGCGAGGGCCGTGGCGAAGCGCTCTCGAAGCCGCTGCTCACGGCTGGGCAGGTGAGGTTCGAATACGGCGATCAAACGCGCCGCCGGCCACTCGCTGCGCGCCGCCTCGATCGCTGCCGCGACCTCGCTGGGGTGGTGCGCGTAGTCGTCCAAGACGAGCGCACCGCCAACCTGGCCAAGCCGTTGCAAACGCCGGGACACGCCCGCGAAGCTCGACAGCGCGAGCGCGGCGTCCGGGGGATCGACACCAAGCATCCCCGCGGTGGCGATCGCCCCGAGCGCGTTGCGGAGGTTGTGCGCGCCCGGAGCCCACAGACGAACCCGGCCCGCGCGCCGTCCATCCACGTGGAGCTCGCACTCACTCGGGCCGCAGCGCTCGCCCCGAACGCGCGCGCTTGCATGAAGACCAAACCCCCACACCGGTCGATCCGTACCCCCGAGGTGGTCCTCGCTCCACGCTCGCAGGCGTGCGTCGTCGACCCCGAGCGCGAGCCCGCGAGCGGCCCCCGTGCACAGGCGCTCGAAGCTGGCCACGATCGCCGCAAACCCACCTCGTGAAGAAAATTGCTCGACGTGGTCGTCGTCGACGTTGCCCAGACAGACGATCGGCGCGGGCGTCTGGTCGAGGGCGCCGTAGCCCTCGCAAGCCTCGAACAGCGCGATGGGCTCGGACCCGATGCGATGACCCCCGCCCAAGATCGGCGCGTTGGCACCAAGGACCACGGTTGGGTCGCGGCCGACGGTGATCAGGATGTGGGCCAGCATCGCCGTTGTCGTGCTCTTGCCGTGGGTGCCGGCCACGGCCACGCGCTCGGGTGCGGGCAGCAGGGCGGCGAGCAGCTCGGCGCGGCTGAGGATCGGCAGCCCCGCTCGCCCAGCCTCGCGCACCAGCGGGTGGGTGTCGGCGACTGCAGGCGACCGCGCGACGAGGTCACACGCGCCCAGGGATCCATGAGGCGAGCGGGCGTCGATGCCCGCCGCTCGCAGCCTGTCCAGGTTTGGGGATGGCTGCGCGTCGCTGCCACTGACGACGTAGCCCCGCCGAGCAGCCACGTGCGCCAGCGCGCTCATGCCGACGCCGCCGATCCCGAGCAGGTGCAGCCGCGAGCCCGGCTTTAGCACGACCCATACCGCTCGTCGTAGGCGCGCACGAAGGCCTCTTGAACCCGAGGGTTCCGACCCAGCGCCGTGCAGGCGCCTCCTTCGGTCGACAGGCCCTCGACCAGCGCCGGCGCGCTCGCCCGGAGCATGCGAAAGGCCTCGCCGATCGCCAGCTCGCCGTGACCGTGGCGCTGGGCCACGCGCAGCAGGCGATGCAAGACCGCGACCGTGCTGCCGTGTGGCCCCCGGTCCGAGCCAGAATTGACGCGCGCGATGATCTTCCCGATTCGCTCCTCGCGGATGTTGCCGATCGGGTACATGAAATTCCCACACAGGGCGACCTCACCATCATGGTTGATCGACAGATCCTGGTGGTGCGCGCCGCCGTCGTGGGCCTGTGCTCGCGGTCGCATGTTGCCGCAGCGGATCTGCTCGAGGGCGGCTCCGCGGCGGCGCTCGAGCAGGCGCTCGGGCAAGATGAGCGCGGCGCCAACCTTGGAGGTCTGCAAGCGCTTGACGAGCACCCGGCCCGCGTCTGCCTCTGTGCCCCACCACTCGACCCCGCCGCCCTCGACCCCGCCGCGCGCCGAGCTCTCGTGGCGCAGGCCTGCGCGCGCGAGCACGTCGTCGAGCACCCGGCGCGAGCCCTTCACCCACGCCCCGCTGGCCGTCGCGCTCACGCGCAGGCGATGGCCGATCGATTGTTTTTCATGCTCCACGCCAAAGCCGAGCTCGAGCAAGACCCGAATGACCCGCCCGGCGACCTCGGTGGGCACGCGGTTCGCCGGGGCCGCGTCGACGCCCCGCAGGGTGTTGTGGCTGTTGTCGATGCTGACGAACACGCGGGTCAGCCCGGCCCGCTGCCAGGTCTCGAGCAGGGTCCGCGTGGACTCGCCCCAGGCGCCCGCCTGACGCAGCAGGGCCTCGTTCTTATCCGCGTAGGCGCCCCGGGCCCCGAGCGCCGCCGCGTTGGTGACGACGCTGGTCGCGAGGCCAAGCGCGCGCGCGTGTGCGGTCAGCTCGACCAGCTCGCGGTAGCGCAGCGTGGGCTCGCCCCCGCTCCAGTAGACGCCGGCCATGCCCATCGCCGCCCCATCCGACAAGACCTCCTCGAGCAGCTTGCTGGGGAGGTCCTCACGGCTGGAGTTGTCGGCGCGGCGAGTGTCGTTGAAGCAGATCGCGCAGTCGTTCGTGCATCGGCCGGTGACCGCGATCTTGAGCTGCGCCGTGGGCATGTAGAGTGGCGCTTGTGCGTCTTGGGTCGTCGTCTGTTGATGCATGCGTGGGGCTTCTCGCGCGTGGCAGGCGGATTGTGCCAGCCTACGCGCGAGCGCGTGGATCTTTTCCCACTCCGCGTCAACTTCAGGCCAGGCCAGCAGCGAAGTCTGATCCGCCAGCGCGCCTCGAGCCCTCAGCCGCCGCCGGCTATGGAGTAGCGGTTGCCCCCGTCGAACACCGCGCCCGGATCCCCGATCGGATCCCCTATGACCCGATGGAAGAAGACCCGCCGCTGCCCGGGTGAGGTCCACCACACATAGCTGCGATAGGTCTCGGCCGAGTATCGGTCGCCGTACAAGTAGCTGTTGCCGCCCCACGCGTACACGTTGGTGCGGTAATACATGCATTCCCCCTCGTAGCTACCCGCGCCATTCCAATAGGCGAGCCACGATCGCGCCTGACCTGCCTGTAGACAAAACCCGGCTTTGTAGCGAGGGGGAGCTCATCGATCGGCGCCGCCGTCGTGGCGGCCAACTCGTCGAGCGGGGCTGGTTGTTCACCATCGCAGCCGGTCGCCGCGAGCGCGGCTAGGGCGAGGCAAGAAACGAGAGGGGGCTGGCTTGGCCGCGCGAGCGGCCGCGGGCCTGGCCAGCTACGATTTTTCCGCTGGGCGTTGATCGAACCACGACGTCGAGGCACACCCGCTTAGCCGGGGCTCATCCACGGGCCCGGAACTCATCGACGAGACGAACAAACATGCCTACCCTCTACCGCTTTGCTCCCATTGTCCTGCCAGCCATGCTGGTGGCCTTTGCTTGTACCAGCGAACGACCCGCCGATAGCAAAGACGACACGTCCAGCGAGGTCGGCGACGGAGACGGCGATCCCGGCGATGGGGACGGCGATCCCGGCGACGGGGACGGCGATCCCGGCGACGAGATCCCGGAGCTGTGGTCCAACCAACCCCACGACGGCGATCCACAGCTCTTGCCCGGCGAGCTCGAGGCCCTCGAAGCTGCCAACCACGCCCTGACCCTCGACCTCTACCACGCGCTGCGCAACGGTCAGGCCGCGGGCGAGGGGTTCTCGATCTCGACCTACAGCATTCATAGCGCCTTCGGCATGCTCTACGGGGGCACGACCGATCCGGCGCGAACGGAGATCGCCCAGACTCTGCACTTCGATCTCGCGGACGATCGTCAGCACGTCGCCCTGAACTGGCTCGACGCCCAGTTCCAGAGTCGCAACATCCCGGCCGTGGACGACGAGATCGACGCCGTCGAGTTTGCCACCGCCAACGCCGTGTGGGCGCTCGACGACCTCGCCAGCGGGGTGTCAGACGCCTACCTGGATCTGCTGGCGCTCCACTACGACGTTGGCGTCAAGCTTGGAGACTTCGACGCCCAGCCAGAGGCCGAGCGCGAGGTCATCAATGATTGGGTATCCACGCAAACCCGGGATCTGATCCCCGAGCTGTTCCCCGAGGGCAGCATCGACACGTTCACGACGTTGGTCCTCGTCAACGCGCTGTACCTCAAGGGGCCCTGGTACGAGCCCTTTTCGTACACGGAGGCGTGGGACTTCACCGGCCTCGACAACCAGGTGATCCCGATCGAGATGATGCGCAACCCCGGCATGTCGAGCGCGGGCTTTCACGTCGATCCCGACTACACGATCGTGGATCTGCCGCTGCGTGGCAACGAGCTCGAGCTCATCGTCATCATGCCCGAGGACTTCACCGCGTTCGAGGACAGCCTCGACGGGGCCAAGCTCGCAGCGGTCCTGAACTCGCTCGACGGCGGTCTGCTCGACCTTCGCATGCCCATGTTCAACCTGGAGGCCTCGTTTGGCCTGTTGGAAGAGCTCGAGGCGCTTGGCATGGTCGCGCCGTTTAGCGACGTGACCAGCTTTGATTCCATCCACGAGGAGCTGAATGTGATCCAGACGGTGGTCCACAAGACCGTGATCAGGGTCGACGAGGATGGGCTCGAGGCGGCGGCGGCCACTGGGGTCGGCGGTGATGGAGATGGCGATGGCGATCCTCCGCAGCCAACGGTCGTCGTTGTTGATAAGCCGTTCTTGGTTGCGATCCGCGACCGGCCGACTGGGACGTTGCTGTTCTTTGGCCGCGTGCTCGACCCGAGCCTGTGACGGGGGTGCTCGTCGACGGCATTGACAGTGCCGTCGACGAGCGCGCCAGTGCGCGAGGTGCTGAAGTCACGGCGCTGATCAAAGAGCGCGCGGAAACACTTCGACCTTGGTCCGGCTGAACACCCTTCGGCTCGGGTTCGCGCCGGACCTGCGTTTAGCCGTGAGCCCGTGACGGGGGCTGCTCGTCTTCACGTCCTTCGCGGTGCGCCCGTACTCGGAGCTTCGCTCCTCCGTGCGGGCCGGAGGACCCCCGCTTCGCTCGGGCCCTCCGCCGCGAAGGGCTGCTGGCCCTTGCTACCACCAACTGCAACACCGCGACATGCTGTGGATCTTCGTTAGGCACGCGAAAACTGCGGTTCTGAGGCGAGGGCGGAGTCATCGTGGGTCCGGCTGGGTCCGGGGGGTCCGCCCTGTTCTTGGAGATATCCTGGAGACGATGAGTGGGTGTCGACACGAGTACGCCACGGCCAACGACTCGCGACACTGACACACTGGCTCAATATATAGGATGCAGGCGCACGCGATGTCGGAGATGGAGCGATCGCGCCGCTTCGGGATGGGGTCGAACTCGGGGAAGTACGTTGGGAGTCGGTGATCGCCGACGTGCTGTCCATGGCCAACCGGATCGTCGAGTTGCTGGGCAACCGACGGATCACACGTGTTCCCCGTGTTCAAGTGCACCGTCAGACCACGGCCGACCTCGTCGGCTCGCTGACGACCCATCAGTTGCTGCTGTCCGGTAAGCACCGAAAAGTCACCGGCCGCGTTCATCTGGGTGCTCGGCCAGGGCGTTCAGCAACTCGGCGACAATCAGGGCCGTCGCCAAGTCGGGGTCCCTGGTCTCTCCTAGTTCCTTGGCGATGCGTGGATCGACCCGCCCGGCGGACTGACTGAATGTCTTTGAGAGTGACGCCGCAGCTCCTTCCCCGAGCCCAAGGACGAACGCGGGGCGCAGGGGATGCGCGGAACGGAAGCGCTCGTGTTCGTCGATGATACCAGGGCGAGCGCCGATCGAGTTGTGGATCACGCCACCAACAAACACTCCCCCATCCAGATCACCGGCGATCATGGCGTCGCGCAGGGCGTTCAAGTCATCAACCGGATCTTCACCGACTCCATGCCACCGCACGTCGTCGAACACTCGGTGGTCGAGGGCCTCTCGCGGAAGCTCGCCACGATTCAACCAGTACCTTCCTTGATGAAGCTCGATGCGTCCAGTGTGTCCTGCCGCGAGGTCGATGACGGACTTGTGGATGAGAGACGTGACCGAGGGGTGGCCGCCATAGACAACCGTCACGCCGAGTTCGAACATGGTCTGAACGAAGGTGACCACGAACGCCGGCAGCACCGCGGCAGCGAGTTCGGCTTGGTATCGGTCATCGGTCATCGCGGCGGACAAAAGCACCCGCTTTCCGGTCAGCGCGTCGAGGGCGACACCGTCGCTCACGCGGGTTGCGACGCGGGAAAGCGGGGCGACTCGAATCGTCGGCGCGCCAGCTCGGGCGAGGCCCGTTGCGAGAAGCCGTGGGTAGGGCCGTGTCCCGCCGACGAACAGACCGTGTCCGCTGGTCCCGACGACCTCTCGCAAGGCTTCGACTTCGAGCACGTCGGGATGCTTCTCGGAGCATGCGATGCGAAGATCGTGCTCGCTGGGATGCACGAGCATGTGTGGGCGAGCATCCTCGAGGCTCCATCCGCGGAGTCGACACAATTGCTCGAGCACTCGCCAGACACGCTCGCGAAAGGACGCTTTGCTCGCCAGAAGGCGCCGGCCAGCGTTCGCGGCTCGCTCGGCGACCCCAGATAAATCGTCACCTGGCTCCCATGGCACATGGGGCACGTGCAGGGAGTGGACAAAGGCTGTTGCTGAGGGACTGATGGCGAGGACCGGCACATGGGCAGCCAGCGCCATGTCCATCTCGTCAGCAACCCACGGTGAGCGCGCTGCGCCCCGAGAGTCCACGAGCAGCACCAGGTCGGAGCGCTCGACCTCAGCTTTGATCGCGGGCTGCACAGAGACACCTCCGGCGATCTCGTGGAGGTCCACGAAACAGCGAAAACCTGCCCGTTCGAGTTGCTGCCGCAGCGCGTCACACAGGGCGGTCCCATCACTGCGTGCGTAGCTGATCATGACCTGGCCACCGCTGCCGTGGCGCCGAAGGCCGCCATGGTGGAGCATGGCGTCAATGATCGACTGCGGGTCATCGAGGCCGCGAGCGTTGCGTTCGCAGATCACTGGCAGCGGCGCGGCCTTGAAATCGTAGCGTTCGAGGCTCTCGACGATCGGAATCAGCGGGAGCCCGCGCCCGGCGAGTTGGGCGATTCGAACTCGCAACTGTTCATCGGCGGCAAGATCGTCGCTGACGATGAGGAGTGCCGCGTAGAGTTCGGCGTTCGTCGGCGTGGTGGTGCGCGTCATCTCCATGCTCGCCTCACAGAGTAGACAATCGGCGGAGACCAGCTGCCTGAGCGAGTCGGCGAGCGAGCGTGTTTTGGGGGTGTGAATGATCTCGTAGTGAAAGAGTTCCATGACGTCCTCGCAGTGTGATCAACCGGGACCGAGCGCCTTGGGCTGGTTGGCCTGCTCGAATTCCATGATTGTGAGAGTCTCAAGCTGCCGCACCCGTACCTTCAGGTGGTGGTGGGCGACGAAACCCGCGCCGGCCACTGCTCCGAGTCCAGCCAACCTCGCTACCTGGCCGCGCGTCCGACCAAACAGAAGGCCAACGACGGCCATCAAGAACGCACCGACGCCTGCACCCATCACTGTGTTTTGAGCCATCGACCGCGGGTCACCGACCAAGTTGACCTCGAGTCGCCGCGAGCGAAGAGCCCGCTGGAGCTTGTGCGCCTGCCCCAATTCGTATCCAATCAACAACAGGCTGACAGCACCGACTGCCCCCACCACACGACAAACGGCTCGATCGAAGTCGGCGTCTTCGGCGAGATCGAGGGCACGGTAGTCACCGACATCCTCAAGCATCACAGCCTTTTCCAGCGACGTCGCCCGCCAGCCGATGAGGTGCGCGTTGGCTTCGAGCACTTCCCTGGGAATCGGGGAGCCGGCCTCGCCGTGCGGCCAGATGCCGATCACGGGCTTACCATACTGTCGAGCCCATGCAACCTCCTGGTTGATCCAGTCGCTCTTGTGGCTCCGCTTGGTGAGGATCACGAGCACGCGGTCGCATTCGCTGATGCGCCGTTCGATCTCGGACTGTGGATTGTCAACGTTGAGTTGGTCCCACACCGGGACGCTGGAGTCGACGTGCTGCACGTTTCGCATGTGCATGAATTCCTGAATGCGAAGGAGCTTGTCAGGGTGATCGAAGGAGTGAGAGACGAAAATGCGGAGTTTCATGGGTCGAGGGGGGCCGGCTCGCCACGATGGCGGGCCGGCGGAGGTAGAGAGTTAGCGAAACAGCTTGCGCAGCGTGGATGGGTCGAGGACGTGGATATTTAGGCTTCGGTGTCGGGTAGGCGCGGCCCCTCGTGTATTCGGGACGCGCGCGAGCACGATTTGCTTGTTGAGGCTGGTGGCCACGTCGAGCTCGTACTGAACCCAGTGGCTGTTGTGGGTGTCGTCGCCGACGAGGCACAGGACCGCCGCGCAGCCGCGAAGCTTGGGCTTCAGGTAGTTCTTGATGGCGGACTCGCCGAGCTGTCGGTAGTCCTCGGACTCGGCGATGGAGACCCGGTCGTCGCCGGCCAGGTTCTCGTCGAACCAGCGCTCGACGGATTTACGATGCGCCTTGTCTTCGTACACGTAGCTGATGAAAATTGACTTTGGCATGTTGTTGTTCTCTCGTTGATAGAGGCTGACGGCCTCACCAGACAGTCCGAAAAGCAGGGGGAAGTGGCTCATGCCCTTCGAATTTTTTAAATCTCCAACGGCAGATGTCCCGCACAATGTGAGAGGCTCCCATGCGCATGGGAGCCGCTATTTTGGGCCCCGATCAACTCGACCGATAGGCCTCGACCAACTGCCGGGTCTCGACGTCGGAAAGCCGCTCCGAGGGCACACCGAGCTTCTCGGCGAGCGCTTGCTTGGCGCTGGCCATGTAGCGCTTGACCGTCGCGGGCGACTTGCCCATCGTCTTGGCGACCTCGTCGATCGTCAGGCCTTCGGCATAGTGCAGCTCGAACGCGTCCTCGTGATTGACGGGCAGGCTGGCGAGCGCGCTGACTAGGCGATTGCGACGCACGGCCTGGACGCTAATGCTGGTGCGAAACTCGGCGATCGAGTGTAACTCACTGTCGAAGCCGACCGATGGGCGGCGACGGTCGATGTACTTGAGCAGGAGCTTGTGTGCGATGCCCATCAGGTACGCCTTCGGATTCTCGATCTTGGTCGGGTCGGCGGCCAGAAACACACGGATGGCTTCGTTGGCCTGGTCGTAGCAGTCGGGCTCGGGCACGCGGCTACGGAAGTAGCGCTTGACCCGGGGGTAGTGCTCGTTGACGGTGGAGGTGAGGGCGGCGCGGTCGGTGGTCGACATGGATTTCTCGCTCTGATCGGACAGTTCCAAACGCGGGCTCGATTGGCTCACGGCTGGTGAAGAGTTTGAAGAACGATGTTCATGGTGTGTTTTGCCGGCGATGTGCAACCAGCGGGATCCCCGTGGCCCCGACGCCGAATGCCGGGTCCCAGCCGACCAGCGCCCAGCGAACCCAATCGCTGTTGGGCTCGGCGACCACCCACGCGCCGACGGACGTGGTTTGGCCGTGCATGCGCTCGCCGGTGCGCCGGTCTACGAGCTCGAGCTCGCAATCCGAGACGCGCACGTCGAGTTCGGTCACCGTCGCGCCGGTCCACAGCATCCAGTGGCCAGGCAGGGTCTCGGCCGCTTTGGTGCACCACCTGCGGCCCTTGTCGTCCTCGTCGACGGCCGTGCGCAGTGAGTCGAGCGAGGCCCGCACGAGCTCGCGCGCGAGCGGAGGTACGGTCTGGTCAGCGGGCGGCGGCCCACAGTCGGGCACGTCGACGCGCTCGGATGTGCAGCGACGCTCGATGCAATCGTCGCTACTGTTCGGGCTGGGGCAGCGAACACGACACTGGCTCGTGCACGAGGCCTGGCGCAGATCCGGCGACAGCTCGGTCGTGGGCGGCGTTCGACCGCCGCGCAGGATGCCGGTCCACACCACGTTGTCCGCACCCAAATATTGGTAGTCGCCGCTGACCTGATCGTCGGCGAACACGTAGTTGAACGCGTAGGTGATCTTGCCATGCTTCTCGGATGCGATCACGAATTCTGAGGAAAACTCGTGGCCATTCGAGGTTCTTACCACCCGTACCCCGCGAGCGCCTTCACGGACCAAGTTCTTGGCGTAGTGCCGTGGACCGTCGCCGGTCTTCCGCAGCGAGGCATTCATCGCGCAACCATCGAGCTGCTCGATCTCGAGCTCGTAGTGGCCCGTCGCGCCATGCCAACGCACGCTGTCGCTGGCCCAGATCACGACAGTGTCGTAGTGCCAGGTACCCACGAGATTTGCACATTTGTCGACCGCCGGTGGACTGGCCACGCTGGCGGTCTCGACGGGGGTGGCTGCCGGCTCCGGTACGCGGGCGCCCAACGCCCAACCGGCGCCGACGAGGATCGCAACGAAGGACACGAGTGCGGCCCCGACCAGATACGTGCGCTTTTGTCGTTCGACCCCACGCAGCTCGTCGAGTAGTTCGCCGAGCTCGGCGTAGCGACCTTCGGGGGTCAGGGCCAGGCCACGCTGCAACGCGGACCTGAGCCGCGTCGGTAGCTGACTGGCCGGATCGCCCCGACCGAGCGACTCGCTGGCCGCGTCATTCTCGCTCGGCAGGTGTCCGGTCAGCGACTCCCAGGCAGCCGTGGCGAACGAGAATTGGTCCGAACTCGCGCTCGCATGACCGTCGAGCGCCTCGGGGGCCATGTACTCGGGTGTACCGGGTGCGAGTCCGGGACGTGTGAATCGAGCCGAGACCATGACCTGGTGGGCACGCCCGACCCTGCGCCCGTCTTCGCTGTTCTCAACGGACAGCCCGCGCGCGAGGCCAAAGTCGACGACTCTGACACGGTCGCTGTTGTCGATCATCACGTTCTCCGGCTTGAAATCGCGGTGGATTAGCCCGGCTTCGTGCGCCGCCGCCAGACCGTCACCGGCGGCGACCAGCGCACGCAGCACGTCCGCGCGGGAGCGCTCGGACTCCGCCAGCCAGGCCTTGAGGTGACGGCCATCGATGAACTCCATGCTCACGAACAGACAGGCCAAGCGGGCCTCGCCGGCCTCGACCGTGCCGCGATCGTGATCGTAGATGCGCACGACGTTGGGGTGCTCAAGCTGCGCGAGCGCCTGGGCCTCGCGCAGGGTCTCGAGCTCGATGCTCTCGTCGTCGAAGCGCGGGTACAGTTTCAGGGCGACGATGCGGTTGAGCTTGGTGTCGCGGGCGCGGCAGACCACGCCGTTGGCTCCGCGGCCGCGCAGGTCGAGGATCTGGTAGCGATGGGTGACGACCGGAGCCGGGCCCGCGCCGAATTGCGCCACCAACAGCTGAGCACCGATTGCATCCTCGAGGGCGACGACAGGGTTTCTGGTGCTCACGCGGCCGATGATCACCTGGGCTGGGCCCGCAGACAACTCAATCCGGGCTCAAACTCGGGCCGGCGGCGGAGGTGAGCTCTCGCGGCTGCTTGTCCTTGACTGTGACATGCCTCCGTACGCTCGAGAATGCAGGGTCGAGCGCCGTACGGGCCTCAGTCACCTCCGGGGCTTCGGACATTGACTCGTCCGCGTCTCGGAATTGTGCTCTGCTCTGTGGGTGTTCCACTGATTTCATCGAAAAATCGTAGTGCGACCGACCATCGGCGGTTGTGTGCCCCCGCCACTCGAGTTCCGCGACAAAGTGTGGTTCCCGGGGACCCTCACCCCACGCGGGGGGGCGTTGATGCGAGTAGGGGATCTGGAGTCGTCGTTCGTGAGTGAAGGCGTAGCTCCATGAGTGACGCGGGGCCTGCTCTGGGTGTTCGACGACGAGTTGGCGGGTACGCAGGTCGAGCACCCGTTGCGCACCCTGAACTGCTTGCTCCGCGGGCTTGGGGGTCGAGCTGCCACACATCGCCCTCCAAGACACGATCGTCACCACCGTCGAATTCGATGAGCAAGGCGTCATCGCGGACGTCCGGGCCTCGTGAGTATCCCCGCTGCTGCGACTGCCAGCGCAAGTGCCCGGCTACGACGCGCGACGGTGGACCTGGCGGCATCTCGACCTCGAGCCGCCGCTATGAGCCCCGATTGTGTAAACGAACGGGCTCGCAATGTGGTAGCCGGTCGCATGACCGTCGACGACATCTTGAGGGCCTACGAGCGCGAAGAGCTCGATTTCGAGGACGCCCGCGACCAGATTCACAGCCTGGATCCGGCCGTGATGGCCGAGGTGCTCGACGTACTGCGGGACCCGGCGCGCGAGCAAGCCCATCCCGTCGCGGTCATGGCCCTGGCCGATGTCAACTACCCACCGGCCTTCGAGCACCTGCGGACGCTGCTCGACCCCGAGGAAGACCCGGAGCAACTTGGCATCCCGGCCGCCATCGCCCTCGACTCTCTGGCCGGCGGCCGCTTCGACGCCGAGCGCTTGTACAGTGATTGGGAGGGCATGGCCGAGATCTTCGCCGCGATCGCGGCCTGGTGGGACAGCGGCGCGGCCGAGGTGCCCACGGTCGACGCTTGGCTGGCTGAGAAGCGCGCGAAGGCGGCCAGCCTTCGTGATCAACGCCCTCCGCCCCAACCCGGGGCCGGGGCGGCCGAGCACGCCGCCCTCCGCCCGGCCCTCGTGGCCATGGTCGCGGACTTCGGCGCGCTGCCAAGCGCGCGGAAGCATCGGCTGGACCATGACGCGCTGCGTCGAGTCCTGCATATCTACACCGCTTGGGCCCCCGACGACGACGGCCTCCCGCGCGCGCTCGAGTGCGTCCGTCGCTACCTCGACGGGGAGGCCTCGGTCGAGGAGCTCGAGCAGGCGGCCGAGCTCGCCAAGGCGGCGACGTCCTCCGCGAATACGGCCGCGGGCTGGAATTCTCACCATAACGCCTACATGGACCCCTCGGCGAAGGCGGCTGCTTGTGTCGCCCAGGGTGTCGTCTATGCCGCCAGCTCCGAGGACCGCAACCGGCAACAAGGGCTCAACTATGCCCGCGACGCCGTCGAGTGGTCCGGCGGTGATATCCGGGCCGAGCTCACCTGGCAGTACCTGCAGTTCCGCGACGACCCTCCGATCCCCGCCGGCCCCGGGAGCTCCCCGCCGGGTGACGCTCACCAGCAAGCTAGCACCGCAGGCACGAAGGACGCAGCCGACGAGCACAGCCGCGGGCTGATCGCCTCCATGGGGATCCTCGTGGGCGTGGGCTGCTTGCTCGTCGCCGCGCTCAGTGTGGTCAACACCGCCTTCGACCTGAACTTGTCGCTCGGAGTCAGGGGCGCGACCCCCACGCCGCTGCCCAGCGAGTACTGGACCTGCGCAGCCATCGGCGTCATGGGGCTGGTGTTCATCGGCCTGTCCTTGTTCGGCTCGTTGGTCGCGTCCAAGGTCCGAGAGGCCAAGGGCAAGCCTTTGGTGCGCGCGGGCATCGTCGTGGGCGCGCTCGCCCTGCTCGCCATCGTTGGCCGCGGGGTCCAGGTCGCGGTCTTGATGAACACCTACGGCAGCATGCTGGCCTATTACTGCACCGACGGCGACCTCGATGACGTGCGCGCCGAGCTCGAGAAAGGGCCCTCGGATGAGGACCTCGAGCGGGCGCTGTCGAGGACATCCCAGTACGACAACCATGAGGCCCTCGCGTTGGTGCTGGAGGCGGGCGCGGACATGCGCAGCGAGTGCGAGCTGCTCGGGGTCAGCCCGCGCTACATCCAGGTCGCCCTCGACCACGGCGTTGGCCCCGAGTCTTGCGGCGACAGCGAGGCGTTGATCTGGGAGGTGATTCAACAAGGGGGACGAGACGACGCGCTCACGGCCGAGACCGTCACCCTGCTCATGGCCGCCGGCTGGTCGACGACCGCGCGGCGCGAGGGTGACTCGAGGTCACCCGTCGAGCTCGCGTCCGAGCAGGGGCTGACGGCGACCCAGTCGGTCCTCGAAGGTCAGAGTGAAGGCCCTCGTTGAAGCTCGGGCGCGTGAGCCAATCGGCTGCTCGATCAAAATTTCCGGGGCCCGGCGGCAAGCTGTGGGCGCACTCACCAAAAGACCCCTTGCACGAGCGGGTGGTGTTTAGTGGAGGTGGACGCGCGCGCCGGTCTCTCCGATGGGCAGCGTCAAGTTCCACACGGGGGTGAGGGGGAGCGTCGAGCAGCCATGTTTACATCGAGACCACGATCTTGCCGTAAAACTGTCCCGAGCCGAAGTGGCCTCACGCACCCGTAACGCGCACCCAAGCCGTGGCTTCTTCCAGTGAGACCGGGATGTCTAACGTCCTAAATTCGTCCGCCCAGTCGCTGGACAATCGACTCAGAATGTCCACGAGGCGTGTCGCGCTTGCCTTGTCCTGCATGACGAAGACCAGTTCCAGTCGAGTCGAAATCCAGTCCTCCCTATCGTCGGGGTTGAAGGTGGGATCTAGTTCCTCCCCGACTAGCAACTCTTTTGACACGCCGACGATGACATCGAGCACCTTGCGAAATGCGTCCGGCGCCTGAATGAGCATGGTTTCCGGGCGATACCACACAAGAACGTGCTGCTTCCCGGCATGGTCCGCCCACCCAAAGGTCCGGATCAGATCGACAAGAGCGTCTAGGTTCCCTCCGAATCCACGGATGAGCGGAACCGAGGTCTCGATTCGAGAATAGAAGTCGGAGATCGAAGAGATAGCCCGACCGTCGAGAAGCGCCACGAGCCCATTGGGCGCGATCCGATGCTGCACCGTCCCGGCGAGGTGTTCCCACGAAACGTCTCCGACGATGACGTGCACCCAGGCTTCGGTTGGTTCGATCATTTTCGTCCGGTCCGCATCGGGATGAAGGTCTGGTAGTGATCGGGCGTATACCAGAGGTTCCCCGCGTCATACAGTGCTCGCTCGGCTCCTCGCGTTCCACCCTCGCCGACGCGAATGTCGCCCACGTCGGCGCATAGGACATCCGATGCGGGGTCGGGGGTGGCATGAACGTCGCGTCGCTCATTTCAGCGTGTTGGATCGGCAGGCGAAGTGGGCATCACCCAACAGCTGCCGGTCGGCGACCGAGGCCCCGTAACATGCGGCCAGGGCCGGCTGATCTTGCGCGAGCAGATCGGGCGCGTCATCGCCAGCGAGCTCGTCGAGTGAGCGGCCGTGACGTTCGAACACACGACCGAGTCGCTCGTGGGTCCACTTCGCAACGTCGGGCAGAATCCTCGCTTCTTGCACGAATACGCGACGGCCAGCGACTCGCCACATTGCCGGCAAGCAAAGTGAGCGAGGCCGTGCTCGAGCATGCGAGCAGCGCGGGTGCGACCCGAACTCCTCGACGACCAAGTCGGGCAACCCGCCAGACTGCTCTGCTCGCTCGAGGAAGGTCGGCCAGTGCTGCTCAATGAGCTGGTACAGCAGCGTCTCGTAGGGCCGGCCTCGCGGGCGCGCCCTGCCAGGCAGCCGCTTCATCCGGCTGTGCCCCGCGTGGTGGGAGATCCCATCGGTAGACAAGCGAGCGGCGGTGATGGTTCATGAGTGGGGCCATCATGCGGGCGGTAAGGCAGGCTTGATGCGGCGTGTGTTCGAGAGCTACTGCGGCCGCGAGCGCTTCACCGCTCTCTCGTCCACGAAGCTGGTGCAGATGCCGGACGCCTATATGGGCTTCATCTATGAATTCGGCACGGGGGGGCCATTGAGCGCCGACCTCCTTTGTGCGATCAAGACGGGTGTACACCCCGGTGCAACGCCGACCACACGCAGCCCTGAGCGCGTCCACCGTTCTGCTCATCGGTGCGCTGCTGTGCTGGTTGCCGGCGCGGGCCGATGCCTGCAAGCCGCCGCAGTTCGTCGCCGAGCGCCTCGAGTTCGAGCTCGTCGGCGCGCGCTGGAACGGACAACCGACGTCAACCGACGGCGTGCCCGCGAGCGTCAACGTGAGCAGCACGCCGCACGAAATGATGCTGATTCCAGATCTTGGCTACCTGCGGCTGCAAACCGCGACGAAGCAGCTGCCCGCGTCGACGCGGCGCTACATTCGTCGTAAACGCCGCTCCGCCAAGCTCATCTGCGCCGTGCTCGTCCACCGCGAGCCCGCGATCCCGGGCCGCTTCGTGCCCTCGACCGTCACCGTGGACTCGAGCCCGCGCCGGTCGGCGTGGGCATCACTGTGGCCGGACGACACCCCCGGCGTGGTCGAGCTGGGCCCCACGCGCGAGCAGCTGTCACTTCGAATCGAGCGATCGGATGGTGTGCTCGAGCTCGAGTATCAACTCACACACGCGAGCTTCTCCAGCTGCAGCGTGACCGGGGGCGAACACCCAACCGGAGCGCTCGGTTTGCTGATCGGCGGGTTCGCGTTGGGCCTGACGCGCCGGCGAAAAAGGGCCTGACCATCGCCCTCGACTCGGGCCGTCTTGCGTGCGGGCCGGAGGACCCCAGCTTCGCTCAGGTCCTCCGCCGCGAAGGGCTGCTAGCTCTTGCGACCACATCGCGCAGGCGCTTGGGCAGCGGGCCTGCCTTCGTGGCTATGGCGTGCTG
>NZ_JMCC02000066.1 GCF_000737335.2 Enhygromyxa salina | reverse complement strand
CCACGCCCAACCCACACGGGGGACGGAACCCTCTCCGCGTGTCCAGATCGGAGAAACCGCCCGAACCCAGCCAAGCGCCCAAAGGCCGCAGCCGACCTCAACCCGGCGTATCTACGCACGTGGAGATTAGCGAAGAGAAGCGCGGTCGGGCCAGTGAGGCGAGACGAGAGGAAGCGGGGTCACGAGACTGAAGTAGACCTAGCCGAGTTGAGGTCGGCTGCAGCCCGGGCGCGGTCCCCACCGGCACGAAAACCCCCACCAAACAACCACCCAACCCTCCAAAAAGCTCGCAGACCCCCGCACCACGCCACGCCCAACCCACACGGGGGACGGAACCCTCTCCGCGTGTCCAGATCGGAGAAACCGCCCGAACCCAGCCAAGCGCCCAAAGGCCGCAGCCGACCTCAACCCGGCGTATCTACGCACGTGGAGATTAGCGAAGAGAAGCGCGGTCGGGCCAGTGAGGCGAGACGAGAGGAAGCGGGGTCACGAGACTGAAGTAGACCTAGCCGAGTTGAGGTCGGCTGCAGCCCGGGCGCGGTCCCCACCGGCACGAAATCCCCCACCAAACAACCACCCAAAACCCCTCAAAACCGCCCCCCCAAAGACACCCCCAGTCCCCCTCGAAAAACCCCAACCCCGATCCCACTCAACTCCGCACGCCGAGCCTTCCGCTTCTTCTCCGCCGCCCCCCCAACCGCGAGCAACGGAAGCCCCGCCGCCAGGAACACCCCCGCCACCAGCGACCCGGTGATCATCAACGCGTTGCCGGTCTCGCCCCGCGAGATCGCAGCCTCGCGCGCCAAGATGTCGGCCTCGAGCGGAAGCTCGCCGACCCGCGCCTGCGCCCCGCCAGCAAGCACGATCCCCGTGACGAGCAGCCCCACGCCGCCAAACCCGAGCGCGGTCAGACCCGCCCCCGCGCCGATCATCGCCTTGTTGCGCCGGGCCTCGCGGGCGTCGGCTTCCTCGTCGAACTTGGGCCGCATGCGCTCCGCGAGCTCGGCTTCGCGGCGGGCTTGCTCGGCCTCCCACGCCGCGATCTGCTCGTCGATCTCGGCGATCTGTTCGTCGATCTTCTCGCGCTCGATCACGGCCTGGTCACCGTAGAGCTCATCGACCTCACCGAGGTAGCGGCGCAGAATCTCCCTCGACTGACGCAGGTGCTGCACGTCCTTGTCGATCTCGAACCATTTTTGCTGCGCGCGGGCGACGTTGTAGATGAGCTCGGCCTTGATCTGGCGGTTCTCGTAGCTGGGCGGGATCAGATCGTAGGCCTCGAGCCAGAAGCTCACGGCCTCGCCGTACTCGGCGGCGGAGTAGCGGGTGACGCCAGCGTCGAACAGCTGCCGGGCCTCGTCTAGCGCTTGGGCCGACGGATCCTCTGCGAGCTCGTCTTCGTCGCCCCCCGCTGGCGCGGCGTGGGCCCCGATCGGAGCCAGCGCCAGCGCCAGCGAGACGACGCCAGCCGCGAGCGCTCGGATCGCCGTCGTCATCGGAGTCGACGTCGTCGACGTCGGAGTCGGGTTCGTCATCGAGATCGTCATCGAGATCAGTTCTCCGAGGGCACGACCGCGACCACGCCGTTGGCGTTGCCGATCACGAGGTCCGGGACATCGTCGCGGTCGAAGTCCGCGAACATCAGCGCGCGGGGAGCCGCCGCGACGTCGATCGTCACGATGTCGGGGAAGCTGCCGCCGCGGTTGATGTGAACGGGGAGCTTGTCCTCCTGAATGTCGGCGACGACGATGTCGGGCCAGCCATCAAAATTGACGTCAGCGGCGATGCCCGAGATCGGAAAGTCGCCCCCAGGCAAGCTGGCTTGCAGCTCCAGGCTGCCGTCGCCGAGGCCACGGTAGACGCGGACCTCGGCCGCGACGTCGGTCTGGTTGAAGGGCGCCGAGACGAACACGACCACGTCCATGTTGCCGTCGCGGTCGAAGTCCGCCGTTGCGACGTCCCTGGGCACGAGCGGAGACTCGATCGGCAGGCGCGGCTGCGGTGTCAGCATGCCGGCGCCGTTGTTGAGCTCGACCCTGACGCTGGGATCGGTCTCGGAGATCAGGACCACGTCGAGATCACCGTCGTTGTCCATGTCGACGGGCGGGGCAGGGCGCGGGGAGGGGAGCGTGACGAGCAGTCGCTCGGGCTCGAAGCCAACGCCGGGGCTCGAGAGGAACAGCGCGAGCGAGCTCGACTGCTGCCCGCCAACCAGCAGATCGTCGCGCCCGTCGCCGTTCATGTCGGCGGCGTGGATCGTGCGGACCTGCAGGCTGATGTCGATCTCTTCGATCACGGCGACCGGGGCGACGCCAAAGTCGTAGGCGATGACCAGCTGCGAGGGATCGATCAGCGGATCATTGGGGAACACGGCCAGCGCGATGTCGCTGGTGCCGGATCCATCAAAATTGCCAGAAGCCGCCTGGGGGACCCGCCCGTCGCGCTTGTTCTGGGGATCGAGCGCGTTGATCGCCTCGAAGTTGTCTTCGTCGGGGACCAGGGCGTAGACATCCCAGCACGAGACACCCATGGCGGTCGGCGGCCCCGCCATGGGTGGGTTCGCGCAGTTGCTGTTGACGGTGGCGATCAGCAGCGGCGAGCCGTTGCCCTCGGGGTCGAAGGCCAGCAAGTCGGTGACCTCGCCGAACACGTTTTCCTCGGACGAGGCGCCAAAGCACAGCTCCCCCGGCTGGATCGTGCCGTCGCCACACACCCCGCACACCGAGTTGCGGCAGCTTTGATCGAGCCCGCACTGCAAGTCCGCCTCACACACGGCGCCGATCGTCCCGACGCCGTCAAAACAGGAGAGGCCGCCAAGCATGCTCAACATGCCAGCGACGAGGGACGCGCGAGAGCGAAGCCGTGGGCTCACGAGCGCACTGTAGCTGTTTTCAGCTCGCCGTGGGCTTGTTGTCCGGTCTGGGCGCGAGGCCTGGATCAAACCAGCGCAGCTCGGACAGCGCGCGCGCCGGGGAGCTCGAGCGGGAGACTGGTCAGCACCAACGAGATCGCGGCGACCTTGAGCTTGTCGCGGCGACGCAGGCCCGCCCGGTGGGTGAACACATCGAAGCGGCGGGCACGAAGCTCGATCAGCAGCTCGTGGTAGGTGCGCCCCATGATCTCGGCGGCCAGCAGCGGGCGCAGGTTGGCGATGTTTGGCAGCTCCGCCCACGCCTTTTGGTACTCGGACTCGGCGATCTCGGCGAATTCTTCGGCCATCGCCAAGAACCGCCGATCGTAGGTGCAGCGCAGCGTGTCAGCTTCGCTCAGCCCGTGGCGAGCGAGTAGATCGATCGGCAGGTACACGCGCCCGCGCGCGGCGTCCTCACCCACGTCGCGCAAGATGTTTGTGTACTGCAGGGCCAGCCCGAGGTGCTTGGCGTAGCGCTGCGCGAGATCGGACTGATCCCCGAAGATCCCAATGCACAAGATCCCCACGCACGACGCGACCCGATAACAGTAGAGCTCGAGGCTGGCGAGATCCGGGTAGGTCGTGATGTCGAGATCCATCGCGCAGCCCGCGATGATCTCGTCGAACGCGTAGCGGGGCAGGGCGAAGTGCTCGATCGTGTCAGCGAGCGCCCGCCCAAGCTCGGTCTGGATCGGACCCGAGCGCTGGTAGATGTGGGCGATCTCGGCGCTCCACATCGCGAGCCCGGCCTCGGCTTCGGCGCGGCCCTCGGAGCCAGGCGGGCGGTCGTCGACGATGTCGTCGACGACCCGGCAAAACTCGTAGACCTGGGTCAGCCCCTCGCGCTGGGCGGGACTCAAGAACAAGAACGCGAACTTGAAGTTCGACGACGAGCGCGCGGTCAGCCGCCGCACGAACGACCCGGTGCGCTCGATCAGCGCCTGCACGTCGAGCGCGAGCGGCACCGGCTCAGACCTCGCCCCGCACGAACCGGCGGCCAAACGTGAACAGCGATCGGCCCGCGATGTCGACGACGTCGCGCTTGTCGAGCGTGGGTCGGTAATCCAAGACCTCGTAGTCGCGGGCCTCGATTACGTCGAGGATCTTCATGCCGCCGCGCCAGGTCGCCTCGAGCTCCAGCGAGAGCCCCGGCGAGACCTTGCGGATCAGCGGGCGACCTCGCAAGAACATGGTCCGCACCCGCGCGCAGGAGAAGCGCATGAGCTCTTTGAACTCCGCCGTGTGGCGACCTGACTGCAGCTGATCCCAGGTCACGCCAAAGTGGATCAGATCTTCTTGCGGGATGTAGCAGCGCCCGCGCGGGATATCGACGCTGAGATCCTGCAAGAAGTTGGCGATCTGCAAGGCCGCGCAGATCTCATCGGAGAAGCGATGCAGCTCGGGCTGACGGTGGCCGTGGACGTACAACACCAGCTGCCCGACCGGCTCGGCCGAGTGCGTGCAGTACTGGCGCAGCTCGGCGAACGAGGCGTAGCGGTGCTTGGTCAGATCCATGCGGAACGCCATCAGCAGCGCCTTGAACGGACCGATCGGGATGTTGTGGCGGCGCACGGTGTCGCGCAGGGCCATGAACACCGGGTGCTCGACGTCGCGGTGGTAGCAGGCCTCGAGGTACTGCTCCCACGCGTCGATCGCTTGCCGGCGGCGACCCTCGAAGCGGGGCTCGTCGGCGAAGTCGTCAGCGGTGCGGGCGAAGGTGTAGATCGCCCACAGGTGGGGTCGCAGCGGCGCAGGCACGAAGCGCGAGGCGACCGGGAAATTCTCGTAGTGGCTGGTCGCGAGGCGCTCGCAGAACCGGTACGCGGCCTCTTTGGTCCACGGCCCCGGCGGCGCGCCGTCGGGGGAATCGGGGAGCGCGTCGACCTCGTCGCGTGGATGCGCGAGGGGGACCGCGAACAAGCGCGGTGTGGTGTGGGATCCCGTGGCCATGATCGTGAGCGTCTTTGCGTGGGGGGAGGGGCGGGTCGCGTCAGTCGTCGCCGGCGCGGAGCTGACCTAGCAGGGCTTCGGCCCTCTCGGGTTTGATCTCGCCCACATCGATCAGCCGCTGGGCGATCGATTCTACCTCTGCGCCACGTGCGCCTGCTGCCATGGCGACAGTCCGGGCGTGCAGGGACATGTGCCCGCGTTGGATGCCCTCCGTGGCCAAGGCTCGGAGCGCGGCGAGGTTGGACGCGAGCCCCGCGGCGGCCATGATCAGCCCCAGCTCGCCGCCGGTGGGTTGCCCGAGGATGTCTAGCGCCAGCCGCGCTGTGGGGTGGGTTCGCGTCGCCCCGCCCACGGTCCCGACCGCGGTCGGGATGCTGATCTCGCCGTCGAGCGCGATCGTGCGGCCAGCCTCGTCCGCGACCGCGCGCCAGGTGGCGAGCGGGCCGTACTGCCCGTGCTTGACCGCGAACGCGTGGGCCGACGCCTCCATCGCTCGCCAGTCGTTTCCGGTTGCGAGCACGACCGCGTCGACGCCGTTCATGATCCCCTTGTTGTGGGTCGTGGCCCGATAGGGATCGAGCTCGGCGAAGCGCGACGCCTCCTCGATCCGCTCGGCGACCAGCGGACCGTCGATCTCGTTGGCGCGCAGGACCGCGGCCGGGACCCGACAGCTGACGTGCGAGGCCCGACGATCGGCGAGGTTGCTCAGGATCCGCAGCACGGATCGCCAACCGCTGAGTTGCTCGAGCCTGGGCGCGATCGCTTCGGCCACGGTGTTGAGCAAGTTGGCCCCCATCGCGTCACGGCAGTCGACCAGCATGTGGACGACGATCGTGTCGGCGTCGAGGATCCGAATCTCCATGCCACGCGCGCCGCCGCCACGGGCGAGCAGCCGCGGGTGCGAGTCATCCGCGAGCTCGAGCAGCGACTGCTTGGCCTCGCGGACCTGCTCGGCGACGTCATCGATCGGCTTGTGGCCAACCCGGACCAGCTGGACCTGGGCGATCATCCACGGCGGATCCGAGAACCCGCTGAAGCCCCCGCCCGCGCGGATCATCTTGGCAGCGTTCGAGGCGGCCGCGATCACCGAGGCCTCCTCTACGCACATCGGGACCAGGTAGTCGCGGCCGTTCAGGCAGAAGTTGGTGGCGATCCCCAGCGGCAGCGCCAAGAAGCCGACCACGTTCTCGACCATGTGGTCCGCGGTCTCTTCGTCGAGCGCGGTCGCGTTGGCGTCGTCGAAGCGCCCGGGCTCGAGCCCGGTTGCGAGCGCGACGGCCTCGCGGCGCTGGGCCACGCTGCGCTTGAACAGCCCGTGGATCCGCGAGTTGACCGGCGGGCGCGACTCGGCGCGCAGACCAATGGCGTCGGTCTCGAGCTTGCGGACCAGGGCGATGTCGTAGCGGTGATACAGATCCACGGCGACGCGATCGAGCTGCGCGCTGTCGCGAGCGAACACCACGACCAAGTCGCCGCCGCCGGCCCCCGAGGGCTTCGCGGCCAGCTCGGCCCACTGCGAGGCGCCGAGGATCGTCTCGATCCGCTCGGACATGATCGAGGTCTTGGCGACCGACTGCAGCCCGCGCAGGCCCTCGTTGTGGGCCGCGCAAGCCTCTTGGATCATGCCGAAGGCCGTCGCGGCGTGGGCCTGCTCGTCGAGCGCGGACTGAAACCGCCGGCTGGCCGACGCCAGCTCGGTGATCGCCAGCTCGTAGCTGGCTCGATCCCGCCGCGCCCCGGCCTCGACCGCCTTGACCAGCGAGCCCGTGCTGGCTGGCGCGCCCGCGTCGAAGAAGCCGATCGTCAGCCAGCTCGGCAGCGAGATCGGCTGAACCCCACCACCGAGCGCGAACCGGACCGTGCCACCGTAGACCGCCGTGGCCACGTCGGCCCCGCTGCCGCGGCCCTCTTGCGCGATCGTGTGGGCCTCGCGGGCGATGCCCATCGCCGCTTGGCGAACGAAGGGGGCGTTTAGATCCAAGCCGGCCGCGCGCAGGTACCAGCCAACGACCGCGGCCGTGACCGCGGCGCTCGAGCCCAGCCCGAGCTTGCGGGCCCCCGTCGTGAACCCGACGGTGGTCACGACGGGCAGCGTGTCGAGCTTGCGCAGCTCGGGGGGGAGCTCGTGGTCGTGGGCCCGCAGCCACGCGCCGACGCGCTCGACCGCAGCGGCGACGAACGGGCTGCCGGGATCGGGCCGCTCGCCGTGTTGGTCGCGCGGCGTGTGGGCGTGGGCGCGGACATCGACGGCCGTGACCACGGCCTCGTGACCTTCGAGCACGGCGTACTCGCCGATCAGGAACGCCTTGCCTGGCGCCGAGACGGGGCCAAACGTTGGACCTTTGTTGGAGGGGGTCATGGGCATCACAGCAGCTCGAGGCTCGCGTCGGGACCCGGCGCCACGATCTGGACCTCGTGCACGCCTGCGACCTCGCGCAGCTGCTGGGCGAGCGCGGCGGCGTGGGCAGACTCGCACAGGACCTTGACGTGGGGCCCCGCGTCCGAGGTCACGAACCCCCGCGGGCCGCCGGCTTCACGAATGGACCAGACCGCGCGGATGACCTCGAGGGTCGCGCCGTTCCAGTACATCAGCGGTGGTTGGGTAGCGAGCATGCACGCGTGCATCTTGAAGCAGGAGTGCTCCATGACGGCGCCCAGCGGCTCGAACGCGCGCGCGGCCAGGGATGTCTGGGCGGCGTCGAGGTCGGCGGGGGAGGTCTCGACCCAAGCTGGGTAGTAGGGCGAGGTCAGCCGCGACGACTCCATGCCGCCGGTTGAACCAACCTGCTTGGCCCCGCGCGCGGTGTGGACGACCAGGAGCTTCAGGTCCCAATGGTCGGCGCCGTGCAGCTGACGCGCGAGGCAGTCGCTGCCGTCGCCGCGGCTGCCCGCGTCGAGGCGCACGAACCCACCCCACAGTGACCGCGCCGCGCTGCCCGATCCCATGCGGGCCCACGCCGACAGCTGCGCGCGAGCGGGCCCGTCCAGTTGGTCGCAGATCCCGAAGCTGCCGGCCGCCGCGATCGTGAGGGCCGCGAAGCCCGAGGCCGAGCTGGCGAGCCCGGCCGCGGTGGGCAGGTGGTTGGTCGAGCGGACCGAGCATGGCGGCCGCGCCCCGTTCAGATCTGCCAGCCGCCACACGCGGTCCAGGTGCGCGAACACCTTGGCAGCGGGCTTGCCCCCAATCTGTGCCCCGTCGAGCTCGAACCCATCGGCCTGGGCCGGGCTGACCAGGGTCTCGCTGCGCAGCACATCCAGGGTCATCGACAGCGAGCCGACCGCCGGCAGGTTGAGGGCTGGATCGTCGCCGTCGCGCTTTCCCCAGTACTTGACCAGCGCGATGTTGGAGTGGGCGGTGGCCCGGCATGGACGTGGCTGGCTCATGGTTGGCCTGACTCGATCTCGACGAAGAACGGCGCTGAGGTCAGCGCGGGAAACTCTGCGCGCAGGCCCGTGACCACCGCCTGCGCGGCGGCTCGAGTGTCGCACAGGGCGATCACGCAGCCGCCTCCGCCCGCGCCCGTCAGCTTGGCCGCGAGCGCGCCGTGGCGAACCGCGGCCGCGCACAGCAAGTCGAGCTCGGGCAGCGAGACCCCGAGCGCGGACAATAGCTCGTGGGCCACCGTGGTCAGCTCGGCGAGCACGTGCAGCTGGCCAGCGGTCAGGGCCGCGCGGCCGCGCGTGACCAGCTGGCCGAGCGCGCCGATCACCGGATCTATCACCGTTGGCAGGCGATCGCGCCGCATCCGAACCCCCGCCACCAGCGCGCCGGTCTGACGCGGGATCCCGCTGGGGATCACCACCAGCGAGACCGGTGCACCGAGCTCGATCGGCTCGCCGCTGCCGCTGGCCCCACGCTCGAACGCGACCACCCCACCGCGGGCCGCGACCGCGCTGTCGAGGCCCGAGGGCGTGCCGTGAAACACCCGCTCGCCGACCAACGAGGCCGCGACGACCTCCTCGAGGTCGGGCTCGGCGCTGGCTTGGGGCCCGAGCGCGAGCCGGGCCAGCGCGACCGTCAACGCAGCCGAAGAGCCCAAGCCCGCGCGACATGGGATCCGGGCCTCGCCGTCGATCCGCCAGCCGGTCACCGGCCCATCGCAGTGGGTCAGCACCTCCAGGCAGGCCCGCGCGACCGGGTGATCCGTGTCGGGCGTCAGCCGCAGATCCAGCGCCCAGCTCGGGACCGACAGCTCGATCGCGGCGCCGCGGTCGGGCAGGGGGGTCGCGTGCAAGGTCAGCCCGCGCGCGAGCCCAGCCGCGAGCGCCGGCTGTCCGTACACCACCGAGTGCTCACCGAGCAGGATGACCTTGCCGCAGGCGACGGCCGAACGCTGGAGCTCGAGCGTCATGACGTCAGGGCTGCCAACGCGCGAGGTCGGGCCCGAGCATCAGCTGCGCCCGCTGCAGCTCGGCGACCGTGCGCGAGCCGGTCAGCAGCATCAGCGAGCGGACCGTGGTGATGACGCCGCGCAAGAACTCGCGGGCGCCGTCGATCCCCCCAGCGCGGTGGGCCTTGAGCACCGGCGCCGCGAGCCCGCCCGCGGTCGCCCCAAGCGCGACGGCCTTGGCCACGTGGGAGCCCGTGCGCAGCCCGCCCGTGGCGATCGCCTTGACGCCCAGGCCGCGCAGCTGCAGCACCGAGGCCGCCGTTGGGATGCCCCAGTCCCACAGCTCTTGGGCCAGGCGCTTTTGTTCTTCGTCCTCGGCCCGGTGGGCTTCGACCGCGACCCAGCTGGTCCCACCCGCGCCCGAGACGTCGAAGTGCTCGACCCCGGTCGAGCGGATCATCTGCGCGACGCCCCTCGAGATCCCGCAGCCGGTCTCTTTGGCGATCACCGGGATCCCGAGCTCCGAGACCAGCCGCCGAAACAGATCGAGCCCCCCGCCGAAGTCCCGGTCCCCGCCAGGTTGGACGATCTCCATGGCCGGGTTGAGGTGGATGCACAGCGCGTCGGCCCCCACGTCCGCGCACAGCTTGCGGATCTCGGCCGTGCTCATCTTGCGGGCCTGGACCAGGCCAAGGTTGCCGAACAGCAGCAAGTTCGGCGCCCGGTCGCGGACCTCGAAGGTCCACGCGGTCTCGGGTCGCTCGAACATGGCCCGCTGGCTGCCAAGGCCCATGGCCAGGCCAAGCTCGTCGGCGACCTGGGCCAGATCCTTGTTGATCTTCGCGGCCTCGTCGGTCCCGCCGGTCATCGCCGAGATCACCACGGGCGCCGCCAGGGTCTTGCCAAGCAGCTCGACTCGCGAGTCGACCTCGTCCGCGTGCATCTCTGGCAGCGCGCAGTGAACGAGATCGCACTGCTCGAACAGGGCCGTCTTCTCTCGAAAACCGACGTTGTCACCCGCGCACAGCGCCAGGTGGTCTTTCTTTCGCTGCGAGATATCGAGCCGGTCCGCCACCCGCCGCAAATGCCACCTTTTCGCGGACGCGACAACCGTTATCCGGGCCCGCTCGCGGGTGGCCTTGTGATCCAGTCCACAACGCTGTCCGCGAGCGGGGGTGCAGCCCTCGCTCCGAGCTGACAACTGCCGGGGAGGCAGCTGGTACGCTCACACCAGCGATGGACGAACCACCTCCTCAACCTCCCGCGCCGCCGCCAAGCGACGCTGCCGACGTCGACTCACTCGATGGCATCGTCAACGCGCTGTATTCGTCGGTCTCGTTCGATGACGGCCGCGGCCCCGACTGGGATCGCTTTCGCGGCTTGTTCGACCCAAACGCAGTGATGGTGCGGGTCCAGCCCGGGGTCTCGGAGCGGACCGATCCCGATCACCGCGAGGTCAGCTCGATCGAGGACTACGTCGCGCGCACCAACGCCGCGGTCGAGAGCGGCGCGCTCACGGCCTTCACCGAGCGCGAGCTGACCCGTCGGACCGAGGTGTTCGCGGATCTCGCCCAGGTGTTCAGCACCTACGAGCGCAGCGCCGACGCCGGTGAAGTGCGGCGCGGCATCAACTCGCTGCAGCTGGTCCGCCACGGCGAGCGCTGGTGGGTGGTGTCGCTGGCGTGGACCGACGAGACCGACGGCGGCTTGCTGCCGAGCCGCTACCTCCCGCGGCCCTGATCGAGTTCCATGACGGTCGTCGGCCGCTACGCTCCAAGCCCAACCGGGCGCCTGCACTTGGGCAACGCGCGCACGGCCCTGCTCGCGTGGCTGCAGGTCCGCGCGGCGCGAGGCCGGTTCGTGCTGCGCGTCGAGGATCTCGATCCGCAGCGCAGCCGCCCCGAGCACGAGGCGCGACAGCTCGACGAGCTGCGCTGGCTGGGGCTCGACTGGGACGAGGGCCCCGACGTGGGCGGTCCAAACGGCCCGTACCGCCAGTCCGAGCGCGGTGAGGTGTACGCGGCCGCGCTCGCCCGACTCGACACCTTCGCGTGCACGTGCACCCGCAAGGAGCTGCGCGAGGTCGCGTCTGCACCCCACGGCGCCGATCCGATCTATCCGGGCACGTGTCGGGTCGCGCCCAGCCACCCCGGTCGGCCGGCCGCGCTGCGTTGGCGGGTCCCGCCTGGCGAGGTTTGCTTTGACGATGGGATCGCCGGTCGCTGGTGCCAGGACGTCGCGGCCGAGGTCGGCGAGTTCGTGCTGCGGCGGGCCGACGGTGCCTGGGCCTACCAGCTCGCGGTCGTCGTCGATGACGCGGCGATGGGCGTGACGCACGTGCTGCGTGGGGCGGATCTGATCGACAGCACGCCGCGCCAGATCCTGCTGGCGCGGAGCTTGGGTCTGACGGCGCCGAGCTTCGCCCACGCGCCGCTGATCCTCGGCGCCGACGGCAACAAGCTCAACAAGCGCCACGGCGCCCCGGATCTGTCGGCGCTGCGGGCTGCGGGGGTGGATCCGCGGCGCGTGGTCGCGGCGCTGGCCCGCTCGGCAGGGCTGCTGAACCCGGCCGATCAGCACGAGCACGTGGCGCCACACGAATTGATCGCGAGCTTCGATCTGCGCCAGGTCGGCCGCGATCCGGGTCCGCTGGTCGAGCTCACGCCGCTGGCGTAGCGCTTCGAGTCGGGCGGCTCGGATCCGGACGGCTCGCTGACACCAGGCGAGCGGGCCCGCTATACTCCGCGCTCGTCATGCTGCCCCGCGCCCCTCGAACATCCCTGCGCGTCCATCTTGTCTCGCTGTCCGTGGTGGCCGCCCTCGCGTGCGGGCCCGAGCGCCCGCCCCAGCCCGACGCGGCCGATCGCGCGACGCCAGCCCAGGCCGAGCCGCCCGTGTTCGACCCCAACAGCGACCAGTTCGTGCTCACCTACGCCGGCGAGCGGGGGGTGTTCGCCGACTGCACCAGCGTCGCCGAGGTCCCCGCCGAGGCCCGCGAGCGCGTCGGCGTGAACGTGTTCGGGGCCGCCGCGCCAGCCGGAAAGGTGTGGGTCGCCAACCTCGACGCCCCGCTCCCCGACGGCCGCTTCGCCCTCGAGATGGTCGCCCGCGACGAGTTCGAGACCACCGTGCTCGGCACCGGCCGATCCTCGGTCTACGCGATGCCCACCGACCTCGAGTCGCTCGAGCAGATCGCCAACCGCGAGGCGCCGATCATCATCTACAAGACCTCCTGGTGCGGGGTCTGCAAGCAGCTCGAGAAGTACCTCGATGGCAAGGGCGTCGAGTATGTGGCCAAGGACATCGAGAAGGACCGCACCGCCGCGGCCGAGCTCCAGGCCAAGGCCAAGGCCAAGGGCGTCCCGACAGGTTCGGTGCCGATGATCGACATCGGCGGCGAGCTGCTGCGCGGCTTCGACAAGAAGGCGATCGACAAGCTGCTGTAGCGCCCACGTTCAGGCGAAGCCGCCAGTTTCGGAGGAACCGCTCGGATCATGTTCGGGGTGATTCCCGAAGACCCTCACGGGTCAGGATCGCAGCCGTGGATGGAAGGGTCCGCAGACCCTCCGCGAGATCGTCACGCCGCGGCCAGCGTCGGTCGAGGCGCTGGCACGAGTCAGCCGCGCTGACAGATGCCCGCGCTGGGATCCGGCGCGCCCGTGCCCGACAGCCGCTCGAGGAACGCTGGCGCCTCGATGAAGGTGGTCACGTGCACCGCAGGCTCGGGCTGGGGCTTGCCGGCGCGGACGTCGGCCATGCGCTCGCCGAGGCCGGAGCCCGCGGTGTAGACGACCACGCTCGGCAGCTCGGCCGCGTGAAACGCCGACTGCATGGCCTGCTGCTCATCGCTGGGATCGCTGACGTCGATCTTGATCAGCTCGTACTTGGCCAGCTCGGCCTCGACCTCGGGGGCCGCGAAGGTCTTGGCCTCGAGCTCGTGGCAGGGGTTGCACCACGACGCGCCGAAGTCGATCAGGATCGGCTTGCCGGCTTCGTCGGCCCGCGCGACCGCGGCCTCGAGCTCGTCCATGGTCTGGACCTCGTGCCAGTCGGCGGTCAGCTCGACGTACAGGATGTTGTTGAGCATCAAGACTGAGCCAAAGCTGGCCACGGCCACCGCCGTGCCCTTGATCAGCTTCTCACTGAGTGGCCCGTGGAAGCTGCGGTGCACCGCGCCGGCCGCGACCCCAGCCACAGTGAGCCCAAGGCCCAGCCACAGCCCCCACTGCGGGTTGATCACGAACCCCGAGAGGGCCGGGCTCAGCGGCCGCAAGAAGTAGAACGCCATCACGATCAGCGCGATCCCAAACACGCTCTTGATGTGATCCATCCACGGTCCGGGCTTGAACAAGCTGGCGCCAAGGGCCACCGCGAAGAACAGCGTGCCCATGCCCAGGGCATAGGTGAACAGCAGCGAGCCGCCGTACAGCACCCCGCCTGGGCGATCCGCCGAGACGGCGATATAGGCCAGCAGGTTGAGCAGCACCGGACCCGTGCAGGGCGCAGACACCAAGCCGCTGACCAGGCCCATCAAGAACGCGCCGAACGGACCCGCGCCGCCAACGTTGGCCAGCTTGTTCTCGAGCGCCGAAGGCAGCTGCAGCTCGAACGCGCCAAACATGCTGGCCGCGAGCGCGAGCAACACCAAGACCAGCGGACCCACGACCCACGGGTTCGCCAGCCAGGTCCCAAACCCGACGCCACCAGCCGCGAGCGCGACCCCAACACCCAAGCTGGTGTACAGGGTTGCCATGCCCATCACGTAGGACGCCGCCAAGAACAGCGCCCGGCCCTTGCTGACCCCCTTGGCCCCGAACACCGCGACGGTCACCGGGATCAGCGGGTACACGCAGGGCGTCAGGTCGACGAGCACCCCTTGGCCGAAGGCCCACGCGTAGGTGCCGAGGCCCCCGCACTCTGACGAGGCGTTGGCGAGCAGAGGTCGAAGCAGGTTCGGGTCGATCAAGTTTTCCCAGGTCATGGGCGAGCAAAGCATACGCTGCTCGCCCGCGACTCGTGACATCGACTTGTGGGGGATATGCCTCCACGCGAACTAGGCGCCGCGGGCTGTATCACGCGGGTCCACGGGATCTGCCGAGGGGACGCGAAACCTGGGCGTTCGCGGGGGGCGTGGCGCGCCCCCCCGAGATCTTCGCCAACCGTGACGCCGAGATGTTCGAGCCGTCAGTCACCCAGGTACCAAGGTACGTCGGCCGACTGCGCCAGTCGCTGCGCCGCCGCGTACGCGATGTCGAGCTCGCTCATGCTGGCGAGCTCGAGGCCGTCGAAGGCCCGGGCCGGGTACCGCACCAGCTGCACGCGAGCCTCGTCCTCCGCCAGCGTGTCGTCCCATGCGCCCGTCGCAAGTGAAGGAAGGACGGAGATCGGCACCGTACCGAGCGCGAAGAAGGCCTCGACTTCCTCGCTTCCCGGGGCCCGGAACTCCCCTTCGATCCACGTGACCACGTCGGGCTCGTCGCCCACGGGCAGCCGGCCCAGGACTTGGTAGACGTCGCAGTAGGGCAGGCCGCTGCCCTCGCCCGTCCCGATGGTGGTGACGTCCGCCTCGGTGAGCTCCTCGACGATCTCGTGGGTCACGACCGAGACGTCGTGGTCGAAGGGGTGCGAACGCTCCCGCTCGCACGCGATCAGCTCGATGCTGGTGCTGCTCTGCACCCAGCGCGAGACCCAAACCTCGTAGCCGAGGTCGGTGACAAATCGGCGCCGGCCGCCGTCGAAGCTGGCCCCGTCCCAGTCGACGGCCAGCTCGTAGTGCACCACCGTCGCGGCCAGCACCTTGGGCGGCGACGCGTCCTGCTCGAGGTCGCAGGCCGCCAGCGTGGCGACCCACGATCCCCAAACGAGGCAGCGGAGCGCGGCGCGCCGGATCACGGCATCGGCCCCGGTCCGGGCGGGGACCCGGCGTCCAAGCGGATGTAGGTGTCATCGAGGGCGCTCTCGGTCGGCTCGCCCCGGTAGCACGCGTTCACATACGGGAAGCTTGGCGTGCCGACGTATCGGTAGCCGTCGGCCGTCTCCACACCGTTGCAGCGATCGAGGTAGACGTACCCGTCGGTCTCGATGACCGACGGGTGCTCGACATACTCGTGCCCACACCAACTGTAGTTGGCGCTGACGCATCGGTCTTCCATCTGTACGGCACCCTCGCCGTCTTGAACCAGCAGCGGCTGGCAAAACAGGCCGCAGTCGTTGCCCGAGCAGCAGTCACTTTGTTGGGTGCACGCGTCGAGCTCGCGGCCAAGATGGCTGCTCGCGACGGCGGCCTCGGTGATGTCGGGGTCGCCGGCCGCGTCGTTCGCAAACCGCCCCAGCCCGCCGTACACGTAGCTCGACCGCGCCCGCCGCAGGTCCACGCAGGTGCCCTGCTCGTCCCGCTCCATGCACAGGCACGTGCCCGTGAGCGGATACCCGTCGTAGGACCACCCAAGGATGTCGGACTCGGCGGCGCAGTCCTGGGCATCGAGGTCCTCGACGACGAAGGCGGCCGCACCGGTGGCGTAGGAGTTCACCGGCCGACTCTGCTCGTCCTGCTCGAGGCAGACCTCGTTGAGCCAGTGGTTGTGCGTGATCGCTGCGGGGTGCGTGCCGCAGAAGTCGACGAACAGCGTGTTCGCGTCCCCGTAGGCGCGAAACAGCGGGGACCCGTAGGGATCGGGCCGCGCCTCTTCGCAGGGAGCGAACAGGGGCACCCCGGTGATGACCGTGCCGGTCTGGCCGTAGCACAGGACCTTGTGGACCACGGTCTCGCCGTCGGTCACGTGCGTCGCCCCGGTGACCTGGCTTCCGTCCTCGCTCTCGAAGTAGCAGTGAGAAAATGGCGGGAAGGTGGGCGTGACCGCTTGCACCTCCATGCTCAGGGCCGCCTCGCAGCCCTCGATGTCCTCCCAGGGATCCGCCGGGGCGGTCACGTCCGCTGGCTGCGAGACGAGCGGCACCCGATGGACGATCGGCGTGTCGACCGTGTCGAAGATTGGCTGGGCCTGGGGATCGTAGTGGGGCAGGGCGTTCGAGGCGATGTACGCGTAGTCATCGTCACACAACACTTCGACACAGGGCTCCGCGACGTTGGACCCGTCGGCGCCCACCACGGACGGCCCCGTGATCGAGATGCCCTCGAAGCTCATCAGGCTCGCGTGGATTTCGTAGCCGCGCCCCTCGCAGCTGCCAAGCTGATCGAGGGTCACCTCGGGGAAGAAGTCACTGAGCATCTCCCAACCCGAGCAGTCGCCGGCTTCCCCTGGCGTGGTCCCCGTGTCTTCGCCTGTGGTGGTCCCCGTCTCTCCGGACTCGCCCTCGTCTCCAACGTCGGCGTCGGCACCGTCAACACCGTCAACACATGCGCCAAGACAGAGGCAGCCCACGAACATCAATGATTTTGTCGAGATCGTCATGGTCTTGCTCCTCATCCTTCGACCGTCACGCGGCACAGCAGGGTGTTGTGGGTCTCGAGGTCGGCTCCCCAGATGAACTGCGCGTCCGGGTCCCAGCTGATCTCGTTGTATCCCTCCTTTGGTTGGACTTGCTCCGAGGTGTAGACGCTCGGTGCCACCCACGCCGCGTCGTCGAACGCCGCTGACTTCCACCCGTCAGGCTCTTCGCCGATCTCCCACTCGCAGTCATCGAGGGGAGACGCGGAGCTCTCGCACTCCTTGTTGAGCGGCGCCTCGTGAATCGTCAAGCAGCGCCAGCTGGCGTCGCTCACCACCACGCGCTCCCCGGACTCCATGTCGGTCACTTGCATGATGTAGCCGCCGTCGCCCATTTGCTGGTTCGGCTCGCCGATGTACTCGAGGCCCGAGTCGTTCTCGATGAAGTCCTTCATGATGACGTTCAGGCCGAACGGCGGCGTGGCCTCGAAGCTGAAGATCTCGGCGTTGAAGGAGCGCTCTTGCGTGATCGGCTCCGCGTCCTCCATCAAGAGCGTCTCGTCGAGGTACATCGAAGACCAGTTGTCGGCCCAGACCTCGACCTGGTAGCTGCGCAACGCCGTACCGGGGTCCTCGTCACCCGTCGCGGTGTTGCTCTCGTCGGCGGAGCTGTCGGTGTCGGTGTCGGTGTCGGACGTGTCATCCGCTGTCTCGCCATCCGAGCCAGCCGAAGAACACGCACAAATTAGGAAACTGAGAGTCGAGATCTGGCCGTATCGAAGGAAGGACCGATGGGAGCGCTTCATGGCGCGGGGTTGAGCAAGGCTCGTGCCAGCCCCGAACACCAACAACGACTCTGATCCAGGCCACGATTCATCCAGCGATCGGCGGAACCTGCCGAGTGGGCAGGCAGGTCTTGCACACGAGCATGCTCGACGTCCCGAAGACCCGCGCGGCTCAGTGGGCGGTCAGAGGCACACCCACCGCGCGGCTGAGTCGGGCCAGCGCGGTGTTGCGGTTCATCACCGCCTCGAACCGCTGAAACTCGAACTCCGCCCACTTCGTCAGCGCCTTGCGGAGCTCCTCGAAGTTGCTCGCGCCGATCGTCCCGCTGGTCTGCTCGGAGATCACCAACCGCCACGACTTGTCGCGCGCGAGCTCGGCGAAGCGCAGCTGCTGCTCGGCGTCGATCACCCCGCGGTAGGCGTCTTCGACATCGAGCGCCAGCAACCGCTGGGCGACCTCGCGCTTGTACTCGGCCTCGCGTCGCTGGGCGCGGGCCCGCTGCAGCGCGAACGCGTTGTTGTGAAAGTCCAGGTTCCAGCTCATGCCGAGCCCAAGGAACACGTTCGAGTAGTTGAGCCGCCCCGTGTAGTTGAGCGTGCGCATGTCCGGCGAGGCCTTGTTGGCGTAGCCGTAGCCAAGCTTCACGACGGCCCCGATGTCCGGCAAAAAATTGCTGCGCGCGAGCTTCTCTTGGACCTTGCGGGCTTCGACGCCAGCGTCGGCCAGCTTGGCCTCGGGCCGGTTCTTCAGGGCCAGCGCCTTGTAGTGATCGAGCTCGGCGAGCCCGCCCTCGATCGTGTCGGGGATCAGGCGTTGCTCGGCGACGTCGAACCCGCGCGGGGCCGCGCTGCCGGCGATCGCCCACAGGCTGGCCAGCGCTTTCGCTTCGATCAGTCGAGCCTCGCGCATGCGCCCGGCCAGCTCGATCTCGCCGACCTCGAGCCGGGTCAGATCGTCGGGATCGCGATCGGGGTTGAGCGACTCGGGATCGGCGTCGAACGCTGGCTCGCCGTCGGGCCCGATCCCCAGATCCGCCTGGATCTTCAGGCGCTCGCCCGCGATGATCCCCCACGCTTCGTCGAGGATCGCAATGCTCTCGCGCGCGAGCAGCAACCCGGCGTGGGCCTCGTAGATGCGCAGCAGCGTCTCTTGCTCGGTCGCCAGCTTCTGCAGGGTCGCCAGCTCGACGCCGACCGTGGCGAGCCGCTTGGCGTTGATGATCTTGCCGAAGGTGTAGATCGGCACGACGAACTCCGCGGTCAGTCGCAGCGAGATCCCAGCCTTGGCGATCCGGGAGAAGTACCCCCCAACCGACTGGAGGTCCGCGGGGGCGTCACTGCCGTCGGGGCCCAGGCCCGTCGCCGGATCGCCGGCAGCCCGGCAATACTGATAGGAGAACGGGCCGTCCTCACCTTGCAGCGACACGTCGTCGCACTCGATCGCCGCGCCCGGGGTCAGCACCGCGGACGTGCGCACCACGGGCACCCACGCGAACTTGGCCATGCGAAGCAGCGCCCGCATGGCCTCGATGTTTTGATCGGCCGCCTTGACGTAGGGGTTGTCGAGTCCGTAGCGGACGATCTGCTCGCGGCTCAGCGCTGGGATCCCGGTTGGGCGCGGGCCGTAGGCATCCTCGCGGGTCGAGGGCGGCATCTCGAACAGGGCGCGCACGGGATCATCGGTGCCCAGCAGCGACCCTTGGGATCCCGGTGGCCCGCTGAACACCAGCGGCGGCGCGTGCCCCGTGCGTGGCTCGGGCAGCTTGGGCGAGGCCGGCGCGGGACCATCGAGCACGGGCGCCGGGACGCTCGGACCTTCGACCGCCGCCGCGTCGTTCACAGGATCCGCAGGGGAGGGGGGCGGCGCCGCGGCAACCGGTCGCGCGGCGAGCCACGCCAGCGTCAGACAAGCGAGCGCGACCCGGGGGCGGCCACGGGCCGGGACTCGCTCACGGGGCGATCGCATCGGCAACCCCTACACCGCCGCTCCAAGCCCCGCAAGTTGTGTATGACCCCCACATACGCCTTCGCACTTCGCAGGTCACTCGCTGCGCTCGCTCCCACCGGGCTGGCAGTACGCGGGGGCATGATTGGCCCCCTTGGAGGGGGCTCTCGTAGTGCTGGGGGGACGGTGTTGTCGTCCGCCACATACGCCTTCGCGCTTCGCAGGTCACTCGCTGCGCTCGCTCCCACCGGGCTGGCTGTACGCGGGGGCATCATTGCCCCCTGGAAGCCCTGAAAGGGGGCTCTCGTGGTGCCTGGGGACGCTTTCGTCGTCTGCCCCATGGGCGTTCGCACTTCGCAGAGCAGTCGCGCGATACCTCCCACCGCGCGGGCTGTCTGTTGCGGGCCCCGACCAGGCTTGTCATGGTGCAGGCGTGACCGCGACGATCCGCCACGCTCTGCTCGCCACGCTCCCGCACCAAGCTCGCGCGGTGGTCCGCGTCACAGGCGACGACGCCACGCGTTTTCTCCAGGGCTTGCTCAGCGCCGACGTCGGTGAGCTCACACCTGGGCGGGCGACGGCGGCCACGCTGCTCACGGTCAAGGGCAAGATCATCAGCGAGGTCGTGGTCTTGGCGGTCGCCGAGGACGAACCCTGGCTGCTGCTGCCCGCCGAGATCGCGCCCGTGGTGACCGCCAAGCTCGACGCCCACATCATCATGGACGACGTCGAGCTCGAGCCGCTGGCGGATCATCAGTGTGCGATCGCGTGGACGGACAGCGGCGCGCTGACGCCCGAGCAGCTCGGGCCGCTGCCCGCTGGCGTTCGCGCGTTCGCGGGCTCGCATCCGTTGCCGGGGGTGTTGGTGGTGGGTCCCACGCCAGGCCTGGCCACGCTGGAGAACCTGGGCGAAGCCGCCAACGCCGACCAGTTCACGGCGGCCCGCGTGACCCACGGGCGTCCAGCCTGGGGCTTCGAGATCGCAGCGGATCGGTTCCCGCCCGAGGTTGGTTTCGTCGACGCCGTGTCCTACGACAAGGGCTGCTTCTTGGGTCAAGAGCCGCTCTCGCGCATTCACAACCGCGGGAAGGTCAACCGCGTGATGGTCCGGGTCAAGCTGTCGGCGCTGCCAGAGTCGGGTCTGCCGATCGGGCTGCAGGTCGAGGGCGCGGACCCAGCGGCAGAGATCGGTCAGCTGACCAGTCACACCCAGGCGCTCGAGGGCCTGGCGATCGTTCGCCGCGCCCACGCCAAGCCGGGGACGCAGCTGCGAGCAGGCGCGCTGTCGGTCACGGTTCAGAGCCCGCCGCTGGGCGACGATCCAGGTCGGGCGGGTCGCCAGCAAGCGGCGACCGTGACCCTTGGCGGCCGCCGCTGAGCCGCCAGCTCAGCCGCGTCCAAGAAACAGATTGCGCCCAAGGCCCGCGCGCCCAGCCGCCGCGACCGCGCCCGCGGCCGCCCAGCCAGCCGCGAACTCCCCCTCGAGCCCAAGCCCGGGGTAGGTCATGCGTGACGCGAAGTACAGGTTCTTGATCCCCGACGAGTGTGGCAGCAAGCCCACGCCAAGACTGGGCTCGGCGCCCCGCAGCCGGTACAGCGGGTCCATCGGCACGCGCAGGGCGGTGTCGGCCCCGAGCGCCTCGAGCCGCTGCCCCGCGCCGTCGGTCGCCTCGCGGCCGTCGTGGGGCGAGTGGATCAGCCGCAGCCACGGCCGCGCGAAGGGCAGCACGCCGCGCTGCTCGAGCTCGTCGAGGATCCGCTCGCGGACGTCGTCGGTCGGCTCGTCCGGCCCGAGCATCCGCACGATCGACACGCTGCGCACGCCGTCTTGCGCCGGCCCTGGATCGAGCCGCAGGTAGGTCATGCCAACCCCCTCGGCCTGCGCCCGCGTCGGTACGCACACGACCAGCCCCTCGAGCCCCGGCCCGATCCCGCGCTCGTCGATGTCGAGGTGCAGCACGAACCGCCGGGCCGCGCTCTCGATGTTGTCGAGGCTGACCTGCAGCGGCTTGGGCAGCGAGGCGGCGACCAGCGGTCCGTCGATCAGCCGGCGTGGATCGGTGGCGATCAGCATGTGATCACAGCCGTAGCGATCGCGTTTGCCCAGCAAGGTGATGCCCTTGACCCGCCCGCGCTTGTGCATGACCTCGGCGATCCGCAGGTTCGACTTGACCTCGCCGGACTTGAGCTCGATCCGCTGAAGCAGCTGCTCGCGCAGCCCTGGCGCGCCGCCGCTGCGATCTTCGGGGCCGCGCGCCCACAGCCTCGAGATCCGCAAGCTCGCGGCCTTGCCCAGCTGCCCTGGGCCCAGGTGCTGCAGCCAAGCCTCGAGCGCGCGCGACTGGACCCGCAGCGGGTGGTCGGGGCCCAGCGGTCCAAGCTCGTCGAAGTCGGCGGCCGGCAGTTGGCTGGACACCCGGGCCAAGAACCGTCGGCTCCAAAACCCATCGGGGACCAGCGCGCTGTCGGAGCCAAGCAGCTCGTCGAGCAGCTCGTCGGTCGCCTCGCTCCACTGCTGGCGGTGCTCCCAGGCCTCGGCGACGGGATCGTCAGGCCACTCGCGGTGGACCTCTCGCAGCCAGCTCGCGTCGGTCGGCGCGGCGTCGAGGCGGTGCTCGGCCAGCGCGTAGTGCAGCAGCTCACCCAGCGGCCGGTGCTCGCGGCGGATCTGCGTCCACAGGCCGAGCTCCTCGAACACCCGCTGCACCGCCGGACACCCCAAGTGCACGAGCGGGGCCGTGTCGAGCGAGAAGCCCCGACGCGCGAGCCGGTAGCGCCCGTCGATCGGACCGTGGGGGATCACCAGCACCCGCTTGCCTCGCCGGGCAACCAACGCGGCCGCGACCAGCCCGGCGAAGTCGGTGCCGAGCACGATCAGGTCGTAGTGGTTGGTCGTCGCGCTCGCCAAAATGGAGGCCCAAACGTGAGGCTTAGTCTAGCAGCGGCGGATGGTGCCCGTGACGCGAACGGCGGGGTCCTTCGGTCCCCGGGCCACCACCCGGCCCACGGGCACCGCGGGCTGCCCAGCGGCATCGCACGCGGCCAGGACCTCGTCGGCGCGGCTTGGGTCAACCACCAAGAGCATGCCGATCCCGCAGTTGAAGGTCCGCAACATCTCGTCGTGGGCGACCCCACACGCGGCGACCGCCCGCAGCACCGCCGGTTGCTCGATCGGGTCGAGATCAATCTCGATCGTGAGCCCGTCGTGGATCGCGCGCGGTGGGTTCTCGATCAGGCCGCCGCCGGTGATGTGCGCGGCCGCGTGGACCGGTCCGCCCGTGAGCGCGCGCAGGGCCGCGAACGCTGGCTCATAAATTCGCGTGGGCTCGAGCAGCGCCTCGCCAACCGTCGCGGGGTCTTCGGGCCCCGCGCCCGGGAGCGGATCTCCGAGCTCCAAGCCACCGTGCTCCGCCGACAACAACGCCTTGCGGGCCAGCGAGTAGCCGTTGCTGTGGAGCCCCGAGCTGGGCAGCGCCAAGACCAGATCTCCTGCTTGGCTGCGCTGCGGGCCCCAGATCTCATCACGCTCGACCACCCCGACGGCCGTCGCGGCGAGATCGTAGTGGCCATCTGCGTACATGCCCGGAAGCTCGGCGGTCTCACCCCCCAGCAGCGCGCACCCGGCTTGCCGACAGCCCGCGACCACTCCCGAGACCAGCTGCTCGATCTTGCCGGGCTCGAGCCGGCCGGTCGCCACGTAGTCGAGCAAGAACAGCGGCCGGGCGCCCGTGCACAGCAGGTCGTTGACGTTCATCGCGACCAGATCAATGCCGACGCTGTGGTGCTGATCGAGGGCGATCGCCACCAGGATCTTGGTGCCAACGCCGTCCGTGCACGAGACCAGCACCGGCTCGCGCAGGCCGCTCGGCAGCGCCATCATGCCCGCGAAGCCGCCGAGCCCGTCGATCTGCTCGGGTCGCCGGGTGGTCTCGACCAGCGCCTTGATCCGCCGCACGGCCTCGTTTCCGGCCTCGATGTCGACGCCCGCGCTCGCGTAGGTCAGTGGCTTGGCGTCGCTCATCTGCGCCGACTTACCAAGCGCCCTGGGGGACCGCAAACCCACGAATGACCGGGTCGTGCGAGGGCCGCCGCCATGGGCCAAGGCTACCCGAACAAGCCCTCGAGGATCGCCAGCATGTGGCGGCGCGCGGGCAGCGTGCTGTCGGCGGCCAGCCACTGCTCGAACGCCTCCATCAGCGCGATCGTGATCGCGGGGCGGTCGGCCAGGGGATCGGCGACGGCACCGGGGCGCTGGGCTTCCAGCAGCGGGCGCAGGCGCTCGGCGTACTCTTCGAGCAGCGCCATGTACTCGCGCTTGAGATCCGCGCTGAGCCGCTGGCGTGCCCACTGCGCGACCGAGGTCATGATCCGATCGACGAGCACCTCGACCTCGGCCGGCGGCACCTGCATGTATGTGGAGCTGGGCAGCATCGCAAAGCCCGACATCAGCCGCGACGCGAGCTCGAGCGCCTGGCGATCTTCGCTGCGCATCACCGGCCACGCGGTTCGCTCACGCATGACGATGAAGGCCACGTAGAGCCCGTCGATCCCGTATTCGTCGGACACGCCAACCACCCGCCGGACCGCGCTGCCGCTGTAGCGCTCGAAGATGTTCTGCAGCGCGCGCCCCACGGACGCCAACGACCCCTGGGGGAGGGTTGGGCCTGCCGTGTCTTGATGCAGATCTGCCACCGACTGCCAGGGTCCCGCCGCGAGCCGTCCCGACGAGTCGGGAGTGTCGGTTTGCTTACGGGCGATACTCACGAACCGACGTGCCTCCAGGCTTCGCTTGGACGAGCGAACTCGATGAGCGCGAAGCTTTGCACGCCTTGCGTGCGAGTTGTGCCAAGGGGATGATACCGCGGCCGCGCTCACGCGGACGGGAATTAGAGACCATGGCCTGGTGGCGACGCAAAAAAGACGCTCTCGAGCGACCTGAACCCGGCGGCAAAGTGTCCGTGCCGGCTGGTCTGTGGACCAAGTGTGACTCCTGTAGCGAAATTACCTACACCGAGGAGCTGGTTCAGAACCTGCGGGTGTGTCCGGTCTGCGGTCACCACCACGTGATGCCAACCGACGAGCGGATCGCCACGACCGTCGATCCTGGCAGCTGGGTCGAGCACCACGAGCAGCTGTGCTCGGGTGACCCGCTCGAGTTCACGGACTCCAAGCGCTACAAAGATCGGCTGGTCGCGGCGACCCGGAAGAGCGGCCGCAACGACGCGTTCGTGTGCGGCACGGGCCGGATCGACGGCGTCGAAGCCTCGCTCGGGTTCTTCGCCTTCGAGTTCATGGGCGGCTCGATGGGCTCGGTGGTCGGGGAGAAGGTCACCTTGGTGTTCGAGCGCGCGCTCGAGCAGGGCATCCCGGCGCTGGTGTTCTCGGCCTCGGGCGGCGCGCGCATGCAAGAGGGGATCTTGTCGCTCATGCAGATGGCCAAGACCTCGGCGGCCCGCGCCAAGCTGCGCGAGGCCGGGCTTCCGTATATCTCGGTGCTGCTGCATCCGACCACGGGCGGCGTCGCGGCCAGCTTCGCGTTTCTTGGTGATCTGATCATCGCGGAGCCCCGCGCGCTGATCGGCTTCGCCGGCCCGCGCGTGATCCAGCAGACGATCGGCCAAGAGCTGCCCGAGGGGTTCCAGCGCAGTGAATTCTTGCTCGAGCACGGCATGATCGATCGCATCGTCAGCCGGCTCGAGATGCGTGATCAGATCGGTCTGTTGTTGCGGCTGCTCGGGTTTGGCGAGGACATCCCCCGCGCCAATCAAACCATGACCGACGGCGTGATCATCCGCGACGACGCCGGCGCGAGCTGAGAGCCCATGAACCTCGACTGGCGCGCGGCCTTGTTCGCCCGCAGGACGATCGGTGTTCGCTTGGGCCTCGACGCGCTCGAGCGAGTCCTCGACGCGCTGCTGCCCGGGCTGCGCGAGCATCCCCCGTTCGCGGTCGTGCAGATCGTGGGCACCAACGGCAAGGGCTCGACCGCGGCGATGCTCGACCATGGGCTACGCAAGCTGCGCAGGGGACCGGTCGGGCTGTTCACCAGCCCGCACCTCGAGCGGATCGGCGAGCGCATTCGCATTGATGGCCAGGCGATCGCGGACGAACGCGTCCAGGCCGGCGTCGATCGGATCGCCGCCGTCGAGGCCACGCTCGGGGTCTCGCTGACCTTCTTCGAGGTCCTGACCGCGATCGCCTTGCTGCACTTTGTCGACGCTGGTTGTCGCGTCGTCGTGCTCGAGGCGGGGCTGGGGGGGCGGCTCGACGCGACGACGGCCGTGCACGCCGACATCGTTGGCTTCGCACACTTCGCGCTGGATCATCAGTCCTACCTCGGGGACACGCTCGAGTTGATCGCCGCCGAGAAAGCGGCGGTGATCCGCGGGCGGATCCCGGTGTTCAGCGTGGAGCAGGCGCCGGCCGCTCGAGCCGCGATCGAGCAGCGATCGCGCGAGCGCGGAGCCGAGCTGGAATTCGTCACACCCCTGGCCGAGCCGCCCACGGGCCTGCTCGGTCACCACCAACGCCACAACGCCGCGCTGGCCCTGGGGTTGTTGCGTTGGTTCGTGCGAACCGCCAAGCCTGCCCACCTAGACGGTGTCCGCTGGGCGGGGCGGCTCGAGCAGGTCGAGCTTGGCGAGGGCAAGCTCTGGCTCGACGTGGCGCACAACCTCGACGGCGTCGAGGCGCTGTGCGCTGCGCTGCGCGAGCTTCAGATCCAGCCGCGGGCGATCGTGTTTGGGACCATGGCAGACAAGCCGGCGCCGGCGATGGCGGCGAAGCTGCGCGAGCTCGGTCCGCTGCTCTTGGTGCCACCAGCAGGGGAGGGGGCGTTCGATCTAGCGACCGTGGCCAGGCCCGACGAGCCGCGCTTTCCCAGCCCCGCCGACCCGCAGCTGCTCGCGGCGATCGAGCGCGCGGTCGCGGGCGGCGCCAGCGTGCTCGTCTGTGGATCCCACTTTTTGGTGGGGGCCATGCGCGCACGAACAGCGGCCTCCACGTCTGCGAGCGGGCTCGATGGCCCCGAGCTGAGCGATCCCGTGACCCGTCGGCCGAACGGCTGAACGGCTGATCGGTGAACAGCGGGGATCCGGCGGGGATCCGGCGGGGCTCCGGGCGGGATCAGGCCGAGATCGGACCCACTCCGGCAGATTGCTTGGAAAAGTCGCCCATGCCTGGCTACGATCACCTCGATGGGCCCTCGACGCTTAGTGGTGACCTCTGGAACTGCAGCCCTGCTCTTGGTCGCCGGCTCGGCATGGGCGGGGCCACCTCCGCCACCGCCAACCAGCGGCGACCCAGAGATCGGGCGCACCAACGCGGCCCCACCTCCGCCAACCAGCAGCCGGATCGAGACCACGCCCGCGGATCCGCTGGTCATTGATCAGCGCACCCCCGACACCGACCTGAAGACCAATTGGTCCTACAGCCGGGGCAGCTCGCGGGCGCCCAACTACATCGGCTCCGTCGACGAAGATCCGTTCTACAGCGTCAACCCGATCGGCTACTACCAGGGGGTCTCGCTCGGCGGCGGAAACCTGCCTCCGTTCGCGCCCACCGAGGTTGGCGGGGCCTCGGCGGTGTTGACCTGGACCGGCTTCGAGCGGACCGAGGCGAGCTCGCGGGTGTTCTTTCAGCTCAGCGCCTCGGTTCAGCCAGACGTCACGGCCGAGGGCACGCGCGTGACGATCAAGCTCCCGCGGACCTCGGTCAAGATCCGCAACAACAGGCGCAAGCTGATCACCAAGTTCTTCAACACCCCTGTCAACGAGGTCAAGGTCGAGCGCACGGGCAAGGACGTGCGCATCGTCTTGGATCTGCGCTGGGAGGCGACGCCCGACTGGCGCTTCGAGGCCGGGCCCAACGGCTACACGGTGCTGGTGGTCGAGTTCGCGGACAGCCCCAACCAGACGCCAAGTGTCCCGCCGCCGCCTGCGGGTGGCGATGTCGAGCAAGGCTCGGACGGCAGCGGCCCGTTCTTGCCGAGCGGCGCCAAGTGACCCCATCAGGCCGCCGGTAGCAGCGGCGGCGCACCGCGGGCGAGCTCGACGACCGCGACCGTGCCGCTGACCGCAGCGAGCAGGTACAGCGCGACCCCCAAGACCGGCGCGAGCCCACCGAACAGCGCCGCGGCGACCAGCCACTTGTGACGCATCGCGCGATCGATGCGGGCGTGGGTGGCGAGGTCCTGGACCATCGCGGCGAGCTGGGCTTCATCTTCCGGGGCCAGCGGTTGGGCCTGGGTCCGGGCTGGCAAGATCGAGTGGTTGCGCCACAGCAGCTGGGCGGTGAGGTCATGCAGGCGGGTGAGCTCGCGGTCCACGTCGCGCTCCGTCGCGGTGACGACGTTGACGGCGTATGTACGAACGCCCGGGATGTAGACCCGGGCGTGAGCGAGGCCGAGGGCAGCCTCGGCGAGGAAGTGGCGAGCGGTTGCGGCGCGACCTTGTTTGGCGTCTCGACCTTCATCGGGAGATCCGTCCAGGGTCAGCAAGGCCATGTGGAGGGCCTCGACGGCGACGCTCAGGTGGGGGGCAGCGCGCTTGTGACCGTCAGGTCCGAGGTGTCGGTAGCCGTGCAAGACCAAACTATTGGGGACCGCCATGCTCGCTCCTCTTGGATGATGGGCCGGAAAGGGTGGCCCTGCCAGCAGGCGCTGGCGTTGGGGCACCAGGTTGCAAATGAGAGGCCAGGGGCGAACGCGACCCTCGACCAGCGACCGCGGCGCGGTGGATGTCGAGGTCGTCCGATGAGACGGGTGTTCGGGCCCGGCCCCGTCCGTCCAACGGCAATCCCTGCCGTTGGTTGCAGCGCGGTCGAGATCACGCGCGACGACGCTGTCGCGGGTCACACGAGCTGGCGAGCGATCTAGCCAGGGTCATCGAGTCCGCGCTCGATCGCCTTGGCCTCGTCCCAGAACCCGTCGAGGATCTCGAGCCCCGCGGTCGTTGGATCAATTCCCTGCGCGTGGCAGCGCTGGATCACGTGGCCAAAGCGTCGCTCGAATTTGCGGTTGGTGCCCCGCAGCGCGGCCTCGGCCTCGATCCCGAGCTTGGTTCCAAGTCGCACCAGCACGAACAGAAGGTCGCCGAACTCCTCTTCGATCGCCGCGGGATCTCCCGCCTGGATCGCCGCCTCGAGCTCGTCGAATTCTTCGTGAGACTTGCGCAGCGGGCCAGCGACGTCAGGCCAATCGAAGCCGACGGCGGCGGCCTTGTTCTGCAGTCGCCACGCTCGCTGGATCGCCGGCAACGAAGCGGGCACACCCGCGAGCGGGGTGGGGATGTGTGGATCCGTCGAGGCTCCCGACTTGGACTTGGCCCTGGCCGCAGTGGCTGCTCGCTCGGCGGCCTTGATCTGGGCCCAGTTGGCCTCGACCTGTGCGGGGGTCATCTGCGGATCAGCCCCGTCTGGGCCAAACACGTGCGGGTGTCGACGCAGCATCTTGCTGCGGATCGCCTCGATCACGCCGTCGAGATCAAATTGCTGCTCGCGCTCGCGCAGCGCCGCGTGAAAGACGATCTGAAACAGCAAGTCCCCGAGCTCGCGGCGGTGCTCGTCGGGGTCGTCGTGATCGAGGGCCTCGAGCACCTCGTGGGCCTCCTCGAGCAGGTACGGACGCAAGCTGGCGAGCGACTGGTCGCGGTCCCAAGGGCACCCGTTTTCGCCGAGCAGTCGGTCCATCAGGTCGCGCACGCCGTCGAGTCCATCCCGGAGGCCGTGAACGCGGTGATCGATGACCTCGTCGGGGTCGCAAGGGTGGGGTGATTCGTCAGCCAAGACCGGTCTCGCTCGTGTGTGGTGGGTCGCAGGCGGGGGCCGCGGGGTCCACGTTGACCGGCGGCCGCGGCGTGGTAGCTTGTCGCCCCTCGTGCAATACCACGACCATCAGGCCGCCGAGCCCACGGGAACCTTCGCTTGCCGGCAGCCTTGTTGAGAATTTTTGCAGCTGGGGCGAGGGCTCCTCACCCGCTCGCGGACCGCGTTCATGGGCTGGTTCATCCCTGGGGACCTCGCGTGGCTCCACTGATGACCGCTCGCGCCCGTTTGGCGGCGGCTGCCAACGGGGCCATGCTGGGAAGGGATATATAATTTGAGCTCCGAGACCCGAAAGCTGGTGTTCAACGATCAGCGCGCGCTGCAGCTCGTGCTTGGCTCCCCGTCCGAGTCCAAGCGGGTCGTCGCCGAGCTCGAGCGCGCGACCGGGGTGGCCCTGCACGTGCGTGGCACCGAGGTCACCCTCGCGGGCGACCCAGACGGCTTCGATCTGGTCAGCCGCCTGCTCGAGCAGATGTTCAGCCTGGCCCGCGCTGGGCGCCCCATGCTGCCCACCGACGTCGCGCGTGGCATCGAGATCCTGCGGCAGGATCCCAACGCCGTGCTCACCGGCGTCTACGACGACGTCATCATCGCCAAGAGCAGCGGCAAGAACATCGCGCCGCGCAGCCTCGCGCAAAAGCGATACGTCGACGCCATGCGCCGCAACAACCTGGTGTTTGGCGTGGGCCCGGCGGGCACTGGCAAGACCTTCCTCGCCGTCGCAATGGCGGTCCGTCGGCTGCAGGACAAGCAGGTCCGCCGGATCATCCTCAGTCGCCCCGCCGTCGAAGCTGGTGAGAACCTGGGGTTCTTGCCCGGCACCCTCGAAGAGAAGGTCAGCCCGTACATGCGCCCGCTCTACGACGGCCTGTACGACATGCTCGATGGTCCCAAGGTCCAGCGCATGATGGAGCAGGGCGTGATCGAGGTGGCCCCGCTGGCCTACATGCGCGGGCGTACGCTCAACGACGCGTTCGTGATCCTCGACGAGGCTCAAAACACCACGCGTGAACAAATGAAGATGCTGCTCACGCGGATCGGCGTGGGCACGTTCACGGTCGTCACGGGTGACCCCTCGCAGCGTGACCTCGAAGGCCGCGAGCGGAGCGGGCTCAACCATGCGATCCGGGTGCTCTCGGGCATCTCGTCCGTGTCGGTCTGCCCGTTCAGCCCCAACGACGTGATGCGGCACCCGCTCGTGCAAGACATCGTGCGCGCCTACGAGGCAGACACCCGCGAGCGTGCTGAGCGACGCGACGGCCGGCGTGGCCACGCCAACGGTGCCGGCCCGAATCAACCCTCGTCCCAACCCAACAACAACAATGGGCAGGGCGAGCAGGCGTCGAGCGACGCCGGACTCGACGGCGACAAGTGAGCGTGAGCGATCCTATCCTCGACGCGATGGCGGCCGAGCTGCAGCGCTCGCGCCAGGGCCTGCGCGTGCCCGGCAGCCCGCGGCCGTATCACCTGCGCTACGTGCTGCGAAGGCGCCGCGAGCTGATCCTGGAGGCGGCCCATGGCTCGCTGATGCGCCGCCGCGACCGCGAGACGGGCAACCTCGCCGTCGACGTGCGCGTGGGCTCGCACGAGTTCGACAACGTGCTCGACGGCGGCCTCGCGGGTGAAGAGTCCGAGCGCGAGAGCGCCGATTGGCTGCTCGCGCCCGACGATCTCGAGCCGATGGCGCTGCGTTGCGCGCTGTGGAAGCTGACCCAGATCAAGTTCGACGAGGCGCTCGAGGACTACTACGAGCACCGCAAGGCCATGATCTCGGAGTACCTGCGCGACGAGGTCTCGAGCTTCACCCGCGAGCAGCCGACCCGCCACATCGAGCCCCTCGATGACACGCCGCTGCCGATCGATCGCTGGGCGCAGGAGCTCGTCACGCTCTCGCGCCGCTTGCTGGATCACCCAGAGTTCTACGACCCAACCGTGTGCATCCGTGGTGAACGCATGCACCGCTGGCTGGTCGACAGCGAGGGCAGCCTGGTGCGCAGCTCGGATCTCTGGCTCGAGTTCGAGATCCGTGGGTTCGTGCTGACCGACGACGGCGTCTACGTCGAGGTCAACCGCACGTGGCCAGGGCGCTCGATCGACGAGATGCTCGACGCGGCGACCATGGCCACGCTGTTCGACGAGGTCATCGCCGAGCTCCACGAGCTGCGCGAGGCCGGCAGCCCCGGCTCGTTCATTGGTCCCGCGCTGCTCTCGGGCCAAGCCGCCAGCACGATGTTCCACGAGGCCCTTGGCCACCGCCTCGAGGGCAACCGCCTGGTCGCGCGCGGCGAGACCCGAACCTTCGCCCACATGCTCGGCGAGCGGATCTTGCCGATCGGGCTCCACGTAGTCGACGATCCAACTGTCCAACTCCTCGCCGGGCGGTCGCTGTGGGGCAGCTATCGGGTCGACGATGAGGGCGTGATCGCCCAGCGCGCCGAGCTGGTCCGCGACGGGGTCTTGGTCGGCTTTCTTCGCAACCGCACGCCGCTGCCGACGAATCAGGCCGAACACGCGGAGCCGGGCAAGCGCAAGCCACCCGGGCGATCAAATGGCCATGGCCGGACCGCGGGCGTCGAGCGGCCGATGGCTCGGATGGGCAACCTCATCGTCGAGAGCGATCCGCAGCATCACGCCACCACGGCCCAGCTCGAGGCCCAGCTCGTCGAGCTCGCGCGGGCCCAGGGTCGCCGTCACGCCGCGATCATCCACCGGGTCCGGGCGGGCGAGACGGCCACGGACAGCTACGACTTCCAGGTGTTCAAGGGCGAGCTCGCCCACGTCGAGCTGCTCGACGTCGAGACCGGCGCGCGCCGGCGGGTCCGCGATCTCGAGCTCATCGGTACGCCGCTGTCGGCGCTGCAACGAATCGTCTCGTTTGGCGGAGAGCTCGGCGTCGACCACGGCTACTGCTACGCCGAGAGCGGATCGGTCCCAGTCGGCGGCGTCGCCCCGGCGATCTTGCTGTCAGAGGTGGAGCTGCAGCAGGCCAGCCGCACCGGGTTTCACGAGCCGCTGCTGCCGCCGCCGTTCGCGGACGACGGATCGGGCGGCCGCGAGGGGCGGCTGCGTGAGCGGGGCCGTCGTCGGCGCCGGCGCAGCTCGCCGTGATCGACCGTCCGAAGTCGGCGCACCAGAGTTGCTGCTAACGAGCCTGCGCCTCGAGGAATCGCTGGCAGTTTTTCAGCTCGGGCGAGGGCTTCTCGCCCGCTTGCAGGCGGCACTCGCAGACTGGTTCACCAGGGGGCAGCGAACATGTTCGGGGAATCCGCGCGATGGCGGCTATAATCGAGCGCCCCATGGATGAGCCCGTCACCGCGCCGATCGGCGAGTTCGCAGGGGTGCTTGCCCGCATCGAGCGTCGCTTTGATCCCGCCCAGATCGAGCGAGTCGGTCAGGACAGCGTGCGAATCCACCAGCGCGGCGCCGAGCTGGCTGTGCTCGCCGCCGGCGCTGAGCTGACCCCCGGTTTCGACGTCGCGCTGATCGTCGGTGCCAGCGACGCCTTGGCCAGGGCGCTCGTGCGCTTGGCTGGCGAGCGCGTGCAACTCTTGCAGCTACCGGCCACAGCGCTCGTCGTCGATCACGCGATCCGGTCGGGCCTCAGCGCGGCCCGCCAGCGGCGGCGCGCCGAGATGGTCGACAAGCTGCTCGACGTCGGCGCGGCGCTCGTCGCCGAGCGTGACCCAGGCCTGCTGCTCGAGCTGATCCTGACGGAGGCCCGGCGGATCACCGGCGCTGACGCGGGCTCGATCTACGTGGTCGAGGTTCCGAAAGAAGAGGGCCAAGACAGCGAGTCCTCCAGCCGCGCGACCAAGCCGCCAAAGCTGCGGTTTCGGTTCGCAGAGAACGCTTCGCTGCCCAACGTCCGGTTCGACAGCTTCGAGCTGGCGATCAACGAGAGCTCGGTCGTCGGGGCCTGCGTGCTGACGGGCGAGCCGATCGCCCTGCGCGACTGCTACAGCCCGGACGTCGCCGACCGCAGCTGCAATGGGCGCAGCTTCCCCCACGATCGCAGCTTCGATCAGCGGCTCGGCTACCAGACCCGCTCGATGCTCACGGTCCCGATGCGGCCGCCCGACGGCGAGGTGCTCGGCGCGATCCAGCTGATCAACGCCCGCATGAACCCCCACGACACCCGGCCGCTGCGCGAGCCCGAGGACTTCGACCGCCGCGTGGTCCCGTTCGACGCCGAGGCCGAGCGCCTGTGTCGAGCGCTGGCGGCCCAGGGGGCGGTGGCGCTCGACAACACCCGGCTCTACGCCGAGATCGAGGCCTTGTTCGCTGGCTTCGTGCGCGCCAGCGTCAAGGCGATCGAGCAGCGGGATCCAACCACCAGCGGCCACAGCGAGCGCGTCGCGGCGCTGACCCTTGGGCTCGCGGAGGTCGTCGATCGCTCGGTCACCGGTTCGCTCGCCGAGCTCCGCTTCGATCGAGACGCCATGCGCGAGCTCGAGTACGCCGCGCTGCTCCACGACTTTGGCAAGGTCAGCGTGCGCGAGGACGTGCTGACCAAGGCCAAGAAGCTGTACCCCGAGCAGCGCGCCCGGGTCCTGAGCCGCTTCGATCACATGCGCACGGCGATGCGCCTGCACCTGCTGCAGAGCCGGCTGCGTGCGGGCGGTGACGAGGGCGAGAGCGAGGCCGAGTTCAACGCCCGGCTGATCGAGATGCTGGCCGAGGTCGATCAGCTGCAGGCGCTCGTCGAGGTCGCCAACGAGCCGTCGATCCTCAACGAAGACTGCTCGGCCGGCATTCGTGCCCTCGAGCAGCGGGCCTTCGACGACGGCGGTGACCGCCGGATCCAGCTGCTCGAGCCGAGCGACTTCGAGTCCTTGCTGATCTCTCGCGGCAGCCTGACCAACGCCGAACGCCTCGAGATCCAGAGCCACGTGAGCCACACCTTCGACTTCCTCGAGCAGATCCCCTGGGGCCGCAAGCTCACCCGTGTGCCCGACATCGCCGGCAAGCACCACGAGTACCTCGACGGCAGCGGCTACCCCCACGGGATTCGGGCGGCGCAGATCCCCATCCAGACCCGCATGATGACGATCGCCGACATCTTCGACGCGCTCACGGCCAAGGATCGGCCCTACAAGCGGGCGGTGCCGCTCGAGCGGGCCCTGTCGATCCTCGAGATGGAGGTCGACGCGGGCAAGCTCGACCGCGAGCTGTTCGAGGCCTTCGTTGGCGGGCAGGTCTACACCAAGATAACCTTGGCGCACTCGTGATGCTGGCAACGCCGTCGTTCATGGTCGCAGATCGCGTGCGCGAGCGGGTGCCCCCGCGGGTGCTCGCGCTGCTCGAGCGTCGCACCCGTCGCGCCGCGAAGCGGGTGGGGATCGACGCGGATCAGCTGCGGTGGCTGGGCTTGCGGATCGTCGACGACGCCGAGATGGCCGAGCTGCACCTGACGTACATGGGCGAGGCCGGGCCCACGGATGTGCTCTCGTTTCGGCCTGCGGTGCGGCTCGTCGGCGAGGGCGCGGGGGATCGCGGCTCGCTCGGTGATGTCGTGATCGACTGGGACGCCGTCGAGCGGCAAGCACGAGGATCTTCGCACGCCGCCCGCCTCGACGAGGCCACCGTGCTGATCGTGCATGGGCTCGTCCACCTGCTGGGTCACGATCATCGCGATCGCGGCGAGGGCCGACGCATGCATCGGGTCGAGCGACGCGTGCTTCGGGCCTTGCAGGTGGCGGATCCGCCCCGGCCCTACGCGGCGCGACTGCTTCGTTCACGCGACGCGATCGAGGACTGCGCAGACGATGACGAAGCAGGCGCCGAGGTCTGACTCTTCGATGAACCAGTCTACGAAGGCGTCCGCAAGCGGGCGAGAAGCCCTCGCCCGAGCTGAAAACAGCTCGCTGCCCAAGGCACCCCAGTCTACGAAGGCGTCCGCAAGCGGGCGAGAAGCCCTCGCCCGAGCTGAAAGCACCCGCGGCCCAAGGTGAACCGGTCTACGAAGGCGTCCGCAAGCGGGCGAGAAGCCCTCGCCCGAGCTGAAAACAGCCGCGGGCTGGTTCTGGTTCATGGTGGCGCTGGCACCAACGCCTTCGAGCTGCAGGAGGCCGCGGTCGCGGGGACCCGCCGCGCCGCCGCGCTTGGGCTCGCGCGCCTCGTCGAGCTCGGCGACAGCGAAGACGCTTGCGTCGAGGCGGTGATCGCTGCGGTCCGCAGCCTCGAGGACGACCCGGCGTTCAACGCGGGGCGGGGCGCCTGCATGACTGCGCTGGGCGAGTTCGAGGTCGACGCGGGGATCATGCGATCACGCGACCGCCAAACCGGCGCGGTCGCCAGCGTCCGCGAGCTCGCCAACGCCTGCGAGCTCGCCCGCGCGGTGATGGAGCGCAGCGACCACGCGCTCTTGGTCGGCGACGGGGCCCAGCGCTTCGGCGAAGCCTGCGGTGTCGGTCGCTTCGGCCGCGAGCTCTTGTGGACCGACAAGGCGCAGCAACGGTTCGAGCAGGCCCGCTCGGGCCAGACGCCGATCGACAACCGGGCCGACACGGTCGGGGCGATCGCCATGGATCGTCGCGGCCACCTGTGCGCGCTTGGGTCGACCGGCGGCGTGCTGTTCAAGCTGCCCGGCCGCGTTGGCGATACCCCGCTGATCGGCGCGGGCTTCTACGCCGACGCGACCCTCGGCGCCGCGCTGGGGACCGGCGTCGGCGAGGCGATCATGGGCCGCGTGGGGTGCTACGAGCTGCTGCGCCGGGCTGCCTCGGGCGTGGGTGTCCAGGCCGCTGCCGAGCAGCTGTGCCAGGAGATCCATCGTGACACGGGGGCCGCGGTGGGCTTCATCGCGGTGGGTCGGGACGGCACCGTGGGCATGGCCCACTGCAGCGCGCACATGAGCTGGGCGCTGGCCCGCGAAGGACACGAGATCACGGGCGCGCTGACGGTCGATCCCTGAGCGCGCCAAGCCCTGAGCGCGCCAAACCGCGTAGTGGCAGCCGCCACCGTGGTATGAGTGTTCGGTGCTCGCCTCGGCGATCGCGTGGACCTTGCTCTTCGCACCACCTGACGCGGTCCCGCCCGCGTCGGGCCCCGTGTCGGCGGCCGAGCCCCCAGCGTCAGCGGATGACAGCGCCGCGGTGTCAGAGCCGCCAACCCTGCTGCCACCGGGTACCTTGGTGCTCGCCCCGGCGCTGGCCGGCCCGTACCAGCTGTTCGACACCGAAGGTCTCCCCGTCGGCGCCCCGATCACCGTGGGGGAGGGCGCCAAACCGCCCGAGCTTCAGCTGCCGCCAGGCGTGTACTACCTCCACGGTCCCGCCGCGGTGGATCCGGTCGTCGTAGCCTCGGGCCTGCGCTTGGTCTGGGACGGCGAGCGCGTGCTCCCGGTCGAGGTCTGGGCGGCCGCCCAAGAAGCTCGCGCCCAAGAAGCTCGCGCCCAAGAGGCCCGCGTCGCAGCCGAGCTCGAGCGTGCGCAGCAAGTCCCGCCACCGTCCGCACCCGCGCCAACCTGGCGCGCGTGGGCGAGCCCGCTCGCGTCGACGCTCGTCCCCGGCGTCGGTCAGGTCCTCAACGGGCAGGGATACAAGGGCACCGGCCTGCTGTTTGGCACCGTTGGCACCACGATCGCCGCCGCGGCCCTGTTTCGGCTGGGCAACGACGGAACCCGTCCGCTCCCGGCCGAGTACGCTCGCTTGATCGGCTACGGCGTGTTCTCGAGCGCCGCGCCGCTGCTGTGGATCTACGCGATCACCGACGCCTATCGAGTCGCCACCAACAAAGAAGTCGAGCCCAAGCTCGACCATCAGCTGCGCCTGAGCGTGACTCGCATGATGACCGTGGGCTTTCGCGCCGACACCAGGCGCCCCGGTTTCTACGATGATTGGAGCGTCTCGCTCATGGGCCAGGCGACTCGCAGGCTCAGCGTCGGCGTCTCTGATCTCTCCGTCAAGCCAGGCGGCAGCACGGGGCCCCAAGTCTGGCAGCTTGGCGCGCGCCTCGACTACCGCGTGTTCGATCGCAAGCGCCTGTGGATCGATCTCGCGGCCGGCTCGATCCTGCAGGTCGCCGCCAACGGGGGTCGTGCGCCGCTCGACCCAGACGCCGCGCGCCCGCGTCGAACCACAAAATTTGGCGCGGTCCCGTACGCCCAGCTCGATCTACGCTACTTCGTGCTCGATCGGGTGTCCCTCGATCTGACCCCGCGCGTCGCCATCCCGCTCACCACTCGCTACTACTCGGCCAACCGAGCGCTGCCGCGCTACGCCGCGGAGCTCGAGCTTGGCGTCAGCCTCTCCACCTATTTTTGAGCTGCGAACTGTCATGTCAGCCGTCCAGCCCCCAATCCGCCCGCGCACGCGCAGCCTGATCAGCTTGGTGGTGGTGGCAGGGGCGGTGGCCGCGATGAGTGCCTGCGTGTTCGGTTTTCGAGGCGAGGTGGAGTTCGCCGACGAGGCGAACCTCGTCGGGCTCGACACCGTTCAGCTGCAGCTGCCCGCGACCGAGCTGGTCGTCACCGGCGAGGGCGCCCGCACCTTCCTCGATTGGCAGGGCAGCTGGGTCAGCCTTGGCGGCACCGGCAACGACGCGGTGACCAGCGCCCGCAAAGCGTCGCTGATCTGGGAGACCTGGGGAGCGGTCGGTCGGCTCAGCGCGGAGCTGCCCGTCGAGATCCGCGACATCACCAGCCTCGACCACCTCGACGTTCAGACCGCCGGCTACATGGCCCACGAGATCATCGGGACCGGCGACGTGTTCGTCAGCGGGATCGACGCGTACGTCTCGGTCGACCTCGACGGCGGCTCGGTCGAGATCCTCGGTGGCACCGAACAGCTGCGCATCTCCACGGCGCGCGGTGACGTCCAGCTCAGCACCAGCGCCGCGGTCAACGTATACAGCGGCATCGGTACGGTCACCGTCAACGCCGAGGCCGGCCGCGATCTGATCATCGACACGGTGGGCACGGTCACCGTCAACCTCGCGGACGTCGACGACCTCGACCTCGACATCGAGGGCGCGGGGGAGATCGTCGTCCAGCTCGACACCGCCAAGCACGTCGGCGCCGGCAGCTACCGGCGGGCGATCGGGGCCGCGACCCACACTGTCCAGATCCGGTCGGGCGGCGGCGGCGTCGAGCTGGGCATGCTCGTCTTGCCGGAGCCTTGAGGCCGGATCCTCGAGGCCGGATCCTCGAGGCCGGATCCTCGAGCCCGGATCCTCGAGCCCGGAGCCTCGAGGCCGGATCCTCGAGCCCGGATCCTCGAAGCCGGATCCTCGAGCCCGGAGCCTCGAGCCCGGAGCCTCGAGGCCCGATCCCCATGCCCCTGGACGGCAAAAAAACGCCCGGGACCGTGGGTCCCGGGCGAGTACCAGAGGCCGGACTCGAACCGGCAAGGAGTTGCCCCCGGCGGATTTTGAGTCCGCTGCGTCTACCAATTTCGCCACTCTGGCGAGCGGGACCGGAGCTTTAACACGGGCCTGGGGCGCCCGCAAGCGGGCGAGTCACGCCTCGCGCGGATAAGTCAGGCGCAGCCCAAAGCCGCCAAGGGCGATCTGGTCGCCTGGCTTGATCGCTGCGCGCGGCGAGATCGGCTGGTCGTTGATCGTGACGACGCGGCCCGGATCCAGGACCCGGATCTCGGCCTGGTTTGGCGGGCCCGCCCACTCGAGCAGGGCCCAGGCGACGTCGTCCCCCTCGGCTCGCAAGCGGATGTCCATGCCGGGCCCAAACCCGAGCCGATGCGCACCCGGAGGCACCATCCGATAGGCCACGCCGCCGCCCGGATCCGTGACCAACAAGGTGGCGACGGGCATCTGCCCAAGCTCGTGGTGGAGCACCCAGCCCAGCGAGTTGGCGAGCACGCCTGCGTCCTTGGGCCGCTCCTCGGGCTTCTTGGCCAGGCAAGTCTCGAGCAGATCCGCCAAGTTTTCCGGGACATCCTTGCAGTGCTCGTGCTGGCGCAGCGGAATGATCGGCCGCTTGACGTGGGCGTTCATCCACTCGACCGGATCGTCGGCCAAGGACTTGACGATCTCCGCGCGGGTTCGATCGGCCCAAAACGGGCAGTGCCCCGAGAGCAGCTCGTAGAGGATCACGCCGAGCGAGTACACGTCGCTCGCGGTCGTGAGCGTGGATGAGTAGACCTGCTCGGGCGGCGCGTACTGGGGGGTCCCCACCAGCACGTGCTGCGTCGTCACGTTGTCGCCCGCGAGCGCCTGGGCACCAAACCCGCGGGCCGAGGCGAAGTCGGTGATCTTGAGGTTGCCGGTGGGCTCGACCCACAAGTTCTCGGGCTTGAGATCGCGATGCACGACCCCGCGGGCGTGGACCTCGGCCAGGCCCAGACATGCCTGGTGGATCAAGCCCACGGCCTGCGGCGCGGACATCGGCCGATCGAAGTCGTGCCAGTGATCGAGGCGCGCGCCTTCGAGGGCCTCGAGCACGATGTACCAGTGATCGTTGCTCCCCATGCCCGAGTCGAACACCCGGATCACATGGTTGTTGGTCAGCTCCTCGAGCACCGTGATCTCTCGCAGCGCGCGTCGGGCTGTCTCCTCTGCCTGGACCGGATCGAGGGAGATCCGGACCGCGACTGGATGCTCGAATCCAGCGGCGTTGCACCGATAGACCCAAGAGCCGTCGTACTTGCGCGCGACCGAGAGAATCTCGAATTTCTCGTACCTGTCCCCGGGGTTGAGCTGCAGCACCATCGACAGCAAGCTAGCGCGTCGGGCATCCGGCTCACAAGCGTCATGAGCGGGTTTGAAGCGTGGCCGACCCACCGACAGGATGTTCCAGAGGTGAGGGAGCGTACGTTGTCGCGCGATCGCTCCGCTCGGTTGAGTTTTGATAGATCCGCTCGGATACTCGATGGCGCCCGGTCCCGATGGCGGGGCAGGTGAGGGACGGCCTGGTGAGCGAATCGGCGCATCTACACCCCGATCTCGAGGCGCTCGTTGGGGCCACGCTCCACGATCGCTACCGCGTGGACTCGCTGCTTGGCGTCGGCGGGATGGGGGCGGTGTTCAAGGCCTGCCACACCGGACTCGACCGTGACGTGGCGATCAAGGTCCTGCACCCAGAGATCGGTCGTGACGCGTCGGTGTCCAAGCGCTTCGATCGAGAGGCCACCAGCGCCTCGCGTCTCGACCATCCCAACTGCGTGCGGGTCACGGACTTCGGCACCACCGAGGCGGGGACCAAGTACTTGGTCATGGAGCTGCTCGAGGGCACCGAGCTCGAGGCCCGGCTCGGTCGGCCCTGGGCACCCGCTGCCACGATCGAGACCGCCAAGCAGATCCTGTCGGGGCTCGAGCACGCGCATCACTTCGGGATCGTGCACCGCGATCTCAAGCCCGAGAACGTGTTCATCACCACGGATTTTCGTGGCGAGGAGATCGCCAAGCTCGTCGACTTTGGGATCGCCAAGCTGCTCGATGAACGGGGCACCGAGAAGCTGACGCGGCAGGGGATCGTGTTTGGGACGCCGCGCTACATGTCGCCCGAGCAGGCCGCGGGCGGCAAGGTCGACGCGCGCACGGATCTCTACGCGGCAGGTCTGATCTTCTACGAAATGCTGGCTGGGCGCCCGCCGTTCACGGCGGATGATCCGGCGCAGCTGCTGCGCATGCAGATCATGGAGGAGCCGCCGCCGCTGCCGGACGCCGTGCCGCGGCCGCTCGCCAACGTGGTGCAGAAGCTGCTCGAGAAGTCGAAGATGGATCGCTTCGCCAGCGCGCGTGAGACGATCGAGGCGCTCGACGCCGCGTCCTCGCTGATCGCCGCGGCGCCGATCAGCGAACCGCCGACCCATCGTTCTGGCGCGGCTTGGCAGCCCGCACCGGCGCCCGCGTCCGTGCGCAGCGGGGCGACGATATCGACGGGCTCGGCGGGAGCCTCGAGTGCGGCGGGTGTTCGACGGACGGTCGCGCTGCGCACTGGTTCACACGCTGGCATCGGTCAGCCGGCAACGGGTGCGTTCGAGAGTCTGCCCGCGAGCGCGAGCGAGCACCCGGGGACAGCGTCCCATCCGGCGACGTCCCCCACGACCCAGCTTCAGCAACCCTCGGGCGCCGGGGAAGGCGTGTCGGTCACCGCCCCGATCGTGGTGGTCTCAGCTCCGCGCGCGGAGCCTCGCCCGCGCGAGTGGGCGCCGTTCGCAGCCGCGGGCGTCGCGTTGTTGATGATCTTCGCCGCGGTCGGCGTCGGGATGACCCTGATCAGCGGCGACGAGCCTCGCAGCGAGCAAAACGCGGACGCGGCCGCGAGCGCGCCCGAACACCTGGCAGTCGCCTCGTCTCAGCCCGTCGCAGGGCCGATCGAGGACGAGGCGGACCTCGCCGGTTCGGCGAACGACCCGCCGGCCCCTGGACCCACGCGGCCTGCCACGCTCGGCCCAGGGCGATCACCGGCGACCACGCCGTCTGGGTCGCCCCAACCGCGCGATAAAGCTGCAGACGCTGACGACGCCCCGGCGCCCCCGCACGAAAAATCCACGGATCCGAAATCAATTCCGAAGCCAGCTCCAACACCAGCTCCGGTCGATGGGACCCAACCGGCCGATGAGCGCGCTGACGAGCCGACAAACACGGTCACCGACGTCGACGCCGACACAGCTGCCGACCGCGACCGCAAACAGGCCGAGGACGAGGCAAAGCGGCGCGAGCACGAAGCGGCCAAGCGGTCCAAGAAGGCGAGCAAAGCCAAGGGCAAGGCCAAGGACAAGTGAGCGCACCCAGCATCGCAGCGCGCCACCGTCCGCTGGGCTTGTCCGTGGCGGCCGGTATCGACGAAGTGGCCTGGAGACCCAGTAGGCCGGCGTTTGGGTCAGTCTGGCTCAATTGAAGATCGGCGCGACCCGGCGCCAAGGATTGCACCACGGGCCTTCTGGGCGTTCGGGCTTTGTGCTTCCGCGCGTGTGCGGCCCCTCGCCGATGGGCTAAGCTGAGGTCGTGACCATCATCGATCGCAGCGAGCGCGGACTCACTCGGCACCTTCTGTGCGCGGTCCCGCAGTTGCTCGATCCGAACTTCCATCGCTCGGTCGTGTTCATGCTCGACCACGGGGAAGACGGCGCGCTCGGCTTGGTGCTCAACAGCCCCATGCGCACGACCTTGCTAGAAGTGGCGCGGTCTTTGTCGCTCGAGTGGGCCGGCGATCCCGACAGCCGGGTGAGGCTTGGCGGGCCGGTCGAGCAGATCCGCGGGTGGTTCCTGCACGATCAACCCGAGTGGGACACCGAGGCTGACCAGCTCGCCAGCGGGCTGTGGCTCACCACCTCGCTCGAGTCGGTCAAGCGCGACGGTGAGGGAGCCGAGCGATCCGAGCACATGCGCTTCGGTGCTGACGACGCCCACTTCATGTTCCTGCTCGGCTACGCCGGCTGGGGCGGCGGCCAGCTCGAGGCCGAGATCGCCGGAGGCAGCTGGGTCGTCGTCCCCGTCGTCGAAGACGGCGAGGACGACATCGGCGTCGACGTGGACTTCTTGTTCGACTGCGAGCCCGAGCGCATGTGGGTCGAGGCTCTGCACGCGATCGGGGTGGACCCACAGCGACTCGTCGGCATGCAAGGCAGCGCAGGGCTTCATTAGACCCCCACATAGACCTTAGACTTCGCCGACTGCAGCCGCTTCGCGTCTGGTCGCTTCGCTCCTCGGGGCTGGCTGTTCGCGGGCGCATGTGTGGCCCCCTTGAAGGGGGCTCAGGAGGCTTCGGCGGACGTGTACGGGTGCTTCGCTGACTGCTGGCGCTGGACGTGTGCTTCGCCGACTGCTGGCGCTGGAAGGGGGCTCGGGAGGCTTCGGCGGAGGTGTACGGGTGCTTAGCCGACTGCTGGCGCTGGAAGGGGGCTCGGGCGGCTTCGACGGACTGCAGTGGGGCTGCGGACAAATACGAATGGAGCGCCCTGCGGTGGCCGTAGCTGTCCAGACGAGAGCCCCCTTCGAGGGGGCCACACATGCGGATGCGAACAAACGGCCCATTGGGAGCGAGCGAAGCGAGTGACCGCGAAGTGCGAAGGCGGCTGTGGGGGTCTAAAAACCGCCTCTATCCCGGGTCGACGTCGGTGCACAGGGCTAGGGCGGGGCTCTGGAGGTCGGCTAGGGCGGCGCGTGGCAGGGCGGAGCAGCAGGCGTCCTCGACCCTTGGCGGTTGCTTTTGTTCACCCTCGAGGATCACCCGGGCCATCAGGTTGCTGGGAAGTCCGAAGCAACAGCTGGTTCGGCCGGGGTCGGCGTCGGGGAATTCGACTGTGCCTTCTTCCGGCTCGCAGGTTGGCGCGGCCAGGCACCGGGCGCCGGGGTCCAGACATCGCACGCGCAAGCCGGGGCTCTCGACGGACTCGGTGAAGTCGAGCACGGTCTCGGTGTTGGTCAGCAAGGCGCCGCCGATGAGGCCGTCGGGCTGGGCTCCCTCTGGGACGATCTCGCGTCGCAGGGCGAGCACGGGCGCCGCGGTCGCGGGGATGATGAGGGTGCTGAGCCATGCGCTGGTGTCGGGGCCGAGCTGCTCGTCGCTGAGCGCGACCTCGCCAATGACCAGGGCCGATGAAGAGATCGATGACCCAAGCTTCGCGCTTGGTCGCACCGGGCGACCCTCTGCCGCGAAACCTTTGCACTGTCGGACCAGGCCATCGAGGCGATCGCGGAGGCGCTGGCACGGCGCGAGACCGCTGGATTGGTCGAGGCCTTGGACCAAGCCCAACGAGCGCACCCGCAGCCGTTGCAGCTGGTCGAGGGCTGGCCAGCCGGGCAACACCAACCGACCCAGCTCGGCTTGGACACACGCGGGCGCGGTTGACTCCGGGCTGAGCGAGCCGCAATCGGGCAGCTGGTCGAGCGATCCAAACAGCCGGGCGGCGCTGTCCTCGAACAACACCAAGCCCGGCACCCCGGTCGCGACGACGAGCGTCGCGCTGCCACCGAGCTCGGCGGGGTCGGCCAGGCACGAGGTCGGCGCCTGGCCCCCGGTCCTGAGCTGGCACCCGGCGGACTCGGACCAACTGACCGCGCACGGCGGCGGGGCGACGCAGGCATCGACGAGCGCGCGGGTGCTCTCGAACAACAGATCTTGGTTATCTTGACCGATGTTCAAGCCGCCCGTCAGGCGGCAGTCCAAGCCCGGCGCGAGCTCGCAGTTGTCGTTGCGCAGCCGCCCGAGCAAGCGACCTGGGTACTGCAGGCGCAGGTAGGCGCGGCCCTGGTCCGCGAGCACCGTCTCGGTGCCCGGAAATTCCGAGAAGAACGCGACGCTCGGCGTCTCGCCGTCGAGATGACGCAGCTCGAGGGCGAAGTCCCGCAGGATGTTGGCCCCGATCACGCCGCCGATCACGACCGGGCCAAGATCGTCGCCAGCCTCCCACGCCCAGCCGTTCACGCTGGTCCCGGGTGCACGCACGATCGGGGCCTCGTGCAGGCGAAATGACGCCGTCGAGGCCGTCAAGGCCGCGTCGGTGGGGCTGTCGAGCAGCCCACCCGCCGCGCGCAGCTCGACACACTCTTCGCCAAATCCAAGCGTGTCGTCCGTGCTCGGCAGGATCGACAGCGGGGTCCCGCTGTCGAGCAGCAAGGGTCGGCAAGCCGCGGGATCACAGCTGTCGGGCGCCCCCGTGCAGAAGCTCGTGCAGCCGCCAACGGGCCCGGGACACGCGTCACCGGGCAGCCACGCCAGACGGGGCAGGGGCGCCGCTGGATCCGACGCCAGCGCGATCGGACGACTGAATTGCCCCTCGCCGATCACCTTGGCCTCTGTGCAGCCGAGCGCGGCCACAACCAACGAAACGACCGCGCTCCCGAACAGGGGCGCGGTCCAGCCAGACCTGGTGCCGTCTGGGGGAGGCATCAAACCGAGCTTATCAGTCCTCGGCAGCGAGCGCGTCCAGCTTGGCTTGGAGCTTGGTGATCACGCCGCCAATGCCCTGGTCCTTGGCGATCTTGTTGATCTCGTAGCGGTAGGTCTTGGCCAAGCTGACACCCTCTGTGATGATGTCCCGGACCTGCCACTTGCCGTCGACCTTGTGCATCACGTACTCGACGGTGACGGTCTGCTCCCGACCGTTCTTCTCGATCTTGACGCGGGTCGTGACCTTGAAGACGCCGTTCTTGCCGGCGACCTCTTCGACATACTCGACCGGGTGCTTCTCGGCTTTGCGGATCATCCGCAGGTAGTTCTCGCGGATCAGGCGGGTCAGCAGCTCGGAGAACTCGTCACAGCGGGTCTCGCAGACCGCGGCGAAGCGCTCGGGCCCGCCGAGCGCCGAGGTCGAGAGGTAGTCGTAGTCGAGCAGCTCGTCGACCTTGGCCTGCAGCTGGGCGTCGGTCGCCTTGTCCTTGACCAGCTTGACGACGACTTCGTGCTTGGCCTGGAAGGCGTCAATCGCGGAGGTCTCGGTTGCCTGGGCGACGCTGGGGGCGGCAAGCAGCGCGCCGACGAAGCCGAGGCCAAACAGACCAGTCAAGGAGGCGGAGAACACACGGGCGCGGAGTCGGTTCATCTGATTCTGGATTCCGGTGGTCGGCGCGGTACACATCACCGCAGCTCGCGGGGGCCAAGACGGTAGCTGGGCTACCAGTATTCAGCGGGTGATACCAGGCGCGCGAGGCTCCGAATTGTGTGCACAATGGTTCTCTAGTTGCGAGGATAGACACGTAATATCAGTAGCTTGGCGCACGAATGCAAAGTGTTACTCGAGCTCAACCCAGCAGCCGAAGCAAGATCACACCCAGCAACCCCAGCGGTGGCAGGGCGAGCGCGGAGGCTGCCAGGATCCCGCTGTGGCCCCGGCGCTTGCTGGCAGAGAGGGGAAGGGCGCCTGCCAACCGGGCTCGGGCGACCTGGGCCCGCATCACTGTGCCCGCGGGCACAGTCCACAAGCCGATCGCCGCTAGACCCAGCGCGATCCCCGGTCCGCCAGGGGCTTGCTCGGCGAGCGCGGCGTGCACCGCGAGGCCCACGACGATCGCCAGGCGCAAGTACGGCAGCGGTGTCATTCGCAGGAACTGCACGATGAGCAGCCGAGCCCAAGCGTCCGGGACCCTGCGAACCCAGCCCGGCGTTGGCTCGGGCTGGGGCGGCCCGGCCAGCGTGCGGGTCGCTTCACTGAGCCACGGGACCGCCTCCCACACACCCGCCCGATACAGCGCGGGCGCCGCCAAGCGCAGGCCAAGGGCGAGGAGCAGGGGAGTGAGGCTCACCGCGATCTGCGTGGTGCCGAGCGCGTGCCCGTCGACCCAGCGCTCCCACGACAGCTGGCCCGGCATCGCCAGCAAGACCGCCAAGGCCAGCGCAAACGCGGGTGCATACAGGTGAACGACGGCCTCGGGGGTCGTCCACCCGCCGCCGAGGCTTCGCTGCAGCTCCCGCGCGCGGCTGCCCTCGGGGAACCGGCGACCGAACATCGCCGCGAGCGCCGACGCGAGCGGCTCGAGCAGCCCCGCGAACACCACGAACCAGCAAAATTCGACGACCAGCGTGATGTCCGAGGCCAGATACAGCGCGCCAGCAGCCAGCGCGGCCGTCAGCGTGAAGGCGGGCAAGTGCGCCTGGATCCCCGCGAGCCAGTGCCGCGCGACGGCGATCGGCAGCGGCAGCCAGCGAATCCGATCGGGCGCGTGGAGAAACGTGAACAAACGCGCATGCAGACCGGACAGGAGCACCAGCGGACCGCCCAAAAACACCAGGCTGCGCTGCGTGGCGACGCCTTGGTCAGCGACCATGGTCATCACGGCCCACCACAGCGCGGCGGTGAACGCCGGGATCAGGTAGCTCGCTGGCGGCGGCGCGGTCGGTCGGATCCGATGCACGAGGCTGTCTTCAGCTCGGGGAAGCTTCTCGCCCGCTCACGGGGGCCCTCAGCGTACTGGCGCCCCGGTCTGCAGCCAAGCCAAGTGTTTTCAGCTCGGGCGAGAACTGTTTTCAGCTCGTGCGAGAACTGTTTTCAGCTCGGGCGAGAACTGTTTTCAGCTCGGGCGAGGGCTTCTCGCCCGCTTGCGGACGCCTTGGTAGACTGGTTCACCGCGGGCAGCGAACTGTTTTCAGCTCGGGCGAGGGCTTCTCGCCCGCTTGCGGACGCCTTGGTAGACTGGTTCACCGCGGGCAGCGAACTGTTTTCAGCTCGGGCGAGGGCTTCTCGCCCGCTTGCGGACGCCTTGGTAGACTGGTTCACCGCGGGCAGCGAACTCTGGCGTGCGCGCCTGCATCAAGGCTTGCGCTGTCGCTCGCGGCCCGCCACACTCCGCGTCCGTGTTCACACGTGCGCGCTCGTAGCTCAGTTGGATAGAGCACAGGTTTCCTAAACCTGGGGCCGCAGGTTCGAATCCTGCCGGGCGCAGTCTTACGGAGTAGGCGGATCGGGCGAGTAGGCGACATCGCCCATGAACTCGGGGACGGGCTCATGAGTGACGGGCTTGGGCGGCTCGGGGTCGATCGGCGCTTCGCCCAGGAACTCGGGGACGGGGGGCGGATCGGGCTCGATTGGGGGCTCGCTTGGGGGCCCGTGGTCGATGGCGATCTTGCCCATCCTGACGGGCTCTGGACGGACCAACACCGGCTCGGGCTCGGGCCCGATGTCGCCTTTGACCTCGAGAATCGGTGCAGGCTCGGGATCGCATGGCTCCGGCTCAATCGAGGCCATGCCAACCATCTCGTAAGGCGCTTCACCAACCATCTCGTGGGGGGGCGCTTCAACCGAGGGGCAGTTGCCTTCGCCGCGTGCCGCCGTGAACGCCCAGGGGCCCACCTCATAGACGCAGCGATCCTCGCGGATCTCGTCGGGCTCTGTATCTGTACACCCAGTCAGCAGCGCCAATGTCATGCCAGCGGCGGCGAGGGTCATCCGCCAGATGCTGGGCGCCGGGGCCATCTCGGGCAGGAAATTGACGTTGCCAGCCTCATCGGCGGTGTAGCGAACACAGACGCGACCCTTGGCGCTCTCTACATCCAACACGCTGCGAGCCTGGTGTTCGGTCATCGCCGAGAGATCGTGAACCTGCTTGACGCAGGACTCGCAGAACCGGCGAGCATCACCTTCGCGGTTCATCGCGTCCCAGTTCTCGTGGCAGGGGTCTTTGATCGGCAGGCGAAAGCGGCTCATGCGGGCGGCCTAACGCGGCGGTCGTGAATCCAGCTTACGCCGGTCGCCGTGCATCTTACTTTACATAATCTACCTTATCGGTCTTTTATCTGTGGCCGCGCTTGGGCCAGAACAGCGCTTGGCGTTGTTCTGGCCCAGCTATGGCGTATCCGCTGGATTCCGGGCGACGCTCAGTCGATCTTCTTCCAGAACCGAGTGGTCGGCCACCAGATGACTTCGGCGCGACCCTTGACGTTTCCGCGCGGCACGAACGGCCGTGGCCGGCTGACGCTCTTTTGCAGGTAGTTCTCGGGGTCCTGGCCCTTCTCGCGGGCGCGATCGGCCAGCGCCCGCGCGGTCGCGCGGTCTGGACATAGACCCGGACGGCACGCGAGCTCGACGACCATTTTCGTCTCTGGAACACTGAACAAGAAAGTATGCCCATTGGGCGTGTCGGCGTACCAGGCCACGGGCCCAAGCCCATCAACGGGCTCCGGGTCGCGCAGATCCTGTTTGCGAGCCTCCAGAGCGGCTTCTAGGCCCCCTTCCGGCTCGATCTCGACCTCGATGTTGACCGAGTGGCTGTCATCTAGAACCACGCCAACGACGGTCAGGTGGTCCCAGTAGTAGCCAATTTCGTTGCCCACGACCGGCTGCTCTGGGAGCCCGCCGACGTCGGCCTGGCCAAGCAGCTCCGACAGGCGATCCCGATCCTTGGCCACGACAGGAAACCGCGAGGCCACGGTGGTGGCCAGCGCGAGCGCGTCTGTCTGGGTCTTGCAGCGCTTGGGCCCGCAATCGAGCACGGCCAGGATCTGCTGATCCTCATCGGCGTGGACGACCGTCCAGCCGTGGTCGTGCTCGAGCACCCACGCCTGTGGGCCCAGGTCTGCGGCCAGCCCAGCCTCGCTTGGGGCGACTTCGTAGTGCTCCAGCATCGCGGGCGCGAGCGGCCCTGCCCCGTGCTCCGCCAGCGCGGCATCGCGCAGCACGGCGAGGCTCTCGTGGGGCGATCGCCAAGCTCGAATGCGCACACCCCCCTGCTCGGATCCAAACCGCCGCTCGAGGTAGCGAGTGTCCCGCTGTCCGCGGCCCGGATAGGTCTGGGTGCGTCCGTACTCGAAGCTGAGCAGCTCGCGGGCGTCGTAGTCGGGGTTGGCCTCGAACGACTTGACCACTTGTGCAGCGCGGGTGGCCAGGTCCGCCTTGTTCGCGCAGCGCTTGATGCCGCAGTGCAGACGGAACACGACCTCTGCGGTTGGTGCCCAGAACACCAGCTCCGAGGTCGCGTCGTGCTTGGCGTAGCGCATCTCGCCGAGCTTGGCGCCGTACTCTGCGATCCGATCGTCGGCCCCCTCGAGCTTGCCGATCATGCCGCTGAAGCTGACGGTCTCGGTTGCGCCGTAGGTGGCCGCGAGGCTCTCGAAGATCGCCCGCGAGTCGATCGGTGGCGCCCGCCAGGCCTCGAGGGTGAGATCGCGGGTCGGATCGCTGCGCTCGGCCAGATACCGGACCTCGTCGTGATGCCCGTCGTCGTTGGAGCGGATCGTGTCGCCGTCGTCGTGGAGCTCGAGCCGCTCGTTCTCGACCGCGGTCAGATCGCGGATGTCGGGCCGTGACAGCAGCCCGCCCGCGGTCACGGTGTCCCCGCTCACCGTCCACGCCAGCGAGTCATGCGAAGCGTTGCGGTTGTCACCCATGACCAGCAGGTAGCCCTCGGGGACCTCGAAGGTGCGGAAGCTGGGATCGTTGCTGCGCAGGTCGTCGCGGTAGCGGACCTCGTAGGTGTGCTCGTCGAGGGTCTCGCGGTACAGCGTGCAGTTCTCGATCGTCTGCGTCGAGTTCTCTGCCTGGCACTTGGTGTCCTCGATCTTCTCGCGGGCGACGGGCTCGAACCGCTCGCTGCCAGCCCGCTTGATCGAGATGTTGCGGCGGTCGGCGTTGACCCGGATCGTGTCGCCAGGCAGCCCGATCACGCGCTTGATGAAGTCGTCGGACTCGTCGAGCGGAAACCTGAACACGATCACATCGCCGCGCTTGATCCCCGAGATCCAGTCTTCTCCGACGACCCGGGTGGTCAGCGGGATCTGGACGCCGTAGGCGAACTTGTTGACGAAGATGTGATCACCCGCGCGCAGCGTGGGCATCATGCTGCCGCTGGGGATCTTGAACGGCTCGTAGACGCACGATCGGACCCCAAGCGCGACGACCACGGCGATCACGATGTTCTCGATCGTGTCTCGCAGCGCGCTCTTGCGGGCGAACGAGGCGTGTTGATGGAGCAGCTCGTCGAGGTGCTCGGCCTGGTACTCGAGCGCCGCGAGGTCCTCGTCGGGTCGCTGGGCGCGGAGGCTCTCGATCTCGGCGACGGTCGCCTCGATCTCCGCGATGACCTTGGCGTCGATCCGGGCCCGGTGTTTACGCAGGATCCGCTGGGCTTCCTTGCTGAGCATGCGCGCGCCCGAGCGCACGTGGCCGGCGGAGCGACGGCTGACGCGGGGGGCTCGCTTGACGTTGGCGCGCGCGTTGCGGCCCTGCGGGTCCGCGGGAACCTCGGCTTGGGCGGCCGCGGGTCGATCGCCGCGCGCGGCGTCCTGGGTGTCGTCGTCGGGCATCGGCGCGCTACTGCTCCAGCTTGAGGATCGCATGAAAGGCGCCCTGCGGGATCTCGACGTTCCCGACCGCCTTCATTCGCTTCTTACCCTTTTTTTGCTTCTCGAGCAGCTTGCGCTTGCGGCTGGCGTCGCCGCCGTAGCACTTGGCGAGCACGTTCTTGCGCAGCGCTTTGACCGTTGTTCGGGCGATGATCCGACCGCCGATCGCGGCTTGGATCGCAACCTCGAACTGCTGGCGCGGAATCTCTTCTTTCATCTTCACGCACAGATCGCGGCCGCGGATGAACGAGTTGTCGCGGTGGGAGATCAGCGACAGCGCGTCGACTTTCTCGCCGTTGACCAGCAGATCCAGGCGAACCAAGTCCGCGCGGCGGTACTCGCCGTGCTCATAGTCCAAGCTGGCGTATCCGCGCGAGACGCTCTTGAGCCGATCGTAGAACCCGAACACCACCTCCCCCAGCGGCAGCTCGTAGGTCAGCTGGACCCGGGTTTGAGTCATGTACGTGAGATCCAGCTGGATCCCGCGGCGGTCCTGGCACAGCTTGATGACCGGGCCGAGGTGCTCCTCGGGCAGCTGGATCCGCCCGATGATCATCGGCTCTTCGATCATCTCGATGTCGCCGGCCTCGGGGAACCGGGCTGGGTTGTCGATGATCTCGACGGCGCCGTGCCTGTGGGTGACCCGGTACTTCACGCTTGGCGCCGTGGTGATCAGGTCGAGGTCGTACTCCCGCTCGAGCCGCTCTTGGATGATCTCCATGTGCAGCAGGCCCAAGAAGCCCAGGCGAAACCCAAACCCGAGCGCGTCGGAGGTCTCGGGCTCCCAGGTCACGCTGGCGTCGTTGAGCGTGAGCTTGCCCAGGGCGTCGCGCAGATCCGCGTACTGGTTGCTGTCGGTCGGGAACACCCCGGCGAACACCATCTGCTGGACCACCTTGAACCCAGGCAGCGCCGTGCTGGCGCGGTCTGACGCGAGCACGATCGTGTCGCCGACCTTGGAGTCGGCGACCTCCTTGACGTTGCAGATCAAGAACCCGACCTCGCCAGCCTCGAGCTTGGTCAGCTTGAGCGGCTCGGGGGCGAACACGCCGACCTCGAGCACATCGAAGACCTTGCTGGTCGCCATGAAGCGGACGTCTTGCTTGGGCAGCAAGGTCCCCGACATCACCCGAACCAGCGAGATTACGCCGCGGTAGTTGTCCCACCATGAATCGATGATCAGCGCCTTGAGCGGGCCCGAAGGATCGGCCCGGGGCGGCGGCACGTAGGTGATGATCGCCTCGAGCAGCTCGTCGATGCCCAGCCCCGTCTTGGCGGACACGCAGATCGCCTGGCTGGCGTCGAGCCCGACCATCTCTTCGATCTCGTTCTTGGCCTTCTCTACGTCGGCGCTGGGAAGATCGATCTTGTTGATGACCGGGATGATCTCGAGGTTGGCGTCGAGCGCGAGGTAGACGTTGGCGAGGGTCTGGGCCTCGACGCCCTGGGCCGCGTCGACGACCAACAGCGCGCCGTCGCAGGCCGCGAGCGAGCGCGAGACCTCGTAGTTGAAGTCCACGTGACCGGGGGTGTCGATCAGGTCGAGCTGGTAGATGCGGCCGTCGTCGGCCTTGTAGTTCATGCGGACGGCCTGGGCCTTGATCGTGATGCCCCGCTCGCGCTCGATGTCCATGCGATCGAGGTACTGAGCGGTCTTGTCACGGTCGGCGATCAGGCCGGTGTGCTCCATCAGGCGGTCGGCCAGCGTGCTCTTGCCGTGGTCGATGTGCGCGATGATGCAGAAGCTACGGATATGCTCACGGACAGGCAGCTCCTGGACGTCTGCGGCGGGCTTGGCGATGCTGCTCATGGGGGTCGGCGCGCGCTAACTACCATACCTTTTTGGCCCCCCACAGGCGGTTTGGCACTTCGCCGACTGCAGCCGCTGGCGCGTCTGGTCGCTTCGCTCCTCGGGGCCGTTTGTGCGCGGGGGCATGATTGGCCCCCCAGAGGGGGGCTCGCTGATCGTCTGGTGAGGGTCTACAGGGTCTCCGCGTGCTGGCGTGGGACTTCACGTAGTGGGGGTCTGCGGGGTCTCCGCGTGCTGGCGTGGGACTTCACGGGGCTCGGGGTCGACGGGTTCTCCGCGTGCTGGCGTGGGACTTCACGGGGCTCGGGGCGGGCTCTTTGGCTCGGGTGGCGCGGTAGGCGTCGGTGCTGCGCTGAGTTCGCGGGCTTTGATTTCGGGGGGGCGTGCATGTCCGTTGGGGGGCGATCCTTCGCGGGGTTTGGGGTGGTGGGGGTCGGGGGGAGCGCTTGCTCGCTCGGGGCGGCCAGCCTAGGCTTCGGGAGCGTGGCAACTCGTCTTCATGGTTATCCGAGGGCTGCTCTCGTGCTGGTCTCGGCGTTCGTGCTGACGCTGGGCGCGGGCTGCAAGAACAAGGGGAAAAAGGGCGACACCGACGCGCCTGATGAGGAGTCGGCCGCCAAGGATGGGCCGGGGGGGCCGGAGCCGGGGGTCACGGTTGGTGAGGGCGAGCCCGATGGGCCGGGGCGCAATCGCAACGCCAAGGACCTCAAGTATTTGACCGTTGACGGTGAGCGGTGCGATCGCAACAACAAGCGCGAGCTTCAGGTCGACGTCAACCAAGATGGCTACGCCGATCTCGTCACCTTGTATGGCACCGACGCTGGCGGCGAGAAGATCTCGTGCAAGCAGGCTGATCTCAATTTCGATGGTCGGCTCGACGCGTTCATCCACTACGCACCCAGCGGCGACGTGACCCGCGAGCAGTACGACACCGACTTCGATGGGCGCATCGACATGGGTCGCTACTACGAGATGGGCAAGCTGGTCCGCGACGAGCTCGATCTCAATCAAGACGGCTTCGCGGACGCGTGGCGGGTCTACGACGACGCCCGCTTGGTTCGGGTCGAGACCGACCGCGACGCCAACGGCCGCCCGGACATGTTCACCTACTACGTCGGCAAGCAGATCGATCGCATTGGCTACGATGTCAACGGCGACGGCAAGGTCGACACTTGGGATCACGACGCGGCTCGGCGCGCACGCCTGGCCCAGCAAAAACGCAAGGGCAGCGAGGCCGACAAGCCCGACGAAGAGGTCTACGTCGACGAGGCCGAGGGCGACGGCAAGCAGGACGACGCCGGCAAAAAGGGCAAAGACGCGCAGAAGCCCGGCCAGAAGCCCAAACAAAAGCCCAAGCAAAGCCCCGCGGCCAAGGGCGAGTAGTCTGCCGTCGGGGCGAGCCCGCACAACCTCTGTGGGGGGGCGCAATACCCTGGTAGAGTTGCCGCGCCATGAGCCAAGTAGATCCCGAGGTCGACCCGCAGGACGAGGACGACATGGACGCGGACGCCGACGCCAAGCAGGCGGAGGACGAGGAAGAAGAAGCGGACGACCAGGAGCAGGACGACTATGGCGAGCCCTTCGACGCGCGCTCGTTCGGCGGCGAGTTCGTGTGGGCCAAGGCCAAGGGCTACACCTGCAAGATCCTTCGGGTCCGGGCCGGCGAGAAGGTCCTCGTCTCGACCCGCGGGCGGCAAGACATGGTCGTGATGCTGACGGGCGGTCGCGCGGTCCTCGAGGTCCTCGATGGGGATGAGACCGATCGCGTCGAGATCATGCCCGCGGCACCCGTTCGGATTCATCCCGAGCGCGAGCACCGGCTCGTGGCGATGACCGAGGTCGAGATCTTCACGGTCTACTCGCAGATCGTTCCGTAGGATTGTTTTCAGCTCGGGCGAGGGCTTCTCGCCCGCTTGCAGACGCTCTCGTAGACTGGTTCACCGCTGGGCAGCGAACTGTTTTCAGCTTCTCGCCCGCTTGCGGACACCGTCGTACTCGCGGCTGGCCGTGAGTCTCCCCCTCTGCTGCCCTCCCCTGCCCCGGCTGCGTCTGTCGGCTCTCGACATCTGGGTTCGCACGCCGATCCAGTCGAGGCCGAGACCGCAGGCCTTGGCCTTCAGGTCGTGCTCTGAGGTTCGCTACAGGCACTCGAGCGCGATGTCCCCCGGCGCGTGGCACTTGAGGCACACACGCCGGTTGCGACTCTCGAGGGCGGTGCACCGCGCCGAGCTAGCGAAGCCTGGTCCGTGGGGACTCGCGTCGAGCCCGGGGTTGGCGGCCCCGGTCGTGGCGTGGCAGGCCAGGCACGCGTCTTCGGTGTGGCAGCTGGCGCAGGTCGAGATGTTGCGCTGAGCCGGGAGCGCGTGGCCCTGCGGCGCACCCGGGGGCCCGCTCCAATCCCCGGGGTGGAAGCGCAGCGGCGACCCCACACCAAACGCGCTCTCGTCCCCCTCCGCGGTCACGCCCATCCGCAGGTGGCAGCCGCGACACTCGGTCTGCAGCCGATGACAGCTCGAGCAGTCTTGGGTGTTGGCCCGGGCGTCGAGGGCGTGGGTCGTGAGGTAGTCGCCCGCGTGCAGGCGCATCGGCCTGATCGGACCGGCGTGACAGTCGGCGCAGAAATTGTCGTCGTGGCAGCTGGCGCACAGCTCGGGGTTGGCCTTGGCGATGCCGCGGTGATCCTCGACGAACGCGAGGTCGTGCTCGGCCCCGCGGGAGGTGGCGCCTTTGGGCAGCAGCTTGGGCATCGTGGCGTCGTCGCCGATCACCGTGAGCAGCCGGCCGTCAACGCCGGTCGGGTGGCAAGTGCTGCACGTGTCGCTGGCCTGCTTGCCGTCGTGGCAGGTCAGGCACGTCGCCTCTTTGGGCAGCTGCGCGATCGTGGCCCGGCCGACCTTGGTCATGTCGCCGTGACAGCTGCCGCAGTCGGCCCCGCGCGCGAGGTGGGCCTGATGCGAGAACGACAAGTGCGGCCGCGGGAAGATCGTCGTCGCGGTCACGCGCTGTTCTTCCACGTGGGTGTGGCACTCGGCGCAGCGCGGCTGCTCACCGGCCGCGACGCGCGGGTGCTGATCGCCGTGGCAGGCGTCGCACGCCTCGCCGGTTGGGAGGTCGTTCTGCGACGACAGCTTGCTCTGGTCGATGCGCTGGTGGCACTGCTTGCAGTTGATCCCCTTGGCCAGATGCAGGCTGTGATCCATGCGCACGCGGATGTCTTGCTTGGGGTACACGGGTCCGCCCGGGCGGCGCGGGCCCTCGCTGCGGGCGGCCGTGGCGGGCGGTTGGCTGATCGGCTGCTTGGGTCCAAGCGCGCCAGCGAGCGGCGGCACGACCAGGCCAATCGCAAACGCGAGCACCAACAAGCACACACACGCCAGCGTGGTCGCCATCGCGCGCGCCATCCCCCCTGCGAACACTCGAGCGATCACGAGCGACGCCTCCCCGCGCGAAAGCTCCAGTCGACGGCGAGGTTGGCCAGCCCCCGAAACGCGTGAACCAGGTACGGCGTGATCAGCTCCTCGCCGAGCAGCGTCAGGTGGATGCCGTCCCACAGCTTGAAGTCCGCGCCGGCCTGAAACGACAGGCCAAAGCCCTGGCGGTCGGGCACTTGATCGTCTTGGTAGCGGGTGAAGTAGCTGCGCAGATCAATGCCGATCCGATCGTTGAGCACGCGGATCTGGCCGTCGACGCTGCCGCCCGCGCGCAGGCCCCCCTCGCCGCCTTGCGCGAACGCGTCGGTTCGCACGCTGAACCGCTTGTGCTGCCACAGGGCCGCGAGCGCCCCACCCCACCCCAAGGTCACGCTGGCGTCGGGCGCAACGCCGAGCTCGTGGGTGGTGTCGTTGCGGAAGATCCGGGCGCTCCCGCGCCCGAGCAGCGTCCAGCCCCCGCCGGCCCGAACTTGGTAGCTCAGGCGCACGTCCTCGAACGGCTGCAGCGTGAACAGGTTGAAGATCGAGTCGAGGTCGAAGCTGGGGATCGTGCGCAGGTACTGGGCGCGGATCGAGTGCTGCTCGGACACCGCCACGCCAAACCCGACGGACAGATCATCCAAGCGCAGCGTGCCCAAGTTGAAGCGCGCCGCCGCGAAGGGAGTGAACACCCCCTTGGCCAGGCTCATGTTCAAGGTTGCCGACACCAGCTCTTGGTCCACGCCGCCGATCACCCCCTCGCTGACCGAGCCATCCGGGGCGCCGGTCGGCTCGAGGATGTTGCGGTTGATGCCGGCCGGCGTGAAGGTCCGACGGTAGGCCACGCGGGCGTGGATCCACCGGTACTCCACCAGCGAGATCGCGGTGCCGAGCATGGGTGAGCCGGCCCGATCGGCGGGCTCGTTGCCGGAGGTCCCGTCGAGCTGCCAGGTTGGCCAGCCAAATACATGGGCGCCGTTGACCTGCAGGCCGCCGAACACCTCCACGGCCAGGTGCGCCGGGGTGGTGGCGCGGGCCCAGCCCCCGTCGAACGCGTACCAATCGAGACCGCTGGACTCGAACTGGCGCCCCGCTCTGAAGTCGAAAAAATTACCCAAGCGGCGGCCCTGCACGTAGCCGTACATCAGGTCGATCTGCCGGCCGTCGACGCTGGTGAGCACGGGGCCGGAGTCGGGCCCGGCGTCGCGCGAGAAATCGCCAAAGTCGTGGCGGACCCGCAGTGACGCGACGATCTCGATCTGCCCGTCTTCTTCGTCGCGGCGCCACTGGTCGACCTCGCGCGGGGCGAGCAGCTCGTAGACGCCAAGGTTGACGTACTGGACCAGCCGCGTGCGGCGAAGCAAGCGCGGCTCCGCGCCCGGGGCCACGACCACGTAGCCCTCGCCGATCGTGCGCGAGCCGACGCGGACCTCGGTCGCCGCGGCCGCGCGCGGGACCAACCACGCGCAGGCGCTCAGGGCCAGGCAGCGCCAAGCTTTGGCCAGAGCTGGCTGTGGCGCGCCTGGGATCATCCGTGCCGATCATGCTAACTGTTTGGGCGAGAACTTTCTCGCCCCTGCCCATGTCCGATCCGCCCGTGCCACGAATTCCCTGGCTGCCACAGTCGCCCTCGCTGCAGCGCCTCGGAACCCGTGGTCCCCGGGTGCCGGCTGGGTCGGTGGTGGGGGGCGCGCTGTTGCTCAGCGCGTGCCTGGGCGGCGCGCGGACCCAGGCGCCCGCCAGCGAGCTGCTCGCCGCCGGCTGGATGGACATACCCACGATCGGCGCGGCGGCGGCCAAGGATCCCGAGCGGCTCGCGCTGCTGGCCGACGCGGGCCTGCGCGGTCGGCTGCTGCGCCTGGATCGCCTGCTGGATCTGTATGACGGGGCCCGCTTCGCCAGCGACAACCAGGCCCGCGAGAGCCTGTGGCTCAGCCTTGGCGGGTACTCGAGCTCCCGGGGGATCGAGGCCAGCCGCGAGGTCGTGATCCGCCTGCTCGACGAAGCCTACGCCCTCGAGGATCTCGCCGCGGCCCAGACCGAGGCAGGGGAACAGCTGACCGAAGACGAGCAGCGCTTCATCGCCGACGCGATCATGCTGCTCAGCGCAGACATGTTCTTGCCCGACTCGGCCGAGTCGCTGATCACCCAGACGCTGGCCTATCGGGTGTTGGCCCAGACCGGCCACCCGCGGATCGCCGACAACGCCCACTGGCGCCTCTACGATCACGTTCGCGGGGTGCTCGAGGGGGCGATCGAGCTCGAGCCCGAGCTGCGCGCCGATGTGATCGTCCACGCGCTGTATGCCGAGCAGGAAGATCTCTCTGCGTGGCTCGAAGATCTCGCGCCCCACGCTCGGCCGCCGCTGCCGAGTCCGAGCGAGCTGTGGGCGCTGCTCGAGCGGCACCGAGCCGCGCTCGAGCAGGCGCTGCGCTGGCAGGCCGTGCTCGCGGCACGGGCGACCCGCGAGGCGGAGCTGCACGAGACCGTGATGGCCCTGCTGCCGCGACCGCGAGATCCGGGCTGGGTGTTGTCGCAGGTGCCTCGTGGCACCGGGCAAGCAGAGAGCTTGGCGCCCGTGTTGTTGCTCGAGCCTGGCATGTTGCGGCTCGAGCCGACCTCCACGGAGCCGCGCGAGCTGGATCCTCGCGCGCTCGATGACGCGGCGAGCTCCGCGATTGAAGCGATGCTTGCCCGCGATGGTCGCGGGACGATCTTGCTGGCCTCGGCGCCCGACGTGCCCGCGCCGGAGTACGCCGCGACCTTGGCCGCCATGGTGTCCGCGCGGGCTTCGGTGATCGAGCTGGCGGTCCACGAAGCGGCGCTGCAGGACGCGGGCGGTCCCGCTCAGGTCGTGGTCGCCCTGCCGCTGTACATCGCGCGCGCGGACGATCTGGGCGCGGGTGCGCGAGCCCTGCGAGACAGCCGGATTCACGTGCAGCTGAGCGGTCGCGGGCCGCGGGTGCGCGTGGATGGGCGGTGGTTGAGCGCGACCGCGACGCTGCCCAGCGACCTGCTGCGCCTGGTCGGCGAGCTGCACCGGGCCTATCCCCGCGAACACACGATCAGCCTCGGGCTGGCGACCAACGTGCAGCATCAGCAGCTCGTCGATCTGCTCGCGGCGCTCTCGGGCGGGCTCACGCCGGCGTTCTTGGCGGTCGGGTGGGTGCCCGAGGCGGCGATCGAGGCCGAGCCCAAGCCCGACCCGGCCGCCGACCGTGCCCTCGCGGCGCGGCTGCGCTTGGGGCCGGAGTCCTTGACCTACTCGCGCGCGGTCACCCAGGGCACGGCGCCGACCGGTGACGAGTGGGCTCGCGTCGAGCGGGCCAGCGACACGATCTTGGCCTGCGTGACCGAGCTCGAGGCGCCGCTGCCCAAGCGTGGGGTCGTGCTGAGCATGAGCTTTGACGACCACAAGCTGGTCGAGCTGAACGCGAGCGGGGCCAAGCTCGGGCGCGCGCAGCTCGAAGCGTACGAGGCCTGCGCGAAGGAGCGGCTCGCGGGGTTTCGCCTGCGCGAGCCCGGCGTGGCGTTCACGGTCGCGCTGGAGGTGCGCGCAGCCAACTAGGCTGCGCGTCTTCCGTGAGCGCCAATCAGTTCGCTGCCCAAGGTGAACCGTCTACGAAGGCGTCGCCGAGCTGAAGACAGCTCGAGTTCACGTCGAGGCGCGGCGGAGGTCGCGTATGAGGTCGCCCTTGCGGCCCAGCGAGACGCTGCCAAGGCCAAGCCAAGTGGCGAAGCGCTCGAGTTCGGTCGCGAGCGCCTTGGCCACGCGGGCTTTGTCGCGACCGGGCTCGATGAACGCCGAAGGCACCCGGAGCGTGCCTCCCTGGCGATCGGCCTTGAGGTCCACGCGGGCGACGAGCTCACCGTCGAGCATGAACGGCAACACGTAGTAGCCGTATTCGCGCTTCTCTCGTGGCGTGTAAATCTCGATCCGGTAGCGAAAATTGAAGATCCGCTCCGCCCGCGCTCGATTCCAAGTCAGCGGGTCGAAGGGGCTGAGCAGGGTTGCACCTCGAATCGCCCGCGGGCATCGGGCCGCCGGGTCGCGATAGACCGGGCCCTTCCAGCCGTTCACAGCGACCTCGTCGATGTGGCCAGCAGCAGCGAGCTCGGCGAGCATCGGTCGGGCCACGGTGATCTGGAGCCGGTGGTAGTCGGCGATGTCTCGCGCGGTGCCAATCCCAAGGTGACGCGTCGCGCGTAGCAGGAGCTCGTGGTGGGCCAGGTGTTTGTCATAGCGATCGTCGAGGCGAATGGACTTGGGGATCGCGCGCTCCGGCAGATCGTAGAGCCTGGTGAATCCCTTGCCTCGCAGCGCGGTGAGCTTGCCTTCGCCAAATAACGTCTCCAGGGCGATCTTGCCGGGGCCGTATCCCCACCACGGTTTGGTCCGCCCGCTTGGAGCAATCAGCTGCTTCACGCTGATCGGGCCACGCTCGCTCACCTGCCTCAACACGTCGCGCTCGAGCTTTGGATGCTGCTGCAACACCAACTCCGCGCGCTTCCAGCGTCGCCACTCTGCCATCCTCCAGCGCCACAGTGGATATTGTTCCACGGGCATCACCGAGGCTTCGTGGGCCCAGTACTCGAAGTGTCGCTCTCGCGTGTTGAGCCACGTGTCGAGGTGCTGCTGGTCGTACGCGCCGAGGCGGGCGTAGAACGGCATGTAGTGGCTGCGCGCGCAGACGTTCACAGAATCGAGCTGGATGAGGCCGAGCCTTGCCATGACGCTCGCGTATTGGCGTGGGCCTGGCGAGTCACTCTTGCGCTTGCGGGCAAACCCCTGAGCTTCTAGCGCGATGCGCCTCGCGGCGTCCGTGGTGAGGGTCGCAACCACGGTCGAAGTAGTGCACATGGCGACGCACAATGAAAGCCTGGAGGCGTGATGATTCGCCATTTCAGGTCAGCGAACTCACCTGGGCACCGTAGAAGTCGAAGGGGCCGCCCGCCTGTTGTCGACCTCCACGGTGATGCTCGACATACCCCGAGTCGGAGACCCGAACCACGAGATTGTTCACGATGACGCACGGGCGACAAAACGGTGACATGCAATCAATTCGGCTGACGAATGACAGGCTAGTGCCACTATTCTCTGACCACAGTGGATGGGCCATTGTCGGCACGTGGAGATGCCATCATGGAAAACTCAGAGCAGACACGCACGCCACCCTCAACCTCATGCCAGGGCTCGCCAACAACAGCTGTGTTTCCTTTGAATCTTCAGGGTGCATGGTGGCGTGCGTGCCACTTTTGGCTGGGGGTGCATGCCACAATTTGAGTTGGATGCACCCCAGGGACAAAGAAAGCAGCTTGCAGGACCCTGAGATGTCGGGCTGGACCAGCGTCGCGGCGAGGGGCGATGCGCACGCTGCTCCGCGCAGCCGTTTCGGTTGCCCCGCATCCCACCCGCGGTAGCGTCCGCACATGCTCGCAAGCATGGCAATCTCGCTAGTGCTGCTCGCGCCACCGCAACCGCAAGTCATCCCGCCGCCGTTCGCCGAGGCGCACGAGTACGTGACCCACGACGGACATCGCACGCGGTGGGCATCGGTGACCTACACGCTGCCGTCGGGCGAGACCGCTGAGGTCGTCATGGTCGCGGACGATGCTGGCGGCGGTGACGGCTACATCTACGTCGACGGTGAGACGCTCGTTCACACGAGCATGGCCGCAGGCGCGCTCGGTTGGTCGTCGAACGCACCTGGGGCTGACGCTCTCGCCCTTGTCGCGCTGGACGGCTTGGCGGCAGGTGGAGCCGCGGCCCTGGCTGGCGACGACGCCCTGAGCGGGTACTGCGAGTGAGCGACCTCGTGCCGGTGGATCCCGGCCCTCCTTGGGCACCTTGGCTCCGCGCTGGTCTCGTCGTGGTGACGATCGCCGTCGTCGTGCTCACGGGGGGGGTCGCCGGATCGCCACTCGCCACAGCCCTGGTGATCCTGGCGCTCGGTGGCGCTGGGCGCCTCCTTCTGCGAGCACGTAGGAGGAAGCGACTGCCACAGGAGCCCGGCGTTTAGGCTCGAATTGACGTGCGGCCTGCGACACGCGTTCGGCCCTTGCTACCAGTCGACGACGCGCGCGTGTCCGGACGCGACGAGCTGCTCGTTGAGCTGCTCGTCGGTGTCCGGATCTTCGATCTCCACCAACCAGCGCCCATACTTGCCGGTGCGATCTTTATAGGTGCGCACCCGCAGCGCCGGACCGTGCTGCTCGAGCCAGCTGGTGGCGAAGGACTTGGCCGCCTGCCCCAGCCGCCACTGCGAGCTGCTGCGGGGCACACCGTAGGTCTCTGGGGTGTCGATCCCCCGCAGTCGAACCCGCGCGTTGGTGTGAACGCGCAGGCCCAGGTCGATCTCCAGATCGAAGGTGTCGCCGTCGATCACCTTCAGGAGCGTCGCTCTGTACACGTACATGATCTCTTCCTAGCCGCTCAGCTCACGCTTCAACTGGCGCGGGCGCCTCTTCCGAGAGCTGCGGGGGCTCGTCCGGCTCATCTGGATCGGAGAGATCGAGCTCGACGAAGTCGCCGTCGAGTGACTCGTCGATCTCTTCGGAGGTCCCGCCCGCCGACATGCGCTGATTGATCAGCACCAACGAACGAAGCGCCCGATTGACGATGTCGTAGGATTCGGGCTCGTCGGGATCCGCCAGCGACTCTACCGCGCCCTTGTAGTGATCGATCCGCCAGCGCAGCTGGGTTCGCAGCTCGCGGAAGTCGTCGCCTGGCCGGTTCTCGCGGCTCATTCGCTCGGCGACCATGTCCTCATAGTGGACCTGCATGGTCGTGAGCAGCAGCGGCAGCGCTGGGCCGACGACCGCCTCTAGGTCTTTGCGCAGCCCGTCGGCTTCGATCATGCCCAGGATCGTTGCCATGGTCTGCGACTGCTCGATGAAGCTGCTCATCACCCATGCGGTCCCATCTGCCCCGAACAGTCGTTCGTGCAGGCTGCGCGCCTGTTTCGCGCGGACGCGGAGGGCCGGCAGGTCGACGGTGGCCTGTAGCGCTGGCGGCAACGCGTTGAGGCCCGGGTGGCTCAACACGTCGCGCCATCCTTCTAGCAGTTTGCGCAGCCACACCCACGAGACATCGGCGGCGCGATCAAACTCAATCTCGCTGGCGAGCACCTGTGGGTTGATCTCGCGGAATCGCCCGATGAGCGCGGCGTCGACCACTTCCACTTGGGTCGACAGCTTGCCGGCCGAAGTGTCGATCGTTTGATTGACTACATCTGGTCGATCTCGGAGCAGGGTTTTGGCAAGTCGTTGAAGTACCTTGATAGCGGCATTGGGAACCCGGGCTCGGTCGATTGAGTAGCCTTGTTTCATGGCGGTTAGACTAAGAAACAAGACGCGATGTGCCACCCATTAATTGGACGACTCGATGGGTTTTTTCGCGAGGTGATGCCGCATCGCTTCGGTGAGAAGGCGGCCCGTCGGCCGGCGCGATCCGGGCGCAGCGCGTTCGACAGTGCGCGACGTGTCTCGTTGGCACGCGAGCGAGGTGTCATGCGCTGCTTGTCGGCGCTGGGGACACCGTGCGCGCTCGCAGCGGAGGCCGGTATGGCGCGAGGGTATCTGCGACATGGTCTCGACCGTTTGCGTCAGCCCCCCGCGCTCGATCCAAAATGGTCGAGACCGTTGCGCCGAGGCCCTCTGGGTCGTGCGTCGGTGGTCTCGACCGTGCGCGCCCTACCCCCACGTGACTCCACAGCACGTGCAGACCGCTTCGGCGTGACTTGCCACGACCTCCCGCGTGGTCGCAACGTGGCTCGAACATGGGCCGGGGCGCCGCACGGGAGCTTGGATGGTGCCCTGGAAGTGACCGGCGGGTTCAGTGGCGCGCTCGGACTGCGCCTGATGCGAGGTCGCGGACAGGTCGCGGCGCTCGAGTCCCGCAGGCGGGGTCGCGCGAGGGTCTGAGCGAAACGGTCGAGACCATTTCGGAGCAAGCGAGGGGGTCTGAGCGAAACGGTCGAGACCATTTCGGAGCAAGCAAGGGGGTCTGAACGAAACGGTCCCCGATCAGTCATGATCGGCCACCAAGACAGTGGCCACGATCCCGTCAGCGCAGCGGTGACTGAACTCCGACCACCCCTCCCATCGCGCTCCTGACCGTATATCCGTCACTCAGCTGCGCAGCGGTCGTGTGTGTGGCTTCCAGCGCTGGCACGTGCCTTGCTCAATGGCGCTGCGGTCACCGACCAGAAAGAGACAACCAAACCAATGGCAGAAACCGTTCATTTGTCGCTCAAGTCCAATGGCACCGATATCGTGGGGGAGAGCTCGCAGACCAGCATGGGTCGGGAAGACACGATCGAATGCGTGTACTTCTCGGACTCGGTTCGAACCGCGCGGGAGAAGGGCTCGGGCGTGGCGACCGGGCGACGCACCTACGAGCCAATCGTGTTTCGCAAGCGGATCGACAAGTCGTCGCCGCTGCTGGCCAAGGCGCTGTGCAACAACGAGAACATCGAGGGCACGTTTCGGTTCTATCGGCCCAGCCCGGCCGGCGACGGCACGACCGAGCAGTTCTTCACGGTCGAGATCACCGCCGGCCGGCTCGCCCACATCAAGCGGGTGTCCCCCGATGCGATCGATCCCGCGAGCTCGGAGGAGCCGCCCACGGAGGAGGTTGGGATCGTGTTTCACACGATCACGTGGACCTACGAAGACGGCGGCGTGATGCACACCGACAGCTGGCGCGAGAGCGCCTGACAACCACCGCGGCGGCCCACGATCTGGGTCGCCGCGCCTTTTGCGCTCGCCACGACCATCATGAACACTCACAACAATCGTTTTTGCACCCTCGCCTGGTTCTGCGCGCTGGCCCTCGCCGGATGTAGCGACGATCCGCTCACCCTCGATGATCCCGAGTTCGAGGAGCAGGGCGATAGCTTCGAGAGCACGGGGCACCCGGACGAGGAGGCCCCCGCGATCGTCTGCCAACCGTCGCAGCGGCGCTGCGACGACGCGCGCACCCTTGGCGTGTGTGCGGCCACCGGACTCGAGTGGCAGCCGGCGCCTTGCGGCGCACATCAGCTGTGTGACGACTGCGTTGGCGACGCGTGTGAAGCTGCGTGTGTCGGGCCCTGTGAGGACCTGGGGAGCTCGCCAAGCTCGGCGGGTTGCTCGTTCTACGCGATGGCGACGGACCGGACTGACACGCTGCTCGTCACCAACCCGGACACGGATCGATCTGCGACCGTCGAGCTGCGCGCGGTAGCGAGGGGCACCCACGACGAAGCCGCCAGCTCGAACCCCGTCGTGCTCGATCCGGGCGAGTCACACACCTTCATCCTGCCCGCGACCGAGGACGTCTCCGAATTGTGGGTCTCCCCTTCCAGGCGCCAATCCGGCGGGATCTGGCACGTGGTCGCGGATCTGCCCCTCGTCGCGCGCCTGCACCATTGGGGCAAGGACGGCTCGGTCGGCGCGGCTTCGCTGTTGTTGCCCGAGCACATGATGACCGGTGACCACGTGATCTATGGCTATCCACCCCACCCCCAAGCGGGTGACGTCGCGCCCAACTACTTCACGGTCATCGCCCTCGAGCATCAGACCACGGTCCAGTGGTGGCCGACAGCCGCGACCGCGGGCGACGGCCTGCCGCTGCCCTTCGTGATGCCGGGCGCGAGGGGGCAGCAGCTCCTCAACCGCCACGACAACATCCGCGTGGCCGCGTCGTCGAAGCTGGCGGCGGCCGCGTGCCAGCAGGATCTCTCTGGCACGGTGATCGCCGCCGACGGGCCGATCTGGGTCGAGTCGACGGTGGAGCGAGCGAGCGTCCCCGGCTGCCCAAGTGATGGCTGCGAGGACGACGGGGACGCAGGCGAGTGGTGCGACTCCAATACCCTCGACATCATGATCGAGCAGAACCTGCCGATTCAATTTTGGGGCACGGACTACGTGGGGCCCCACGCACCGCTGCATGGCGACGAGATCCACCGCTGGCGAGTGTTCGCGGGCGCTGACGACGTCACGATCACCGTGCACCCGGATCAGCTTGGCGCGCCGATCCAGCTGGCGAAGCGCGGCGACTGGCGCGAGATCACGGTCCCGGCCGGTGACCACCTGCGGTTCTCGGGCGACGGTCCATTCATGCCCGTTCAGTACGTCGCGGGTGCGGTCGAGGCCGATGAATTCGGCGCACCCGCGATGGTCCAGATGGTGCCGACCTCTCAGTATCTCGATCGCTACGTGTTCGCGGTTGGCCAGGCTTCGGAGCCTGCGGTGGCCGAGATTCACTATGTCCAGATCACCCGCGCGAGCACGGGTGCGGATGTCCTACTCGACGGTGCGGTGATCGGCGCGGGTGAATGGGAGGCGTTCGGTGAGTGGCAGATCGCCACCCTCGAGGTCCTGGCCGGGACCCATGTGCTCGACAGCGTCGATCCATTTGGCGCCGTCGAATATGGCTACGCCGCTGGCGACTCCAACCTCCGATCAGGCTACGCCTGCCCCGTTGGAATGCGGTCACGCGACTTGTCCAAGCCGTGAGCAACGACCCACGACTTCGCTGCCCACGGTGAACCAGTCTACGAAGGCGTCCGCAAGCGGGCGAGAAGCCCTCGCCCGAGCTGAAAACACCCTCCACGCGCCGGATCCCGCCATGCCCGGGGGAGCTGGCGTACGTCAAGAGGCCGCAGCTGCGCGAGACGGCAGACTTGCCGGTGGCACGGTGTGGGCCGGCGTTTGCTGGGTCTCGCGAGCTGCGTCCTCCTCAGGTAGTCGGCAGCCGGGCGCTCTTGATCCCGAATCCAGGATTTTTTTTGCGATTTCGACGCGCGGATCCGCCCGTGGCACATCCATCTGCGATCCACATGACCGCAGCCTCGCCCCTCACTTCAACGCCTGCCCCCTGCCCCCCTGCTCCCCGCACAACATCTGCTCATGTTCGCAGCCCTGATGGGCTCGCCGTCCCCGGCCGCACCGCGCAGGTCTACCGCGCCCGCAGCAGGCGTTGCTCGGCCGCTTGGATCTTCGCCGCGAATTGCGTGAGCGCCGGGTAGTCCCCGACTTCGACAACCCCCGCCTCGAAGCTCGAGCGGCTCTCGAGCACCAGCTCGCGCTGGCCCACGCCGCCGCTGACGAGCTTGCGCGTGTAGCTGCCCCACGGGCCGCTCACGTTCACGTCGGCGGGCACCTCCGAGAAGCTTGGCCCATCGATCTCATAGTGGACCGTGGCCTCGAGCACCGGCGCGTAGGGGACGACCATCCCGCTCCAGCGCTTGGCCAGGCGGGTGTACCCCGTCGCGGGGTCGATCGGCACCGCCGCCGCCAGCATGATCAGCTCACCCGACTGCACGACCCCGGCGTTGCGGGCCTTCGCGGAGAAATTGATCACCAGCGGCAGCTCGAGCTCCCACTCGTTCTCGAACTCCAGGCGCTCGAGGTCCAAGCTGGCCCCCGGCAACATCCGAGACAGCTCGGCCTGGGTGAACACCTCGGGCCGGCGATCGACGTCGACCTGGTCGAACACGTTGCGCCAGATGATCGCCTCGAGCCCGCGCAGCTCGATCTTCCCGTTGACGTGCCCTGCCCCACTGCTGTCGAGCTGGATGTCGAGCTCCCAGCGGCGCAGATCCGCGAGCCGCTCCGGGTTGCCGGGCACGTCGACGTAGCCCCCGGCGGGCTCGTCGTCCTGCAGCTTCAGCCGCACAGCCCGACCGTTGGCGTAGCTGGGCGAGAGGTACCCGAGCGGGATGACCTCGGAGCTGGTCCCGACCAGCAGCGGGGTCTTGCCCGGCTCGATCACGGCGAGCATCGCGGTGTCGTAGGTCTCGACCAAGGGGTTGCCGCCCTCGTAGATGTTGGGCCCAAACCGGTCGCGCAGCAGCCACATCTGGTTGTCGATCCCGACCGCCTCGCACATGGCCCGCAGCAACATCAGGCGGCTGCCTTGGCGCGCGGCGAGGGTGACCGTGGCCGGGGTCGACAGGTCGCCGCCATCTTCGATCTCATCGACGACCCAGCGCCACAGCGCGTCGACCTTGTCGTAGGTGCTGGTGTACTGGCTGGTCAGATCGAGCGCGAGCGTGCGCAGCTCGGGGTTGCTGCGCTGGGCCGGACGCAGCTGGGCGGCCAGCTGATCGAGCCAGTCGTTGACGACCAGCGGCACGTGGACCTGGATCATGGGCAGCTCGTCGAGCATCGAGCGCGCGCCCGGCTCGGTGCCAAGCCGCGGGACTTGCCGGGCCAGGAAGGTCAGCTCGGTGAACTCGCCCTCGCGCAGGGTGACCGCGCGGCGCGTGGCCGTTGGCGGATTGTTGCGCGCTTCGATCTTCACCTGGCTGGCCAGCGCCTGCGGGGTGATGACGATCAGCTCGGAGCGATGAAACGGCAGCTCGGGCGACTGGAACCGGAACCGGCCAAGATCCACGTGGCCCGGCAGCGCGCCTTCGGGGTCCCGTTCAAAGGTGAACTCGATCTCGACGACGTCCCCGATCGCCAGCCCGCGCAGGCTCAGGCCGTCTTTGCCAGCGATCGACTCGGGCTCGACGATCGTGCCGTCGGGCTTGATCGAGTGCAAGGTCAGCAGCTTGACGCCGGGCTGGTTGAATTCGCCGTGGGCGTCGATCGCCTGGTCGCTGAGGATGTGGAACATCTGGTGGACGATGTGCCGATGTCCGCCGTTGGCGTACAGAATGCTGACCTCGCGATCGAGCAGCAGCACCTCGCTGACGCCCTCGGACGCGAGGCCCTGCTCGACGTCGCCGCGGTACTCGGCGAGCGCGGTGGCGCCGTCGATCCGCCAGCGCATCAGGTCGTCGGGGATCCCGATCCCCTGGGCGATCTCGCGGAGCGCCGAGCTGTGGGGGTAGCGATCGATCGCGCTCAGCAGCAGCTCGCGGGCGGCCTTGTTGTCTCCGGCTTGGGCCGCGAGGTCGGCGAGCTCGAGGTTGGAGAGCGCCCGGTACGGGGCCGCCTCGAGCAGGCGCCGCTGCCAGCTGGCGGCCTGGTCGTAGTCACCGGCCGCGATCGCAATGTCGGCCAGGGCCTGCATCGCGTCGAGGTCATCGGGGATCTGGGTCAGGCGCTCGGTCCACAGCCCGCGGGCCTCGTCGTAGCGCTGGCGCTGGGTTGCGAGCCGAGCCCGCACGCCAACGCTGCCGGGGCACTTGGCGAGCTCGGCGGAGATCTGATCCTCGGCGGCGACCTGGGTGCGCTCGCGGATCAGCTCGCGGCGGGCCATGAGCACCTCGCAGTTGTCGGGGTTGATCGCAATCGCGGCGGCCAGCGCCTGCTCGGCCTGAAAATCGCTGCCACGCCGCCGGTAGGCGTCAAACCGCAGCATCGAGAGCAGCAGCGCGCCCGCGCCCGAGACCGCGTCGTGGGGGATGTCCTCGAGCGCCTCGACGACCTCCGCGACCTCGCCACGATCGAGGCGCATCGAGAGCAGCGACAGGTGGGCCCGCCCCAGCGATGGATCGAGACCCAGGGCGATCTCGAGCTCGGCCTGCTGGCGGGCGGCCGAGCTGGTCTTGCCCCGCGAGGGATCCCGATGCTCGAAGTCGGCGAGGATCAGGTGGGCGTCGGCGAACCCATCCGACACCGTGCGCAGATCGGGGGCGATCCCTTCGGCCCGGTCGGTGTCGCCATCGGCGAGCGCGTCGTCGAGGGCCAGGTACGCGCGCAGCGGCGCGTACACGGGGCCGCGCAGCCCCAGCCCACCTTCGCTCCACCCCTGGATCTCGAGCATGTGCTCGGCGCCTGCCTGCTTGGGTCGGGTTGGATCGATGTCGAGGCGCCAGTCGCCCTTGGTCTGGCTGTCGGCTTTGACGGCGAGGCTGTGGCCGTCGAGGGTGGTCGCGCGCAGCAGGACCCAGGCGCGCTCACTGGGGATCGCCGTGCGGACCTCGACACGATGCACGCCGGGCCCAACCGGCAGCACCAAGGTGGGGGCTTCGACGGGGTAACGATCGGTGCGATCGCTGGCCCACACCAGCTGATCATCGACGTAGGCGCGGGCGGGATACTGGGCCCCGACCGACAGGCGAAGCTGACTCTGCGTCGCGGGGACCTCCACGGTGGTTCGCAGCCGCCGGATCGCCGAGCGGGGCTCGGCGTTGGGGACCCGAAACGCGCACGACAGCTGGGTTGGCTTGGCGCCGGTCTGGTCGAGGGTGAACGAGCGATCGATCTCCAGGCGCGCGAGCTCGAGCGGGCCGCGGTAGCCCTCGAGCTCCCCAACGACCCAGTCCTGCACGCATCCTTGCCGGGCATAGAACCCGCGGTAGTCCTCGCCCAAGCGCCGGGCGATCGCGGCCCGGGTGCTCAGCAGCTGCTCGACGGCCTCGCCCGGGAGCGCGTGCAGATCGAGGGCGTCGAACAGCGCGGTGAACTGCTTGGCGTCGTCGCGCCGCATGCCATCGAGGGAGTCGAGGGCGCGGGCAGCCACCGGCGCGAGCGCGAGCGCCAGGCTCCGATCGCGGCGGTCTTCTTGGCCTGGGGCCTCGCGCAGCAGCGCGGCGTGCTCGGTCCAGGCCCGATCGAGATCGAGGTGGCTCTGGGCCACCATCGCCCGCGAGAACCGAGCCAGCGGCGGCGGGGCCTCGAGCGCGGTCAGCAGATCCAGGTGCGTCGTCGCAGACTCGGCGTCCGCGAGGTGCAGCCAGTACACGTGCGCGAGCTCGAGGCGGGCGCGGTGATCGTCGGGGTGCTTGGCGAGCCAGGCCTCGAGCCGGGCGGCGTGCTCGGCCGCGGCGGTCTGATCGAACAGCTGCTCGCTCGGCCGCGGACGGCAGCCGCTCAGGATCAGCGTGCTCGGGATCAACAGGACCAGCAGGTACAGAGCGAGCGTCGCCAATGGACGGCGCGCCCGCGCGGGGGTGGTCAGCTTGGAATCGGACATGGACTCGTTCCAGATCGAGGATCAGCGGGTCGGGGCCGCTTCAAAGGCTTGGGCGAGGGCGGCGTCGACTTCACGCAGGAACTCGCGGAACGCCTCGTACTCGCCGGGCTCGACCCGCGCGCGTGAGAACTCGAGGGTGGTGGTGATCTTCGCGGTCCGCGGCTGCGGATCGATCTCGAGCACGAAGCGCCCAAACGGCGACTCGATCCGGCTGGGCTGCGGGGTGTGGCTGAACTCGAGCCCGCGCGGGAGCGTGTACTCGATCTCCCGGACTTCGCGGTTGGGGACGCCGAGCACGAGGGGCTGATCCCGCCGCGCTTGCGGGGCGATCGAGCGCAGCAGCTCGACCTCGTGACCGAGCACCCGAAACCGCAGACCTTGGATCCCGGAGCCCGCCCCGGCCTGCTGAACCTGGGCCCACCCGGGGATCGAGAGCTTGGCCTCGACGCGGACCGGGACCAGGATGTCCTCGATCCCCGGAAACTTGGCGCTGCGGACCTCGGTGCCCGGGAACGCCCGCGACAGCTGCTTGGTCAGCAGCTCGACGCGCTGTTCCTTGGACTCGAGGGTGCCCCGCCACGCGGCCGCGCCAGTCCCGAGCATCGTCATGTCGTGATCGATCTCGGCGCTGCCGTTCGGCTGCAGGCGAACCTGCTGGCGGTACTCGCTGTGGTTTTGATCGGGCGTCGCGTAGGGGATGGTTCGGAAGCTCGCGCCCTTGCCATCTTCGATCACGACCACGCTCGCGCCCTGATCCCCGGCCGGCAGCTCGAACGCGCCAGAGTGCTCGGCCGTGCCGTCCATGAACAGGTCGTACTTGGGGACGTAGATGATCGCGTGGTTGAAGGCCGAGAGGCTCGCGGGGCTGTCGGCGATCGTGCCGAGGTCGCGGGTCCGGGTCAGGACCAAGTGGCTGGTCACGCCGATCTCACCCAGCATGACCTTGAGCAGCGAGGCCTTGTCCTTGCAGTCGCCAAACCGCCGGTTGTAGATGTCTGTGGTGCGGTAGGGCTTGTACCCGTGGATTCCGAACTCGAGGCCGACGTAGCGGGTCTCGCGGATCACGTGGCGGTACAGCGCGGCGATCTTGTCGCGCTCGTCGGCGTCGTTGGGCAGCTCCGCGAGCGCCGAGGCGACCCCGGCCTTGATCGCGTCGTCGACCAGCAGCTGGCCCTCGACCAGGCCCCAGTACCAGCGGCCGACCTCGTCCCAGGTCGCGTAGCTGCTCACGTGCAGGTACTCGGCGACCTCGGTCCACCCGGGCATGTCGCCCTCGGACCGCAGGCCGGGGCGTTGGTCGCGGGTCAGCCGGTAGATCCGGGTGTTGCCGCCCTCCCCTGCCTCGCTGTCGACGGGGTGGTTGAAGTGCAGCTTCAGCTGCGTGGGGGCCTCGAGCACGTACTCGAAGTGACGGCTGGGCTCGATGCCCTGCAGCGGGATCAGATCGCCGTAGTAGTCGTCAAACTTGTTGCGCGTGGCCACGTCGCGGCGCACGAACGCGACCTCGATCACGTCGCCCACGCGCAGGCCTGGGAACTGCACGGCGACGCCGCGCTGGTCGTAGTACATGCGGTAGCCGGCGGCCCCGACCGAGTAGTAGCGGGTCACGCCAATGTCCTCGATCCGACCATCGGCCCGATACACCCGGGCGCGGCGAACCTCCACGTAGCTCTCGTCGGGCTCGTAGCCAAAATCGTGGCGCGACTGGCTGGCGATCCCGCGATCGTCGAGGATCTTGATGATCCGGTGGTCGAGCCGCTCGCCCAGGCCGCTGCTGCCGATCCGGGTTGCGATCATGCGGTGCAGCACCGCCGAGTCCCGGCCCTTCCAGCTCGCGGGCGTGCCGGCTTCGTCGGCGGCCTCGACCACGTCTTCGAGGTTCACGGCGTAGCGGGTGAACACGTCGTCGGCCGCGGCCCCGAGCGTGGTCAGCAGGTCGCGCAGCTCGGGCTGCTGGGGGTTGAGCTCCAAGCTGCGCTGCAGCGCGAGCACGCTGCCGGCCTGGTCGCCCGCGCGGCTCTGCAAGAACCCGAGCGCGGTGTGCAGCTGCGGATCTTGGGGGGCGAGCTCGACGGCGGTCTCGAGCGCGGCGACGGCCAGCTGGTAGTGGGTGGCCGCCTCCTCGATGCCGGCCAGGCGCTGCCACGCGCTGGGCCGCCCGGGCGAGGCCGCGACCAGGTTCCGGGCGAGGGTCACGGCCGCCTCGATCTCGCCAAGCTGCAGGTGCGCCTCGATCCGCTGATCGATCACCGCCGCGTCGCCGCTGTGGGCCTTGCTGTGCCGCTCGAGCAGCGCCAAGCCCTTGCGGACCCGCCCCAGCCCGATCTCGCGGCCAGCCTGATCGCGCGAGATCGTGGCGGAGTCGGGGTAGCGGCGGGCCAGATCCTCGAGCCAGTTCATCGCGGCGAGATCGAAGCCATCGCCGGCGAGCTGATCGAGCAGCGCGAGCTCGATCAGCGCGTCGTCGGGCGCGACGGCCCGGGCCTGCTCGAGCAGCGCCTTGGCCCGGCGCTCGAGCCCCAGCGCGGCGTTCGAGTAGGCCAGCTCGACCAACATCTGCGAGTGCTCGGCGCGGGCCGCCCCGCCCAGCTTTTCTGCGCGGGCAACCCCAAGCTCGAAGGCGGTCCGCGCTCGGGCGCTGTCGTCTTCGGCGAGGGCCAAGAACAGCGCGCTGCGGGGCGACTGCACGGCGGCGTCGGCTTGGCGGGCGGCGTCGCGGGCGGTGAAGTCCTCGCGCGAGAACGGGCCGACCCAGCTGTAGAACTCCGTGAGCGCGAGTTGATCGGCGCCGCTGGGCTTCTTGTTCAGATCGGGATCGACGGCCCGCTCGAACAGCCCGCGCAGCGACACGGGCGGCTTGGCCTCGGGCGCGTCGGGATCCACCTCAGTGGTGCCCGGGGCCGCGGCGGGCAGCTCGGTCGCGTCGACCGGCGGCGAACCGCTGGCCTCGAGCCCCGGGATCGGGGCCCCGTCGGTCGCGCTGATCCGCGCGTAAAACCCCCACGCGCCCGCTTCGCAGCCCACTTTGACGAGCACGCGGTTCCAGCCCTCCTGCAGGGTGATCGCGTAGGCGTCTTGCAGCGCGTTGGGCCGCCGGTAGGTCTGGCCTTGACCGACCAGCCGCTCGCCGACCCAGATCTTGTGCGCGCCGCCGGTGCCCACGTGGATCACCGCGTCGGTCTGCTTGGGCGCGTGGACCCAGGTCGTCGCGTAGGCCGTGACGTATTGGTTGGGCCGCAGGAACTCGTCAAACGAGATGTAGCCGCCGCCCATCGTGTTTTGCGGATCGTAGGGCCGCCAGTCGAGCGGCTCACCCGCGAGCTTGCCCTCGAAGCTCTGCTCGGGGGTCCACGCTTCGGTCTCTGGGCCAAACACCTGGTCGTGTCCGGTGCGGTTGGCGTTGTCGAAGGGCCCCAGGATCCGCCACGACAACAGCCGGCCCTGCTCGGCGTAGAGCGCCTGCGCGGCGGCGAGATCCCCCGCGTCTTCGTAGAGCTCGCCGCGGATGTCGGCGGCCAGCGAGCGGACCAAGGGGTGGCGGCGGCGATCGTCGCGGATCCCGTCGACGAAGCTGACCAGCGTGGCGCGATCGACCTCCCCCAGCAGCGCGGGCAGCAGGCCAAGCAGCGCCAGGGCGGCGACGTGGTCCCGGCCGCCGTGCTCGGCCAGCAGCGCCTGCCGACGGTCGAGCTCCCGCTGCCAGCGACCCACGTGACCCGCCGCCGGATCGAGCACGCCGGGCTCCCACAGCGGGGCGTCGAGATCGAAGACGCTCGGCCCTGGCCCCGGCTCGTCCGCCCCGACCTGCAGCTGGTTCGACTCCGCAAACCCAAACCCGATCTGCGCGGCGTCCGGCGTAGCGTGGGCCGGGGTTGAGCTCAGCGCGAGCACGGTCACCAGCGCGAGGGAGCAAGCAGACAGGCAGCGACGGACGTGAGAGCGCGGCATGGGCGGGAATTCCTCCAGGATACCCGCGATGGTTCTCACGGGCAGCGCCGCACGCCAGCTGGCGTGCGGTCGCTCGGAGGATGGAACATCCGGCGGCCACGTGCCATAGTCTCGCCCCGCCGTGTTCCTGGGCCTGCTCAAGACCCTCAGGCCGAAGCAGTGGATCAAGAACGCCTTCGTGGGCGTGCCGCTGTTGTTCGGCCAGAAGCTCCTGGACCTCGACGCGCTCTGGCGTGTCGCGGCCGCGTTCGCGTTGTTCTGCCTGGTCTCGGGCTGCGTCTACGTGATCAACGACATCGTGGATGTCGAAAAAGATCGCGCGCACCCCAAGAAAAAGCACCGGCCGATCCCCTCGGGCAAGCTGCCGCCGACCATCGCGCGCAACTTCACGATCCTCGCGGTGCCGCTCGCGCTCGGTGCCGCGTTCGCGCTCGAGCCCTGGTACGCGGCCACGCTCGGCGGCTACTTCGCGCTCAACATCGGGTACTGCTTCTACACCAAGAACCTGCCCTACCTCGACGTGCTGTCGATCGCCGCTGGCTTCGTGCTGCGGGTGCTGTCGGGCGCGCTGGTGATCTCGGTGGCGCCCTCGGCCTGGCTGCTCAGCTGTACGGCCTTGCTGGCGATGTTTCTTGGGTTCGGCAAGCGGGCCCACGAGCTCACGCAGTCGGGCTCGAAGACGCGCTCGGTGCTCGAGCACTACAGCGCCGACGCCCTGCGCTGGATCCTGCACACGCTCGCGCTGCTGACCGCCGTTGTCTACGGGCTCTACACCCAGAGCAGCCACGTCGCGCAGACCTTTGGCGACGCGCCGCTGATCTACACGCTGCCGTTTCCGATCATCGGGATCCTGCGCTTCATCCACCTGGTCACCGCGCGCCCCGACGCCGAGAGCCCAACCGAAGAGATGCTGCGCGACTGGGTGTTCATGGGTAACTTCGCGATCTGGCTGCTCGTGACCGGCTTCGTCTTGTATTTCCTATGACCCGCGTTCGGTTCGGGCGCGACTTTGGTGAGCTCGAGGTCTCGCTTGGGACCACGCTGTTGGCCGCAGCCGCCCGGGCAAAGGCCCCCCTCGGCAACGCGTGTCGCGGTCAGGGTGTGTGTCGAGCGTGCGCGGTGCGGGTGGTGAGCGGCGCACAGCTGCTCGACACGGCCGGCGAGCTCGAGCGTCAGATGCAGCTCGAGCCTGGGTGGCGGATGGCGTGCAAGACCCACGTTCAACGCCCGGGGCTGCTGCAGCTGTGGATCCCGCACTGGGGGGGCGACCCGTCAGCGCCCAGCGGGTGACTCGCGTGCACGAGCGTGCGCGCTTGACGTCGCACCCTCGCTGGAAAAACCTGGCACTCGATGGCCGCTAGCGAGACCCCTGCCCCGACCTCGCTCGTCGATGTGCTGCGTGACCGGGCCCAGCGGCACGGCGAGCGTCCGCTCTACCAGCTGCTCGTCGACCAGGCCGTGGTCGAGACGCTGTCCTACGCCGACGCGGATCGGCGCGCGCGCGCGCTCGCGCTCGAGCTGCGCGAGCACGCCAACCCTGGGGATCGCGTGCTGCTGCTGTACCCGTTTGGACTCGAGTATCCGGCGGTGTTCCTCGCGTGCCTGTACGCGGGGCTAGTCGCGGTCCCAGCGTTTCCCCCGGACAAGCAGCGCGCCGTCAAGACCATGCCGCGGGTGTCGAGGATCATCCGCGACGCGGACGCCCGCCTGATCCTGACCACCGCCGAGCTGGCGCCAACCGTCGAGTTTGCTCGGGCCGAAGCGCGGGATCCGGACGCGCTGAAGATCCTCGCCAGCGACGAGATCGAGGTCACCCAGGCCGACGCCGATCGCTGGACCCGGCCGGCGGCGCTCGAGCAGCTCGTGGCGTTCTTGCAGTACACCTCGGGGTCAACCGGCACGCCCAAGGGCGTGATGATCGGCCACGACAACCTGTACGCGCACCAACGCTTCGCCCACGAGATCTTCGGGCAACCCGAGGCCGCGCGAACGGTCAGCTGGCTGCCCTTCTATCACGACATGGGGCTGATCGGCTCGCTGCTGTATCCCCTGTATCACGGCGGCACGACCCTGCTGATGTCGCCGACCGCGTTCTTGCGCCGCCCGATGGCGTGGCTCGAGAACATCGCCAAGTTTGGCGCCCAGGTCAGCACCGGGCCGAACTTTGCCTACGACCTGTGCGTCGACAAGGCCCGCGACGAGGACATCGCCAAGCTGGATCTGTCGAGCTGGCGGCTGACGGTGTCGGGCGCCGAGCCGCTGCGCGCGTCAACCCTCGAGCGCTTCAGCGCCCGGTTCGCGCCGTGCGGGTTTCGGCCCGAGACCTTCATGCCCTGCTTTGGAATGGCCGAGGCCACGCTGATGGTCAGCGGTTGGCCGCTCGAGCTCGCGCCCAAGCTCGTGTGCTTCGACAAGGCCGCGCTGCGGACCGGCGTCGCCGAGCCGGTCCCCGCCACCCACGATCAGGCGCGCGCCTACGTGTCGTGCGGAGCCCCGATGCGCGCGCACCAACTCGCGATCGTCGATCCGCACACCCGCGCCCGCCTGCCGGATCGGCGCGAGGGCGAGATCTGGCTGCGCGGCCCCTCGGTCGGGCGCGGGTACTGGGGCGACGCCCAGACCAGCGCGCAGCGGTTCGCCGCGACGATCCTCGACGAAGATCCCAGCGTCACATGGTTTCGAACCACCGACACGGGCTTCATCCACGAGGGCGAGCTGTTCGGCACGGGGCGCCTCGCCGATCTGATCGTCGTGGACGAGCGCATCCACCAACCCCACGACATCGAGCGCAGCGTGGGCGAGGGCCAAGACGCGCTGGCAGCCGACTGCGTCGTGTTCATGGCGCCCCTCGCAGACGGCCAGCGTCAGGTCTGCCTGGCCGCGACCGGTCGGCGCACCATGCCCGAGGACCAGCGCGTTGCCCTGTGCGAGCGGATCTTCGCGCGGGTGCGTGACCAACACGAGCTCGCGCTCGACCGGGTGTTGCTGATCCGCCAGCGCAGCGTGGCCAAGACCACCAGCGGCAAGCTTCGGCGGTTTCGCTACGCGGCCGCGCTGCGCGACGGCGAGCTCGACATCCTGTGTGAGCGCAGCTCAGCCGGTCTGTGACATCGTTGGACGCACAGCCGTCTGGGGGGGCGAGCGCAGCGGATCGAGCTGCCGGTGCAGGACCGCGGGCGGCATGATGTCGTGCTGACGAAACGCCCCGAGCACGCGCAGGTTCACGTCGGTCTCGAACGCCTTCTCGTACTTGGTGTCGAGCACGTAGCTCTTGACCCGCAGCCGCACCGCGACGTGGTTGTCGGCGATCATTTGGTTGACGAGCACGACCACGGGCTTGGGCAGGTACACGTAGCGGCTGGTGACCGCGGCCTCGTTGACGATGCTGCGCGCCAAGCCAACGTCCTGATCCACGCCAATGTAGAAGTCCATCACCACCTGCATGTCGAGCGCGCCGTAGTTGCCGTTCGAGGTGATGTCGTTGATGAACAAGTTGTTTGGGATCGTGACGGTGTTGTCGTCCAGGGTCTGCAGCCGGACCGAGCGCAGGCCGATCGCCGTGATGTCGCCGTACTGGCCGCCAAAGGTGATGCGATCGCCGACCTGAAACGGGCGATCGACCATGATCATGATCCCCGCGATGAACGAGGCGACCAGGTCCTTGGCCGCGAAGCCAACCGACACCGCCACGGTGCCGCCGATCACCGTCAGCACCTCGGGGGTCAGCTTCAGGCTCAGCAGGATCACCGTGGCCCCGGCCACGACATAGACCACGAACTGGAACACCGTTGCGACCTTCTGCAGCAGCAGTCGCCGGTTGGCGAACTGCTTGCTCAGGCGGTCCACGAGGTCGCGCATGAACCGGATCACCAGCCAGGTGCCGAACAACACGACGATCGAGGTCAGCACCCCACCCCATCGGATCATCTCGGCGAACTGGCTCACGACCTCGGCGTCGGGCGGCGCGCCGCTGAGCGCCTCTTCGGGTCCGGCCAGGGCCAAGCGCGGGCACAGACCCACGACCGCCGCCGCGGCCAGTCCAGACAGTCCCGCCAGGGCGTGAAGGCGTGAGGACGGATCTTGAGTGGTCTTGGTCATGGTCAGATCTCGAGCAGGTGTTGGCGCCGGAGCATGTCGGTGATCGCCCGATACCAATGCCAGGTCACACAGAAGCGATCGCCGCGCTTGCCAACCCGATCGACCCAGCCGCGGGCGACGGCGAAGCGCAGCGCGTCAGAGACATCGGCGGGTGGAAGCTGGGTGCAAGCGACGAGGTCCTCGGGGCTGGCGATCCCGAGCTGAACGACCCCGCGCAGGACGAAGTGCAAGGTCGCCGAGACCTCGTCGAGCGCCGCGGCCGGCGGCTCTGTGAACAGCCTGACCTTGACCTCCGACGCGCCCTCGGCCGAGCTGACCACGCACAGCGACTCGCGCCAGAAGTGCAGCGCGACCGCAGGGTTGCCCTTCGCGTGGTCCCACAAGATTCGATAGAAGCCGACCTCGGCGCGCTCGCGATCGGTGGGCCGGCCGCTGAACTCGCTGACTTCGCTGGCTTCACCGCCCTCGTCGCCAGCCTCGCTGGCCCGGCCCAGCGCGGGCCGGGTTGGGGTGGTCGTGACGTCGTACTGACGTGGGATCACGATCTCGTCGAAGCTGGGATCGAGCGCGGCGGCCTCACTGCGCGCGCGGATCAGCTCGCCGATCTGCTGCTCGTTCCAGCGCGGCAGCTTGAGGACCTGGTCGAAGAACACCCGCTCACCGCGAGAGCGAGACACGTACTGCCAGGCCGCGGCGCCGATCGTGGCGACCCACGACGCGTCCCCCCCGACCTCGCGGGCGAAGTCGGTGAAGCGATCCAAGCCCTCGAGGCCGCCGATCGCCGGGCGCACCAGGCGGTGGACGTCGTCGATCAGGAACACCAGGGGCGTCTGCTCCGCCAGCGCCGCGATCAGCCGTTTGGCCGGCGTGTCGGGGTCGAGCCCGACGGACTTGGCGATCGCGCGTTGCAGCTGGGTGAAGCCGCCGGTTGGACACTGGATCCGCCGGATCGTGAGCCGGCCGAACTCGGCGTGACGCCGGGCCTTGGCGGCCTTGTCTGCGGCGTCGGTATTCGCGTCGGCGTCGGCATCTTCGCTGGCGTCGGCATCTTCGCCAGCTTCGGCATCTTCGCTGGCGTCGGCGTCGGCATCGGGCGCTTGCGCGAAGTCTTGGGCTTCGCGGATGAACGCGGCCTCGAGCCTGCGCAAGAACATGCTCTTGCCCGACCCACGCTCGCCGATCACCGCGCTGAGCGTGCCCCGGTGCGCGACCACGAGCTCGGTGATCTCGTCGAGGATGTCGCTGGCGATCGCTTCCATGTCCGGGCTGAGCTGCTCGACCTCGACGATCTTTCCCGGATCGAGCTTGGCGTAGTCCCGCGGGGCCAGCGGGCGCACGGGCTGCTCGTCCTCCCGTCGGGCCGTGGCTTGGCGCGCGACCTCGCGGCGGAACATCCACGCGAGCAGGCGTCGCGTGGCCTCGAGCGCGGTCGCCCGGCGCAGCAGCCAGCGCATGAGCCCCCGACCAAACAGGTAGCCGCCCGCGATCGCGGCGGTTGGGAAGCTGGTCCAGCCGGTGGTGTTGGCCCGAATCCAGCGGACCAGGGCGTTGTCCGGCATGTCCGGATCGTCTTTGAAGCGACGAAACGCGTGCTCGCGCCACCACCGGATCAGCACCAGCAAGATCGGGATCGCGGCGATCCAGACCAGCGTGCCCACCCACTTGTGAATGGCGCCAAGCCCCACGATCTGCTCGGTCAGTGACAGCACCAGGCCGGTCCACACGATCGTGAGCCCGACCAAGCGCAGCGACTTGATCCGCAGGCGCGCCGTCACGTTGCTGGCCCGGCCGTGGACCAGGTTCTCGTGGGCCGCGACCGCGTCGACTAGCAAGATCACCGCCGAGCCGAGCAGCAGCCACAAGATCACCAACCACGCGACCTCGAGCTCGAGCATCTCCGAGTCGGTTGGCACGATCCGGTACATCACGCCGAACAGCAAAAGCAGCTCGAGCGGCTTGCGGATCCGGCTGAAGTACCAGACGCCCAGGGCGAGCGCCGCGTTGATCCGCGGGTTGCCCTCTTCGCGGGCCAGAAACCCGTCGCGCATGCGATCGAGGGTCGGCTCGGCTCGCCGTCGCCAGTAGCGAAACAACAAGAGCAGGAACCCCAGCTTGATGGCCGAGAAGATCAGCGGCAGCGGGGAGCTCTCGAGCTGCGCGAACAGGCCGCGCGCGAGCCGGGGCAGCGCTTGAATCCGATAGCGCAGCTCGAGCCCGATCTGGTCGATCTCCCGCTTGACCTGCTCCACGCCGTCTTGGCCAAAGCCGGTCATGCGGCTGCGCAGGTCGCTGCTGCCGAGATCCAACAGCGTCAGGCGAGCGCGGTTGAGCATCACGATGTCGTCGCGACCGCTGTGCGCCGACTCCCACAGGGCCTCGCGCTCGATCTCCCGCAGGGCGGCCTCCGAGGCCTCGAGCTCGGCCCGCAGCTCGCTGAGATCGCTGCGATCGACGTCTTGTGGCAGCCCCGCCAGCGGTTCACCGACTGGGGCGACGCCGCTGTCGCTGTTGGCGATCAGCTTGAGCGTGTCCCGAAGTCGATCGCGGGCGTCACCAAGCGCCTCGCGGAGGTCGCTGTACATTCCGTCCGAGTTGGCCTCGCGGGAGTCGGTCGGGGACTCCAACGCCAGCTCCGTGACCCGCCGATCCCACTCGAGCGCGACCTCGTGGGCGGCGAGCGTGTCTTTTGCTCGCTTGGCCAGCTCGACCTCGTAGATCGCGTGGGCTTCTTTGACGCCGAGCAGGCGCGCCCGCTCTTCGGCGATCCGCCGCAGCGCCTCCGAGCGAGCCTGGGACGCGGCCTCCTGGGCCGCCATCCGCTCGCGCTTGGCTTTCTCCGCTTTGTCCTCTGCGAGGTTGAGATCTGCCTCGACCTCGGGGACCAGCTCCTCGGCTGCCGCGAGCGACTCCGCGGCGGCCTTGGCCTGGTCGGCCTCGCGCTGGCGCTTGGCGTGCAGGTCGAGCAAGGCGCGCCGCTCGTCCGTGCTCAGCGCCAAGAACCGCAGGCGCTGGGCGTCGAGATCGGCTTCGGCGGCCGCGGTCGCAGCCGCCAGGGCCTCGGAGGGTTCCCATGGCTTGGTGGGGTCGGGCCGCTCGCTCGGCTCGACATCGCTCGGCTCGACATCGCTCGGGGCCGTCTCGGAGGGTTGATCGGGCTGCGGCTGATCAGGCTTGGGGTCTGTCTGCGGCTGGTCGGGCCCGGGCGCCGCGGACGTCGGCTCCAGCTCGCCGTAGCCAAGCGCCCGCGCCAGCCGGTCGTCGGTGGCCAGCTCGTTCGGCTTGCTCAGGTCGAGGCGCAGCAGCGGGACGGGATCGACGGCGACATCGAGGTCACCTTCGATCAGGCCCTTGAACCACTTGGCCTGATTGCTCAGCCGCACCAGCCGGGCCTCGGCCCGGGTCTTGGCCTCGCGGTTCTGCGCGATCATGGCCTGGTGCTCCGCGTGCTGGGCCAACAGCTCGGCGCGGCGCTCCGCGGGCAAGGTCAGAAACTGCCAGTACGCCAACGCGAGCTCGGAGCGGGCGCGGGTCAGCGGGTCAGCGTCGGGTCCGGCCAGCCGGGGCTCGGGGGGGAGCTCGATCTTGGGCTCGTTCTTTTTTCGTTTGCCGTCCTGCTCGGCGGCTTCCTGCGCCTGCGCCTCGGACGCGACCCGGGTCGCGTAGATCGAAGCCAGCACCACCCGCAGCTCATCGCCCAGATCTGGATCAACCAGGTTGATCGTGAGCAGCTCCGAGACATCGACCGCAGGATCGAGCCGACCCTCGACCAAGTCGGTGATCCGGGCCGCCCGCTGCCGTACCCGGGCGACCCTGGCCGCGAGCTGTTCGGCCGCTTGTTGGCTCGCTTGGGCCTCTGCCTTGGCCTTTTCAGCCGGATCTAGGGGTTGCCCTACAGGTTGATCGGAAGGTGCAGCAGGGGCAGGCGCAGCAGCTCCAGACCCGCCGTCATCAGCGGGCGGCGCCGCCGAGACGCCCGCGCTCGACAGCCAGATCAGCGCGCAGAGCAGCAGAAACGCCAGCCGACGCGAGCTCCTTGACGGGCCTGAATCCGAGGCGGCTGCGGCGGCGTCATTCATGCGCGCGCAGTGTAGAGCGCGCGGCTGAACTTGCACAGGAGATTGATGGAGGGCGCTGACCGTGGTGGGGTCAGAACTCGAAGCCGGCCGCGAACCCCGGCCAGATCTGGACCCCGACGTCCGTGAGACTCGAGTCACCGATCCGCGCTGCCCAATGGTAGCCAGGCCGAAACGTGCTGGTTGGCGTGGGTTGGAGATCGACCATCACGTTGGCAGTCACCGCGCCCCAGATCGCAAAGTGCCGAGCCGGCCGCCACGCCAGCGAGAGCCGCAGGGTGTCGAGTAGGTAGGGCAAGCGAGTCGCCGTGAACCCCGAGTTGACCACCGAGACAACGTTATCGAGCTCGAGGCTGACGTGTTCGCGCCACACCAACGGGCCACCAAAGCCAAAGCCAGCGCTGAGCGAGCGCGAGTTGTCGTCGCCGAGCGGGTGAATGCCCGCTGTGAAAAAGCTGTAGGTCTTGCGCGCCCGGAACTTGACCGCCGCGTGGATCAGCTGGGTATCGCTGGTCCAGAGGTCGAACCAGACCCCGTGCTTCTTGGACACCGCGACCAACCCGATCGAGGCGTCGGCTTCGTCGGCGTAGTTGATCAGACCGATCTGGACGCCTTTGATCGCGCCGCGGCTCAGGTTGAGCATGCCGATCTGCACGCCTTTGGCGTCCTCTACATAGTTGACCGCCCCGAGCTGGACCCCGCGCAGGTGCTTGGCGTAGCTGAGCGCGAAACCGACCTGCAGCCCGTTTACACGCTCGCGCCCGAGCGCGACGGTGGCGGTCTGGACCCCGCGCAGATCGTCGCTGGCGATCGTGGCTCCGAGCGCGCTCTGGATCCCATTCATTGGCCCTGTCGAGACCGCTGCGCCCACCGCGGCTTGGACGCCGTTGACATAGTCGGTCGCCCCCACCGCCCCGATCCCGAGCTGGAACCCATCGATCGCGGCCGCGTGGGTGGCCCCCAGCGAGACCGAGAAGCGATTGCGGATCTTGTCGGGTCGGTGGGCCGTGTTGAGCTCGGACCCCCGCGACACGCCAATGTTGAAGGGGACCTCTCGATAGCCGCCGAGCGGCGGTGGCGGGCGACCGCGCGGGTCCGCGACTGGGTCGCCGCGCAGCCGCGTGCCCTCGAGCGGGATGCCGACCAGGCCCGCGACTTCCAAGGTCTCGGTCTTGCCGCTGCGAACCTCGACCTCGGCCCGGTGCAGGTTGTGACCGTCGTCGATCGTGATCGCGTAGTTGCCCGGCTCGAGCGCCAAGGTGATCGGCCCGGCGCCCTTGGGCTTGAACAGCTCGGCGACCAGGTTGCCCCGGCGGTCGCGTACGTAGATCCGCCCCGAGACCGCACCCGAGATCTCCAGCTTGGCCGAGGTCTTGCGCAGATCGGTCATGACCAGATCGCCGGTCCCCGCGAGCTGAATGTCGTAGGCCGCGTGCTGGGGGCCGCCGCTGGTGGTCTCGGTCCGGGCCAGGGTCTCGTCGAACGCGAACCGGTAGGCCTCGTTCAGCGTCACGCGTCGATCCCCGTCGAAGTCGGCCGCGCCGCGCAGGCCGGTGACCAAAAAATGCGTGAAAAAAGATCCGCCGATCCGATCGCTCTCTTGCGCGGCCTCGTCGGCCGAGCTCGAGGTCAAGTACGCGTGGCCCTGGACCTCTGCCGAAGATCCGACCAAGAACGGCGCCTGCTTCTTGCCGCCCTTGAAGCGGGTGAACGCGCCGCTCGAGCACGAGTCGAGGATGCCGATCCGCACGTCGGCGGGGACCTTGTCGATCAACGCACGCAGGCGCTTGTAGTCGACGTGAACGCCCGCGAGCAGCAGCCCGGCTTCGTCGCTGTGGCCCGAGTAGTAAAATACAAACTGGACGCGCTCGCCGGCCTTGTGGGCCTGGCGGATCTTCGCGCCGATGTCCGCGAAGCCCTGCTCGAGCGCGGCCGGATGGGGGTTGTCGAGCACCACGCGATCGCCCTTGTCGAGGCCGCCGAGCTCGATCAGGGCCTTGCTGAGCATCGCGGCGTCGGTGCTCGCGTAGCGCAGCAGCTCTCGGTCGCCGCCGCCATCGTTGGCGCCAACCAGCAGCGCGAACCGGCGCACGGTGCTGGGGGTGGGATCGGCGGCCTGCGCGGCGTCGAGGCCGACGGCCCAGCAGCCGACCACGGCGATCAGGGCCAGCAGCAAGCGCTCGAGCGCTCGCCTCACGGCACCTCCCCTGCCCCCGAACCCGGCGAAGGTGAAGCTGGGGTCGGGTCGGGCGGCGCGTCGTCAACGGCCGCCGGGGGCTTGCGCAGCAGCAACGAGTGCTGATGCCAACCGGGGCCCGCCAGCGCCAGCGAGCTCGAGCGCGCCGTGCTGGGGTTGGTGGCCAGCTGCTCGGCGGCCGCGAGGACCTCGGCGACCGAGGGCGACGCGCCCTCGCGGGTCACGAACAAGAAGCGCTCGAAGCCGGGCGCGTCGTCGAGCTCATACGCGTGGGCGAGCGGCACCTCTTTGCCCTCCGCGAGGATCGGCGGAGCGCTGGGGTCGCTTGGATGGTGCAGCGTCACGGCCCCAAGCCCGTCGAGCGAGAGGATCACGCCCTCGCGCTGCCCAGCCGACACATAGCTGAGCTGCAGCAGATCACCCTCGCGCACGGCCTCTCCGTCGGCGAGCCGCTCGTGGCCCGCGCTCGTCTGCCGATCGATCACCAAGTGGGCGTCGACGGCCCCCTTGATCCGGGTGACCTCGGGATCGCCGTCGCCAACGATGTCGCCACGCGTGTCCCCGATCGCAACGTGGGTCTGCTCGGGGGGGCGAACGCTGATCCAGACGACCGCCGCGGCCGCGGCCACGGTTGGCGCGAGCACCCACGGGACCCACCTACGCTTGGGCTCGCGCGCTCGCTCGATCCGCCGCTGAATGTCCGCCGCGAGCTTGGGCGCCGGATAGTCCGCGAGGATCTCGGCGTTGGACGCTTCGATCCGCGCGAGGGTCTGGGCTGGATCCTCGCCGGCGCGCGCGAGCGCGGCCTCGACTTGCTTGGCCTGCGCGGGGTCGAGCTCACCTAGCGCGAGCTGTTCGACCAACAGCGGCGGGACCGGACGCGGTGGGAGCTTGGGATCGGTCACGCGCTCGTCTCCATCTCTTCGAGCTCTTGCAGGCTCGCCTTGAGCTTTCGCAGGCGCTTGCGGACCCCCGAGACCGACAGGCCGACCGCGTCGGCGACCTCTTGCAAGGTCATGCCGTCATGCAGGTGCAGGACCGCGATCGTCGTGGTCGAGATCGGTTCACGGCCAAGCACGCGATCGAGCATCGCGCGGGCCTGGGTCCGGGATTCGTCGCCGCCCGCCGCCGCGATGCGCTCGAGCAGATCGGACTGCGCGTCCTCGGGCCGGCGCTTGCTGCTGCGGATCCGGTTCAGGCACACGTTGGTGGCGACCCGGTACAACAAGCTCGACATGCCCCGGTCCTCGAGCCGGTCGTTGTTGCGAAGGATCTGTACGAACACGTCCTGCATGGCATCGGTAGCCTGTTGCTCGTCGCGGAGCATGGTTCGGCAGCGGCGGAGGACCATGGGCCCGTAGCGGCGGTAGGCGTCTTCGACGTCGATGGCCATGAGCCTCAGGCGTCCACGGCTCGAAACACCGCGGCGCGGCGAGAGTGTCACCCGAATTCGTGGCGGGGCCGAGATCGGTCACGGACAAACACCGATGTATGTCACATGCCCACGTCTGGCACTCGGCCGGAACGGTGTTTGCGGGCCACTTCAAGCACTTCTCAGGTTCCGAGATTTACGGGAACTTTTCTGGGGCCAGCACGTCAGGGAGTCCTCGACCCAATGCCTACTCGACCGCGACCCCGATCTGGCTCGTTTACAGCTGTCATCGTCTCCAGGATCGCCTTGGGGGTCCGGTCCCGGCCAGGGCGGAGGTCCCGATGATCGAGGTGGGCGAGGCGATCCAACCCGAGATTCGCGCGCGGCTGGTCGACAATCCGTTTTATGTGCTCGAGCTCGCCCCCGACTGCACCCGGGCCGAGGTCGAGCGGGCCGGGCAAAAGCTGCTGGCCATGATCGAGCTGGATCTCGCGGGCGGCCCGACCTACCCGACCCCGTTTGGCTCCGGGCGCCGCGACGCCGCGAAGATCCGCGAAGCCATGGCAGAGCTGCGAGATCCCCAGCGCCGTCTGTTCCACGAGCTGTGGGTGCTGGCCCGGCCGTGGGCGGGCGAGACCGCGGGCCTCGCCCACGCCGACGGCGAACGAGAGCTCGGGTTCAGCGCGGCCCGCTCCGCGCTCGGTTGGCGCAGCTGAGGATCAGGACTTCATGCCGATATTTCCGCTCGCGTTCACGACCATTGCGATCTTGTTGCCCACGCTGCTGCACCGCTGGGAGCATGTGGGCGTGTCCCCTCACCTGCCGCCCAAGCAGTGGGCGCGGGGGCTGTGGTCGGTGGTGCTCGCGTTGATCCTGAGCTTTGTCGCGGCCCTGTTCGCGCTCTCGATCGGGCGCGGGCACCTGATCAACGTGATCCCGTTCGCCGCGGTCTTGGTCCTGCTGTTTCCGTGGCCGATCACGCGCCTGGTGCTGATCCCCCTGGGCTGGTGGCGGGCCGCGTTTCACATGGCGCAGCTGTCTGGTTGGGTCTGGCGCGGGGACGTGAGCGGGGGGCAGCTGGTCGCGGGCGCGTGGGCCGTGCTGCGTCAGCGCATCCCCAGCCCCTCGGCGATCGTGTGGCTGTCGGCTCGGCGCGACGAGATCGAGCCGCTCGGCGCCCCGGGGGTGCTCGGTAGCGCGCTGCTGGCCGACGCGGTTGGTGACCACGCCGTGGCCCGGCGGCTCATGCAGATCGTCGCAGACTTCGACGACGATCATCGCCCGCCGCTGACTCGATACTTGGCCAACGAGTGGCTGGTCGCGGACGCGGCCTCGCGCGGGCTCTGGGCCGAAGTCGAGCTACGCGGCCGCTCGCCGCACCGTCGGTCTCGCGCGACCAAGCTCCTGGGTGATGTCGCGGCCCGGCTGATCGGCTATCCGCCCGTGCCACACAACTTCGCGCTGGTGTTGCGGTGGCTGCGCGCGCCCTCGCGCGCGCGCACCTTCGCGCTGGTCTGGCGTGCGCTGCTCGAGCCCCGGGCCGAAGTCGTCCCCGAGGTCCGCCGGCCCAGCGCCGCGCCGCCGATCGCTCTCGAGGGTCCGGCGCTGCTGGCTGCGCACAGCGGGGCGATCGCCCTGGGCCGGATCCCAACCGCGGCGCTGCATCAGCTCGGTCGTGGCTGGGATCAAATGCTCGCGGATCCGGGCGTGCGCAGCCAGACGGCTCGTCGGGCGCTGGCCCTGCGCGCGGGCGATCCCGACTTGGTGCTCGAGCGACTCGGTCGCCAAGTCGAGGCGGATCTATCGGCGCTCGCCCGCGCTGGCGCCGTGCCGCTGGCCGAGCTCGAGGACGACTCGAAGACCCTGCGCCGGGTCGCCCGCGAGCTTCGCCACGAGCTGTTGGACGAGCTGGCGATCATGTCCGAGGGTCTCGAGGCCCGGGTCCGCGCGCGTCGCCAGCTCGCGCCGCTCGATGAGCTGCGCGAGTTCTTGGCGCTGCGCGAGCACTACGAGCGCGTCTGTGAGCTCGGCGGCCCCGAGCTGGTCCGCATCGCGTTCTCGCAGATCCACGATCCGCTGTGCAACCTGGCGGTGTGGCTGTGGGACGAGCGCGGCGAGAACGGCATCGCCAACGCGATGTTTCGCTGGCTCGGCCACGAGGCCGTCATGGCTGGCGACGAGCAGGCCGCCGAGCTTCAGCGCCGCAACGTCGCCTGCGGCTGAGCCAACTTCACTCAGGACAAGGAGCGGACGACGTCACGGCCGATCACCACGCGCTGGATCTCGCTGGTGCCCTCGTAGATCATCGTGACCCGCACGTCCCGGAGGTAGCGCTCGACCGGGAAGTCCTGGGTGTAGCCGTAGCCACCCAGCATCTGCAGCGCCCGGTTGCAGGCCGTGAACGCGCGCTCCGAAGCCCAGAGCTTGGCCATGGAGGCCTCGCGGGTGAACGACTTGCCAGCCTGCTTGAGCCACGCGGCGCGCAGGGTGAGCAGCCGGGCGGCCTCGAGCTCGGTCGCGCTGTCGGCGATCATCCATTGGATCGCCTGGAAGTTGGTGATGGATTGGCCAAATTGCTGGCGCTCGAGCGCGTAGCGGTTGGCGAACGCGCTGGCCGCCAAGCCCACGCCCAGCGCCAAGCTGGCGATGCCCACCCGGCCACCGTCGAGGGCCATCATGGCGACCGGGAACCCACGCTCGAGCTCGCCGAGCAGCGCGTCGTCACCGACCTCGACCCCCTCGAACTCGAGCGCCGTGGTCGGGCTGCCGCGCTGGCCCATCTTCTCTTCGGGCTTGCCCGCCGTGAGCCCCGGTGCGTCACCGGGGACCAAGAAGCAGGACACCCCGCGGGCCCCAGGGGCGTCGCTGGTCCGGGCCCAGACCACGAACAAGCCAGCGTCGGTGCCGCTGGTGATCCACAGCTTCGACCCGTCGATCACCCAGCCCTTGTCGGTCTTGCGGGCGCGCGTGGTCATGCCGCCGGGATCGCTGCCGGCCCCGGACTCCGAGAGCGCGAAGCCACCCACGACGTACTCGCCGCTGCACAGCTTGGTCACGTGCTCCTCACGCTGCGCCTCGTTGCCGAACGCGCAGATGACCTCTGCGACCATGTTGGACACGCAGATCGCCACGGTGGTCGCAGCACAGGCGCGGGCGAGCTCGGTGACCGCGAGCGAGTAGGCCACCGCGCCAGCCTCGACGCCGCCGTACTCGGCCGGGACGTTGATGCCGAGCAGTCCGAGCTCGGCGGCTTCCGCCAGCGTCGCGCGGGGAAACGCGTGGCTCCGATCCAACGCGGCCGCGTTGGGCTCGAGCGCACGCTCGGCGAATTGCCGAGCGGTGCCGCGGATCATTTCTTGGGTCTCGCTGGGCGTGAAGTCCATGCGAACTCGAGCTACCAGGCTTCGCCGACTTGTCCGTTGTAGGTGTGCGTGTAGGTCACTTCGGGCGGGGGATCGAACTCCCACTTGTAGACCAGCGAGGTGATGCACGACCCAAAGTTCTCGGCCTTGCGGGGGGCGGCCCCGCCCGAGCTCACGAACTCACCCTTGGCGTTGAGGGTGCGCCGCTCCTGAATGTCCTCTTGCAGCAGTTCGGCTGCGCTGACCATGCCCGAGGGCTCGATCGTGAACTCGATGGCGAAGGTCCCGGCGACCCAGCGGTTCTCGAGCCGGTCCATCTCTTTCTCGACGCACTTCTCGAAGTCCGACACGTAGACCGTGCTGATCGTGTCTTGGATCGCCGCCTGGGTCCGCGGGTCAATCGAGTCACCCTGGTTCTCGGTGACCTCGTAGTCCGTTGCGACCATGTCCTCGGTGTATTTCTCACCGCCGTAGGCGTTGAGCAGGTCCTGGTTGCTGGCGACCTTGGGCTTGCAGGCGACCGTGGCGGTGACGCCAACGAGTAGGCCTACCAGGGTGATCAGTTTGCTGTAGCTCATCGTCATTCGTAGCTCCTCATGGCTGAACTGGCTGAACTGGCTGACTGCGCAGCCTTGACTGCGCAGCCTGGATGGTAGCGCGATTTCGCCGCCGGTCGGAGCCCCCTGGATGTTCGGAGACACGTTGAGAGCCCCCTCCTAGGGGGCCACTCATACCCCCGAGAACAAAGAGCCCCGAGGAGCGAAGCGACCGGACGCGAAGCGGCCGCAGTCGGCGAAGTGCAGGATGCATGTGGGGGTCTAAACCAGTCGGGTTTAGGCCAGGCCCCTGATGATGTTGGAGGCTATCACCACGCGCTGAATTTCGCTCGTACCCTCGTAGATCTCGGTGATCTTGGCGTCGCGGTAGTAGCGCTCTGCCGGGTATTCGGTCACGTAGCCGTTGCCTCCGAAGATCTGCACGGCGTTCTTGGCGACCTTGTTCGCGACTTCGGATGCCATGAGCTTGGCCATCGCGGACTCGGTCGTGTGGCGCTTGCCGGCGGCCTTGAGTGACGCCGCCCGGTAGGTCAGCAGCCGCGCGGCGTCGATCTCGGTCGCCATGTCGGCGATCATGAAGCTGATCGCCTGATGGTTGGCGATCGCCTTGCCAAAGGTCTTGCGCTCGGTCGCGTAGCGGGTGGCGGCCTCGAACGCGCCGCGGGCGATCCCCAGGGCCTGCGCGGCGATGCCGATCCGGCCGCAGTCGAGGGTGCTCATCGCAACCTTGAAGCCGTCGCCGACCTTGCCAAGCAGCTGCTCGCCGCTGACTTGGTGATCCGTGAAGAAGATCTGACACGAGTGGCTGGCGCGGATGCCCAGCTTGTCGTCCTTGGGGCCGCGCGTGACCCCTTCGGCGTTCATGTCGATGATGAAGCTGGAGATCCCGCGGTGGCCCTTCTCGCGGTCGGTCATGCACATCAAGATCCCCACGTCGGCCTGCGGCCCGTTGGTGATCCAGTTCTTGACCCCGTTGATCACGAAGCCGTCACCGCTTGGGGTGGCGACCGTGGTCTGGGCGGCGGCGTCCGAGCCGGCCTCGGGCTCGCTGAGCATGAAGCAGCCCAGCTTCTCGCCGGTTGCGAGCGGGCGCAGCCACTTGTCTTTTTGGGCGTCGTTGGCCCACTTGCGCAGCGGATCGCAGACCAGCGAATTGTTGACCGACATGATCACGCCGGTCGAGGCACACGCGGCGCTGATCTCCTCCATGGCGATCACGTAGGCGAGCGGATCGAGGCCGGCGCCATCCCACTCGGGCTCGACCTCGATCCCCAGCAGCCCCAGCTCACCCATCTCGTCAACGAGCTCTTTGGGGAAGCGGGCGTGCTTGTCGATCTCGGCGGCGATCGGCGCCACGCTGCGCGCAGCGAACTCGCGGGCGGTCCGACGGATGGCCTCGTGCTCTTCGGTCAATTCGAAATTCAAGCTGGTGCTCCCCTTCGTGCTTGGCTGGTCTGGATCTGGGTTGCCCTGGCAGGCAACGGTTGTCTACTTGCCCGTGAACGTGGGCTCGCGCTTGTCGAGGAACGCCTGCATGCCCTCGCGCTGATCCGCGCTGGCGAACAGCCCGGCGAAGGCCTCGATCTCGAGTTGGTTGGCGGCCTCGAGCGGCAGCTCGGCGCCCTGATGCAGCACGCGCTTGGCGGCCGCGACCGCCAGCGGGCCCATCTTGGCGACCGCGGCGACGATGCCCAGACAGGTGTCGAGCAGCTGATCTGGCGCGACGACGCGATTGGCAAGGCCGATCCGCAGGGCTTCGTCGGCGCGGATCATCTCGCCGGTGACGCACAGCTCGATCGCGCGGGCCAAGCCGACCCGACGGGTCAGCCGCTGGGTCCCGCCGAACCCGGGGATCACGGCGAGCTTGACCTCGGGCTGGCCAAACTTGGCCTTTTCACTGGCGATGATGAAGTCGCAGGCCATGGCGAGCTCGCAGCCGCCACCAAGCGCGAACCCGTTGACCGCCGCGATCGCGGGGATCTGCAGGTTGGCGAGCATCTCACCGACGGCGTGGCCCTGGCTGGCGAAGCGCATGGCCTGATCGGGATCCATGTCGCGCATGGCCGCGATGTCGGCCCCGGCGACGAACGCCTTGTCGCCGGCGCCCGTCAGGATCAGCCCGCGCACGCTGGTGTCGCCCGCGTGGATCTGCTCTGTCAGGGCCTCGAGCACGCGGCTGAGCTCGGCGACGACCGTTTGGTTGAGCGCGTTGAGGGCCTTGGGCCGGTTGATCCGCACGATCCGTGCGGCGTCGCGGTCTTCGATCTCGAGGGTCTCGTAGCTCATGATGGGTGTCGCTCAGCGTTGCTTGTAGTCGTAGAAGCCGCGCCCGGTCTTGCGCCCGAGCCAGCCGGCCGCCACGTGCATGCGCAACACGTTGGCCGCCCGATATTTGGTGTCGCCGAGCTCGTTCAACAGCACGTCGGCGATCGCCAGGCAGGTATCGAGGCCGATCAGATCCGCGAGCTCGAGCGGCCCCATGGGGTGGTTGAGCCCGAGCTTGGCGCCGGTGTCGATGTCTTCGGCGGTGCCAAGGCCCTCTTGCAGGGCGAAGCAGGCCTCGTTGATCAGCGGGATCAAGATCCGGTTGACGATGAAGCCCGGCGAGTCCTTGGAGGTGATCACCGTCTTGCCCAGGCGGATCGCCAACGCCTTGGTTGCCTCGTAGGTGGCGTCGTCGGTGGGCAGCCCGCGGATCAGCTCGACGAGCTTCATGACCGGCACGGGGTTCATGAAGTGCATGCCGACCACGCTGGACGGGCGGTGGGTCTCTGCGCCGAGCAAGGTGATCGAGATCGACGAGGTGTTGGTCGCGAGGATCGCTTGCTTATTGAGCGCCCGATCCAGGCTGCGAAACAGCCGCTTCTTGAGCTCGATGTTCTCGGTCGCGGCCTCGATCGCAAACTGGACCGGGCCGAGATCTTCGATTGAACCGACGCAGGTGATGCGGTCGACGGCGGCCTGCTTGTCCTGCGCGCTGAGCTTGCCCTTGTCGACGGCGCGGCTCATGAACTTGTCGATGCGGGCCTTGCCGGCCTGCGCGTGGGCGAGGTCGACGTCGGCGAGCAGCACGTCGTAGCCAGCCTGCGCGGCGATCTGCGCGATGCCGCCGCCCATCTGGCCAGCGCCGAGGACTCCGATGGTGGTGATGTCGATCATGGTGGTGGTGTCCGTCATGTCCGTCATGGTCTGGGGTGTAACGATCAGCGCTCGACCATCAGCGCGACGGCTTCACCGCCGCCGAGGCACAGCGACGCGACGCCGCGCTGCTTGCCAAGGGCCTCGAGCGCGTACAGCAAGGTCACGAGCACGCGCGCGCCCGAGCAGCCGATGGGGTGGCCAAGCGCCACCGCCCCGCCGCGCACGTTGATGCGATCGCTGGCGATCCCGAGCTTGTCCTGGTTGGCCAGGGCGACGACCGCGAACGCCTCGTTGATCTCCCATAGATCGACGTCGCCGACGCTGAGCCCGGTCTTGTCGAGCAGCGCCTGCATGGCGCCAGCGGGCGCGGTCGTGAACCACTCGGGCGCCTGCGCGTAGCCGGCGTAGCCCTTGATCGTGGCCAGCGGCTTCAGGCCGCGGGCGTCGGCCTGCTCGCGCGACATGACCACCAGCGCGGCCGCGCCGTCGTTGATCGACGGGGCGTTGCCAGCGGTGACCGAGCCGTCTTTGCCGAACGCGGCCCGCAGCGAGGGCAGCTTGGCAATGTTGCCGCGGAACGGCTCTTCGTCCTTGTCGACGATGATCGGGTCACCCTTGCGCTGCGGGACCGCGACCGGGACGATCTCTTTGGCGAACAAGCCCTCGGTGACCGCGTTTTGGGCCAGGCGATAGCTGTGGGCGGCGAACTCGTCTTGGCGCTCGCGGCTGATCCCGCACTCGCGCCCGCACAGATCGCCAGCGTTGCCCATGTGATAGTCGTTGTAGGGATCCCACAGCCCGTCGTGGACCATGCCGTCGACGACCGACTTGTTGAACATGCGATAGCCGTCGCGGGCCCCTGGCAGCAGGTAGGGCACGTTCGACATCGACTCCATCCCGCCCGCGACGAACACTTCACCGTCGCCAGAGCGGATCGCCTGGGCGGCGAGCATGACGGCCTTGAGGCCCGAGCCGCACACCTTGTTGATCGTGAGGGCGCCGACCGAGTCGGGGATGCCCGCGCCCTTGCTGGCTTGGCGCGCGGGCGCCTGCCCGACACCTGCGGGCAAGACCATGCCCATCAGGACCTCGTTGACGTCGGCGCCCGAGACACTGGCTCGCTCGAGCGCGGCCTTGATCGCTATCGAGCCAAGCTCGGTCGCTTGGACCCCAGCGAGGGCACCTTGGAAACTACCGATCGGGGTCCGAGCGGCGCTGACGATGACAACTTCGCGTGACATGTTCACCTCTTCGCATCGGCTGTGAGCGCGCTCCGCTGCGAGCGACTCCAGCGATGTCCTGCGTGCGCATTACCACGGTGCCGGGCGCCGTCCAAGGACCACCACGGGCTTCTAAACGTGTGTTAGCGCCAGAATTCGCAGGCTGGGCCGGAGCCGCGGCGGCGCCTCAGGACGGGGTTTCGGGCTGCGCTTCGGACTGCTCTTCGGGCAGCTCGGCCAGGAAGCTGGCGATATGAGCGGCGAGCTCGTTGGGGAACTCGGCGGGCAGCGCGTGGGTGGCCCCCTCGATGACCTCCCAGCGCGCGCCGGGGATCGCAAAGGCCATCGCGCGCAGCCGCGAGACCGGCACGAATTCATCGCGCGCGCCCGCGACGACCATGGTTGGCACGCGGATCTTGGCGAGGATGTCTTCGGCGGTGTGGCGCTGGGCTTGCTCGAGCATGGCCGCGAACAGCTCCGGGTTCATGTCGGCCATCTGGCGCAGGTACAGCTCGAAGTCGCGGCTGTCGATCCGCTCGCTGTTGACCTCGTGGCGCAGCGCAAAGTCGATCGCGCGCTGGCTGGGCAGGACCGACGCCCACACCCGGCGGGTCATCTGTTGAGCCACGCGCGTGATCCCGACGACCAGCGGCAGCGCGAACGAGAACGCGTCGGTGCCCCGGAACGACGCGAGCGGCTGACCGGGCGGGCCCGCCAGCGAGATCAACGCCGCGGTGCGCTGGCGGTGGCGCCGGTAGAACTCGAGCGCGACCTGAAACCCCATGGAGAAGCCCAGCGCGATGACACGCCCGACCCCGAGCGCGTCGCAGACCGCGGCCGCGTCGTCGGCGAGGGTGTGCATGCCGAGCTGCCAGGGCCGCGGCGGGCTCGGCGATTTGCCGTGGCCGCGGTAGTGCATCAGCACGACCTGACGCTCGCTACCTGGCCCATGTCCTGAACCTTGGGCGAGCTGCGGGCCGAGCTTGCGAAACGCCCACCCCGCGCAGCCGATGCCGTCGAGGATCAACAACGCGGGGCGCTCGCTGGGGGCACCCAGGCTGCGCACGTAGAGCCGCGCGCCGTCGTCTCGACGGACCCAGTGCCTGACCCAGTGCTGGCGGTCCGACATGCTCACCACGGACATCGGGACCCGCTCGGCTTGGAGCAGGTCGCAGATTCACTCTCACGATGGCGAAGCGTTGGCGCCACGCCGAAGCGCGGGCGCCCGCTGCGAGCGATCACTCGGCCTTGCCGCGATGATCGTCCTCCATGTCGTCCTCGATGTCGTTGACACTCGGGAACTTCATGATCTCGCGGCGGGCCAGCTTCCAGGCCTTTTGGACGATCCAAGATAGAGAGCGGTCCTGACGGGTCGCCTCGTGCTGAATCTCTTTCAGCATCTCTTCGGGGAAGTAGAGGCTCTGCTTGCGCTTGTCGGAGGTGGCCATCCGTTTGAATTCTCCCTGGAGGAAGCGGCGAAACGGTAGGATAAGGTGGGATCACAGTCAACCGTCTCGCGGCATGTGCCCTCAAGGCGATCCATGTGGGGTGAGGGAGGGTCCACGCTTGCCACGCTCGCGGGTTGCTCGAACAATGCGAAGCAATGAACGGGACAGATCATCGCGATCTGGGGTGGATGTCTGACGAGATCCCCGGTTTGGAACGCGGTACGCACGCCCCTCCCCGCTCCACCGCGTCTTTAGTTGCCCTGGCTGAAACACTGCCCATGCACCAACGAACGACAGGCCAACCAAACTCCAACCGCAGCCGCGCCGGCGTATTTTCCCTTGTCCCTGCCGGCGCTTGCCGATACGCTCCCGGCCCCACGGATCGTGTGGATTCGATGGAGCCAGCCGAAAGGACGGTGAGTCAGTGACGTCCTCACACTTGAGTCAAAAGCAGCTAGACAACTTCAAATCGCTGCTCAACGACAAGCGCCGACGGCTGCTCGAGCAGGCCCACGAGACCTTGTCGAACGAGATGATCCTGTCGCCCGACGACCGCTTCGACGAGGTCGACCAGGCGTCCAGCGAGTACATGCAGGCGTTCTCGTTCCGTCTACGGGGCCGCGAGCGGCATCTCATGAGCAAGATCGAGATTGCGATGCGCAAGATCGAAGACAGCTCCTACGGGATCTGCGAGGAGTGCGAGGAGCCGATCTCCACCAAGCGCCTCGAAGCCCGGCCAGAGGCCCCCTTGTGCATCCAGTGCAAGGAAGCCCAGGAAAAAGAAGAAGCCGTCTACGCCGACGGCTGAGAACCTCCCTCCCACGGCCATCCTGTAGGTGGTCGGCTGCAGCCGCTCGCGTGTGGCTTCGTTTCTCGGGGTTGCCGCTCGCTCGGCGTGGCCGCCCCGTAGAAACTGGCGGCGGCCGGGTCGTCGCTACATCGGCGGCCGAACCGATGGCTGTGAGGCGCTAAAAACGATACCGTGCGGCGGCTTTGGGCCGCGGTGGGCGCGGTCCGTCAACCAGTTCTGACCATGCATCCTGTTTTGTTCTCTCTCGGCGAGACGCCGATCCACGCATACGGATTTCTGATCGCGGTCGCGCTGATCCTCGGGTGGATCCTGAGCCTCGCGTTCGCGCGCGCTGACAAGTTGCCGGCCGATCAGCTCGGCACTGGTTACGTGTTCGCGGTCGGAGCCGGGTTGCTTGCCGGCCGCGCGATGTGGCTGTTCTCGAACCGCGAGCAGTACGAGGGCGCGCTCTCGTTGATCCAGCTGCAGGCGGGCGGGCTGTCTGGATTTGGCGGCGTACTCACCGGGCTGATCGTCGCGGGGGTGTACTGCCAAAACAAGAAGATTCCGCCGTGGGCGTGGCTCGACTGCGCGGCGCCAGCGTTCTTGCTTGGCGTGGTGCTCGAGCGGTTGGGTGCGTTCTTGGCCGGGGCAGACTTCGGCGCCTACGTCGATCCCGACTTCTTCTTGGCGGTGCAGTTTCCCGCTGACTCGCCGGTCTACGACGTCCAGCGGCGCCAGCTGACCGGGCTTCGCATGGCGCTGGACCGCTCGCTGCCGGTCCATCCCTCGCAGCTGTACGCCGCGGCCGCGGCCGCGGTCGGCGTGGGACTCAGCCTGGTGATCCGGGCACGCCGCCAGTACTCGGGGCAGGTCGCCCTGTTTGCGATGGGCTTCTACGCGGCGGTCCGCTACCTGATCGAGGATCCCTTCCGCTACGACGTCACGCCGGAGCTCGCGGGTCCAATCACGCTCGGGCACCTCACTGGCGTGGTCGTGATCGGGGTGGTGATCGGCGTCCACTTCACGCGTCGCACTAAGCTCGCCGAGGCGCCCGCGAGCGTGGTCCAGTGGACCGGCGGGCCATGGACGCCAGGGGCGGAAGAGCCGGCCAAGTCGGGCAAGAAAAAGAAGAAGTCGGGCAAGAAAAAGTCGGGCGCGAAGAAGTCGGGCGCGAAGAAGTCGGCTGCCAAGTCGGCCGACGCCAAGAAGACCGACGCCAAGAAGACCGACTGACCTGCATGGGCGAGCGAGTCCCGGTCGTCCTGCTGCACGGCGCCCTGCGATCGCCGCTGGGCATGCGACCCACAGCGCGCTTTCTCGAGCGCCACGGCTTCGACGCCCGCAGCTTTGGCTACGCGACGCGCCGCCAGTCGCTCGAGGGGCACGCCGAACAGCTCGAAGGCGAGATCCGGGGGTGGCTCGCGGACAGGCGCCCCACCCTGCTGGGTCTGCTCACGCACAGCATGGGCGGCTTGGTCGCCCGGGCGCTGCTGGCCCGGCCTTCGCTGCACGAGCTGGTCCCGCGCCAGCGCTTGGTGATGCTGGCCCCGCCCAACCAGGGGGCCGAGCTGGCGGTCCGCAATCATGGGTTCGCCCCGTTTCACTGGCTCTACGGGGTGGCCGCTGACGAGCTGCAGCCACCGCGGGTGGCCGAGCTCCCCGCTCCCCCGCCCAGCTGCGAGACCCTGATCCTCGTTGGCGGCACCGGAGACGGTCGTGGCTACAACCCGGCGCTGCGCGGTGACGACGACGGCGTGGTCGCGCTCCACGAGACGCCGCTCCCGGGCCTCGAGCCCGAGTTCGTTGGTGGGGTCCACTCGACCCTGCAGTGGCGCCGCGACGTGCTTGGGCGGGCCGCGGAGTTCTTGAGTCAGGGCACAAACAAGCCCAGCGCGGCGCAGTGAATGGCTCCGCCCGCAGCGATCATCTCGCTGGCGTCGACGACCACGACCGGGACCTCTGCCACGGCCAGCTGCACGGCCGCGCGCGCCCGATCTTCTAAGTCCTGGCCGAGCTCGGGATAGCCCGGCATCAAGTAGCGGTCGGCCAGGCGCAGACCGTTGACGTGGGTCCGGGGGTTGTGGCCCGGTGTGCTCGGCGGGGTTGGGACGGGAATGATCTCCAACGATCGCCCGAGCGCGCGGGCGGCCTGGCGAATCCCCAGCTCGGCCGCGGCCAGCCGCAGCGCGTCCTCGCTGGGGCCGTGCGGATCTTCGATGCTGGCGATCATGAGCCGGTTCGGGCCAACGAACTGCGCGATCATGTCGACGTGCTTGGTGTGCTCATCGAGCAGCGTGGGGATCAGCGCGGTGGCTCGGCAACCAAGCCCGCCAAGCAGCTGGCCGAGCACCGCGGCGCCGACCGGGTCACCCTTCGTGATCCCGCGCAGCTCGAGGTACTCGAAGCTCAGCACGCACAGGCCCGCGCCGTCACTGATGAACGCGCCGCCATCCAGGGCCCACGGCAGCGCGAGCAGATCGACGCCATGGTGGTCCGCGATCCACCGCGGGGCGGCGTCGTCGTGCTCGCGGCCATCACCGGGGTGCTGGGCGTCGAGCCACAGGGCGGCCGGGCTGCGACCCTCACGATGTAGCTGGAGGGGGCCCCAGTCGCGGACCCAGGGCGTGTCGACCCGATCCGTGTGGGCCTCGACGCGGCCGCGCGAGGGCTGGGTGAGCTCGTTGACGAAGCGCGCATACGCGGCCGGCGAGCTGCCAGCGTCGGCCACCAGCGCCAGGCCGGCGCCGCTGTCGAGCACCTGCTCGGCGATGCGGGCCGTCGCGCGGGGCCAGTCGGCTGTGAACACCAACAGCACCCGCCCCGGGATCTCGAAGTCGCCACGCAGGCGCCGATCGTCGGGGGCTTCGCTCAGCACCACCACGGCGTCCGGCACTTGACCGGGGATCGCGTCGGCCGGACGCAGCAAGCTGGGGTCGAGCGTGCCACCCAACAGCGTCGTGAGGAGCAAGCTCGGGTTCATGGGCGGTCGCTGCGAAAATGCCGACGAGCGGTCGCCAGGCCGATCTAAAGCCGGTTTTCAGCGTACACCACAAACCCGGCGCGAGCGACTTGGAGGCTCGATCGGCAAGCGCTACGGTCGTGATGTTGCGCCTCTCCGTCAACATGGGTCGCGCGCTCCGGCACGTCGCGCTGATCACATGGGTGGGTGTCAGCGTTGGCTGCGATCCTGCACATCGGGGCGACTCGCCCAGCCATCCCACCACCAGCGGGGCCGAGGCGAGCGTGGGTCGCTGGCAGGGGCAGGTGGTCGAGCGACACGCCCAGTTCGTCCGCTACAGCTTCTCCGCGCCGGGTGAGCCGGCCATGGTCGTCGAGCTCGCGCGGCGCCGTCCGGAACACGACGCGACGTTTGGGACCGATGAGCTCGCGGTCCAGCCAGCCCCCGGCGCCCACGTGACGCCAGAGCTGCTGGAGGCGGTCACGGCTTGGTTGCGCACCGATGGTCCTGGGCCTGACGAGGTGTTTGCGGTTCAAGTGGCTTCCGACACCTCGACCGCGGGGGCGGCCTCTCGAGCGCCCCCACCAGCGCATTCGGGGGTCCGCTCGGTCGGTCTTGTCGTGCTCGTCGGGTGGTTGCTCGCGGCGGTTGGCTCGTGGCTGTCCGGGCTCGGCTCGGGCAAGACGCGTCGCTCGCTCGCGGACAACACTCGTGAACGGTTGGCCCCCCGACCCGCGACGTCGCGGGTCAGCGTGGGCGCCATGTTGGCGATCACGCTGGCCGTGATCGGGCTGCGGCTGGCGTTCGCGGCTCCCTCGCCCCTCGATGACGACGCCATGGGCGACATCGGCATGGGGATGGCCTGTGCGGCTGGCAACCCATGTCTGCACGGCGCGACCGCCTCGTTCGGCGGATTCGAGCACGGGACTGGGTTTCCACGGCTGCTGGGACTGCTGCTCTCGCTCGGCTCGAGCATCGGCGGGCTGCAGGTCGCGTTGATCGGCTTGGCCGCGCTCTCTGTCGCGCTGACCTTCGACGCAGGCCGTCGCTCGACACCCCACGACGGCCTGCTCACGGGGGCGCTGGCGGGCGTCGTGTTGGTGGCGCTGTCGCTGACCGAGCTGGCCAGCACCGGCGACATCCTGTGGAACCCGGCCGCGATGGCGCTCCCCGCTGCCCTCACCCAGGCTGCCCTCCTGCGGGGCGCCGCGACGGGGCGCTCGGGGTGGTTGTTGCTGGCGGGCCTGTTCGCGGGGATCGCCTTCGAGGCCCACGTCGCTGGCCTCGCGCTGTGGCCTGGGGTGGTGGTCGTGGCGGTGGCGACGGCGGGTGCGCCCGGATCCGAGCCCGGATCCGAGCCCGGATCCGAGCCCGGGGCAGGGTCTGGCTGGTCGACGCTGCGCGAGCTCGGTGTCCGCATGGTCTGGCTGCCCGCGATCGCAGGGGCGGTGGCGGTCACGATGGTGGTGTCCCCTGCCGCGGCGCAGGCGAACGGCCGGGCGCTCGTGGACCACGTCGGCTGGGCCGGGTGCGTGGCCGCGCTGGTTGCAAGCTTGGCGCTCGGCTCGGTGCTGCGTTGGGGGATCCGCCGACACGCGCACCGCGGGACCGGGAGCCACGCATGGATCCGAAGCGCGGTCGCGTTGGGCGTGCCGATCGCAGCGTTGATCGCGATGTTGGCCGCCGCGGCCGGCTTCGTGGGGGCGCTGCCGCTTCGCTACCTCGCGCCGGTGTTTCCTGCGGTCGCGCTGGCGCTCGGGTGGCTGGGATCGCTCGCGCTCGCTCGGATCACCCAGGTCCGGGTCCGACTCGCCGCGGCGGGGCTGGGCGCCGGCCTGGTCCTCATAGCCGCGCTGCCCGCCTATCTGGATCGAATGGCGGTCGATCGAGATCGCTGGACCTACGCCGATCTCGACGCGATGGCGAGCTTCCTCGGCGAGCGAGGCGTCGGCACCACAGAGCTGCACCACGCCGTCCGCGGGGGACTGTGTGGCTCCGCGAGCCACGGGGATCGCGGCCAGCGTCTCGCCGATCTCGTGGTCGGCGGCCTGCGAGCCTTCGGCGGACTCGACTCGCACCCTCGTCCGCCAACCGGCCCCGGCGTCCAGCCGGCGTACTTGGTCGCCAAGCTCCGCAACGCCGAGCTACCTCCGCTGCCCGAGGGCGCGAGCGCCCTCCCCTCGGGCGACGCCCACACGATCGTCATGGCCCCCTACCAGCCGATCTTCGACGTCGCCGGGATCCGGCACTGCGCCCGGTTCGAGCGGGGCGAGGATCGGTGTGTGCTCGCAACGCCGCGGCCGGTCAACCTCGCGGCTCGTCAATTGCTGCCCCAGCACGGCCACGTCGCGGGGCCCGGGGACGGCGGTGAGGCGCCGGTCTCGTACTACTATGAGCTGCCGCTGCGCTGGCCAGCCGAGGCCGACGCCGTCCGCAAGTCGACGCTGCGGCTCGATGCCCGCTCGAGCTCGGGGGCCTGGCGGTTCGTGAACATTCAGGGCACGGCTCGCCACGACGATCAGCCGTTCCCGGCGACTACACTCGACGTCACGCTCGCGCCTGGGGACGCCGCCGTGGTCAGCCTGGCCCGCGTGTCGGCTGAGGCCGGCCCGCCAAGCCCAGATGCGTGGTGGCCCGCGGTCGTCGAGATCCCCGACGATCCCCAGCTGCGAGCGATCTTCTTGCCACCGAGCCCCGGCGGCAGCTGAGCTCTGCCGGTTGGTAGCAGCGCTCGCCGCAAACCGGGGCTACCCTCGCGCCCGCAACCGATGATCCACCACGTCGAAGTTCAAGTGTTGGTGCTCTTGCTCGTGGCCGCGTTCGTGGGCATGGGCGCCCGGCGGTTTCGTCTGCCGTACACCTTGGCCCTGGTCGTGGCTGGGCTCGCGCTCGGCTTCTTGGATCTCGGGGTCCTGAGCGACGTCGAGCTCAACGCCGATCTGCTGCTGTTGTTGTTGCTGCCCGCCCTGTTGTTCGAGGCGGCGTTCCACATCGACTTCACGGAGTTTCGTCGCAACCTGGGGACGATCTTCATGCTGGCCGTCCCCGGCGTGCTCGTGGCTGGGGGCGTGACCGCGGTCCTGCTCTACTTCGGGCTCGGGTCCACGGGCTTGGTCGCCGACTTTGGCTGGCGCGAGGCCTTGCTGTTCGCCTCGGTCTTGGCCGCGACCGATCCGGTCTCGGTGCTCGCGCTGTTTCGTCAGCTCGGCGTGCCCAAGCGGCTGTACTTGATCGTCGAGGGCGAGTCGCTGCTCAACGACGGCGTCGCGGTCGTCGTGTTCGTGATCGTCACGACGGTCTACGGCGTCGGTGGGGCTCACGGCGCCGAGACCCCCGACTCGCTCACGGCCTACAGCCTGCAGACCTTCCTGCGCATGGGCGGCGGCGGGATCTTGATCGGCGTCGCCCTTGGCGGGGCGTTCTCGGTCCTCACGCGGCAAGTCGATGACCACCTGATCGAGACCACGCTGACCGCGGTGCTGGCCTACGGCTCGTTCTTGATCGCCGAGCAACTGCACTGCTCGGGCGTGCTCTCGACCGTGTTCGCGGGCATCGTGGCGGGCTCGTACGGCGCACGGGTTGGCATGAGCCACTCGACGCGCAACGCTGTCGTCGACTTCTGGGAGTTCGCGGCGTTCATCGCAAACTCGTTCATCTTCTTGCTCGTCGGGCTCGAGCTCGAGCCTGTCGAGCTGCTGCACGGCGGGGTTGCGATCGTCATCGCGTTCATCGCCACCGTGCTGGCCCGCGGCACCTACGTCTACGCCGCGATCCCCCTGGTCGGCCGCCTGACCACCACCCCGCTGCCGGCGTCATGGCGCCACGTGCTGGTCTGGGGCGGGCTGCGCGGCAGCCTGTCGATGGTCCTGATCCTGACCCTCCCAACCAGCTTCCCCGGTCGCGGGATGCTCGTGACCTTGGTGTTCGGCGTGGTCGGGCTCTCGCTGTTCGTCCAGGGCCTGAGCATGGCGCCGCTGCTGCGCAAGCTTGGCCTGCTCGTGGGTGAGAACCGCCACCACGAGTATGACCGCGCCCGCGCGACCCTGATCATGAGCCGCTACGCGCTCGATGAGCTCGCGGAGCTCGAGGGCCACGGGTTGATCGAGTCCGGCGTCGCCGCCCGCCTGCGTCGCCACTACGAGTCGCAGACCAGCAAGGCCGAAGCCCAGGCCCGCGAGCTCGTCAGCAACGTCGATCTCAGCGCGCAGACGGCCGAGGCGCTCGAACGCCTGATCGCGGCCGAGCGGGTTGGCTTGCGGGCGGCCCAGCACGCCGAGCTGCTCGACGACGTCACGGCCGAGGCGCTCTCGGTCGAGCTCGCCAAGCGCCTCGCGCTGCTCGACGAGCGGCCCGGCGGCACCGAGGCGGAGCTGGCCGAGATCCTTGGCCAGGCGCTCGGGCCGGACTCGGAACGCGCAAAACCAGTGGAGTAGCGGCTCGGGGTAGCATCGGGCATGAGCGATCTGGCGACGGCCCCACGCGCCCGCAGCTTCGAGCTCGAGCGGGTCCTCGATGACGCGGACCTCGCTGCGGTCCGCGGGGCCCTCGACGAACACCAGGCTTCGAGCTGATCTCTGGCCAGCAGGTCGCAATTACATGCGCAGCGGCGGTGTCTCGGGTCGTCCGGTCGATCTGCGCGATGGCTCTGAGCGCGAGCACGCCCGACGCCGATCAGCAGCCGCGCAGCGAGAGCGCCTGCGCGGCCGCGTCGCGCAACGAGTCGTCGCCTTGCTCGTGGACGACCCGATACGCGGCGCAGGCCTCCTCAACGCGACCGAGCAGATCGAGACAGAACGCAACGTTGAATTTCAGGTCGGGCAGCGGGACCTCGGCGTAGGCCTGTTCGTACAGCGACAAGGCCGTGGGGACGTCGCCCTGCTCGAACGAGCGGCGCGCCTCGTCGAACAGCTGCTTGGCGTGTCCGGTGCGGGCCGGGTCGGCGTCCTCGAGTGCCGACCCGGTCGAGGTCGTCGTGGGTGCGCCAGACGGACGGACGTCCGAGGTCGGCGCCGGGTCCTCGACGAACGCCTCCGGCTCCGGCTCGGGTTCAGACTTGGGCTCGCGTAGCTCATCGCGCGCCCCCGTCTGGGGGGCGCAACCAATCAGCATTGCCAGCAGCCCGGCGCTCACTCGCAGCATCGCCACCCCCCCACTATGCCCCAGCTGGGGCTGTCACTGGAGACTCGCGCGTCGATCGAGCTGCCACTGCAACGAGAAACGGCCGCCAGGTAGATCTGGCGGCCGCTTGGGGAGTGCCGGGGGGCGGACTTGAACCGCCGACCTGAGGGTTATGAATCCTCCGCTCTAACCAGCTGAGCTACCTCGGCGCGGGCCGGTGTACTTAAACGAGTTGTTTCGCGTCGTCAAGCCGCGGTCGCGCGCGGGTCACACGATCGCGCGGCGGCTCGGCAGAAGGTCCCGAATTGCAGCGCTGGGGCACACCGCGTCGGGCAACGCCGGCCGCGAGCCCCCGATCAGCCCGCTCGAGAGATCTCTGCGCTCACCCCAAACCCTCGCCTGGCGGGCCCACTCGGCGCGCGATCGGGGGCTACACGAACAGTCGAGTCCACCAGCGGGGCTGCGTGAATAGCGGGATCTGACCCGCTCCAAACTCGTACCGCTGCGCGGCGTCTTCGGGCTTGGGCGAGGGTGGCGCCCCCACGACCAAGCGGATCAAGCTGCGATTGACCCCATCCACGCGCCGCTGGGCACCGTCGAGATCTCGATCGGCCTCAGCGAGCGCAGATCGCAGCGCAGAGATGATCTCGAGCAGCGACCGGACCAGCTCGGGGCCCGATGGCTCCGCCCGCGTCTGGTGGGCGGGCGCGAACATCACGGCGCCCTGGGCGAAATCAAGCCGATCGAGCAGGCCCTGCTCACCATCGATCGGTATTCGCATGCGCGCGGCCTGAGAGGTGGGCACCCCCACTCGCCACAACATCATCGGCAGCCAGCGCTGGGTGAGCTCGTCGATCTGTTTGCGGAGAAGAGCGCGGTCAGGTGATGTCGCAGCAGCCATCGCCGCATTGACGTTGCAAGCAAAGTGCCGGCATTTGGATCGAGGAGGCCAGATTCCGGAGTGGGTATGCGGACAGTCAATTGGTCACAGGTACAGGGTGAATCCTATATTGAGGGGCTATTTCGTACCCTGCGGGCAATGGGGCATTGTTCCACAGCAAGTTTCGTAATTATTGCGGGTCGAATGTGATGCAGGCCATGTTACATATTATTCATGGGATGGACGACCCGAACTGACGTCAACGGGGACATTCACGTCCGGCTCAGCGGCTACCTCGATACCAAGGGTGGCGTGAATTCGGCCAACGAAGTGTTGCGATTATTCGCGGGGCAAACGTGTGACTTGGTGCTGGATGTGGCAGACATGACGGGCTACGACCGAGGCGCGCGTCAGGCTTGGCAAGGGCTGCTGTGGGACCACCGTGGGCTGATTCGTCGCATCGTGATGGTCGGCGCCGATGCTGGGGTCGAGACGACGGGGCGCGTGATTGCGCGACACCTCGGCGTGCCATTGTCGATGGTCCCGGGGGACAGAAGCGTCGACGCGGACGCTCCCGCGCTGCCCCTTCGCTCGAGCTCGTGTGCCCACACCAGCATCTCGGGGCAGGACCCGACACCGATGCACGACCGTTGAGCCGCGAGAGCACCCCCACGCGCAGCTGCGCTATGGTCGGTCATGGCTCGACCACCGCACGAGACCTCGCGGGACTACGCGAACCCCTATCGTCCCCTGGCGGTGCGTCTGTTCAACGCGCTGGGGCGGGTCAAGCCGTTCGACCTCGACGATCTCGTCGCGGCGGCGACCCGCAGCGCCGGGCACGAGCGCTTCGCTAGCGACGCGTTTCGGGAGCCGCTCGCGCGCTTGATCGAGTCGCTTCATTCCACGGCCAAGTTGTCGCCAATCGGGCGGTTCATGACCGCGCAACACATCGCCGGCGGCCTCGCCACCAACCTGCGCGCGGGCGAGCTGTTCACCCGCCACGGCGCCCTGCAAGACCTCGAGCTGGCCCGTCCGGTCATGGTCTGCGGTCTCGCTCGCAGCGGCACCACCTTGCTGCAGCGCATGCTGGCCCAGCTCCCAGGCGCCCGGGCGATCCCGGCCTGGGAGGCGTACGACCCGATCCCCGCGCGAGGCCAGGAGCCGGGCGGCGATCCGCTCGCGGATCCTCGCGTCAAGCGCCAACGGGCGGCCGATAAATTTTTGCGGTGGCTGAGCCCCGATCTGTTCGCGGTCCACCCCATGGATGCGCTCGCCCCCGAGGAGGAGGTGCTGATCCTCGCCAACCTGTTTCAAAGCGGCGTGCCCGAGTCGACCTACGACGTGAGCGACTACGCCGCCTGGCTCGAGCAGCAGGACCCCACGCCTGCCTACGCGTGGTTGGCGGACTGCATGCGGGTGCTGCAGTGGCAGCGCCCTGGCGATTTTTGGGTGCTCAAGTCGCCGCACCACCTCGAGTGGCTCGACGTCGTGTTCAATGTGTTTCCAGATGTCACGGTGATCCAAACCCACCGCGATCCCGTCCAGACGGTGCCCTCGTTCTGCAGCCTGGTCGCCCACGGCTGGGGGATCATGAGCGACGCGATCGATCCCCACGTGGTCGGTCGCCACTGGGATCGGAAGATCGATCGCATGCTGACGCGCGCGCTCGCCACCCGCGACGCCCGCGACGGCGCCGGGTTTGTCGACGTGGACTACCGCGATCTCCTCGGCGACCCGCTCGCGGTCATGGCCCGGGTGTGCGAGGCGGTCGGCCTGCCCTGGGACGACTCGATCCGCGCCAAGCTGCAGGTGTGGCTGGCCAACAATCGCCAGCACGAGCACGGCCTGCATCGCTACGCGGCGGAGGACTTCGGACTCAGCGCCGAGGGCCTGGCGTCGCGGTACGGCCGCTACCGCGAGCGCTTCGATCTGGCGTGACTCGTGAGGCTCGTGTGACCGGGGGCTTTCATGGGCCGGTGCCCCCTGCTGTTCAAACTCGGCTACGCTGACGGCCGGACATGGCTCAGTTCGACCCCGAGCGCAAGCGCATCGTCATCCGTGTGGTCTATGACGGCCCCGGCCACGCGGGCAAGACCACCAACTTGCGGCGCCTGAGCAAGAGCTTCGCGTCGTGGCGGCGCAGCGACTTGGTGTCACCGAACACGCTGGGTGAGCGCACGCAGTACTTCGACTGGCTCGAGGTCGACGGTGGGTTGCTGCGCAGCTACCCGATCCGCGCCCAGCTGCTCACGGTGCCAGGTCAGGTCGAGCTGACGCTGCGCCGGCAATTCGTGATCGAGGGCGCCGACGTGGTCGTGTTCGTGGCGGACTCGCAGCCGGAGTCGGTCGCCGAAGGGCGCAGCTTCTACGCCCAGCTCTGCGAGCAGCTCGCGGCGTTCCCCTACGGCGTGCCGATCGTGCTGCAGGCCAACAAGCAAGACCTGCCGGGGGCGCTGCGGCCTGCCAAGCTCGCCGCGCTGATCAGCGAGGGGCTGCGCGCGCCCGATCAAGTCAAGGGCAGCGTCGCTAGCAGCGATCGGGGCGTCAAGCAGACCCTGATGGTGGCCCTGCGCTTGGCGTCCGAGTCGGTGCGCGGTCGCTGGGGACGCGAGGATCCCAAGACCCAAGTTGGCGAGCTGGGCGACGCGGACACAACCCTCGCCGCGCTCGAGTACAGTGAGGCGCAGCGGGCCAGCGGCCGCCAGACGCCGCCGCCAACCCTGCCCTCTCCCGACCTTCCTGCCGCGCAGCTGTGGCCTGCGGTCAGCGGGCGGTCCCTGCTCGCGCGCCTGCACGGGCGACCGCTGCGGCCGTTGACCTCGGCGGCCCACCCCGAGCGAGTCACCCTCGAGGTTGACGACTGGCGGCTCACGACCTCGAGCGAGCGGCTGTTCCCGGATCTGGCCACGGCCACCCGCGCGCTGGATCAGCTGTGCAGTCGCAAGCTCGCGCTTGGCTCGTGGCTGCCCGAGCCGTGCGCGGTGGCGGTGGTCGCGGATCCCGAGGGCCAGGGCGCGTGGCTGTGGACGATCGATCAGGTGCTGCCCAGCCTCGCGACCCAGCTCGAGCATGCCGATCCCGAACAGCGGCGCGACGCGCTGGACCGCTTCGCCGAGATCGCGCTTGGGGCCGTGGCGCTGGCCGAGCGTCATGGCTTGGTCGTGGACCTCGATCCCGACAGCTTCGCGGTCCAGACCAGCGTCGCGGAGCCCGGCTCGGCGGAGCCCTCCGGCGCCAGTCGAGCGGGCCGCCGCTGGACGCGTTACGTTGGCCACGCGCTCGAGCCCGGCGGCTCGATCGACATCGCGGGCCCGGTGTTGGAGCTGGCCCGGCGGTTCGCAACCGACGAGATCGCGCTGGCGGACTACACCGAGATCCTGTGCTTGGGGCTGTACCACTTGCCCGCCGACCCAGAGCTTCGCGCCGCGCTGCGGCGCTCGTTCGCCGACCTCGCCCTCGATCAGGCCCAAGACATCGGGCCGCGTCGAGTCCGCGACGCCGCGCTCACGCTGCTCGGTCGTCCCGCGATCGGCTACGCGCCCGGACTTCGCTGATGTCTGCAGAGCAACGACGCGCGCTGGTGCGCAGCTTGGCGTCCGCGGCCACCGCGATGACTCGCGCCGAGCCGCGCGAGATGGCCGAGCAGCTGCGCCGCGCGTGGCGAGACAGCAAAGACCCCAGCTTGGCGGGCATCTATGAGCTGCTGCTGAGCGCGACGCCGAGCGAGGCGCTGGAAGGCGATGACCCCAGCGAGCGCGCGCGCGCGTGGCGTGAGCGAGCGATGCGGGCCCGCGGTGAGCCGCTCGAGCTCCCGGTCCTGCTGGCCGAGCCCTCGCACCCAGACTTGCCGGAGATCGAGCGTCTGCAGCTGCTGGGCCGCTGGACCCCCGATCCGCTGCTCGCCGGGGCCATGGTCGAGCGCCTGCGCCTGGCCCTCGTGACGCGCGAGCGCGTGGGTGCAGCGCAGATCATCGCGGACACGATCCGGTTGCTGGCGGCGCAGCGTGATCCTCGACAGCTCGACACCCTCGAGCTGCTCGCCCGCGATGCCCGCCTGAGCTCCGACCTGACGCGGCAGTTGCAAGCTGTGATCGCCGGCCTCCGCTCGGTCTCGCTGACGCCGCTCGACGCCAGCGCGCGCGCGGCCCTGGCTCCGCTCGAGCAGCGCGCGCGAGCGCTGCGGAGCGAGCAGGCGGTCCGGGCTGCGCTGCTAGAAGCCGTCCACGCCGATCCCGACGCCGACGAGCCACGCCTCGTCTACGCTGACTGGCTGACCAGCCATGGCGACCCGCGCGGCGAGTTCATCACGCTGCAGCTCGAGCGCAGCGGCCGGCCGATGGCGGCCCCGTCTGCGCGCGAGCGGGCGCTGTTGCGTCGCCACGAAGCCGAGTGGACGGGCGTCTTGCACAGTGTGCTCAGCCCCGAGGGCCGGGTGTTCGAGCGCGGCTTCATCGCCGCCGGATCGATCGAAGCCTCGAGGCTCGACCGTGATCTGATCCGAGCCGGGAGCTGGGCCACGCTGCGCGGCCTCGACGGGCACGTGCCGATCCAGCTGGTCTTCAGCGGCCGTCTGGATCGCCTGCGCACGCTGTACGGCTTCTTGTCGTTCGAGCGCTTCGTGCAGATACGCGCGAGCGGTCGGCTCGAGGCTGTCGAGGACTATGAGTGCTCGCTCGCCGACTACAACGTGCGCTTCGACACCCCCCTCGGTCTGCGCTCGCTGCTGGTCCGGCAGGCCCTCGACGAGCGGCTGCGCGCGTTGCTGGGCTCACCCGCCTGCGCCGGCCTCGAGCAGCTGGGCGTCTACTATGAGCCAGAGCGGATCGGATCCGCGTCGCGTCGGTGGACGGGTGATCACCGCGAGCGTGCTTCCCTGCGCGCCCGCTACCAGCTGTTGTCAGTCGAGCTCCCGCCCCACATACAGCGCCTGCGGATGCTCGACGCCGAGACCAGCCGGGCCTCGCGCCCGCTCGGCTGCGAGCTGAACTTCGAGCGCGACGCAGACGGCCGGCTCAGCCGCGTGCGCCTCGATCTGCACCCCAAGCCCAGCGAGGCGCACCTCAGCGACCACGCACGAGCGCGCGAGGTCGTTGGCATGCTCGAGCCGCTGCTTGGGCAGCTGACCCGCGTCACCCTGGGAGATGTCGGCGACTACGATCGGGACGCACTCGCCGAGCAACTGCGCGCGTGGACCCACGACCGCCCTGACCTCGAGCTGGTCCTGGGCTGACCCCGACAGCTCAGTCGTCCTGGCCGGCGTCGCGGCCGTCTACGGCCGCCTCGGCCGTCTCGGCCGTCTCGTCGGCGGTCACCCAGCGGACCAGCCCCTTGACCACGTTGACCCGGCGCAGCGCCGCGGGATCCTTGAGGTGGTACAGGGGCTTGGGATCCGCGATCAGGCGGCCGAGCGAGCCCTCGCGTTGGTCGACCGCCTTCATGACCTCGCCGAGCGCCCCGTCGAGGTCCGCGAGCAGCTCGAGTCCGGCGCCGATCACCTCTTGCGTACCATCGCCGAGCCCGGCGGCCTCGGCCTGGAGCCCGTGCTCTTCGTTGATCAGGACGGCGACCAAGCTGGTGTTGTTGGGATCCTCGATCGCCGCCATCAACGCCTCGACCTTGCCGGCGGCCCGCTCGACCTGGGCGATGCTGCGCTTGGACTGGCGCTGCAGCGCGTCGACGTCCGCCTCGGCCGAGCGCGCGGCGTTTCGGGTGTCGCGGAGCGTGCGGCTGATCTCGCTGCGGGTGCCGGGGTCATGCAGGACCGCGCCGACCAAGCCCTCTGCCTGGGCCACCTGGCGCTGAATCTCTGTGATGTTCTCGCGCAGCGCCTTGATGTGGGCTTTGGTCGCCTCGTCGCTCAGCGAGTCGGTGAGCGCCGAGACCCCGAGCAGCCCGCGATCGATGTCGTCGGTGATCTTGTCGATCTGATCTTTGAGCCCAAGCACCTCGTCGATCAGCGATGGGACCGTCTGCAGCCGGTAGCCATCGCTGATCGGCTCGTCGTTGACGCCCACGGAGATGTTCACGCACGGGCTGGCGAGGATCCCGTTGAGCGCCAGGCCAGCGCGGCTGTCGGTCTTGATGTACTGCATCGCGGACCGCTCGATCTCCATGTTCACGCGGATCCGTTGGCTCTCGGCGTCGAACTTGACGCACCAGCCAGCCTGGCCCCACCAACGCACGTCCCGGTAGCGCTGCCGAAATGGCTGGGTCACGCACACGTGATCGGGATCGCAGCTGCTTGGTCCATCGCAGCCTTGATAGTCGCTGGTGTGCCCGCTGTACTCTTCGAGGGTGGCGCAGACCCCCTGGCTCGGGTTGGACCCGTCTGGCGCGCAGAACATCCACGGCTCGCAACTGTTGGTCCGGCCCTGGTAGGGGTGGCCAAAATCCTCGGTCTGGGGATCGCAGGGGTAGCGCTGCGCGATGAACTCGATCTCGGTGACCTTGCCGATCTGCTTGCCAGCCAGCTGGACCTCGGAGCCCGCGCCGATGCTCCCCGCGGCCCGGAAGTCGGCGACGATCTGGGCCTTGGGCACCAGCATGCCCTCGCTCAGCCCCACGACGATGAACGACACCACGCTCAAGCTGCCCAGCGCCAGGCTGAACATGGCCACGGCCGTATGGACGCGTCGTTGTTCTTGCCGGGTGGGCATGCGGGTCGCGCGATCAGTCGTTGGCGGCGGTCGGCCGCGCCGAGTCTTTGGCCTCGTCTTGCTCGATCACGAACCGCACCAGCTTCTTGACCACGTTGACCCGCTCGATGTTGCCAAGCAGCTTGACCAAGTCGTCGTAGGCCTTCGGGTCCTTGAGCAGCTTGCCGATCGTGCCCTCGCCCGCGGTCACCGAGTGGCGAACTTCGGCGACGACGACCTGGAGATCGCGGATCGCCTCGTGGGCAGAGTCGACCGCCCCTGCGGCGCTCTTGATCGCGTCGGCGGCGTCCTGACCGAGCTGTGGGTCATGCAGCGCCCGCCCGATCACCGACTGGTTCGCGGGGTTCTCGAGGTCTTCGAGGATGTCGCTGACGCTGCCAGCCGCCCGCGAGACGTTGCGCAGCGCAGGGCCGGCTTGGCTGTTGACGGTTGACAGGGTCTCGTCGAGCTGGCCGGCCGAGTGGCGCACGGACTTGAGCGTGCGGCCAAACTCGTCCTTGTACTCGGGCTCGTTGAACAGCGCGCCGATCAGACCCTCGCCATCTTTGATCTGGCGGGTGATCTCGTTGGCGTTGGCCAGGATGCCCTGCAGATCGCGCTTGGTATTCTCGTTGTTGAGCGACGAGAACAAGCCCGAGATGCCCGACAAGCTTGTGTCGACCTTGTCGATGATCCCACCGATCTGATCTTTGAAGATGTTGAGGTCTTCCATCAGCGACGGGCTGGACTGGATGCGCCCGTCGGCCTCGATGCGCAGCTCGCTGCCGCCCACGGAGATGTTGATCAGCTGGTCCCCAAGCACGCCGTTGGAGGCGATCGTGGCCCGGCTGTCGGCGCGGATGTACTGCAGCTTGTCGGCGTCGATCCGCATGCTGACCTCGACCCGGCGGTGCTCGGTCGTGAACGGTACGCACACGCCCTCGGCCCCGGCCCACCGCACCCGCTTGTAGCGCTGGCGGAACTGCCGGGTCAGGCAGACCTCGGCCTCGGCGCAGGAGCTGTCGTCAGCGCAGCCCGCATAGGCCCGCGGATCACCGTTGAAGTCTTGCAGCTCCGCGCACAGCCCTTCGCCACCCGGCACGACCGCACAGAACAGCGTGGGCTCGCAGTCGTCGCTGCGGGTCTCGTGGAACCGGCCGAGGTCCTCGCTGACCGGGTTGCAGGCGTAGGTTGGCGAGATGAAGCTGACCTCTTCGACGACGCCGATCTCTTTGCCAGCGAGCTGGACCTTTGACGCCTTGGTGAGCCCCGAGACCGTGCGGAAGTGCGCGCGCAGCCCGGTCTTCTCGCTGAGCACGCCCTCGCTGATCGCAATCAGAAACAGCGAACCGATCAGCAGCGTGCCAAACCCAACCACAAACAGACCCACCAAGAAATTGGTGCGCTGCTCGTCGCGGCGTTTGCCCGCCACTAGTGACGCGCTCCGGTCACGAGGTTCGCCCTTCGATGAAGTCCCGGACGATCGGATCGTCGATCGCGCGGAAGGTTGGCACGTCGTCGACGAACGGGAACTGCTTGTTGTGGAGCAGCGCCACTCGATCGGACACGTACCAAGCCGTTGTCATGTCGTGGGTCACGACGATGCTGGTCACGCCGAGTTCGCGCTGGAGCTTGCGGATCATGCGGGCGATGCGATTGCAGTTGCTGGGGTCGAGCCCGGTGGTTGGCTCGTCGTAGAGGATAACCTCGGGCCGCACGGCAATCGAGCGGGCCAGCGCGACCCGCTTGCGCTGTCCCACGGACAGGACGGCCGGCATTTGTTCCATGATCTCGGGGTACTCGTCGGGTCCAAGCCCGACGAGGGTCAAGCTCTCGGCGGCGCGCTGGTTGATCTCGGCGTCGCCCATGTCGGTGTGCTCGCGCAGGGCGTAGCCGACGTTGCGGGCGATCGTCATCGAGTCGAACAGCGCCCCGCCCTGGAACACCATCGAGACCCGCATGCGGAGCTCTCGCAGCTGCTCGGCGTTCATGCGGCCGACGTCCTCGCCGTAGTAGCAGACCTGGCCGCCCTCGGCGTGGAGCAGGCCGATCATCAGCTTGAGGCACACGCTCTTGCCCTGGCCGCTGCCGCCGATGATCGTCAGCGTCTCGCCAAGCCGCACTTTCAGGTTCATCCCGCGGTAGATGACGTTGGGGCCGAACGCCTTGTCGACTGCGTTGAACTCGATGACCGGCTCGCCGCGGGCGCAGGTTCGGCCGTGATACTGGCCGATCGTGGTGCCGATCGCGCGACGCACCCCCGAGCTGTTGGACATCGCCGACACGCCTGCCAAGACGCCAGATTGTGTGCTGGCTGGACCCGCGACTGGGCTGGGTTTGGCGTCGTTCATCCGATCGGCATGAAGAAGGTCGTGAGCGCGAAGTCGGCGAGCAGGACCATGACCGAGACCGCGATGACGGTCTCGGTGGTGGCGAGCCCGACCGCCTCGGTCCCGAACTTGGTCGTGAAGCCCTGGTAGCAGCCCACGATCCCGGCCAGACCGCCGAACACCAGGGCCTTGGTCTCGCTCATGATGTAGTGCAGCGGCTCGAGCTCGTCGATGTAGGTGTGGTAAAAGTAGCCCGCTGGCACGTCGAACACGGTGTCCGAGATCAGCATGCCGCCGAGCATCGCGACCACGTTGCCCCACGCAACCAGCAGCGGCATGGCGATGCTCGCCGCGACCAGCCGCGGCCACACCAGCTTCTTGATGGGATCGGCGCCCAGCGCCGAGATCGCGTCAATTTGCTCGGTGACCTTCATGGACCCGAGCTCGGCCGTCATGCCGGTCGCCATCTTGGTGCCGACCGTGACCGCGAGCAGGGTTGGGACCAGCTCGCGGACCAACGCCAGCGACGTCACGTAGCCAAGCGAGTTCTTGGCCCCGAAGTCCGCGAGGGCCTCACCAAACTGCCACGCGAGGATCATGCCGACGAACAACGACATCATGGTCGTGACCGGGATCGAGCGGATCCCCAGCTGCACGATCTGGTACGAGATGTCGAACAGCCCGAACGGGCGCCTGGGTCCGCGGATCGCCGCCTGGCCAAACATCACGGCCAAGCCACCGCACCACTTGATGCCGGCGTTGATCGTGGTGCCAACGTTGATCACCCACTCGCGCAGCGCCGATGGCTCGTCGGACTTGGGTTCAGCCCCAGCACCGGAACCGGTTGGGTCGCCAGTTGGGTCGCCAGTCGGGTCGCCAGTTGGGTCGCCAGTTGGCTGGGTCACGGAAGCTCCGTGGATGCGTGGTCGTGAGCAGACATGAAACGCGCTGGCCTAGTCGCGGATCGGGAACCCGAATCCGTCGATGACCTTCTGAAATTCGCCGGTGTGTTGCTCGAACGCCTTGGGCACCGCGATGTAGGTGAGATCGAACAGGCAGCCGTCCTTCTTGAGGACGACGTACTCGAGCATCACCCCGGCGCCATCGAGGTTGGCGCTGACCGTCGTTCGCAACGCCTCTCGATCGGCGATCGTCGTGTAGTACTGCTGCTTGCGCATGCGCGGTCGGCCCTCGGCGTCGAGCTCTCCGGTTGGCTCTTCCATGATCTTCCACTCGGAGTAGTCGATCCGCTGGTGATCGGTGAAGTCCTCGAGGTCGCTGTCGCCGTGATCCTCGCACTCGCCGTGGACTTGGATGATCGCCGGGTCGGTGCTGTGCTGCCAGACCGCCTGCAAGCCGTCGCCTGCGAGCGGCTCCCAGCCTGCACCTGGCAGCCCCACGCGATAGCTCGGGAGCTTGTGTCGCCCCTTCCACACTGGCTGGTAGGGCGGCACGTAGATCTCACCGCGAACGCCACGGCTGCAGCCGAAGCCCCCCATAGCGAGCAGCAACACCAACACGATCAGCGACGAGGGCCTCCGATGAAGGCACGCGGCCAGCGGTGGGGTCAGGGCCGTCACTGCGCGCGCAGTTTAGCTCGTTTGGACCTGCACAGACACCGTGGACTCAAACCCGCGTATGATGGGGGATGCCTGACGGACCCGCGCCTCGTCTCGACGTCCCTGTTGCTGGTGCTCCGACCCAGTCCCACGCTTGCCTGGGCCGGATCGTGAGCGTCGACGCGGACGGGCGGCCGCGGGTCTCGTTCGCGGGGCTTCAGGGACCGCCGCCCGTCGCACGCTTGATCGGTGTGGTACCCGCGCAGTTGGTCGAGGACGCGCTGCTCGATGGCCGGCCGGTCTTGTTGGGGTTCTTGGAGGGGCGTGCGGATACGCCGGTCATCATGAGCTTGGCCTCCATGGCGGATCTCTCCGCCGATCTCTCGGCCGATCTCTCGTCGACCCAGCCGCCGCACCCGGTGACACCCGAGCCGGGCCCGGCTGACGAGAGCGAGATCGCTAGCGAGCTCGAGAGTGAGAGCGAGGTCGAGATTGAGGTCGATGGGCGCCCGGGCGCGCACGTGATCGAGGCCCGCGAACAGCTCGTGCTTCGCTGTGGTGCCGCCGCGATCACCCTCAGCGCCGACGGGACCGTTCGGATCACCGGGCGGGACATCACGAGCTGGGCGCGGCGACGTCAGCGGATCCGCGGCGGCTCCGTAGCGATCAACTGAGCACCCACCCACCCGAGATGCCGAGCCAGCTGCGGAGCTCGGCGTCGATCCACAGGTCGCCACCGACGAGGTGGTGTTGGGCGCCGAGCGAGTCGACCAGGGCCGGGCAGCTTCCGCGTGGATCCACACCGGCGCCGTCGAGAATCCACGCTTGGCGCCCGTGGAGCAGGGCCAGCGCGAGCGGCGAGGGATGGCAGTGATCGTTGTCGTGGCCCGCCGAGATGACCGTCAGCTCCGGGTTGGCCAGGGTGATCGCCAGCTCCGAGCTGGCGTTGGCGGCCCCGTGATGGCTGAGCCACAGCACGTCGACGACCCCGCACGCCGCGGCCGCGAGCTCGACCCGGGGCGCCGACAGATCACCGGGCAGCAGCGCCCGGACCCCGCCAACCTCGACGCACAGGGCCAAGCCGCGATCATTTTCGGGGGCGGCGGCCGGGAGCGGATCGAGATCGAGCACCTCTATGCGCAGGCCGGGGACGGCGTAGACCGAGCCGGGCGCCGGCGCTTCTCGAGCGGTGCCGGCGAGGGCCAGGTACAGGGCGAACGCCTCGCTGTCGGGGAGCGGGCCGGCCAAGCCACGGTCCCACAAGCGCGCGACGGTGGGGTCGTCGGGCGAAGGCCGCCGACGATCGAGGCCGGTCATGGCGAGCGAGAAGCCGCCGATGTGATCGGCGTCGAAGTGGGTGTGGATCCACAGATCCACCTCGTTGGTGCCGTGTTCCGCGAGGGCGTGCAGCAGCGCGTCGGACCCGGCCGCCGGACCCGAGTCGACGAGCACCCGCTCGCCGGCCTCGCCCTGGAGCAGCAGCGCGGCCCCTTGGCCGACGTCGATGAAGTGAAGCCCCGGTCCGGCGTCGGGAACCGCCAGGCCAAGCAGCGAATGGAAGATCGTGGTCGTGAACATGCTGGGTTCTCGGCCCCGGTTGCCCTGGCTTGCGTGCAGCCGCAGATATTTTTCGAGAGCGGCGACAAAAAGCCTGCAACTCGGTCGCCGCCGGTCCGACACCTGGTGCGTGAGCGCATCAACCATCTTGTCCCTGGCCCTGCTGCTTGGTCCCCCGCTCGAGTCATCCAATGGACCACCCGGGGTCGTGGATCTCGACAGCGGCGCGTGGGCGGTCGTCCACGCCGGGCAGCTATGGGTGTGCTGGACCCAAGCGCCCAACTGCTGGCGCCGGGTCGAGCTCGCGGCCCCAGCGGGTGATCGCGTCCACGACCTCGAAGCGGTGCAGACCGAGCTTGGCGAGGACTTCATCGACGACGTCGGGACCGAGCCGCTCGACGGCAGCCCCGATCGTTGGCGCCTGGGGTTCTGGGGGCCCCGCACCCTGTGGATCGAGCTGGATGAGCAGCGCTGGCGGGTCGACCTGGGTCAGCAACGCGCCCGCGCGAGCTTGGACCCCGCGCCGCTGCGGCTCGAGCGGCCCGCTGTGTACGCGTGCGGCCCGGCGGGGCGCGAGCCGGCGAGCGTCGGAGATCGGAAGAGC
>NZ_JMCC02000065.1 GCF_000737335.2 Enhygromyxa salina | reverse complement strand
TGGCGGCTGGGCCGGGCCCGCAGAGCTCTCGGCAGACCCTGTCGCCGCCCCGCAGCGCGCCCCCCCAGAGCCCGGCCCCCGTGTCCAGGGCGATCGCGCGGGAGATCGAGCAGCTCGACTTTCTCGATGACGATGACGATGAGCCAACCGAGGCGCACAGCGTGCCGTCGGTCGAGGACCGCGCGGAGCCCAGCGTGGACGCGAAGACGCGGGTCCACGCGCGCAGGCAGCCCGAGGTCGACGCGACGACGCGGGTCCACGAGCGCCAGCGTCCTGCTGCGGAGCCGGAGCCGGAGCCCGAGCAAGAGCCGCGGCAAGCTCGGGTTGCGGCCGCCCGCGAGCCCGAGCCCGATCCCGAGTTTGACGACGACCACGAGAGCGAGGAGGTCGACGCCCTCGATGCATTCGAGGTGCCCCCGCGGCGCCGCATCGGTCCCGGGGTCGTCGCGTTCATCGGCGTGGCGGCGGCGGTCGGGATCATGTTCGGGGTCACGCCGATCCGCGAGAAGCTGCTCTCGCTTGGCGGCGACGCGGCGGCGGATCCAAGCGCCGCGCCGGGCAGCGTCGCGTCGCGGCCCGAGCTCAAGGCGGCCGACGCCGCTCTGCTCGCGCTTGGCACCGCGGACATCGCCAACGCCGAGGCCGGGCTGCAGCGGGCGATCGACGCGGGTGATGCCGACCCCACCACGCTCGCGGCCATGAAGCTGGCGCTGGCAGATCTGCTGCTCAATCGGGCGATCGGCTACGAGATCGCGGCGGTGATCGACGAGGCCCAGCGCGAGGACTTCCGGCGTCGTGCTCGCGAAGATCAAGAAGATGGCGATCGCCTCGTCGATGGGCTCGAAGGGGTGACCAACGTCGATCGCCTGGCCGGCGTGCGTGCGCTGGCGCGGCTGGCCGCGGGCCGTGCCGAGGCCGAGGTGCTCCCGCTGGTGCCGGCGTCCGCTCCCGAGCTGGCGCTGATCGTGCGGGCTGCCGTGTTGTGGCAGGACCTCGACGCGCCGGTGCCCCCCGGCCTGCTCGCGGGTCTGCAGGGGCTGCCCCAGCGCAGCGGCCTGGGCGAGAGCGCGCTGGCGCTGGCGCTGCTGCGGGCAGGCGACACCACGGCGGCCAACAACACCGCCGAGCGGCTGCTCGCGGGCGCCCAAGATCAGATCGTTGGACTGGCGATTCGCGCTCGGCTCGCTGGGGATCAACCCGGCGCAGACGCGGGCAGCGACGACGCGGGCGCGGCTGAGACCGACGGCGCTCCCGGCAGCCTGGACGCGGCCGGTGTGGCGAAGGCTCCGCCCCCGCCCCAGCCTGGCGACAGTGGCAGCGCTAGCAGCGGCGGCGGCGGCGGCGGCGGTGGCGGCGGCGGCGGTGGCAACAGCTTCGATCGCCTGCTCGAGCGCGGCTGCGAGGAGGTCTCGTCGGGCAACGCGGCCACGGGCATCAAGACCTTGCTCAAGGCGTTCGACCGCGAGCCCAACAACATCGACGTGTTGGTGTGCCTCGCCAATGGCTACGCCGCCCAGGGCAACAACGGGCGGGCCAATCAGTTCTTCGATCGCGCGCTCAACCAGGCGCCCTCGAACAAGCTCGCGCTGCGAGGGGCCGCCAAGGCGGCGGCCCAGACCGGCGCGACCGCGCGCGCTACAGATCTCTACGAGCGGCTGTTGAAGGTCGACCCTGGCAACGCCGCCGCCAAGGCTTTCCTCGCCAAGAACAACCCCAGCAAGCCGGATCCCGAGCCAGCCCCGCAGCCGGACCCACCGGACCCAAAGCCGGCCGCGGACGATGGCTGAGACCCAAACCCTTCAACTGCAGGAGCCACGATGACACGCCCGAGTGAGAACGAAGAGGAGTACATCCTTCGCCAAGAGCTGGAGAAGCGCCGTGACGCTGTCCGCGCCAAGCAGGCCGAGCTCGCCGACGATGAGCGGGCGTCGCTCAAGGAGCTGCATTGGATGCGCTGCGCCAAGTGCGGGGCGGAGCTGCAAGAGGTCGAGTTCCGTGGGGTCAAGGTCGACAAGTGCTTCTCGTGCGGAGGCGTGTTCTTGGATGACGGCGAGCTCGAGCAGCTCGCGGGGCGCCCCGGCTGGTTTGACGGGATGATCAAGATCTTTCGGCCTACGTAGAGCCCGGCCTTCGTAGAACCCATGGGCCGCCCGGTCACGGATCGGGCGGTCGCTCGTAGGGCTCTCGCATGCTCATTGTTCGTGATCCGCTGGCTCGCCGCGTGCGCCAGGCTGTGGCTGGGGATCGCCGGGCGTTCACGCGCCTGTATCGGGAGCTGCATCCCTTGGTCGCCCGGTTTATCGCCCGGCGGGTCGACTCCCGGGCCGACGCCGAGGAGCTCGTCGCCGAGGTGTTTCGGCGGGTGGTCGAGCACCTTGGCGGGTTTGATCCAAGCCGCGGGAGCGTCCGCGCGTGGGTCCTGCGGATCGCCCGCAACGCGGTCATCGATCACTACCGCACCCGCAAGAGCCCGGTCGCGCTCGAGGCCATCGCGGATGGGCTGCGCGAGACGACGGGGCCGCTCGATCACCTGATCGCCGACGAGCGGACCCGGCAGATCCGCGAAATCCTGGCCGAGTGCCCCGAGCAGACCCGCCAGCTGCTGGCCATGCGCTACGGCGATGGCCTGCGCCACGCCGAGATCGCGGAGCTCTTGGGGCTGCGCGAGTCGGCGGTGCGCAAGCGAATCTCGCGGGCGATCAGCGAGCTGCGGACTCGCTCGCGCGCGCTCGAGGACGAGCAAAACCCGGAGGTCTCCCATGCGCTCTGAACCGTTGATCGAGGCCCGACTGCGCGAGCTTCATGCCCCGCGGATCGAGCCGTCACCCGCCCACGGCGAGGCAGCAGACGCCCGCGAGGCCGAAGCGCTCGCGGCGTGGAGCCAGCGCTACGCAAACGCCCGGCCCGACGCGGGACAGCGCGCCGCGTCGGGGCGCGGGGCCAGCTTGCTCGGCGTGCTTGGGGTGTTCGGCCGGCACCGCCTCGCGGTCGCGCTCGCGGCGATGCTGATGGCGATCGTTGGCGCGTGTGTGCTGCCAACCTCTTACGAGATTCCGCTTGGCATCAGCGTGGAGATCCGCGTGGCGGCGGGCGAGCTAGACTCGGCCCAAGAGATCGCCAACTACGTACAAGCGCGCAGCAACGCCGCGGAGGTCGACGTGCTCATGCGCGAGGTCGTGGGCGCTGGGTCCGGCCCGCAGTTCGTCATGATGATCCGCTTGTGGGATCACGAGCTCGCGCTCGGTGAGATCGAGCTCGAGCTGCGCGAGCAATTCCCGGAGCTCGAGGGCGCCGAGATCATCGAGACCCCGCTCGAGGGCGAGATCGAGACGATCTGGGCGCGCCGCTTGGCCAACCGGGCGTTCAGCCTGTCGCTGCGCGAGGTTGACGTCGAACAGGCGCGCGCGCAGCTGCTGCTCGAGCTGCAGGCGCAGGGCTTCGAGGACGACGAGGTCGTGGTCGAGGTGCGCGATCGTGAAGATGGACAGCGCGAGGTCGAGGTGCAGATCGAGCGCCGCGGCTTCCAGGCCGACGGGCACGAGCACGACCCACCTGTGATGGATCCCGCCAGCCTCGACTAGTGCCGCAGCCGGCCGCGGCGCTTCACCAGCTCAAGAAGTTTCGCACGAGCGCCGCGCCGTGCTCGGTGCCGATCGACTCGGGGTGAAACTGCACGCCCGCGATCGGCAGCGAGCGGTGCGCGATGCTCATGCACAGCCCGTCGGGGGTCCGGCTGGTGACCTGCAGCTGCGCCGGCAAGCTGGCCTCGTCGAGCATCAGCGAGTGGTAGCGCATGACCGTCAGCGGCGAGGGCAGGCCCGCGAACAGGCCGACGCCGCCATGCTCGACCTCGCTCTGCTTGCCGTGCATCACCTGCGGCGATCGAGTCACCTTGGCACCGAACGCAGCGCCGATGCCTTGATGCCCCAGGCAGACCCCGAGGATCGGCACGCGTCGGGCCCCGAGCGCGTGAATGGCCGCCCGACACACGCCGAAGTAGGCGGGGTCCTCGGGGTTGCCGGGACCCGGAGAGATCAACAAGTGGGTCGGCTGCTCGGCCTCGAGCTCGGCGAGCGAGATCCGATCATTGCGAACGACCTTGGCCGCGCAGCCGGTCAGCTCGCCAAGCAGCTGATAGATGTTGTAGGCGAACGAGTCGTAGTTATCGATGATCACCAGGCGGTAGCGGCGATCGGCTGCGCGCGCGGGCATCTCAGCGATCTCCTCGGGCGTGGGCTTCAGCGCGGACCAGATCAATCGCCAGGACCAGCGCGTGGGCCTTGTCGAGGGTCTCTTGGTACTCCTCGTCGGGGTCCGAGTCGGCCACGATCGCGCCGCCCACGTTGAAGGTCAGCAGCTCGCCGGTCTTGATGAGGGTGCGGATCACGATGCTCAGATCCAGCGAGCCGTCGAAGTCGAAGTAGCCGATCGCCCCCGAGAACACCCCGCGCTTGGTCGGCTCGAGCCGATCGATGATCTTCATGGCCTCGATCTTGGGCGCGCCAGTCATCGAGCCGCCGGGGAAGCAGGCGCGCAGCAGCTCGACGGGACCGAGCCCCGCGCGCAGCTGGCCGTGGATCGTAGAGACCATCTGCCAGGTGAATTCGTAGGGCTGCACGCTGCACAGCTCGTCGACGCGGACGCTGCCGAACTCGCAGACCTTGCCCAGATCGTTGCGGCACAGATCCACGATCATCAGGTTCTCCGCCCGGTCCTTGGCGGCGCCAAGCAGATCGTCGCGCAGCGCCTGGTCCTCGGCCGGGCTGCGCCCGCGCGGACGCGTGCCCTTGATCGGTCGGGTCTCGACCACGCCCGCGCGATCGAGGCTGACGAAGCGCTCGGGCGAGGCCGACAGCAGCTCGGCCTCGGGGAAGCGCAGGTACGCGCTCATGGGCGCTGGGTTGATCGCCCGCAGCACCTCGTAGAGCTCGCGGACGCGGGTGGGGAGGCGCAGATCGAAGCGCTGGGTCAGGCACACCTCGAACGCGTTGCCGCACAGGATCTGCTGCTTGATGTGCTCGATCGAGTCTAGGTAGCCGGCGCGATCGATCGTTGGCGTGATCCCGCGTGCGTGCAGATGGGCCTCGAGCAGGCGAGGCTCGCGATCGCGCGCGGCGGCAGCGAGCGCGCGCAGGTCCGCCACGCCGCGCTCGCGTGAGCGCGCGGGATCGAGGCTGGCCACGCGCGCGCGGCCCTCGTCGAGCAGGGTCTGCGCTTCGTCGGCCGCGGCCTCGGGCGTGTGGCCGAGGCCGGTCGCGAACACCCAGCTGCGCCCGGTCAGCCGATCGCTGGCGTACACCAGCTTGCAGAACAACAAGTAGGCGTCGGGCAGCTCGAGATCATCGCGGCCGAGATCGGGGATGTCCTCGATCAGGTACAGAAGCTCGTAGCCGAGGTAGCCGACCGCCCCGCCGACAAACGGGGGGAGCGGGTCGTCGCCGGTGGTGGGTCGCAGGCGCACGCCGGCCCGATCGCGCTCGAGCAGGCGGGCGAGCTCGTCGAGCGGCGCGCGATCGACCTCGGCGACGGCGTCGGGCGGCCCCGACCAGCAGCGCCCTCGCTTGCTGCGAAACACCCAGAATGGATCGGTGCAAAAGTAGGCGTAGCGGCCCAGCTCCGACGGCGTGCCGGGGTTCTCGAGCAGCGCGGCGTAGCGGTGGTGATCGCAGGACGCCGCGAGATCGTGGGGCGAGAAGGGCTCGACCTCGGCGACGCGCAAGCTACGGTGCAGCGCCGTCACGCGTCATCCGTCAGTGGGGTCGCCAACGCGGTCATCGGCGAGCTCGCCGTTGGCCGACTCGGCATCGTCACCCAGTTTGCGTTCGTCCGCGGGGTCGCGATCGGCGGCCGCGACGTCGTCCGCGGGCCCGTCGCCCGGTTCGTCGCCGGGCCCGTCCACCGGTTCGTCGCCCGGCCCGTCGACCCGTTCGTCGCCCGGCCCGTCGACCCGTTCGTCGTCAGGCTTGTCGCCCGGCTCGTCGTTGGCCGACTCGGCATCGTCGCCCAATTCGTCGCCCAATTCGTCGCCCAATTCGTCGTCAGGCTCGTCGCCCAATTCATCGTCAGGCCGGAGCGCGCGCGCCAGGCTGCGGACCAGCGCGTCCACCTGATCCACGCGCAGGCTCATCAGCTCGCGACCCAGATCAACCTGCACGCCGCCATCCCACGCGCGCAGGTACGCGGTCGGGAAGCAGGTCAGAGCGTCGAGGGGCGCGTCGCCAAACGCTTCGAGCCCACGCGGCTCGCCGTGGATGCGGTGGCTGCGGGCCAGCAGGTGGGCCGGACGGGTGCCGCGCTTGCCGGGATCGGGGATCAGCTCGAACACGGGCTCACCGCGGCCGGGCAGCCCCACGCTGATCTCGACGCGGGTCGACTTTGGTTCGACGCGGGCGCGCAGATCCAGCAGCGGCCCACCAACGGGGCCCCGCAGGCTGAGCATGTGCGCGCCCTGACCAGTCTGCACCAGCGTGGGCGGCTCGAGACCGTGGCGCTGCGCGAGCCCGTTGACGGCCTCGCGGACCTGGGCGAGCCCGCCGCTCGAGTGTTCGCCTTGCAGATCGTCACCCGACGCGTCCAAGTCAGCCTCGATCTCCGCCAGGCTCTGTGAAAGCGACGGTGACAGCTCGCGGTGCGGCGCCCCCGGCAACATGCCCTCGACGATCAGCAGCGCGCCGACCCCAAACATCATGACCAGGTGCGGGCTCGAGAACCCCAGACCCGCGACCAGCATCAGGCCCAGCGCGATGCCACGCACGCGATCTTCGGTCGAGACCAGCGACGCGTAGACCGTCACGAACATGAAGAACAGGCCCATCATCAGGCCGGCGGAGCGCAGATCGTTTACATAGGAGGGGTAGGGGACCTGAAACCCGAACAGCGACTGCAGCAGCCCGCCCAGGCCGTCTTCGAGTTCGCCGAAGCCGCGCTCGTACAGGAAGTAGAAGAACGCGCTGCCGAGCAGGCAGATCAGCGCGACGACGACCATCACCCACAGCTCGAGGCGCGGGCGCAGCAGCAACAGGGTGAAGATCGCCGTGACCACGATCGCCGCCCCGACCCACACGACCGCGTGGGGACCGACGAGCTCGCCCGCGAGTCCGCCCCAGCCCGCGAAGCCGACCCGCACCACCAGCGGCAGCGCGAGCACGAACACGATCGGGCGGCGCTGCGCGGGACCAAGCTTGGGCCAGAACAACCCCGCCGCCACGGGCCAGGCGACGAGCAGCAGCGCCGCGCCGGTTGTGGCGAGGGTGCTGTGGGCCAGCCACGCCGGGCCGAGCGGGATCCGACCGAGGTGCGCGGCCGCGAGCAGCAAGGCGCCGGGCAGCGCGAACGCGACGGGGGCGAAGCGCAGCTTGCCCAAGCGCGGGTCGCGAGCCCAGCCAAGCGGGACCGCGATCGCCAGGACCAGGCACAAGAGCGCCGAGAAGTGATGGAGGATGAACTCGCCGTGGTAGGCCAGCCCCAGGCTGGTCGTGTGCGGACGCAGCCCGTACCACAGGCCGATCGGCCACACCGCAGCGAGGACCAACGCGACCGGCGGGCGGGCGCGGACCGTCCAGATCGAGAAGGCCCCTGCAGCGACCAGCGCGGCCGCGACCAAGTAGGTGTATGGGCCCTCGTTCGCGGCAGCGGTGAAGCGATCGAGCCGCGCCAGCCCAAGCACGATGCTGGCGATGATCTGCAGGAGCCCGGCCGTGAGCGCCACCGCTGCGATGTCCCACCAGGATCGTGCGGGGGGGACGGCCTCGCTCGAGGTCGAACTGGGCGTTGGGCTGGCGTTGTTCGTGGTCACCCAGGGGCTCGCAGGGTCCACGGCTTGGCGTGGGCGCGGAGTCTAGCAGCCCTTTGCGAGCCAACGCTAGCGACGCAGCGCCGCGCGAGTCTGGCCGTATCCCCCTCGACAGCTCGCTCGAAGGACGAGCCTCGACCGAGCCGAGACTCGTGCACGCGCGGGCCCGAAGTGGGCGCGCCGACCTCGAACGCAGTCGGGCGCTCGAACAACAGGATCCCGCCGCCGACCGCCAGCTGATCCGCCCGAGCAGCCCCACGCGGCCCGACGCTCGCCCGTGACGGCCCTGGTTCGAGCAGTCAGCGCGATCTCGAGGCGCGCCAGGTAGACTTGGCGCGCGCGACCCGGTCGCGCCATCGCGCCATGCCCAGTCCAAACCGTACGCTTGCCCTGTCGTTCGGCGGTTTCGCCATTCTCGTCGTCGCGCTGCTGCTGGGCTGGAAGCTCTACAAGTCCAACGCGCCCGCGCTCGAGCCAGGCGGACCAGGCGCGACCACCGTGGTCGACGCGGGCGATGTGATCAAAGCGCCGGGCAAGCGCGAGCGCGCTGACCTGCAGCTCGCGGCCAAGGCTTCGATCCGCGGGGTGGTTCGTGATCCGGCGGGCCAGCCGATCGCCAACGCGCAGGTGTGCGGGTTCGCGGTTCGCGACGCGGTTCGCGACGCGCTGCGCGGGCTCGGCGACGGACAGCCGCGCTGCACGACCACCGAAGCCGACGGGCACTACCGCCTCGACGGTCTGTGGCCGGTGCCGACCAACATCGAGGCCAGCGCGCCCACGTTCAAGCCCGCGCGCTGGCAGACCCGCGACGACACCGGCCAGCTGCGCGACGAGGTCCGGCTGACCCCGGGCGGCGAGGCGGTCGACATCGACCTGTTGCTGCAGCCAGGCGGGGTGTTGGTCAAAGGCGTGGTCCGAGACATCACGGGCGGTGAGATCGAGGGCGCGGTGGTGATCGGCCGCCCCCGTGGGATCATGGCGGCGGGCCTCGCCGTCACGCGCACGGGCGACGACGGCCGGTTCGAGCTGTGGGCCGCCCCGGGCTCACTGTCGATCCTCGCCAGGTCCGAAGGCTACGCCGACGGCGACGTGCCAGGTGTCGCGCCCGGGGCCCTGATCGAGGTGTTCCTGACGCCCGAATCGGTCCTCGTTGGCCAGGTGATCCACGCCCAGACCAAGCAGCCCGTCTCCGACGTGACCGTTCGCGTCTCCGGCCGTCGCATGGGCCAGAGCGACCACAGCACCCGGACCGACGACGACGGCTGGTATCGGCTCGATCGACTCGAGCCCGGCACCTACAAGCCGATCGCCCAGGCAGACGAGCTGTATGGCGAGGCCGCCGAGCAAGTGAACCTCGGGCTCGGTGAGACCTCCGATCCGGTGCAGATCCTCGTGCACCCGGCGTTCCTGGTGAGCGGGACCGTGAGCATCGCTGGCGGCGAGGGCCGCCCCTGTCCCGACGGCAGCATCTTGCTGCGGGCCGATCAACGGACACACGGCCGGGACCGGCTCGACGACGAGGGCGTGGCCGAGCTGCGTGGGGTGCTGCCGGGCGTGTACCAGGTTGAGGTGCGCTGCGACGGCTACATCACCGAAGACAGCTACCCGGCGATCGAGCTGGTCGACGCGAGCTTGACCGGGCTCAGCTGGACAGTCCGCGAGGGCCTGGCGATCCGGGGAGAGGTCGTTGACGACGCTGGCTCGCCGGTCGCCGACATCTCGATCGCCGCCAACGCGCTGCTCGCTGGTGACGACGCGCGCGGGCGTAAGACCGACGACGCCAGCCGCAGCGACGAGGCCGGGCACTTCGAGCTGACGGGGCTGCTGCCAGGGCGCTACGAGGTCAGCCTCTCCAGCCGGTCCGGTCGCCCGGGTCCCGATCCGATCCCCGTCGAGCTGCTCGCGGGCGCCGACGTCAACGACCTGCGCCTGGTGTTGCCGGCGGTCGGGCAGCTGCGCGGACACCTGCTCGACGAGCGGGGGCAGGGCGTCGCGGGGGTCTGGGTCGCCGCCGCGCCGGTCGGGGCCGCGCGGGGTCAGAGCGCCCAGACCGACGACGCCGGCGCGTTCGCGTTTCAGGCGCTGCAGCCGGGCCCGACCCGCGTCAGCCCCACCCCCCGCTCGGGCCTGCGCGCGCCCGGGACCACCGACGACGACCCGCAAGGTCAGGTCATCGAGGTCGTCGCCAACGAGACCGTCGAGCTCGACCTGATCGTCGAGACCCAAGCTGGGGTGATCCGTGGCGCCGTCGTCGACGAGCACGGCAGCCCGGTCGCCGACGCCTTCGTCGACGCCGAGCGCATGTCGGATCGCGCTGGCGCCAGCGCCCGCAGCTCCCGCCAGGCGATGCGCTGGAGCTGGGGTCGCAAGCCCGTGCTCACCGATCAAGACGGACGCTTCGAGCTCGACGAGCTGCCCGACGGCGTGTTCCTGGTCCGCGCCCATCGCAAGGGCGGCGGCGAAGCCTCCCTCGAAGAGGTCGCAATTGGGGCCGACGTCGAGCTGGTGATCGCCACGACCGGATCGCTGGGCGGCACCGTCGTCGACCCGGGCAACCCCGCGCCCGAGCGCTTTCGCGTGGTCGCGCGGGATCCCGAGCAGGGCATCTCGATCGGCGACGAGTTCTTCCGAACCAACGGTGTCTGGGCCCTGCGCGAGCTCCCGCCCGGCAGCTACTCGCTCTCGGCCAGCTCGAGCGCCGGCACGACCGAGCTCGAGGTCGTGCTCGGCGAGGGGGAGCAGCGCGACGACCTGGTGCTCGAGCTCGAGAGCCGCGTCACGATCCGTGGGCGGATCATCGATCTCGACACCCGCGAGGGTATCGCCGGGTTCGAGGTCAACGCCGCTGGGCCCGGCGGCGGCCGCCGGCGCCTGCGAGTCGGCGATCTGGGCGGCGACGCGGCCAACGTGACGGACGCCGACGGCCGCTTCGAGCTGCCCGAGGTGCCCAGCGGCCGCACCCGGATCATCGCGCGGCTGCGCACTGGCGGCGCCGACAAGCCCTACGACTTCGCGTTTACCGTCCGCGAGATCCAACCGACCCCCGCGGTTCAGGACATCGGCGACATCGAAGCGATCGCGCGACGGGTCGAGCGTGGCAAACAGCCGGGCGAGCTCGGCTACACGATCGTCGAGCCTGACCCCTCGGCGGCGCCCGAGGACAGCAAGATCGTGGTCGCGCTGGTGCGGCCCGGGGGCCCGGCGGCCGCGGCGGGGCTCGAGGTTGGCGCGGTGATCGAGTCGGTCGATGGGCACGCGATCGGCGGCGACGCCAACCGGTACAGGACGCTCAGCCAAGTCCCGGCAGGGGCCACGATCACGCTTGGGCTCGAGCAAGGCGCGAGCGTGAAGATCACCGCCGCCGCGCCGCTATAGATGCCATCACCATCACGGGCGCCATGTGAGGGTTCTGACCGATTTCTTGGACCCTGCCCGACAGTGTCTTACATGTAGGACATGAACCGACGTGACTTCCTGCTCGGGTTTTGCGCAGTCTCCGCTGGCGCCGTCGCGCTCCGCCCGGCGCGTGCCCTGGCTGGCCCCACGCCGGTGATCGAGCAGGGATTTCGACTGGTCATCGATCCCGGCCACGGCGGCGAGAACCTCGGGTGTCGCGCGCATCGCGGCGGGACCCACGAAAAAGAAGTCACGCTGACGCTCGCCCGGTCGCTCGCCGGCCGGGTCGTCGAGCTGATGCCCCATGCCGAGGTCCTGCTGACCCGCGAGACCGACGAGACCCTGCACCTCTCGCAGCGGGTTGGGTTCGCCAATGCATGCAAGGCCGATCTGTTCTTGAGCCTGCACTGCAACGCTTCACCGCGCGCCGACCAGACCGGGTTCGAGACCTTCTTGCTCGACGTCGACGCCTCCAGCAAGGAGGCCGCGCTCACGGCCCAGCGCGAGAACGACGAGGCGTCTGGCCGCCCGAGCGGCGAGGCGGACGACGAGATCGCCGTGATGCTGCGCGAGCTCGGGATGACCAACAACCGCAAGCACGCGGCGCTCTACGCCAAGGCGATCCAGCGCGAGCAGGCCAAGCGGTTCCCCGGTCGGCCGGATCGCGGCGTGCGGCAAGCCAACTTCGACGTGCTGATGGGCGCGCGCATGCCCGCCGTGCTGCACGAGGTTGGGTTCTTGGATCACGCCGACGAGAGCGCGCTGATGCTCGATGCCAGCGGACGCCGGCAGCTGGTCGAGGCGCTCGCGCAGGCGACGTTGACCTACTACAACCAAGTCGCCCGACGGACCTAGTCGTTGGTCGTTATGACCCCCACATGGACCTTAGACTTCGCCGACTGCAGCCGCTTCGCGTCTGGTCGCTTCGCTCCTCGGGGCCGTTTGTTCGCGGGCGTATGTGTGGCCCCCTACAAGGGGGCTCGTTTGGCTTCGGCGGACGGGTACGGGACTTCGCCGACTGCAGCCGCTTCGCGTCTGGTCGCTTCGCTCCTCGGGGCGGTTTGTTCGCGGTCGTATGTGTGGCCCCCTAGAAGCCCTAGAAGGGGGCTCGGGTGGCTTCGGCGGATGTCTACGGGGACTTGAAGGGGGTCGGAGCGCAATTCCTGTGTCTGCGGGACGCGCCCCTTTTTAGCTCGCCGGCTCGAGTCGGCTGCGGCCGAGGTCGCGGAAGCCAACGTTGAACCTCATCGTGGCTGGCCGCTCGACCTCGTGGGGGAGACGCCGTCCGCTTCATCGACCGCTGCGCAGCTCGACTTGGCCGATCTGCGCAGGCTTGGCCGGCAGCAGCTCGCCAATGATCGCCGCTGGGTGTCCGCTGCTGCGCAGCTCTTCGAGCATGCGCTCGGCCTCTTCGACGCGCAGCGAGACCAGCAGGCCGCCGCTGGTCTGGGCGTCGGCCGCGAGCCGGGTGCGCGCGGCCGCGTCGGCGTCGTTGCTGGAGTAGCGGCGCAGCAGCGAGCCCTCGACGTGCTCGAGGTTGGCCTTGCTGCCGCCGGGGTAGTGGCCGGCCGCGAGCAGCTCGAGCGCGCCGGGCAGGATCGGCAGGCGGTGTAGATCGATCTGCGCGCGCAGCCGGCTGCCCCGCAAGATGTTGCGCAGGTGCCCGAGCAACCCAAACCCAGTCACGTCGGTGCAGGCGGTCGCGCCGTGCTTGCACGCGAGCGCGGCGGCCACATCGTTGAGCCGGGTCATCGACGCGGTGGCGGCTGCGATCTGAGCTGGGCTCGCGGCTTGCTTCTTGATCGCGGTGCCGATCACACCCGTGCCCAGCGCCTTGCTCAGGACCAGCACTTGGCCTGGCAGCGCGCGGGTGTTGGCCAGCGCCCGCCGCTGTCCGGGGTCGATCATGCCCGTGACCGCGAGGCCGAATTTGAGATCACCGTTGCGGACCGTGTGGCCCCCCACGATCGACACCTTGGCCTCGGCGCACTTGTCCCGGGCGCCAACCATGATCCGGCGCAGGATCGACAGCGGCAGCTGATCATTCGGGAAGAACACCAAGTTGAGCGCCCACAGCGGCTGGCCTCCCATCGCCCACACATCTGACATCGCGTTGGCGGCCGCGATCGCGCCGAAGGCCTCGGGCTCGTCGACCAGCGGCGCGATCGTGTCGGTCGTCAGCACCAGCCGCGGTCCTTCGGATCCGTCCGTGGTCGGCAGGCGCACGACGGCCGCGTCGTCGGACAGCTCGGGTCCAACGAGTATGCGCTCACTCCCGGCTGCAGGTGGGAGCACCCCGTCCAGGACCTCGACCAGGTCCGTGAGCCGAAGCTTGGCGGCTCAGCCACCCCCGCTTGCGTAGGCGGTCAGGCGGATCGGGTCTTGGTTGTCGTCGACCATTTGGCGCAGGGTACCCGCTCGTTGGCCCGGGACGAGGCCCGGTGTTTACTTTAGTGGTGCGCTCGCTGCACACGCCCGCGCGGGCCCTGCACCGGAATAGGGCCCGCGCGGCCACGCGTCTGCGCGCCGTGAGTCCAGGTCGCAAGCGAGGGCTGATCTACGTCGCGTCTTCGCTGTCCGTGGTCGCGCTGCTCATGGCGGCGCTCGCTTGGGCGCTGGTCGAGGACGTGGGGGCGACGCGACACACGACCGCGAAGTCGTTTCGTGAGCTGGTGGGGGCGCCCGAGGCTCCGGTGGGGTTGAGCGTCCAACTTCACGACGAAGGACCGCCCGGCGTGGTGCTCGCTCGGCGAACCGTGATCCCCGACGCGCCGGCCGTGCTCGAGCCGCCCCCGGCCCCGCCGCGGCGGCCGCCCGGTCTCGATGGGGTCTCGTTCGTGCTGCTGCTCGGGGCGGACAATCGGACCGACAAGGTCGTCGGGCGGACCGACGCGATGATCGTCCTCGCGTTTCGCCACCGCGACGGCAACCTCGCAGCATTCAGCATCCCCCGAGACCTGTGGGTCGCCCTGCCGGATCTGGGCAGCTTGCACGAAGAAGGCCGCGATCACGCGCGGGTCAGCTCGGTCGTGCGGATCGGCGAAGTGCGGCTCGGAGCCGGGCAGGGGCTCCCGCTGCTGCGCCAGGTGCTGCTCGATGAGCTCGGGATCCGGATCGATCGCTACGCGAGCATCGACTTCGCGGGCTTCGAGGCGCTCGTCGACGAGCTCGGCGGCGTCGATGTCGACGTCGAGTGTCCAATCATGGATTGCTTTTGGATCAACGGGACCGACCAACCCTGCGTGATGATGAGCGTCGACGCCGGCCGCGTTCACATGAACGGCGCGACCGCCCTGCAATTCGTTCGATCGCGGCATGGGACGGGGGATCGGGATCGGACCAAGCGGCAGCAGGCGGTGATCCTGGCGTTCGCGCGGAAGGTGCAAGCACGCGGGCTGCGGGGCCTGTCGGGCCTGTGGACCCTGGCGTCGCCGTTCGTGCGCACGGATCTCGAGGCCGATGACGCGGCCTACTACGCTTCGTTTGCGCTGGAGAATCAGCTGTCGCAGGTGCGAGGGTTTTCGATTCGCCATCCGATGACGCGAAGGCACGTCGCCGCCGATAACAAGCACGTGCTGCTGCTCGACCGCGACTCGTTCGATGCGGCGCTTGGGCGGATGTTCGAAGGTGAGCTGCCCGCGCTGCGGGAGCGCGCGCGTTGCCCCGCAGCAGACGCTGCCCTGAATTGACCCGTCGACTCGCTCCCCTGCGCATGTGGCGGCCTGCGTGAGCAGGCACTGGCGTGCGGTGACGTCTGCACGACGAGCGACGCGCTGGGGCGTGCTTCGAGCATTGGTTGGTGTCGCGCGATAGACTTCGGCTCGGCGCACGATTGATCGATCCGATGCACGACCACAGTCACGCCCATGCCAACGATCGCCGGATCGATCGTGCGTTCGCGCTCGGTGTGGTCCTCAACTCCGTGTATGTGGTCGCAGAGTTTGGCTACGGGTTCGCGGCCGACTCCGTCGCGCTGCTGGCTGACGCCGCTCACAATCTTGGCGATGTGCTCGGGCTGTTGATCGCCTGGGGGGCGGCTTGGCTCGCGCGCCGATCCCCTTCGGGGCGGCGCACCTACGGCCTGCGCAAGTCGACCGTGCTCGCGGCCCTGGCCAACGCGCTGCTGTTGATCGCGGCGACGGGGGCGCTGACCTGGGAGGCGATCGAGCGCCTCGCCGATCCGCCCGCCCCGACCGCCGTGACGATGATGGTCGTCGCGGGGGTCGGGGTGGTGATCAACCTGTTGTCGGCGGTGATCTTGCTGCGCAGCGACCAGGGGCACGGGCACGGGCACGGGCACGGGCACGGACATGGACACGGACACGGACATGCCCACGGCAGCGACCTCAACCTGCGCGGGGCGTTCATCCACATGGCCGCCGACGCGGCGGTCTCGCTTGGCGTGGTCGTGACCGGGGCCCTGCTGTTGTTCACCGGCTGGCGTTGGCTCGACCCGGTCGTGAGCCTGGTGATCGCGGTGGTGATCTTCGTTGGCACGTGGTCGTTGCTGCGCGAGGCCCTCAACCTGGCGCTCGACGCCGCGCCGCAGCACATCGATCTCGACCAAGTGCGGGCCTACCTCGGCGAGCAGTCGGGCGTGGTCGAGGTTCACGATCTGCACGTGTGGGCGCTCGGGACCCGGGACGTCGCGCTCACGGCCCACCTCGTGGTCGAGGGGCACGGGGAGGACCTCGTGCGAGCCGCCGAGCACGAGTTGTCGACGCGGTTTGGGATCGCGCACTCGACCCTGCAGCTCGAGTCGAGCGGCGATCGCCCCTGCCCGCAGCGCTGTTAGTCGCGCGACTACAGGTAGTTCCACGCGCACGTGCCGGCGACGCAGGCGAAGCCGTCCGTCTCTGGACAATCGCAGCTGCTGCTCAGGCCAAGCTCACACTGCAACGGCCCGGCTTGATCGATCAGATCATAAAAGCACGTGGTGTCCGCGTCCGTGAGGGCCACCCAGTTCCGGGTGCAGCCGCAGCTGGTGCCGACCAGCTCCTGCCCGCACTCGGAGTCGTTCGAGCAGCTGCGAATCGCCGCGGTCTCGGCCGCAAACGCGGCGACGAGATCGTCGCAGGTCGCGAAGTTCTGACCACAGCCATCGCCGTCGCCGTCGCCGTCACCGTCGCCGTCGCCGTCGCCGTCACCGGAGTCGCCGTCGCCGTCACCCGTGTCGGGATCGCCGTCGCCATCACCAGAGTCGCCGTCGCCATCACCGGAGTCGCCATCGCCGTCACCATCACCGGAGTCGCCGTCGCCATCACCGGAGTCGCCGTCGCCGTCACCCGTGTCGGGATCGCCATCCCCATCACCGGAGTCGCCATCCCCATCACCGGAGTCGCCATCCCCGTCCCCCGTCTCGGTCGTCAGCCCGTCCTCGCCGGCGCCATTGTCCGCGCAGCCACCCACGATCAAACAAGCCACCAAGGTCAAAAAAGATGCTCGCTTCATGGCGCAGAGGCTAGCACTCGGCGACCGCGGGGGAAGTCCCCCGCGGCTCGGTACGTCACGCGTCGCGGGCCCGAAGTTCGCCACGCAATTGCATCAACAGGACACCCAGGCGATTGCGTCCGCTCCCGTCCCCGCCGTCGGCCCAGTAGCTGTCGTTGCGGGTGTGCTCGACCAGCTCGGCGTCCCCGGTGCTGAGCAGCAGCCGCGCCAGCCGGGGATGTTGGTCGAACTTGGCCCGCAGCGCGTCGAGCATGACGGCCTCCTTGACCTGCTCCCAATCGGAGCGCAGCCCCGGCAACCGGCGCCCGAGCTTGGCCGCTGGGCCGGGACCCGGCGCCAGCCGAACCTGTTCGCGCAGCTTGGGGTCCTCGAACTTCTGGGCCTGGAAGTAGTGCTCGGTGGTCGCCCAGGTCTGACCGTCGAGCTCGATCGGGTGACTGGAGAAGTTCGAGAACTCTCCAAGCAGGTCGTCTTGACGGTAGAATTGCAGGCGCTCGGTCATGGGCGGTGATAGTGTCGCATAAACACTATCGGTGCAAGCGACAACCCCGCTCGAGTGCCGGGCCTCGGGCGGTCGGGCGGGCGGTCGGTCAGCGTCGGCATGGCCCCGGGCCGTCGCCACCCCGACCACTGGCGCGAGCGCGCGATCGGTTCCGCGCGAGCGCGCGATCCGTTCTGGGCGAGCGCGCGAGCGCGGATTGGATCTGCCCCGTCGAACACCGTAGCATCAGCCATGCGCCGCTCACTTGTACTTTGCCTGTCGCCACTCTTGATGCTCGCTTGCGCCGAGGCCGAGGGCGACGCTCCCTTCACCTCGACCTTCACAACGCTCCCCGGCGACGGCGACGGTGACGGTGACGACACGACCGGCGACGGCGACGGCGACCCACCACCCCAAGACTGCGGCGACAGTGTCGTGAACCCGGGGGAGCAGTGCGACCTTGGCTCGCAAAACAGCGAGTCGGGTCAGTGCACGCCGCTGTGCACGATCGCCTCGTGCGGCGACGGCTTCCTCTACGAGGGCTTTGAAGAGTGCGACGACAGCAACAACGACAACACGGATGACTGCGTGTCGGGCTGCAAGCTCGCAACCTGCGGCGACGGCTTCACGCAAGCCGGTGTCGAGGCGTGTGACGACGGCAACGACGACGACGCCGACGGCTGCACCGCGACCTGCCTGACCGGCGAGTGTGGAGACGGGATCCTCCAAGACGGCGAGCAGTGTGACGACGGCAACGTCACGACCTCCGACGAGTGCCCGGCCTGCCAGCTCGCGTTTTGTGGCGACGGCTACGTCCAAGCCGGCGTCGAGGTCTGCGACGACGGCAACATGGACGGCAACGACGCGTGCACCTCACCATTTTGCACGCCGGCCGTGTGTGGCGACGGGATCGTCTACGACGGCGTCGAGGAGTGCGACGACCAAAACGACAACGACAACGACGCGTGCACGACCGCGTGCACGATCGCCGTGTGTGGCGACGGCTTCAAGCATGAGGGCGTAGAAGAGTGCGACGACGGCGACGACGACGACGACGACGGCTGCGACACCAATTGCATCGCGTCGGCTGATCCACAGTGCTTCTTGGCCTACAACGAGTTCTCGCTGGCCAACCGCAACAAGAACCAGATCGGCGGCGGCGCCTTCTGTGATCAGCAAGCAGGCAACGGCTGGCAGGGCGCGGGCTGGTACCGGTTCACGGGCGACGCGGGCACGCAGATGTCCGAGACCGTGATCCCCAGCAACCAGTGCGCCACCCATGCGTCAGGCTGGCTCAACGGCGCCCACCCGGAGCTCAACGACGGCATCGTCGCGCGCCAGGTGTGCTTCAACTGGAGCGGCAACCAGTGCAACTGGAACGCCAACATCGAGGTCGTCGCGTGCCCGGGCTACTACCTCTACAACCTGCCGAACACGCCGGCCTGCAGCCTGCGCTACTGCGGTCAGGACTGAGCGCGGCCCACGAACGCGGCGCGGGTGTGGCCGCCGTGCCCGTCGAAGCTGATCGCATGCTGCGTGCCGATCGCGTCGAGAAACTCCAGATCATGGCTGGCCACCACGAGGCCGCCAGGCCAGGCCCGCAGGGCAGCCTGCAGCGCACTGAGCCCAACGAGATCCAAGCTGAAGGTTGGCTCGTCGAGGACCAGCAGCGCGAGCGTTGGCTGCTGCCGAAATAGACAGATCAGCGCGGCCCGAACCCGCTCGCCGGGGCTCAGCGACGCGAGCGGACGCTCGGCCAGCGCGAGCGGGAACCGGTGGGCGATCAGCAGCTGGGCCGCCTCATCGAGCGAGGTCGCGCGCGTGCGAGCGAACAGACGGTCGAGCAGGCTGTCGTCCGAGATCCAGTCGCTCGCGCCCTGGGCGATCGAGCCGATCGCTTCGAGCCGACAACGCGCCGCGCCGATCGTAGGTGCGCGTGCGCCAAGCATGACTTGCAAGAGCGTGGTCTTGCCGCTGCCATTCGGCCCCAGCAGCGCCACCCGTTCACGCCCGACCGCAATGTTCATGCCGTTGAACAAGCGCCGGCCCCCGAGCTCGACCCCCACGTCCGTGAGCGAGATGAGCGCGCCCCCGTCGGTCTCGGTCAGGGCCGGCACCCCCTGTCCGACCTCGAAACCGAGCAGCGGCAGCTGCACGGTCAGCGCCCGGCGCGTCGACTTTGCCCAGCCACGCGCAGCGGAAATTCGCTCGTGGCGGATCTTCGCCGCCTTGGCCTGGCTCTCTTGCGCGTAGCTGCGCTTTTCGTTGAGCCGGCACCTCGACGTGCAGCGGCGCAGCTCGTGCAATCGCCCAACGTTCTTCTTGCGCCGCCGCCGTTGGTTGACCGCGTGGTGGTGCCGCTCTGCGTCCGCGAGCGTGCGCAGGTGTTCGGCGTAGCGTCGCTGGTGGTCGTCTTGCTCCTGCGCGAGCTGCTGCTCGAGCTGCGCAAAGCTGCCGGACAAGTGGCGACAGCCGGACTCGGAGACGATGAAGAAGTGCTCGAACCCACGCAGCAACGGCCGGCTGTGCGACGCGACGATCAGGGCGCCGCGCCAGCTCGCCAGCCACCGCTGCAGCCAAGCGACCCCGGCCGCGTCGAGGTCCTCGGACGGCTCATCGAGCAGCAGCAGCTCACCCGGCCCAAGCTTGGCGGCGATCAGGTGCAGCTTGCGGACCTCACCACGGCTGAGCTGCTGCTGGCCAAGCAGCTGGCGTGGCGGCCGTAGCCCCGCCTCCGCGAACTCGCGAGCCAGCGCGCCCTCGAGCGTGGGCTCGTCGCGGGCCCGAGCCAGCAGGCGACGCGCGATGCCAAGCGCCTCGGCGCTGCTCGGATCCTGCTGGACCAAGGTTGGCCGCGTGTGCAGGCTGACCGCCCCGCGATCAGGCTGCAGGCCGCCCGCCAACAGCTCGAGCAAGGTGGACTTGCCGACGCCGTTGCGGCCGATCAAGGCCACCCGATCCCCGGCTGACACGCTGAGGTTGAGCCCGCGATACAGCGGGCGCCGGGTCGGCGAGTCCAGGTCCGCGCGGCGCACGACCACCAGTGGTTTCATTACGGTTCCGGTCACGCCTGCACCGCCTTTGCTGCTTTTTGGATCTGCGCGATCACGTGGGACGCCGCCTCGATCGTGAACACCAAGCCATGCTCGACCGCCATCGTCTCGATCACGCGGCAGCTGGCGTAGATCGACGTGGTCAGCTCGGTCGCGCGATAGGGCACGAACAAGCGCACGCGCCGATGCTCCTGCCGGGCCGCGTCGATCAGCGCCGTCCGCAGCTGGGCGACCGCGGGTGCGTCGGTGCTGCTGAGCACCGTGAAGTCATGGCCCCGGCTGCACGCGCGCAGCTCGTCGTTGGTGGGCGGCTGCGCCACCCGATCGACCTTGTTGTAGACGTAGTAGCGCGGGATCGCCTCGGCCCCGATCCGCGCGAGCACGGCCTGGGTCGTGTCCACGTGCATGCCCCATTCGGGGTCCGACAGATCCACGACGATCGCCAGCAGCGACGCCTCGCGCAGCTCCGCGAGCGTGGTCTCGAAGCTGGCCAGCAAGCGCTCGGGCAACCGCCGAATGAAGCCCACGGTGTCGCTGAGCACGACGTCACCCCCATGCCGGGTCAGGCTGCGAGACGTGGTGTCCAAGGTCTCGAAGGGCATGTCCTTGGCCGACAACTCCGCCGCTGTCAGCCCATTCATGAGCGAGGTCTTGCCCGCGTTGGTGTACCCGACCAACGCGACCCGTTGACACGACTCCCGACCCTTGCGCTGGGTTTGTTCGGCGCGCTCGAGCTTGGCGTTTTGCTTGCGAAGCTCGGCCAGCCGGCCGTCGAGCTGACGCGCGAGCAGCTCCGAGGCTGTCTCGCCCGGACCGCGGGCCGCCATCATCCCGCCCGCTTGCTGGTCCATGTCCAGCCCGATGCCGCGGATCCGCGGGCGCAGGTACTCGAGTTGGGCAATCTCGACCTGAATCCGCGCCTTGCGGCTCTTCGCGTGAATCAAGAACACATTGAGGATCACCCCCTCTCGATCACTCACCGAGAGTCCGGTCGCGTCCTCCAGGTTGCGGGTCTGCGAGGGACTGAGCTCGGCATCGACGACCAGCAATGTGGCCCCAGCCGCGCTCGCCCGCGCCGCTATTGCCTCAGATGTTCCTGTGCCCAAATAGGTGCGCGGGTCCGGCCGACCGCGCTGATAGGACTCGTATCCAACGACCCGATCCCCCTGGGCCCGAACCAGCGCCAAGATCTCCGCTAGCTGCGCCCGCTCCTGCGCCAGGTCCTCCCAGACCCCCACAGACACCACGTAGCAGGCGTTCTTCCCATGTACGGGGCCGCCGGGCGCAGCGTCGAGTTGCGCCCAATGAGCGACCAGTTGCTCCCACCGCCCATCATCGGCGAGCGGGACTTCAGTGTGTTCTTCAATTGGCTTCGAATGGAATTTCATCGCGTCTTTCCAGTCGCCGTCCTCACGCGCGCCACGTCACCGATAGGTGCAGGCGCGCGCGCAGACGAGCGGTCCATGCCTCGCTAATGCCGCCACGACGTGCGGGCACGCAGTAGCAGAGGCGTCGGGTCGAGTCGTGACCAAGCTCGAAACGAGCGGACTATTGGAAGTGCGACTTGTACATGGCCTTGCCGTGTAGGCGCGAACCCTAGCCCCAGTCGCCGCGATGCGCAAGGGCAATGCTTGCGGGCCGCTTCGGGGTCAAACACACAGACGATCACGACCGCGGTTGGGTTGTTTGGTTGTTCGCAGGGAACTGGGTGCCGAAGGGGACCGCGCACGGGCTGCAGACGAGCCCAAACCGGCTACGGTCTACTCCAGTCTCGTGGCCCCGCTTCCTCTCGTTGCTTCTCATTGGCCCGACCTCGCTTCTCTTCGTTAATCTCCACGTGCGTAGATACGCCGGTTTGGGCTCATCTGCGGCCTTGTGTGCGCTCCACGTTGATCGAAGACGCTCTCCGATCCCGACAGGCGGAAGGGGCTTCCCTGAGAGGGCGATGAGGCGTCCTGCTCGTGGGTGCGCTCCACGTTGATCGGGGGCGCTCTGCGATCCCGACAGGCCGGGGCCTCTGTGTTTGTGGCTGCGCCTTCGGGTGCGCAGGCGCTCGAAATACAGGCGTCAACAACGCCTTTCGCAACATCCCCGAGCCCACACACCCACGAGCAGGACGCCTCTACTCCCTCTCAGGGAAGCCCCTCCGCGTGTCAGATGAGCCCAAACCGGCGTATCTACGCACGCGCCGCTCCGCCCGTCAGGATCGGAGAGCGCCTCCGATCAACGTGGAGCGCACCCACGACCAGGACGCCTCTACCCCCTCTCAGGGAAGCCCCACCGCCCGTCCGGATCGGAGAACGCCTCCGACTAACGTGGAGCGCACACAAGGCCGCAGATGAGCCCAAACCGGCGTATCTACGCACGTGGAGATTAGCGAAGAGAAGCGAGGTCGGGCCAATGAGCAGAGTCGAAAGGAAGCGGGGCCACGAGACTGGAGTAGACCGTAGCCGGTTTGGGCTCATCTGCAGTCCGTGCGCGGTCCCCCCCCGGCACCCAATTCCCCGCAAACAACCAACACCCCCCTCAAGCCAACACAAGCAACACATACCCAACCGCCAAAGCAATCTGAATCAACGCATAAGGCAAAGCCTTCACCACAAACCCCGCAAAGCTCAGCTCCAGCTTATACCGGTGAATGATAGTGACCGCGACCAGCGTAGACGCCGACCCAATCGGCGTCAGGTTCCCCCCCAAGTTGGCCCCAAACACCACCGACCACCACTTCGGATCCGTGCTCGGCGTCCCCATGTTGCCAAGGATCTTCGACAGCATCGCCGCCAGCGGGATGTTGTCCGTGACCGAAGAGAACGCCGAAGCGCTCACCAGTACCAGCGCCGTCCCAGCCGTCTCGCCCAGCCCGATCATCCACGCGAGTCCGGTGCCGATCAGCGCCAGTACCTGCGCGTGCTCCATCACGTTGATGACCACGAACAGCGCCGCAAAGAACCCCAGCAGATCCCAGTCGAGCCCCTTGTAGAACTGGTCGACCGAGCTCTTGTAGCGCAGCAGCATGATCACCGCGAAGCCCAGCGCGACGAAGCCCATGCCCAGATCGCTGACCCACGGCAGCACGGAGGTGGTTGCGATGACCAGCACGAACAGCACGGTCATGCCCGTGCCGAACCAAAAGAACCCCTGCGACTCGATGCCGTCGTTCTCGTCGAAGCTCTGGACCTGCGCGGCGGCCTGCTCGCGGGCCGCGTCATCGGGCAGCGCTTCGATCTTGAACAAGCGCACGCCCATCGCTATGGTGACGATGGTCGCCACAATCACGTAGGGGCTGGCCTTGTAGAAAAACTCGACGAAGCTGATCCCGGCGGCGGTCCCCACGATGATGTTGGGGACCGAGGAGATCAGGGTGAGCAGGCCGCCGATGTTGGTCAGCAGACCCTCGACCAGCAAGAAGCCCAGCAGGTACTGCTCGCGGCCGAGCTTCTTGAGGCTGACCCCGGTCAACGAGCCGACGATCAGCATCGCGGTCACGTTGTTGAGCACCGCAGAGAACACCACGGTCATCAGGCCGTACAGCCACAGCAGCCGGCGCGGCTCGCCCTTGGACGCCTTGGTCAGCTTGATGGCGATCCACGTGAACAACCCGGACTTGCTGGTCACGTCAATGAACAGGCTCGAGCCCAAGATGATCGCAATCACGCCCCAGTCGATCGCCGGAATGTAGATCGGCATGTCGATCTCGTGACCGCCAACGATCACCGGGCCAAATGGCAGGATGTGAACGGCGGTCCCAACCAAGAGGCACACGACCGCGAACACGCCCGCGATCAGCGACTTCTTGGCGTGGATCTTCTCTTCGAAGGCCAAGCATAGGATCATGCCAAGCAGCAACGCAGTGAACACCAGCGTGATCGACATCGGGACCTCGTGGGCCTCGCTGGTCGGGGCTGTGGAAGCGAGCAGGAGCGAAAGCGGGGGCATGGCAGTGTTCACAGCAAGAGCAGCGGAATGTCGCGGATCTCGACGGCGATCGGGTAGGCCATGCCGTGCATCGCCAGTTGATCTTCGTCTTTGGTGTCCATGACCAGCAGATCAACCCGGTGATCGCGGACCAGCTGGCGGTAGGTCGAGAGGTGATGGCCCATGACGATCAGCGGGCGGACGTCCAGCCCAGGGCGCTGCGGGATGATCACCGCCCGGCAGGCCTCGACATAGTCTGTTGGCTGCTGCAGCAGCTTCTCGCGGATCAGCTTGCGCGCGAGGTCTGTCTCGATCTGCGGGATCTTGCTGATCGTCTGCATGATGCGAGCATAGGCGAGCTCGTCTTCGACGTGCGTCAGCCACAGCTTGCCCTTGGCCTGGGTCATGGCCGCGGCAAAATTGATCAGCCGCTGGGAGCCGGTCAGGTGGTCGGTCATCGCCATGACCACGTCGGTGTCGCGGAGCGCGTGGGGGGCCGCGTCGGCGCGCTTGGGATGCGGCGCGATCAAGATCGGCACCGGCGTTGCTTGGGTGAGCACGTCAACGAACTCGCCAAGCGAGAACTCCAGCGCCCACGCCGAGCTGTGCAAATTGCGGTAGGTGCAGACCAGATCCGGCGCCCAGTCCTCGACCAGGCGGTGGAGCTCGCTGATCAGCGCGTAGTCGTCACCCTTGACCAGGCGCCACTGCGGCGTCGCGGCGCCGCCGGGGACCGAGGCGAGCGCGCTAGCCAGGAACTGCTCGAGGCTGGCCTGGAATTGCGCCGAGGCCTCCGCGTCGAGGTCGGTGATCACCAGGATCTTGCGAATGTGCGGCGGAGCCCAGGTGAAGGTGTCCTTGCTCGCCGACCGAAACGCGCTCTCGAAATGGTCGAGGGTGCTCATGCAGGACGCCAATGGTACCGCGTCCGCGCGAGCACGACCAAGCGCGCGCCGCCTCGTTCAGCCAGGGCGATCTGGTGCACAGCTCGACGACCCGCTGCGGCGGCGAGATCGAGTCCTGTGCGAGCTGGTTGAACTTCGTTGCTATCCCGAGCCCCGAGACTTCGCTACGTCCATTCAGTAGACGTCGGCAGCCGTTCAGGCGCTCAGGCGCGACGCGGTCTCGAGCACGTCGTTCTCGATCAGGTGCCGGCCCCGACTGATGCAAGCGCCGAGCACTTCGATGTGCGCGCGGAGAGCTTGGGCCCCCGCACTAGCGATCGACTGCCCAAGCTCGGGCGCCGCCCGCAGCAGATCATCGAGGCGCGCGTGCAGACGGTCGGTCCCGAGCGCCGCGTGGTCGGTGCGGGCTTGCAGATAGCTCAGACCAACGAACACCTGGGCCCCGAGCTTGCGCTCGCACGCGCGCATGAGCTGGGGTCCCACGCTCACCGCAAATTGCCCAAGCTCGAGCTCGACACCCAACGCCGCGAGCGGGAGCTCGTCAGCCGAGGCGGCCTCGCGCAGCTGCGCGTGGCGGTGCGCGACATCGGGCGGTGTCCGGCGCACGAGCGCGGCGAGATCGAGACCCCGACCGGCGCTGCTGACCTGCTCGCGCCACAGCTGGGCGAGCTGGACCAGATCATCGATGAGCAGCAAGCGGCGCTGGGCGGCCTGGGTGCCAAGCCGCTGCAGCTCGTCGCCGAGCGCATCGAGGCCGACCGCGACGCACACCAGCGCAGCGCGTGCGAGCGAGTCCTCGACGGGCCGCAGCAGCCGGACCCCGAGCGCGCTGAACTCGATCAAGAAGCCGAGCTGCGCGGTCGCGTCGAGCTCGTCGGACAACAGCGCCCGCACGTTCCGGTGCACCTGGGCGCTCGCCCGCGCCGGCTGGACGTGGGGGACATAGTGCTGATCTACGTATGGGTACTGCAACATCGCGTCGACTCGTCCGCCGCTGATTCACGAGCACACATATCGCGCAGGTTCGCGCGACGCTAAAAACCGGCAGCGCGTCGAACCTACGGGCTCCGTGTTCAGTGCCGTGACCGCCGGGGGTCAACGCGGGCGCGACCCTCGATCGAGGGTCAAGATCGTGAACGCGTGGGCGTGGCGGGCGTCGGCCGGATGTGGTTCGCGGCCGACCTCTCGCCACTGCCCTGGGTCGTAGGGTGGAAAGTGGGCGTCGCCTTCGAGCTGGGTGTGGACGCGGGTCAGGTAGATGCGGTCCGCGCTCGAGAGCGCCTCGGCGTAGAGCCGGGTCCCGCCGATCACGAACACCTCATCGTCGCTCGCTGCCCGAGCGATCTCGAGGCCCTCGTCGAGTGACCGCACCCGCGTCGCGCCTGGGGTCTCGTACTCGGTCTGCGAGCTGACCACGATGTTGACGCGGCCCGGTAGCGGCTTTCGACCCTGCGACTCCCAGGTGCGCCGGCCCATGATCACGTGGTGACCCTTGGTCGTGCGCTTGAAGTGGCGAAAGTCGTCGGGCAGGTGCCAGGGCAGATCGTTGTCACGGCCGATCACGTCGTTGTCCGACGCCGCGGCGATCAAGGCGATGCGCATGGCCGGAGCATGCCTGGTGGCCCGGTTGTCCTGCTACTCGGGTCGCTGTTGACGCGGCCCGGCTGCGCCATTCGTGCGCACCGGCGCCAGTTTGGGGGGAACACGGGCGGGTGCTGCGCTGGGCGGCACGGCGTGTAGACTGCCGGCGATGCAGCCGCCAGCCCGAGTCTCGCCCATGTCGCCCATGTCGCCCATCTCGCTCACGTCCCTCGTCACGCTGCTCGGGGCCGCGCTGACCGCCTGCACGCCGGACCCGGCGCCCGCGGACACCCACGCCGCGAGCGAGAGCCTTGGGTCGGAGACGGCGCAGACGGCAGAGTCGGGCGACACCGGCGAGCCGTTGCCAGCGCTCGACGGCTACGCGGATCTGCACCTGCACATGTTCGCCGAGGATGCGTTCGGCGGCGGGTGGCTCCACGGTGACGCCACCGGCGCGGCCGAGGTCGCGCTCGCGCTGTGTGACGGCGGCGAGCCGGGTGACCACGCCCGGCTGAAAGACGAGCTGTCCAGCTTGTTCGTCAATTGCGACGACGCCACGCTGCAAGAGGCGGCGGCTCAGGTCCCGCTGCTGCAGGCGGTGCTGACCCTCGGTGGTCTGGGGATCTCGGAGTTGATCGCCAGCATTCCAGGCAGCACCGGCGACACGGGCATTCACCTCGATCGCACCGACGGCTGGCCCGAGCTCGAAGACTGGCCGCGCTGGGATGTGATCGCTCATCAGCAGTCGTGGGAGGGCTGGCTGCACGAGGCCTACGACTCTGGCCTGCGGATCTCGGTGGTCTCGGCCGTGACCTTGGACTGGCTGTGTCGGGCGATCCCACCCCAGAACGTGGATCGCCCGCAGTGCGACGAGATGGACGATGTCCGCGTGCAGCTGCAAAAGGCCAATGACTTCGCGGCCGCCAACGACTGGGTCGAGATCGCCCTGAGCGCCGAGGATGCCCGGCGGATCGTCAGCGAGGACAAGCTCGCGCTGGTGTTGAGCATCGAGGCCTCGCATGTGTTCGGCGACGGCGACTGGTTGCAGCAGCTCGACGAGGTCTACGCGCTTGGCGTCCGGACCCTGCAGATCGTGCACCAGCTCGACAATCGCTTCGGCGGCGCCGCGCCGCACAACAGCATCTTTCACATCGCGCAGTTCGAGGAGAGCTGCCACATCGACACCGACTGCGGCATCACCACCCAGAGCGTGACCCTTGGCTTCGACGTCGACGCCAACTGCCGCAACGTCAAGGGCTTGACCGAAGAGGGGCGGGCGCTGCTGACAGAGATGATCTCGCGCGGGATGTTGATCGACATGGCCCACATGTCCGAGGCGCTGACCCGCGACGTCTACGATCTCTCGGTCGAGCACGACTACTACCCGCTGTACCTGTCACACGCGCACTTTCGCGAGATCATGCTGCCGGCCAAGGGCAAGGAAGAGAAGACCAGCCCCGCCTGGATCATGAGCATGGTGCGAGAGACCGGCGGCATGATCGGGCTGCGCACGGCCCATGAAGAGGTCAACACCTACGAGCCCGCGGGCGTGACCAACACCTGCCACGGCTCGTCCCGCTCGTTCGCGCAGGCCTATGAATTCGGGCGCCAGGGCCTTGGTGTTGCGATTGGGCTGGGCTCGGACTTCAACGGCTTCATCCAGCAGACTCGCCCGCGCTTCGGGCCCGACGCGTGCTCGGCCTCGTTCGCCGAAGAGGCCCAGTGCCAAGCTCGCGACGAGCGGCTCGCGGGCCCCGGCGAGATCGGCAGCAGCTTCGACGATCATGGCCTTGGCGACGTGGGGCTGCTCGGCGATCTGCTCGACGATCTCGATCAGCACGGCGTCGACACCGAGGCGCTGCGTGGCTCCGCCAACGACTTCGTCGTGATGTGGGAGCGGGCAAGCGCCCCGCGCAGCGGGCCGGTCGACGAAGGGTTCGAGGTCGACGTCTCGGGCGTGACCGTGCTGCCGTCACACTTCGAGCGCCGCGCGGCGCTGCCGACCGAGTGCGATGATCCCTACTGTCCCGGCGCGCTGCTGCCCGGGGAGGCCTGCCGGTTCGACGCCGAGTGCGAGAGCGGCAGCTGCTCGGGCGCGGGCGACTGCGGCTCGCCGCAAGGCACGTGCGACTGAGCTCAAACACCCACATACAACAACGGGGATGGACGCGTGCGTCCCATCCCCGTTGTTGTATGTAGGCTACCTAGGTTTTCCCGTGCACTGCGCGCCCCCGAAGAGCGAAGCACCTACAGTCAGCGAAGCACCCGCAGTCAGCGAAGCACCCGCAGTCAGCGAAGCACCCGCAGTCAGCGAAGCACCCGCAGTCGGCGAAGCCCTGCAGTCAGCGAAGCACCTGCAGTCAGCGAAGCACCTGTACACGTCCGCCGAAGCCACCCGAGCCCCCTTCTAGGGGGCCACACATACGGATGCGAACAAACGGCCCCGAGGAGCGAAGCGACCAGACGCGCCAGCGGCTGCAGTCGGCGCAGTGCGAAGGTGCTCGTGGGGGTCCAAAGAGGACCAGACGCGAAGCGGCTGCAGTCGGCGCAGTGCGAAGGTCTATGTGGGGGTCATTACTGCTGGAAGCAGTAGAACGGCTCCTCCCACGCACACGAGCCGCCCTGACACGCGATGGTCCAGGTGCCCGTCATCGAGGTTGGGTAGCCCCACAGCGCGCTACCGGTGGTCGACGTCCAGTTGCCGCACGAGTTGGCGGCTTGGTACAGCGCGCCCGCTGCGTTGGTGTTGGTCCACGCCGAGCTCGCCTGGCAGGTGAAGGTGCCGATCGGCGGCGGACCGCCGGTCTCGGTCACGTTGATCGGGCTGTCGATCGAGCCGTCGATCAGATCGGCCCAGTTGTCCGCGACCTGGACCCCGTCGACCTTGACGTAGGGCTGAGCGGACTGGGTGAAGCGGGTCGCCGGCGTGCCATTCATTTCATCCGTCGACAGCCAGGCCATGTAGGTGCCCGGCAGGCCCGCGTCGCCCGCGAGCGTGTTGCAGATCGCGTCGGCGCCCGCGAGCCCACCTAGGTTGCCCGTGTGCAGGGTGCTGGTGATGAACACGAGCTTGGACTCGCTCTCGCAGATGTCCGAGCAGCCGTCACCGGGATCGACGTTGCCATCGTCGCACTGCTCGACGCCCATCTGGACGAAGCCATCGCCACAAACGGCGGTGGTGCACGCGGTCAGACACTCGTCGGTGTCGTCCATGTTGGCGTCGTCGCACTCTTCAACGCCGGCTTGGACGAAGCCATCGCCACAGGTCGCGGCGACGCACATCCCCACGCAGTCGTCGGTGTCATCCATGTTGCCGTCGTCGCACTCTTCCATGTTCTCCCACACGACCATGTCGCCACAGACCGCGTTGAAGCACATGTTGGTGCACTCGTCGGTGTCGACCATGTTGGCGTCGTCGCACTCTTCCATGCCTTGCAGGAGCCCGTCGCCGCAGGTCTCCATCATGCACAGCGCCGAGCAGCCGTCGCCGTCCTCCATGTTGCCGTCGTCGCAGGCTTCAACGCCCACTTGCACCGAGCCGTCGCCACAAAACGCGATCGTGCAGGCGTTGGTGCAGTCATCGCCGTCCTCACCGTTGCCATCGTCACACTCGTCGACGCCATCTTGGACGATACCGTCGCCGCAGGCCGCCACTGCGCAGGCGTTGGTGCACGCATCGGTGTCGACGTCGTTACCGTCGTCGCAGCCTTCGTCACCCTCGACCATGCCGTCGCCACACACCGGATCGGGACCGGTGGTCGGGTCGCCGTCACCGTCGCCGTCACCGGGGTCGCCATCACCATCGCCGGTTGGATCGCCGTCTCCGTCGCCGGTTGGATCGCCGTCGCCGTCGCCATCGCCGGTGGTCTCGGTGCCGGTTGCGACGACCGTGTCGGATGGCGTGGTGTCGTCAGTGCAGGCAACAACGAGCGCGAGTGTAAGTGGAAGGAAATGTAGAGAGCGTTTGGACATACTCGCATTCAATACCACCCACGCCACCTCGGAAAGGGCTGTTTTCGCGCACGTGGTGCCGCTAGCGATACGTTCTGGCTTCGCGGCCTGTAGCGATTTGCCCCGGTCAGCTCAGCGTGCGTATTTGGGGTCGTTGGCCATGCGCCAATCGAAATTGGGTGCCTCGCGCCACGCAACGTTGCGGCCGGTGATCTCGATCTCGCGCTGGGGCCGAAAGATTCGATACGAGACGTAGCGGATCATCTGGCCGAGGGCGTTGGGGTGGTGCTCGAAAATGGCCTGGGCCATGACCTCGAAATTCCAGTAGCTGGCCCAATCGTAGCGACCCGCGATGAAGGCGTCGCGCGAGCCCATCTTGATCGAGACGTAGCGTGTTGGTTGCAGCACGTTGCGCAGCCACAGGCGAAAGTCGTCGGTCTGCGCGACGGGGACCTCGAACGCGTTGCGGGGCCGGTTGTAGGTAGCTTCCACGTGGATCCAGCGACCGGCGTGGCGGCCCGCGAAGATCAGCTTTTCAATGAACATGCCCCAGGTGGTGTGCACCTGCGTGGTCAGGTTTGCGTTGATGTACCAGACCGGCGCCGCGCTGGTGACCGCGCCCGAGTTGACGTCGGCCGGGACCTTCTGGGTCTGCATGCGGTTGTTGGTGAACGCGCCCTCGGCCGACACATCCACGTAGTCCATGACCACGGCCCCACGTGCCTTGTTGCGATTGGTCGCGGTCAGCGTGCGCACATCGGTCACGCGGCCGCTGTTTTGACTGAACTTCACCAGCGTGCCGCCGGGGCGGTCCGAGCCCCAGCCCAGAAATTCATTGTCTCGGTTGTAGCGAGGGTAGGGCCCGCCCGAGTCCGACACGATGATCACCGGCTCGGCGTTGGGCTGGGCCGCGGGGATCCGGCACATGTTGTGGGGGTTGCCAGGGTCCGTGTCGTAGAGGTCCGCGGGGATCTCGTTGCCGCTGCGGGCGCCGAGCAGGTGCATGCCACGGCGGTGCGAGTGGCCCGTGAGCACGCACTGGATCTGCCGACCCGCGAGCATGTTCATCAGCGTCGCGCGGTTGGTCTCGAAGGTGCCCATCTCGAACCGGCTGTAGTCTTCGGTCCCCAGCGTGTTGGCGTTGAGCCGAAACGTTCCGCGCGCGCTCCGGGCCCCACCGGGGTTCATCGGCTCGCCCTCGATGTAGCTCAAGAAGGTGAAGTGCGAGGTCAAGGTGACCCGACGCTGGGCGCGGTCGTTGACCGCTTGCTGCAGCAGGGCCAGCTGCGGGTCCGAGATCGCGTCGTCCGAGCGGGGCAGGTGCCCGCCCGACTGGCCGCCAAAGGGATCAATGAGATCTTCGCTGGTGCCCCAGCCCAGCCCAACCAGCGACTGCTGGGGGAACTTGAACCACCAGTCGTTGAATGGGGTCAGGACCTGGTGAAACCAGTCGAACCAATCCGCGTCAAACGAGCTCGATGGGCTGCGCAGCAGACCCGCGCTGGGCCCAAAAGCCAGCAGCGCCTCGTAGAAGGTCAAGTTCAGATCCGCCGGGATACCTTCGTTGGTGCGGCTGGCCATGACCTCGGCGTTGAGGCGCGGCGAGATCCCAAACGCGTCGACGTAGCAGTCGTGGTTGCCGGTGATCCCAAACACCGGCTTGGAGTGGCGCGTCATCGCGTCGAAGATGAACGAGTAGAACGCGAGCAGATCGATGCCAACGGGGTAGGTGGCCTGGGTGTAGGCGCTGCCCTCGAGGTTCATCGCGTCCCAGATCTCGCGCGGCGTGTTGTGGGGCTCGAGCACGACCTCCGGGTCGTAGGCGTTGCGGATGTGATCGATGATGTCACCGCCAACGATCACGGCGTTGGCTTCGCCGCCCGCGACCCGGCCCAGGACCGCGTGAAAGCTGCGGTTGTTCTCCGCGAGCAGGCCGCCGATCTCGGGCGACTCGTTCTCGTATTGCCCCGCGCCGTACTCGATCACCCGGGCGTTGCTCTTGCCCAGCAGCTGCCAGCGGGTGTTGATGTGGATGTCCGAGACGTGGCCAAAGTTGACGTAGGCGACCGCGTCGTCGCCGGTGAGCACGAACACCGGGTGGTAGGACTGGATCGGGTGCTCGGGGTCGACCCGCTGGATGTCGACGGTGTTGCCGCGCATCGGGAACGCGTAGCGACCGCGGCCCGGCAGGCTGTTGGGGTTGGAGCTGTTGTCGGCGCCAAACCGGCGGGTGGTCATCTCGCGGATCATTTGATCGCTGAGCTCGCTGCCGACCCGGGCCATTCGCGTGTACCGCTGGGCACGACCCTCATGCGGGCCGTACTCGGTCCACTTGCGCTCGCGCGACGAGTAGTTGATCTCGGCGACCGGGCACTCGGTCGGCAGCGCCGTCGCCCGGATCTTGACCCGGAACACCTTCTTGACGTTCTTGGCCCGCAGCGCCTCGCCGTACGAGGGGTGCAGGATCCCCGAGAACTTCGAGTGGGTCGCGATGATGTCTTCGCCGTCATCGTCGACCGCGCCGGCGGACTCGACCACGATGTTGCCGGCCGCGCCCGCGAACAGCGGCGCGACGCTGACGGGCTTCTCGCTGCGCAGGCCCATCGAGATCTTGAGCTGGTCGTTGACCATCTCGCGGGTCAGGACCAGCTCGGTCGCAATCAACAGCTCGAGCCACGGCTCCGCCTCGCGACCTTCCAGATACACCAGCGGGGTCATGAACGCCGGGAACAGCAGCACGCCGCGGGTGTGGGCCTGGCGGGCCGCCACGGTCGCCGTGCTGCGCTGCGGGACCGGGCCGATCGTTGGGCCCGGCGGCGGAGGAACGATCCAGATCAAGTTGTAAATGCTACGCGCCACGAAGGTCTCCCCAGGTCATCGAGCCATCACCGTAGGTGTCGCCAGCGAGGCGCAGCTGCGCGGCGTCGTCGATCTGCACTTGCTCGAACGCCAGCAGCTGAAAGTGGGTGTTGTTGACGGCCACGTAGTCTTTCAAGCTGGCGCCCGTGAGCTGCAGCCGCGCCCAGCGACCCGCGTTGAACAGCGCGCCCGTCAGCGTGGTGTCGTTGAGCAGGCTGTGATCGCCAGCCTCGACCCGCTCGAACGCCGCGTCATAGAGCACGACGTTGTCGGTGATCAGGCCCCCGAGCACGCTGTCGGCGATCAACGGCGAGGGAATGTTCAGGCAGGCCTCGAGTCGCAGCTCGTCGATCCGGCAGTCGAGCAGGCGCAGACCCGGGAGCTCGGAGCAGCCGCTGACGATCAGGCGCTTGGCCGTGGTCCCCGACATCGAGAACTCTGCGATCCGGCCGCCGTACAGCTCGCCAGCTTCGAGCGCGCAGTCGATCACGCGCAGACCCTCGACCGCCACGTTGGTGATCCGCAGCGTGTTCAGCTCGCAGGCGGTGAGGTCGGCCCCGCGCAGCTCACCACCCTCGAGCTCGAGGGTCGATGCCGTTGTCCGGGTCACGCGGGGGCCGTGGAGCTTGGACGTGACGAATTTGGAGTCCGACAGATCGCACTCGCGCAGGTCGAGGACCGTGACGTCGAGGCTCGTGAACACGCAGCGCAGCGTCTGCGTACGCAGCATCGTGGTGAAGCGCAGGTTGCAGGACTCGAACCGACAGTTGTCGAGCACGCAGGCCTCGAAGGTCGAGCCCTCGAAGCTGCAGTCTTGGAACACCACACCCTCGAAGCGCGCGTGGCTGAAGGTCGTGCGCGCGAACGAGACCTCCCGCAGCAGACAATCGCGGAACACCGGGCGATCCCACTGCGCGGCCGTGAACTGGACCCGCTCGAGCGTCAGGTGATCGTGGAGGATCGGCTGGGCCCACTTGACCTCGTTGATCCGCACGTCGGCGAGCGTCCAGGCCACCGGCAGATCCTGATCGTCGCGCGGTGGCTCCACGGACAGCCAGCCGAGCTGCTCTGGCGTGGGTGCGGGCGGGCTAGCCATTGGTGAACTCGCCCAGCTTGGCCTGAGTTGCGTCGTCGAGCTCGCCGGTGACCTCGAGCTCGTTGTCTTCCTGGAACGCCCTGAGCGCCTCGCGGGTCGGGCCGTCGAGCACACCGTCGATGCCGTTGACGCCGTAGCCCAGCAGGTGCAGGCGCGCTTGGGCGCCGGTCAGCTCCGAGCTTGGATCCATCTTGCGAAGGTCGAAGCGATAGACCTGCTCGAGCGGAGCGTCCTCGTCGTCCTCGTCGTCCTCGGGTGCCTCGGGGTCTTCGTCGGCCGGCTCCGCGTCATCGTCGGCCGGCTCGGGTTCGAGGTCGGGGTTGTCGGGCGCTTCGATCGAGAACCGGACCTCTGCCCAGGCCGCGAGCGGATGCGTGGACTCGTCGAGCCAGCCGTCGCCGTCGGTGGTGCCGTGGCGCTCGACGCCGCCGCACACGAAGGTGTAGGCGGCGTCGGCCCGCGGCTCGCCATCGACCAAGAACCGGACCGTCAGCTTTGACGGCACGCTGTTGCGCCGCAGCTTGTGGCGCTGACCCGTGGCAATGGACTCCGTTCGGACCTCGATCGGCGGAACGAACACCACGTCGCCCGGCAACAACACGTGTGGAGTCTTGCGAAGCTCGCGCAGCGCTGCGTTCTCCGGCGCGTCCCAAACGGTCTCCCAGATGTGGCCTGCCGCATACGCGATGCTCTCGATCGAGTCGCCTTGCTTGGCCGTGTGCTGACTTCCCGTACCCAACTTGGTGCCTCTTAGTAGCGAACGAAGTAGTAGCGAACGAAACTTGGCGTAGCGATGCTCGCACCACCGTTCGAGTCGGTCAATGCGATCGCGCCTGGTCGCCGGGTCGCCCGGCTGCCGGGTCGCCTGGCCGCGCCCCCACCCACGGGCCTGTGCCGCCGCCTACAACCGTTCGCGCGGCGGACATTCGAGTCGTGATAGATTATGCCGATGCGGGTCAGGCTGCGCGGGTATGAGCTCAGGCGTCGGTCATCGCTCGACGACCAGCACGTCGCCGTGCCTGCGCGGGCGCTCAATCAATTGCTGCGTGCGGTCGTGGCCGAGGTCCCTGCGCACCAGCTGCGAGCCCTGTTGGCGCAGTCCAACCTTCGCGGCGCCGGCCTGCGCGACGCCCCCCTCGAGGCCGCGCTGCGCCGCCAGATCGAAGCCGGTGAGCTCGTGGTGGTCAGCCGAGCCGAGATCCGGGTGGGTGCCCGTCCCCAGCCCGAGCCCGAGGCCCCCGTCTACGAGCCGGCCGCCCCCGAAGACATCGTAGAGAACAACGATTGGATCGAGATCCTCGTCGAGGATGAGGACGAGCAGCCCGTCAGCGGGGTCGCCTATGAGCTCGAGCTACCAGACGGCTCCGTCCGCCGCGGCCGGACCAATCAGTTCGGTATTGCCCGCTGGGAGCGGATCCCCTCGGGCAGCTGCAAGCTCTCGCTCGTGGAATTGGACACAGTTTCCTGGTCCTACCCGGCCTGATCTCTACATGCGCGCGAGCTCACATATAGGGCGCGCCCCCACACCGCGCCGCCCAGTTGTTTGCGATCCGTGGAGTTTCAGTTTTTAACTGGGCCCATGCACAGTCGGCGAAGCTTCTCCATCGGTCTGAGCGCCGCGCTCGCGGCCGTGCTCTTGCCCCGTCGCGGGCAGGCCGGATCTGCGAAGATCATGGTGCTCGGCGGAAGCACGATCCACGGCGCGCTCGGGAAGAACATCGAGACCGCGCTGGCCGACGCTGGGTTCACCACCCAGCGTCACGCCAAGAGCTCGTCCGGGCTCGCGCGCCCGGACTTTTACGACTGGCCCGCCGCCGCCAAGGGCTACTGCCAGCGCTTCGCACCCGACGCGATCGTGGTGATGTTTGGTGGCAACGATGGCCAGGCGCTGTTCATGGGTGAGGACGCCAAGCCAAAGTGGATCCGCTGGGAAGACGAGGGCTGGAAGCCCGAGTACCGCGCCCGTGTCGAGGCCTTCGCCGACGCCGTCGCGCCAAACGGCGAGCGGATCTTCTGGATGGGCATGCCCGAGATGAAGTCCAACAAGCTCGACGGCCGCATGAAGCGGATGAACGGCATCTACGAGGCGGTCATGACCGCACGCGCGAACGGGCACTACCTGTCCACGCGCGGGCTGATGCCGGGTGTGCAGGGCTACTCCGAGTTCGCGAAGATCGACGGTAAGCAGGTTCGCGTGCGCACCGAAGACGGCGTTCACTACAGCCTCCACGGCGCCCGCATCGTCGCCGATGCGATCGTCCCCGCGGTCGCGAAGGCGGTCTAGAGCGCCGATCAGTTTGGAGTCGCGTCGTCAGGTGCGTCTGGGGCCGTTCCTGCCTAGGAGGGAGGCCGAAGCTGTATCCGGCATACTTCGAGGTTTTGCGACGCAGGCATTCGGTGGGCAGAGGCGTATCTGGCGTCGTGGGACGAACTTCTATACCCTGCTAGATCGCAATTGGCGCTACGATCCGCGGGTGCGGATCGTAGCCGCGCAGCTCGAAGTCTTCGTAGCGATACTCGAACAGCGTGGCCGGCACGCGCGCCAGGGTCATGGTGGGCAGCGGCCGGGGCTCGCGCGATAGCTGCTCGCGGGCTTGCTCGAGGTGGTTGAGGTAGAGGTGGGCGTCGCCGAAGCTGTGCACGAAGTCGCCGTACCCTAGACCGGTGACATCGGCGATCATCATGGTCAACAGCGCATAGGATGCGATGTTGAATGGGACCCCCAAGAACACATCCGCGCTGCGTTGATACAGCTGACAGCTGAGCTTGCCCTGGGCCACGTAGAACTGGAACAGGCAATGGCAGGGAGACAGCGCCATCTGGGGCAGGTCGGCGACGTTCCAGGCGCTCACGACCAGGCGCCGCGAGTCGGGGTTGCGGTGCAGTTGCTCGATGAGCGCGCTGATCTGATCAATGGTCTGACCATCTGGCCCCGGCCAGCTGCGCCACTGCTTGCCGTAGATCGGGCCAAGCTCGCCACGCTCGTCGGCCCACTCGTCCCAGATCGAGACCTTGTGCTCGTGCAGGTAGGCGACGTTGGTGTCGCCGCGCAGGAACCACAGCAGCTCGTGGATGATCGAGCGCAGGTGGACCTTCTTGGTCGTGACGAGCGGAAAGCCCTGGGCGAGATCGAAGCGCAGCTGGTGGCCAAAGATGCTCTTGGTCCCGACCCCCGTGCGATCAGTCTTCTCGACGCCGTGGTCGAGGATCCGCTGGACCAGATCGAGGTACGCGCGCACGGTGGGAGCCTAGCGTGCCCCACCGTGCTGCGATACCCCGTGGGAAGCTCGCTCCTAGAACTCGACCTCGAGCGGCGAGAAGCCCGCGAGCTCCGAGTAGCCGACCGGCACCGAGATCGCGCCACCAACCGGCGGTGCGTCCTCGTTGGGGTCGCAGGGCGAGGTCTTGGGCGCCTTGAGCACCGCACCGCAGTTGTCGCCCTCGCACTCTTGCTGCCGGACGACAGGCCCACTCAAACCGCCGCCGGTGCCAAACCCGTCGCCGAAGTCACTGGGGAGCGAGTAGCCATTCGTGAAGTCGAAAGGATCGCTGCCCGAGATGATCAAGCGGAACGTGATCTCGTACGTGGAGCCGGGATCGGTGAGCCACTCGCCAGTGTTGTTGTCGAACCAGCGGCTATCACACGATTGATTGCCCGGCTCGTAGATTGTGTACGACACGTAGTAGACCTCGGCGTCGGTCTGCAGGGTGCCGTCGGCGAGACCGGTCACGCGGATCATGGGCGCGCGGATGGGTCGCGCGGCCTTGCCGAAGTTACGCACCTCGGTGCTGTCGGTCCCATCGGGATAGTAGATCGTGCGGGTACGCTCGATCTGGTTGAGCGGCAATCGCATGAAGTGAGCGTGGGCGCCCGGCGCCGTGGTTGGCGCGTTGGCGGGGATGTCAAAGCCCGCGCTCTGGTTGGCGACGTGGTCATCCGCGAGCAGGTAGATGCTGCTGTGGAAGTCGTTGTCCTCGTCGCCGCTGTCGATGGCGTTGTCGTTGGGGTTGCCGCTCGCGAGCGCGATCAGGAATTGATCACGATCGGACAATGGCAAGATTGTGCCGGGGTCGCTGATTTCGTCGATTCGGTTGTTGGCGACGACCGCAGGCGAGAAGCTGAACACGTCGCCTTTGTTGTTGGCGGCGATCGAGCATGAGAACACACCCGTACCCTGGCAAGCGGGGAACCGGAAGGCCTCGGTTGCGAGCGCGAAGCCGTTGCCGTCTTGTGGCCACACGCCACCGCTGTCGGCGGTGTGCGGGAAAGCGGTGACGTCGCTGGTCTCGGTGGCCAAGTCCCAGCGGAACAGGCGACCGCCATTGTCGACCCAATAGGCCTCTTGCATCTCGCCCCAATAGCGCGAGAGGCAGTGCGAGCCGACGGCGATGTCGGACGCTTGCGTGAGATCGTCGGTCAGGTCGTAGCTGCTCGCGCCCGGCGGCGCGACGAAGGCCCGCTGGGTCACGGTCTCACCGGTCATGGCGTCGACCACCCACACCGTGCGGCCGCGCTCGGCCGCGCCCACACCGTCGCGGTAGCCGCTGCCGAATACCAGGTAGGCAGTTGGCTCGAGCGACATCTCATGATTGGGCGCGGCGTAGGTCAGGGCCGGCCGGGACCAGGTCTGACCAAGCGTGGCCGCGTAGTCGGCCGCGTTGGCGGCGGTCGACGTTGTCCACACGACCTCGATTGGGTCGTCGTCTTGGACGCGGCCCATGTGCGAGACGTCGAGCGTCATGATCTCCGAGCCGCCAGGCCCGAGACCGAAGACAGCGAGGTGACGCCAGACGCCAGCGTCGTCGTCGAACGCCCAACCCGTATTTACGGTAGAGGCGATCCCAAACAGGTGGTCCTTGGCGTTCTTGCCCTGACCGTAGTTTTCGGGACCGTTGACCGAGAGCGTGCGCGAGTTGGTCAGCAACGTGGCCGGCACGAACCCGAACAGCTCATTGCCGCTGTCGTAGTGAAAGCCGTGAAGCATGCCAAAGTCGTCGCCGATCAGCACGGCCTCTGCGTAGTCGTAGTGGTCACTGAAGCCCCCGCCCGACGCGAGCTGCCACGCGTTGGAAGAGAACGACTTGAGCGAATCGGGGACCTCGTCGCCCTGCGCGTTGCGGCGCCCGGCGCAGTGCGGATCGCGGATACCGACGCTGGGTAGGAACGCGGAGTTCTGCTTGGGCACCCGGCGGATCAGGATGGGCGCCGAATTGGGCGTTCCGGGCAGCTTCCAGTCATCGGGCATGTTGCGGCCCTGCAGCCACTCTGCCATTGCGACGATCTCTGCGGTCCGCTGGACGCCGTTGGCGGACAGCGGCGGGCTGATCTTGCCGAGCCCGTTGAGGGCCTCGACGACCGCCACGAACTCGGGGGTTGGGGCGCCAGCGTCGTCCGCGACGCGAATCACGTTATTGCTGAGGTCGTGGGTGTAGATTCGTCGCGCTTTCCAGTCGGTGAGCGCCAAGCATTCACCCGCGTCCCAGACCCGACCCAGCGGGCACGGACCAAAGGTCTCGAGCTCGTCGGTGTCGAGCGGCACGTCGGCGACGTTTTGGCAGTACGCGGTGAGTTGCCCTGGGTTGTCGGGATCCTCGTCGGTGCAGCCGGTCCGCGCGACGTGACCGGTCCAGCCGGGCGCCTCTGTCCACGAGCTAATTGCGGTCTGAACCGCGGCTTGTGAAGACTCTGGATTGTTGGGATCCGAGAGTTGAAAGTCGTTGGCGACGGTCGGCGTGCCGCTGGGGACGTCGAGCTGAATCTCGCGCGTGATGATCTTGGTCAGGGCCTCCGAGAGCTCCGTGTGATCTGACGATAGCCACGCGCAGCCATTGGCGGGATCCGTTGGGTCATTGCACGTATCCCAGTCATTGTGGTCGTTGCCGCCAGCACAGGGCGTGGTCGTGTCGTTGGCTCCGGCCGCTGCGCAAGCCATGTTGTGGGTCTGCGCGAGGGTCGTTGGGTCGGCGTAGACGCCCTCCGTGTACGCGACCATGTAGGTCTTGACCCCGAGCAGGCGCCGGACGCTGCGCAGCCGCTCATACAGCTTGGTGCCGCCCTGCGAGGCCCATGGGTCTGGCTGGCCGTCGGTCACGATGATCATCGACATTGGCCGGCACAGCTGGTCGGTCTCGGCGAGGCGCATGAACGCGAGATACGACGAGATCGTTGGCTGCGAGAATGGACGGTTGCTCCTTGTCATTGCCGGCTTGGCGCCGGTGATGTTGCCGTTGCCGTCCGAGGTGACCATGTACTCGGGCACGCCCATGGCGACGGCCATCGGGGTACCCGAGGCCGCGTCAGCGCCACCAGCGTAGGTCTTGTCGACGATACCGTTGAACATCAAGTCGGCGTCCGCTTGGGTTCGCGGGCCTTGCTCGCTCATTGGGATGGTCACGTCATCCTTGACGGCCTTGGAGTAGAACGGGGCGAACAGCGTGGCGCCGACCCACTGGTTGCGGCGGGTCACGCCGGTCCGGTGGATTTGATTGACCTTGGTCGAGCAGATCCCGTTGTCGTCGCATTCTTGGTGCGACATGTCGTCTTCGCTGAGCCCGTCGTAGAACGAGTAGCCGGGGTGGCCGTCGACGTAGGGCCAATAGTAGAAGTCGCGCCCGCAGATCGCCGCTTGCTTGGCGGCGTCGGTGCTCCCGTAGTCGCCGGCCGAGCGGTTGACGAGGTTTTCATAGTAGGGATCGGAGCAATCGACGTTGAACCGGCGGCCAAGAAAGCGCGGGAACCAGTGGACCTTTCGCTCGCGGTTGGCGTGGCTCTCGAACGCGGCCAGGCTCGAGGCGGTCTTGTACAAGGGCTGATCCAACAGCGGGTCATTGCTGTTGTTCGGCATTGTGAAGCCGCCAAGATCGTCGTGACGCAAATAGGGGAATGGGCGGTTGTCACCGCACAATACCCAGAATCCCTGGGCGCCAAATGTATTGGTCGCGGGCTTCCACTGCGTCGAGTAGGGCTGATTGACGTTCTCTACCCAGGTGAAGCGATAGTCTTGGCCCGCGACCAGCGAGCCCACGGTAGCCTGTGCGGTGCACGGATCGGGGACTGGCTCGCCGCCGAGGTCATCGGGGGGATTGGCGGTGCCGAAGGTCATGAGCGCGAATTCGGCCCGACCGGAGTTGGTGATGGCGATCTCGCTGATGACCTCGCGCGCGGCGTGGACCCGGCTCTGAAGCACGCCCTTGCTGGAGTCCTCGCAGTAGTTCCACCAGCACTTGGTGTTGGGGAACGGCGCCAGCGGAGCGTAGGTCTCGTCCATGGCCATTGAGCCCGAGTTATCGAGCACGAATAGAATTCGCGGCGAGATTGAGCCGTAGCTCGCGCCGTGGACGATGTAGAAGGGATCGAGCCGCGCGTTGGCTTGCTGGGCGTGCCCGGCGATGCCGAACAACAAGAGCGTGGCCCCGGCCAGCTTGAGGCCGAGCCGCAACAATAGGCCGCGGGTTGACAGCTTGTCGTGTTGCTTGCGCATCTCAGTTCTCCTCGTAGCCGAGAAAGTTCTCGACGCAGACGTCAGCCATGACGTTGTCGTTGTTGTGCCCACCGCCGTAGCCGACGTCGGGAGAGCTCATGGACCAGGCCTGCTGTTGATTGCCAGGCGCCAGCACGATCTCTTGCTCGATGGCGATTGTCGTGTTGCGAACCGTGGCGACACCCGTGAGGATGACGCGACCGTCGGTGTCGCTCGTCCATGTGCCATTGCCAGTGTCGACCGCGTCGGCCGCATTGTTGCGAATCCACAGGCTCACGCGGGCCTCGGAGTCTGCGCCCTCGAGCAAGTCACGCAGCGGCACCTGGACCCAGTTGGTGGTGACGCCCTCTGCGTCCGGCAAGAAGGCAATTGCCCCTTGTCGCATGCAGGGACGGCCAGCGCAGTCGGACTTGCCAGTGACCCATCGATTTTTCTGACCGGTGCCGGGCACCTGGTTGTCCCCGTTGCCGCCCGGAATGCAGTCTTCGAAGACTGAAGTGCAGATGCTCTGGTCGCCCGGGTTGTTGTAACCAGTCAGGGATTGGTTGATGACCACCTGGGCGCTGCCTGCATTGGTGATCTCTTGGCGAAGCTGCGCGGCGCCGAGCTCGATGGTGGCTTGCGCGGCCATCAGCGCGCGCTCGCGGGCGACGACGGCGTTGGCTTGGTTGACCTCGCGGTTCGAGGTGCGCACGACCAGCACGGCCACTGTCATCAAAGATACGGTCAGCAGCATCACGCTGACCATGGTGGCGCCCCTTTGTCGAGCCCGTCGTCGATCCAGTGGGCAGGCAGATGAAGCGGGAGAGGTTGCTGCGGGTTTCATGGTGATGCGGGGCCAGCGACCTACTATGAAAGGATTTCGTAGCCAGCCGAGATCGCCCACAAACAAGTGCATATCCCGGTTGCTAGATTGGGTCACGTTGGGACTGTCGCGGTGGGTGGTCATCTGTTCGGCTTTTGGGAGATGGACCTCAGGAGGTCGAATTTGGCGAGCCAGCGAGGTGTGGGTCATCCCGGGGGTCGTGGATGGCGAGCGGGGCGCGCGCTGAAGTTACGCAAGTCTCGTGCCAGTAAAATCTATGAAATATTAGTAAGATGGAGCACTGTTTTGGCGCGTATCCGGGGCGTCCAATGGGCGGCCCGGCGACCGGAAATGCCTGCCAACCGGACTGTAGCGAGCAACTTTGCAGATCTTGCAGGGGGAGGCGGCGCGTCCGCGCTGCTGCAATTTGCGTGATGTCCGCCAAGGCGACCAATGGTAGCACTTTGGCCGGCTTTGGGGGCGCGACATTAAACCATCATCAAAAGCTGTCGTGGTCTCCAAGCGGAAATCGCCAAGCCTGGGCCTGATGGATCAGATCGCTGTTGGCAATCTCGGCGCCGGTGGCCGTGAGCACCGTGACTCGTTCGCCGATGTCGAGATAGCCGGCAGCGCGCGCGAGCTTGCTGGTTTGATCGCCAAGCGAGTCGAGCAAGAGCACTGCGTCCGCCGATCGAGCGCGCGCGCGTCGTTCGATACTTCTCAGCAGCAGCGCGAGGGTGGCAGAGTCGTCGTCGCGGGCGGCGAGCTCGAGGACCACGCCCACCCGGACCCCGCTTGTGCGGGTGCGGACGCGGAACACGGCGACGCCAATGATCACGCCCGCCTGGCACAACCCCAGCAGCGTGTAGCGGGCGTCAGCCTTCGCCGAGTGGTAGCGGGCGCACAGGCTCTCGAGATCCCACGCTCGCGTGACCTTGCCCGCGCGCGCGCGCATGAGCAGCTGGGCCACGGCCTCGCCGTCCTCGACCAGGCTCAACGTGACCACCGAGCTGCCGGGCGGAGGATCGGGCCGCCAGCCAGGCAAGCGCAGCGGCAGCCCAGCCACGCGATCGAGCGGGGCGGCGACGCGCTGGGCCAGCTCCGGCAGCCGCAGCTGCTTGGAGACCAACGACAGCGGCCGCAGCGGCTTCATGCGTACGACGTAGCGCGCGAGCTCGCGCGAGCCGATGCGTGCGTGGGTCTCGAGGAGCGAGGCGGCGCGCGGCGTTGCTCCGCGGACTGAGAGGTAGACCCGCGTGATGCCAAGCTGCTCGAGGCCGCCGAGCATGGCCTGGCCCAGTCGGACGTCGAGCTGCGGATCGGGGTGGTCGGGGTGGACATAGAGCGCTGTCCAATAGCCAGCGTTGCAGGTGGTCGCGCCGACCTGCAGGCGCCGCAGCTCGACGCAGCTGAGCGCGACGACGCGCTCGGCCGCGATGCCCACCCACACGCGGCCGCGCGCGGGGTCGAGGTCGAGCAAGGCGCGCCGTGTTCCAAGATAGGGACTGCTGAGTCCCTCGCGGGCACCAAGCAGCTCGGCGAGTCCGGGGAGGTCGCGCTCGCTGGCTTCTCGGATCTCCGTTGTCACGCCAGCGCGGCCTCCTGCATCGCTGGGTTCGCGGCGCCAGTCGCCGGTCGCGCTCACCGCTCGCCGATCCCCGGAGTTCCCCGCGAATCGAGCCAGAGCGTGTCATTGTCCGTGCGGAGCACTGGTTCGCCCATGCGCGTGATGATACCTCAGACTCCCCCCCCAGCCATGATTACCGCCACGACGCAGGCCAACCGAGGTCCATGAGCGAGACCCCCGACTCGGTCGGTCGCAGTCTGTCGTGGACCCTGCTCGGGGAGCTGAGCTTCGCGGCCGCGCAATGGTTGGCGCTGATCGTCGTGGCCAAGCTCGGCTCGCCCGAGGCGCTTGGCCGCTACTCGCTGGGGCTGGCCGTGGCCACGCCGATCATCATCCTGGCCAACCTGCACCTGCGACCGATCTACGTGGTCGACACGCGGGCACGCTGGGGCTTCGCCGACTACCTGGGCCTGCGGGCGATCATGTTGCCGCTGGCCCTGGGGGTGACGGCGGGTGTGTGCCTGATCCGCGGCTGGCCGTGGCAGGTCGCGGCGGTCGTGTGTCTGCTTGGGGTGATCCGGGTGGCGGGCAGTGTCTCGGACATCCTGTATGGCCGCGCGCAGCGGGCCCAGAAAATGGACACGATCGGGATCTCGCGGGCGGTCCAGGGTGGCCTGTGGATCGGCTTGCTCGCGCTTGGGCTGGTGCTTGGCGACGAGGTCCTCGCGCTGGGTATGGTCGCGGCTGGGCTGACGCTGCACATGCTGTTCTACGATCGGCGCAGGGCTGCGCAGGTTCAGGTCGCAGACGATCCGCTGGCAAGTGGTCGCTCGCTGCGGCCTCGCTTCGATCGCGTGCGGCTGCGCGGGCTGGCCTGGGAGGCGCTGCCGATGGGCGTCGCGGCGGGGCTGCTGGGCCTGACGGGCAACGTCCCGACCTACGTGCTCGAAGACACCCACGGGCTCGAGGCTGCTGGATTCTTTGCGGCGGTGCTGTCGGTGATCCAGGCCAGCGGCGTGGTCAACGTCGCGCTTGGCAACGCCGCGATCCCCAAGCTGGCCCGCCTGTCGGTCGACGACGCCCGCGGGTTTTGGGTGCTGCTCGTCAAGCTGCTGGGTCTCGTGGTCGTGCTCAACGGGGTCGGCGTGGTGATCGTCGCGCTGATCGGTGACGCGTATCTGCGCTACGCGTACACCCCCGAGTACGCTGTGTATCTGCCGGAGCTGGTGGTCGCGTCGATCACCGCGGTGGTGCTGGGGCTGGCGAACATGCTGTCGCAGACCTTGACGGCGCTGTCTCGCTTTCGCCTGCAGCTGTGGCTGAACTTGGCGGCGCTCGGTTGCTCGGTCGGGGTTGGATTGTGGCTGATCCCGACTCGGGGGATCGCGGGGGCGATCCAGACCCTGCTGGTGTTGGCGGGGTTTCGCTTGGTGCTGTACCTGACCGCAAACATTGCCGTTGGCCCCCGGGCAGCGCGTGGGGCCGGGTCAGACTGAGGCTCACAGCACGTCGATGTCGCCCCAGCTCAGCTGCCAGCTGTGGGGCTGGAGCAGCGCGCCGTCGCTGTCGCCAAACACCCGCACGCCGAAGTAGAGCTCCTGCGGGAACAGCCGCTCGGGCAGCGGGAGATAGGCCTGTCGCAGCAGGGCTTGGCGATAGCGCGAGCCCGGCCCCGCCATCGCGCTGGCGAACGCGCAGCCGCGCGCCCGGGCGTGTCGCTCGACGCCGTGCAGGATGCTGGCGAGCGCACCGGGGACCTCGAGATCGACGAGCAGATCCATGACGAAGGCGCACAGCCCCTGCTCGCGCTCGGCGAAGGCGAGCACGACGTAGCCTGCGACCTCGCCGTCGGGGCCATCGACGCGCAGCCGCAGGTAGTCGGACTCGGGCCGGGCGTCGTAGCGCCAGGCCAAGAACTCGTGATCGCGGATGACCCAGGCGCCGTGCTGGGCTTGGCAGCGGGTCCACAGCGTATCGGCCCAGGCGTCGAAGCGATCGAACACCTGCACGCTCAGCGGCTCGAGCCCGCGCAGCCGAGCCGCGAGCGCGTCGACCAGCGAGGGCGCGCGCGAGACCTGCCGCGAGGCCGCCGACAGCAAAGGACCCAAGCCTGGGCGCCCGAGCTTGTCGGCGACGAACTCGCCGACATCGAGGGCCTTGACCAGCACGGGCGTGGGCATGACGACCTGCCAGCTCAAGCGCTTCTCGAACCCGTGGATCGAGTTGGCGTTGGGGAACCCGTAGACGCAGGTGAAGCCGGCCTCGACCAAGCGCGCGTAGCAGGCCTCTGCGCTGGCCGTGAAGATGCCCTGACGGCCGTAGTCGGGATCGGTCATCGTGTCGAGGCTGAGCGCGCCGAGCTGCTGGGCGCCGTTGCAGCGCAGCTTGCGAGGCGAGATCGCGTATTGACCGACGAGCTGATCGGCGTCCCAGACCAGCTCGATGACCTTGGGGCCGACCGGGTTGGCGGCGAATTTCCAGCGCCAATGCTGGATGCTCTCGCTGCGGCCCATTGGCTTGGCGAACACGCGCTCGAACAGCGAGACGATGCGCCCCTCGTCGCCGTCGACATAGCTGGCGATCGTCCAGCGCGGGTGGCCACGTTCAGGGTCGTTCACGTCGACCATGTTAGTCCCGGGCATCACGCCGACCAAGCGCGGAGATCGGCGCGCGCGGGACAAGCTCGGATATAGTCCCACCGTGCCGCCGCGTCTGCGTGTTCTGTTGACGGTGCTGGCGTTGCTCGCCGTGCTGTGGCCGGCGCGAGCGCGGGCCAGTCCGGGGTTCAGCGAGACCTGCGAGCAGGCGCTGTCCAAGCAGCAGGTCGACGATCTGCTCGACCGCCTGCGACCGATCGCCGCCGCTGGCCCGTGCACCCTGGGTCGAGTCGACACCTCGCTGTTCCGCACGCAGATCGAGTGGGTCAGCGAGGCGGGCTCCCATACGGCGCTGCTGGGCCCGCGCGGGTGCGTGCTCGAGGCCACCCACGAGGGCGCGGACTTGGCCTACTACGCGCCGCCCGAGCTGGGTGAGCGCTGCCCGGCCGCGCTGGCGGGACTGCGTGGGTTCGTCGGTGATGCGCATGAACAGCTCGCGCCCCTGATGCCCGAGCAGGTGCCGGTGATCAGCGACGTGACCGACGGCGAGGCCGATGAGTCGATCAGCGGGATCGAGATCGCAGATCCGCTGGTGGTAGCGAGCGTCGCGTGGTTGGCCGCCTTGTTGCTGGGCGTGACCGCGCTCGTTCAGCGCTGGCGGCAGCGCGCGGCCAACCATGTGGACCGTGGGGTGGATCAGGATGACCGTGGGTGGGCGGTGGCCATGGCCACGCTGTTCGTGTTCGCGCTGGTCCCCCGCTTCATGGTCGTGGCCAGCGTCGGCAATTGGTACGGATCCTTCCTGCCGGTCGAGGGCCTGGGCGAGCTCCGGTTTGGCGCGACCGCGGCGGTGCTGCAGGCGGTCGTTCGTCACCTGAGCCCATGGACGGTGGGGGTCGCGTTCGCGCTCGCGCGAGTTGTTGGCGCGCTCGCGGTGCCGCTGGTGGTGTTGTTGGTGCGGCGCCTGGGTGGCTCGCTGAGCGCGGGCATCGTCGCGGGGCTGCTGCTCGCGCTCGCACCGATCGCAGTGCGCCTGTCGGCCTCGAGCTCGGAGCACGTGCTGGCGGGGACGCTGGCGCTCGCGGCTTGGGTCGTGTGGCAGCGCGCGGCGGCGGATCCAAGCCCGGTCCCACGTCTGCTGAGCGTCGTGCTGATCGTGCTCGCCGTGTTGACCCGGGTGGACTGCTGGCCGCAGCTGTCGTTGATCGTGCTGTGGTCGCTGCTGGGCCCCGTGTTCGGGTCAGGTCGCGCCAACTGGCTGCCGGCCGGGCGACGCTGGGCGGACGCGCTGTATTTTGGCCTGTGTTGGGTGGCGATCGGAGTCTACGGGTGGTTTCGCCTGGTCGTGCCGAGCAGGCATCCCGGCCCCGAGCTCGACGGGATCCGCGACGCAGCCAAGCTGCTGTTCTCGCAGTTTTGGACGGCTACGGTCACCCCGCCGCACTGGATCTCGCCGCTGTGCTTGGGCTTGGCGGTGGTCGGGGTTGGCGTGGCGGCGTCGCGCCGGCGTTGGTCTGGGTTGGTCGCCGCCGCGCTCAGCCTCGCGCTGATCTTCATCCCGATCGGTCGCAACCTGACCCACGACGGCCTGACCGGGGCGCGCTATTTCGTGCTGGCGCTGCCGGTCTTGGTGTTGCTCGCGGCCCAGGTCGGCGAGGCGGCCAACGACTACCTGCAAGGCCCGCGCGCGCGACATCGGCGGGCGCTGCTGGGCGCGGGGGCGGTGATGATCGCCATGCTCGGGAGCTTGGCGGCGCGGCCCGGCTGGCGCCACGAGTACACCTTTCAAGCCGAGTACGTGTTCTTGGCCAAGCAGCTGCAGTCGCGTGAGCTGGAGGGATGCACGCTGTGGTTCGTGCGCCCGCGGCAGGCAACCGACGAGCCGGATCTGGACTGCTGCCTGGCGCCCGATCGCTCGCCGCTGCGCCTGCTCGCGCCGGAGCTGCGGTTCCGATCGATGCCGAGCGCGGGCGAGCCCAACGACGCGCAGGGCTGCCACCTCTACTACCGGGGCTCGGTGTGCGAGATCGATCCCAGCTTGGCCCCGCGGGCTCCGCAGACCGTCGCGCTGATCTTGGACCAATGCGATCGGCTGCGGCGGCGCGCGGGCCCGCTCGTGCTCGGCCGCGAGCAGGTCACGCCTGACAGCCTGGGCCAGCGCTGGCAGGGGCCTCCGAGCATCGAGTTGATCGGTCGCTTCGAGTGATGCGGCGATGGCCACGCTCATCAACCGCTGAGAAGCACCCATCCATCAAGCAACCTGCCACATTCGGAACCACGGCGAAGTGCCATCCGCAGGAGTCGAGCCCGCAACTTTTCTCGTCGCGGTAGACGACGCGGAGTCTATTTTGCGTTGTTCTTGGCCGTCGCTTCGAGTGGGGGGGATCACCCCTCAAAGGCGCCGATGTCCAGCTCGCCGTCGTCGGTCCGCGGCGCGCCGCTCTGGTGCACGACGTAGGCCCAGCTCGGGGCGTTCACGCCATTGGCGAGCGGACCGCCGGCGTCGCGCAGCTCGCTGGCGGGCGCCGGACCAAACTCTTGGCCATCGAAGTCGAGGAACCCAGGATCCGTCCCATACACGTTGCCGCCAAGATCCTCGACGCTGCCGGTCAGCGTACCGTGGGTATCCCTCCAGCCCTCGACCACCCAATTGTTGCGAAGCTCGAGCTGACCCGCGCCGTCGGTCATCGCCAAGGTCGCCCCGCCAGCGGTCACGTAGACCACGTTGTTGCGGGCGTCGCAGGTCTCACCGTTGCTCGACAGCCGCATCCACGTGGTGTTGCCGTTGCGGGTCGAGATCACGGTGTTGTTGTAGAGGTGCAAGGTGCCCTTGCGGTAGTAGTCTTGATCGCCAAGGTCGCCGCCGTAGTGCAGGATCTGGCCGTTGCCGGCCCCGTCGGGTTCGACGAGCACGTTGCCGTAGACGTAGGTGGTGGCGTACTCGGGCAGGGCGATCAGCTCGTCGTGGTCGCTCTCGACGAGGTCGAGCTGGCGGTTGCCGGCCTCGAGCCAGTTGTAGCGGATCACCGTGCCCGCGGAGCGATCCTTGAGGTTGTTGCCGCCGCAGCCCGGGCACAGCGGCCCGTAGTGGTTGAATTCGAAGGTGATGCGGACCGACTCCGTGTAGGAGTTGTGCTGGTAGATGCTGCCGGCCACGCCGTTGTCGTGCACGTAGTTGCACTGCACGTGGACATCGGACGACTGCGAGCCGGTGAAGATCCCGTTGCCCGACCAGCTGACCTCGTTGTTGCGGAAGTACAGGTTGTCGCCCCACTCGACGTAGAGCGCCGCCGCGTTGTCGGCGTAGCCCTGGTCGGCGCCGTTCGTGCTGGTGAAGCTGTTGGTCGAGTTCGCGTCGCGCAGGTCTAGGTTCTCGATGTAGATCCACGAGGCCACGTCGCCGCCGGGCGCATCGGCGCCGCCGATCTTGATCAGGCCGCGCTGCTGATTCCAGAAGCTGAGCTCGGACCTCGTCTTCGCGCCGTCGCCCGAGATCACCGGGAGCTGGCCGTTGTCGGGCACGCCGGTCACGACGATCGGCGCGGCCTCGGTGCCAGCGCTGTTGATCACCCACTTGTCGCGGTAGGGCTGCTCGCGCCAGTGAATGCGGATCAGCGAGCCGGGACCCAGGGCGTCCCACGGGACGGCCGAGGGATCTTCGTAGGCGTGTCCCGGGCCAACGTCGTAGACCGTGGCGAAGTCGGCTGGGTTCCAGTCGGTGGGCGTGCAGGGATCGCCTTGGGGATCGCCGTCGCCGTCGCCGTCGCCGGTTGGATCGCCGTCGCCGTCGCCGGTTGGATCGCCGTCGCCGTCGCCGTCGCCGTCGCCGTCGCCGGTTGGATCGCCGTCGCCATCTCCGGTCTGGCTGGTCTCTCCGCTGTCGGTTGAGCCGCCGTCGTCACCACACGCGGTCGCGAGCGGGGCGAGGAAGAGCAGGGCGAAGGTCGAACGAGCCAGGCGCATCGCGGGAATCTAACAGGGTTTGTAGGTCGGCCAATTGGGGGTGCTGCGGGCGAGCTTCACAACGCCCATCGCACCGGGGCAGCGCGAGTATGGAGGAAGCACCTGTCGTGTTCGCGGGCTTCCCCGCTTTCGCGTCGCGTCCGCGCCCGCGATGATTGGGCGGTGACCCGTACAGCCGCGTCCGTCCTCGTGCTCGTCGTGCTCGCCCTCGGTGCGTGCGGCGATGAGCTCGTCGAGATCGTCCCCGCCTGCGACGAGATCGACTGGCCGCTGGGCCTCGATCCCGTTCGCTTCCCGCCCGTGCCTGAGTACGCCGTCGAGTGTGCCGCTGGCTGGGGCAACGGGATCGAGACCCAGCCGGAGCTCGACACGCGCGCGCTGCCTGGCGTGCCCTGGTTCGCCAAGCTCCATCCGGACGGCGGCTGGGTCATGCAGTTGGCGCCGCCCGGCTACCGCGACGAGTGGGACGCGTGGCTTGCGAGCAACGGCATCGTCGACCCCGTCGACCCGATCGGCCATCCCCTGGTCCGGGTCATGAGCGACGGCGCCGGGTTTGGTTGGGCAGTCAGCGAGCTGAGCGTCTGGTCCTTCGACTTCGTCGCCGACGAGCTGTGGGTCGTGGCCCGCGACCTCGATGACCAGGAGCGGATAGCGATCGTCGACGCCAGCAGCGGCGCGATCTTGGACTCGCGCGCCTGGCAGGAGGCCAGCTACAACCGACTGCTCGCGGCCCGGGACGTCGCGGGCGGGGCGTGGGTCACGACCCTCGACGACCTCGACGACGGGCTCGTCGAGCACGCGCTGTTCAGGGTCACGAGCCTCGATCAGATTGAGCAGCTCGCGACGCGCACGACCGTCAATCCGCGCACGTCGCCAAGCGGAGCCGTGCACGCCCTGGAAGACGGCGCGGCGGTGTGGTCGACCGGCGAAGGCTTCGAGCTCATCGAGCCCGACGGCAGCGTCCGCTGGGCGCGAAGCGAGGGCTGGGTAGGGGCCGCACAGGGGGACACCATGCTCGTCGTCCGCCGCCAGCCGACGGGAGTCGGGGCCGGACGCGCGCTGGCACTCGAGCAGGTCTCGCTGCTCACCGGCGCCAGCATCTGGACCCGCGAGTATCGGCGCTTCGACGTGGCCGAGCCCGAGCAGTGCGGCCCCGAAGGCTGTGCGCTGCTCGACTACGCCCACCCGCACGTGCGACCCGATGGCGGCTATCTGCTGGTGGGCCGGCAGGCCTATCCCAGCGCGACCTGCTCCGGCCAGCCTTGGGTCATGGCGATCACCTCCGGCGGCGACGCGCAGTGGGCCCACCGCGTCGAGATCTGCGGGACCGCCTGGGGCCTGGGCGCGCGCCCGGACGGCAGCTTCGAGATCCTCGGGATCTCGAAAGGCGCCGACGAGGGCGTCTCGCTAGGTGGTTGGGTGCGCAGCTACGCCGGCTAGCTGAGACGGGCGCGCCGCGGTCCCGTGAAGGTGGGTTTCCAGGCGCGCGCCGGGGCGCTACAGATCGGGCGTGCAGCGGATCGTCTCTGGAACGCTTCGCGGGCGGCGGCTGCTGTCGCTGCCGAATTCGATCACGGGCGTGCGCCCGAGCTCGAGTCGGGTGCGCAGCGCGATCTTCGATCGTCTGCAGCACGAAGTCGTCGGCGCGCGCGTGCTGGATCTCTTCGCGGGCACGGGGGCGCTCGCGATCGAGGCGATCAGCCGGGGTGCAGCGCACGCGACCTTGGTCGAGCAGCAGCCGCAGCTGATTCGCTTCCTCGACCAGCAGCTCGACGCGCTGGGCATCCACGCCCATGCCCGCGTGATCATGGGCGACGCGAGGGGGGTGCTCGGCGAGCGAGGCGGTCGGGCAGCAGGGCGCTCCGCGGGCGCGACCGGGCGCTCCGCGGGCGCGACCGGGC
>NZ_JMCC02000064.1 GCF_000737335.2 Enhygromyxa salina | reverse complement strand
GCCAAACCGGCCGCCGCCAAACCGGCCGCCACCAAACCGGCCGCCGCCAAACCGGCCGCCGCCAAACCGGCCGCCGCCAAACCGGCCGCCGCCAAACCATCCGCCGCTGACGCCCTCATCGCCAGCGCCGTGGCATCGGTCGACGCCGTCCGGGGCTCACCTTCCGCATCCGCCCCCGCATCCGCATCCGCATCCGCGCCAAGGCACGGCGAAGGCGTCGACTTCACGACCCGACCACCGCGCTGCACCTGGGACAAGGGCGGCCCGGAAGCTCGGATCCGTGCGCTGCTCCGCGAGGCTCGAGAGGCTGGCTGCACCGACGTCCACGTGATCGGCGGCCAACCGGCGCGCTTGCGTCGGCTCGCCGAGCTCGAGCCCATGGGCCCGGTGCTCGAGACTGCAGATGTCGAGCGCATGCTGATGTCGCTGCTCGAGCAGGCGGGCGAGCAAGCCACCGCGCAGCTGCACGAGCTTGGCTACACGGACTTCGCGGTCGAGCTGCCCAACACCGGCCGCCTGCGGGTCAACTTTGCGAAGGGCCAGTCCGGGCTCAAGGGCTGCTTTCGTCTGATCGTGCTGCGTCCGCCCAGCCTCGAGGCGCTCGGGCTGCCGATCGAGCTGCACAAGGTCGCGCAGCACCACCAGGGCCTCGCGGTGGTCTCGGGCCCCAGCGGGCAAGGCAAGACCACGACGATGGCGGCGCTCGTGGATCTGGTCAATCGGACCAAGCCGCATCACATCATCACGGTCGAAGATCCCATCGAGGTCGTGCACCCGATCCGCAAGGCCGTGATCAGCCAGCGCCAGGTCGGGCTCCACACCCAGAGCTTCCACCACGCGCTCAAGGGGGCGCTGCGCGAAGACCCCGACGTGATCATCATTGGCGAGCTGCGCGATCGCGAGACCGTCGAGATGGCGCTGCAGGCGGCCGAGACCGGGCACCTGGTGATCGCCAGCATGAGCACGCCCTCGGGCGCCAAGACGATCGAGCGCCTGATCGACATGTTCCCGCCCGAGGACCAAGCCCAGGTCCGCTCGACGCTCGCGGGGGCGCTCAAGGTCGTGGTCTCCCAGCGCCTGGTCCCGACCGCGGACCGCACGAAGATGGTCGCCGCCGCGGAGCTGATCACCGGCAACGTGCCGCTGTGGAGCCTGATCCGCGAGAACAAGCTGTTTCAGATGTCCAGCCTGCTGCAGCGCGGGCGCAACTACGGGATGATCAGCGCCGAGACCTCGCTCAACGAGCTGCTCGCGGCCGGTGTGATCACCGAACAGACCGCGCGCCGCTACGCTGACGATCCGCGGATGATCACCCCTGGCGGGGTCAAGGTCGCCGCCGCCAAACAAGACGCCTCCGGCCAAGATCTGGGCAAGACGGCGCTCGGGGCCGTGCGCAACATGTTTGGGCGCGGCCGCCAGAAGGATGAGGGATAGCGCCATGCCAGCGATCGACAGCTACTTCGGCGTGATGCTCGACACCGGCGCCTCGGACCTGCACCTCAGCGTGGGCTACCCGCCCATGCTGCGGCTCAAGGGCGACCTCGTGCCGCATGGGCAAGAGCCGCTGGACGAGCCCACCATGCGGCGGCTGCTCGACGAGCTGCTCGACGAGCCGACCCGCGAGCGGTTCCACAAAGAGCGCGACCTCGACTTTGCGTACTCGTTGCCAGGACCCGGTGGCCAGGTTCGGGCCCGGTTTCGCTGCAATTATCTCTACAAGCACACCGGCCCCGGGGCGGTGTTTCGGACCATCCCCTCGAAGATCCTCACAGCCGAGCAGCTTGGCCTGCCCTCGCAGGTGCTCGAGCTCGCGAAGCGGCGCTCGGGCCTGGTCATGGTCACCGGGCCGACCGGCAGCGGCAAGAGCACCACGCTCGCCGCCATGATCTCGTGGATCAACCACGAGCGCGCGGGCCATATCCTCACGATCGAAGACCCGGTCGAGTTCGTGCATCAGCCGGTCAAGTGTCTGATCACGCACCGCGAGGTCGGCTCGGACTCGCCGAGCTTCGCCGACGCGATCCGCTCGGCCGGGCGCGAGAACGCCGACGTGATCCTCGTTGGCGAGCTGCGTGGACCCGAGACCATGCGCCTGGCCCTGCAGCTGGCCAGCTACGGCGTGCTGATCTTCGCCACGGTCCACACCAACTCGGCCGCGGCGACGATCGATCGCTTCATCAACGTGTTCCCGGCTGGGCAGCAGCCGGCGATCCGCGGGATGCTGGGTGAGTCGCTCGCGGGGATCGTCGCCCAGCAGCTGCTCAAGCGCGCCGACGGCAGCGGTCGGATCGCCGCCCACGAGATCCTGATCGGCACCAACGCGGTCTCGACCTGTATCCGCGAGAACCGAACCTCGATGATCGACAGCATCATCCAGGCCGGGGCCCGCGACGGCATGCAGGGCATGGACGCCACCCTCGACCGGCTGGTGCGCGAGGGCACGATCACCGCCCAAGATGGCCTCGACAAGGCGCTCGACAAGGCGACCTTCGCCAAGCAGCCGCACGTCAGCAGCCAGCTCGACATGCCGGTCGAGTAGCGGGAGCCGCCGCGCATGTGTGGACGCCTGAGCCTCAGCGCGCCGAATCATCGGGCCGCGGCTGTGCTGCTGGCCGACGCGGTCCCGGGGTTCGAGGTCGAAGGGCTGTCGCAGTGGCTCGCGCGGTCCGACTACCGGCCGCGCTACAACGTGGGGCCCAGTCAGGACCACTGGGTCGTCCGCGCTCGCGGCGGCCGGGCGATCCTCGATCGCGGCACCTTTGGCCTGCGCAGCGAGGCGCGCCCGGGCAAGCCGAGCAAGCTGGTGATCAACGCGCGGGCCGAGACGGTCGCAACCACGCCGCTGTTTCGGGCCTCGTTTGTGCGCGGGCGCTGCTTGATCCCCGCGGACGGGTTCTTCGAGTGGGAGCGGCGGGACGGGCAGCGGCAGCCGTGGTGGTTTCACCGAGACGACGGCAAGGCGCTGCTGTTCGCGGCCGTGCTCGAGCCGCCGGGCTTCTCGATCATCACGGTCCCCGCCGGGCCGCAGCTGCGTGGGATCCACGAGCGCATGCCCGCGATCATTGAGGCTGACGCGGTCACAGACTGGCTCGGTGGCGATCCACCTCGGGCCCACGAGCTGCTGCGCACCACCGATCTCGCGCTGGCGTCGATGCAGGTCTCACCGCGGTTCAACTCGCTGACCCACGACGCCGCGATCGAGCAGATTGGTTGAGGCGACGGTGGATCGGCGCGTTCTTGGCGTGGATCTGCAGGTACGCCGCAAATTGCCGATCCAAGAGCTCACGGTGGGCGGGGTTCGGCGAGAACGACGTGGCCACGCCCACGCGGCTGGGAATGTCCTCGACCTGCAGGTGCCCAAGCCCGATCGAGGCCAGCAGCGCGGCCCCCCGCGCGTTGCAGGCCCGCGGCTCGAGGACCTGGTGAATCTCGCGATCGAGCACGTCCGCCATGACCTGGCACCACAGCCGCGACATCGCGCCGCCGCCGATGAAACGGATCGGATCACAGCGCGCGCCCACAAACCGCTCGAGATACTTCAGCAGCCACTTGGTGTTGAACGCCACGCCCTCGTAGATCGAGCGGATCAGCTCGGCTCGCCCGGTCCGCAGCGACATGTTGTGAAAGCCCGCGCGCAGGGTGTCGTCGGCGACGGGGCAGCGCTCGCCGTACAGCCACGGCGTGAAGATGAGCCCGCCGCTGCCGACCGGCGCCGTCGCGCCGACTCGCTCGAGCCGCTGCCAAAAGTCGTCTGGCGCGGCGCCCGTTCCCAGCGCATCGTCGACGAACAAGAAGTGATCGCGCAGGTACTCAAAGCACACGCCCGCGCTCTCTTGCGCGGCCGCGACAAAGTAGCGACCTGGCAGCGGAGACGGCAGCGAGGCCATGTTGTGCAGGACGTCGGTCTTCTTGTAGCGGACGTGGCAGGTCGCCCACGACGAGGTCCCAACATAGATGTGCGCCTGGCGATCGTCGACGGCGCCCGAGCCGACCGCGGCCGAGTGGATGTCGGGCGTCCCCCCGATCACTTGGATCCCGTCGCCACGCGCCGCACCAAGCCCCAAGCCCGCGGCCGCCTCCCGGGTGAGCGCGCCGATGACCTCGGTCGCCCCGCACAGATCCGGCAGCTTGGCGCGTGGGACCCCGATCCACTCGAGCAAGTCGGGGTGGTAGCTGATCGAGTCGAGCCTGCGATTGTCGGTCACCCAGTGCGCCGTGATCGAGTCGAAGGTGGCCGCAAACACGCCCGTGAGCTTGAAGTTGAGCCAGTCCTTGGGCTCGAGAAACATCGCGGCCTTGGCGTAGACCTCGGGCTCGTTGTGGCGCAGCCACAGCAGGTGCGCGACCGGTTCTTTGCCCGCGAGGCTGGGGACCCCTGCGGTCAGACGCACCCACTTGGCCAGCTTGCGCGCGCCGTAGCCCTCGACGCGGATCAGGCCATCGCAGATTTCCGGGACATGCCGAGCGCCGCGGGCGTCGAGCCAGATGATCGAGGGTCGCAGCGGCTCGCCCGCCCCGTTCACGGCCACGGTCCCACACCAGTGAGAGGTGACCGCGACGGCGACGATCCGCTTGGCCGCCCCGGTCTGCTCGAGCACCGCGGTGGCCGCCTCGCAGATCGCCCGCCACCAGTCGGCGGGCGCCTGCTCGGCGCCGCCGCCGTCGAGCAGCGACAGTGGAACCGGGCGCGTCTGCCACCCGACGACCTTCGCGTCGAGGGTCACGACCGCGACCTTTGGACCCGACGTGCCAAGGTCGATCGCCAGCACGCAGTCGCGCGAGCCCTGTGCGGCGCCGCCACTCCCCGCGAGCCCCTCACCTTCTCGCACGGCCGTCACCCCAGCAGTGTCGCCGACGCGAAGCGAAGGTGTCGACCCGCGTGGAGCTGGCCGGTCGAGCACGGTCGAGCCCGGTCGAGCCCGGTCGAGCACGGTCGAGCACGGTCGAGCACGGTCCGACTGGGGTATGAACCACCCCATGCCTCGCTACCGCTGTGGCGTCCTCGATCAGTCCCCCGTCGCCGAAGGTCGCAGCCCCGCCCAGGCGATCAGCGAGTCCGTCGATCTGGCAGTCCGGGCCGAACAGCTGGGCTACGAGCGCTACTGGCTCGCGGAGCACCACGCGACCGAGAGCTTCGCGGGCCCCTGCCCCACGATCCTCATGGCCCACGTGGCCGCCAAGACCCGTTCGATCCGGGTGGGATCCGGCGGCGTCATGCTGATGCACTACAGCGCGCTCGCGGTCGCCGAGCAATTTCGGATGCTCGCGGCCTTGCACCCGGGTCGCATCGATCTGGGGGTCGGCCGCGCGCCGGGCACCGACAGCCGAGGCGCGCGCGCGCTGGCGCCCAACCACGGCGCGCCCGATCTCGAACAGACGCTGTTCGAGACCAAGCTGCGCGAGCTTGGCGGCTACGTGCGCGACGACGGTGTTCCCAGCTCGGACCAACCGGTGATGGCGATGCCAACCGGATCGATCGAGCCCCCGCAGCCGTGGCTGCTCGGCTCCGGATCAAAGAGCGCCGCGCTGGCGGCCAAGCTCGGCTGGGGGTTTTGCTTCGCGCAGTTCATCGGCGGGGCCACGGGCGCGATGGTGGTCGACGCCTACCGTGAGGCCTTCGTCCCTTCGGTGTGGCTCCCTCGACCTCGGGTCGCCGTGGGGGCGTTCATCTTGGTCGCCAACGACGACGCCGAGGCCGAACGCCTGATCAGCAGCACCGAGCTTTGGTACCTGAGCCTACAGCTTGGTCAGCACATCCGGTTTCCGGCCCCCGAGCAGGCGCTGGCCCACGAGTGGAGCCCAGCGGCTGCGGCCATGCGTCGGCAGCTGCGTGCGCTGCGACTGTACGGCGGACCCGCGACCGTCTCGCGCGGGCTCGATCGTCTGGCCTTGCTCTACGACACCGACGAGTTCCTGGTCGTCACGATCACCCACAACCACGCGGCGCGGGTGCGCAGCTACGAGCTGCTCGCCGAGATCGCCCAGCTCGCCCCTGCGCGCGAGCAGTGAGCTGACTCTAGCTCCCCCCCGCTTTGGCGGGCGCCTGGCGAAGCTTGCGCATTTGTCCAGAAGGCCAATCCATCGCTTTCGTGGCGACGGCGCCCGGACCGGACGCCCCGCTCGCGCACCCAAAAGTGAGCCTGGCGAAGGCCGTTGGTTTTCAAGCCCTCCCCCAGTCGTGCTAGCCTCGCGTCCACGATTAGCTGCCTGGTATTTTTCATGTCTTTACCCCGTCGACTAATCCCCGTCCTCGTACTGCCCCTCGCATCGGCCTTCGTGTTCGCATGTGGTTCGCCCACGGATGACCGCGACGACCCCATGTTCTCCAACGGAGAAGCGGGGACAGATGCCGACGCCGAGGCCGGCACGGTCGACGAGACTGGCGGCGACATGGGCACGGGCGACGGTGACGGCGACCCCGGCACCACCGGCGACGGCGACGGCGACCCCGGCACCACTGGCGACGGCGACGGCGACCCCGGCACCACCGGCGACGGCGACGGTGACCCCGGCGACTGCGCGACAGATCCGGCCCAGGTCGGGACCAGCTGTGGGCAAGGCAGCGCCTATCACGGGGCCTTCCCGATCGGTGAGATGAGCACGGACATGCCGGTCGGTGCGATCGTCGACACCGACAACGGCCAAGGCAACGGCGCCGAAGACTGGTATCAGGTCGACTTCCCGCTGATGCCGGACACCCGCCCCATGGCCGGCACCGCGGTGATCGAGTTCGCCGAAAACGGCAACGACGACTACCGCTTCGAGGTCTACCGCGACTGCGGCGCGCAAGCCTATGGACAGGGTCTAGCGGCCGAATTTGGGGCAAGCGCCCCGCCGCTGTCGGAGTGGAGCTTCAGCGATCTCAACCCCGACATGGAGCAGCTCGAGTACATGGACAACATCCCGTGGCCAACCACGGTGTGGGTCCGCGTGTTCAGGTTCCAGAACAACCCAATGTGCACGACCTACCAATTGCAGGTCTCCCGAACGATGTAGGGGAGGTGACCCCCGCAGGCCGCCGGTATGGCGCAGCTCAGCGGTGGTCCTTCAGGTAGCTGTTGATCCACTTGGCGCTGTTGTTCCAGCCCTCGAGGGTGTTCTGGGCCGCGGTGTTCTCGACCAGCTTGCCGATCCCGAACATGTTGGCGTCGACCTCGAACTCCACGACCCGCCGACAGTGACCGTCGCCGTGGGCGACGAGGCGCATGGTCCCGGCCACGCGCAGCTTCTCGCCAAACGCGGCCAGCAACAGGCGCCAGCGATACACGCCCTCGCTGCGGATCCAGTCGCCCGACTCCTCGTAGCCGACCCGGTCCCCAACGAGCTTGGCGACGGCCTTGGGCATCTCGAGCTTGGGGATCATGGCCATGCGCCGGAACAGCTTGTCGCCGTCGTCGCGGCGCTCCACGATCTTGCACGAGGGGAACCCCAACCCCTGCTCGTACATCTGCACGTTGAAGGCGTCCTCGAAGTACAGCGGCCACATGCGCGCGGGCGTGCAGCTCAACTCGTGGTCCATTTGGTGGCGTTGCATGGGGGTGAATTCAGGGCCCCTGGGACCCATCGGGGTCGACGAAGCTCTGCAGCGGCAGGCTGTCATCGAGCACGAGCTCGATGAAGTCGCCGAGCTGCCACTCGCCGACGTCGGTCAGGCCAAAGTCGATGATCGACGCGCAGTGGCTGTCGTTGATGTTGCGGAAGTAGGGCAGGAAGTAGGCCAGGTTCTCGCGGTCGTCGTACTGGTCCATGAGCAGCAGCGAGTCCTCCCAGAACTTCTGGTGGATGCCCTCTTCATCGATGCCCTCGAAGAAGCGCTCGTAGGAGTAGCGCGAGTAGTTGAAGTCACGAACGAAGTAGGTGATCGCCAGGCGATCGTCGGGGAACAGGTCGGCCATCTCGGCGTTGATCGACCCGAAGTCCTCGGTCAGCGCGGCGGCGATCGGGGTCTCGTCGATGACGGTCTCGAGCCCCCAAGCGGTGGTGATCTGCTCGTGCAAGGGCGCCGAGTTGACCGAGTTGGGAAACAGCGGACCCGAGTCATTGACGAGGTAGCCGAAGTTCGGGGCGATCGCCTCGCGCAAGAAGAAGTAGTTGACGTTGGAACCAGCTCCGCCCGCCGAGCAGCCGCCCGCGTAGAGCTTGTCGGTTGCCGGGAACTGCCAGCCCAGCCACTCGCTGACCGCGACCATGTTGTCGTGTCCGACGTGCTTGTAGGCGAGCTGCTTGGTCCCGTCCTTGCTCTCGTAGGTCACCGAACGGCTGCCGGTGTGCACGTCCCCGGTGCAGTAAGACACGAACACCATGTTCCAGTCGCGCATGGGGTTTTGCGAGCTGTCGCGCCGAACCAACGGTGAATGGATCCCCCAGGCCTCCATGTGGTTGTCGGAGATCCCGTTGGGGTTGGCGGCGCCAAGCTTGCCGAGCTCGCCCGAGCAGCTCTCGTAGTCCCAGCACGCGCCGCCCGGCTCGAAGATCACCATGAGGTCATCGGCGCCCTCATGCCAATTGACGAAGAACTTGTATTGGCTGCCGTCGCTGCAATAGGTGTTGGGCAGCTCGATCGGGACCCACTCGTCGTAGGCGGGCGGCGGCGGAGGCGGCTCTTGCTCGTCTCCGGTCTCGCCGGTGTCCCCCGTCTCGCCGGTGTCCTCGGCCTCGCCAGTGTCGGCTCCGGTCGTCTCGGTCTCACCCGATCCGTTTGTATCTGCGAGCTCACCCGCGTCGCCGCAGCCCGAGGCGGTTGTAGCCACACAGATCGTGAGCGCAGTCAGGAGGGGGGTACAGAACAATCGTGGGTCAAACATCGGGCGGCTCTATCCAGTCAGGTCCAGTCAGGTCCAATCAGGTCCAACACGGGCGAAGGGATCGTCGACGGCTGCGCACATCGTATGCGGGTCGAAACCAACAGACAACGTCGTGGCCTCCACCAACCGCTGATCGGGTCCGGCAATTTCGACATGTCCCCGAGCTGGCGGGGCTCGATCAGGTCGCGGTGCACAGGGTCGCGGTGCGCCGCAGCCTGCGCCGCCGTCACGCCTGGCATCATCCATCCATGAAGGACTCCCCGTCGCCGGCCTTCGCCCAGCTCGCCAACGCGTTCACGCGTCGCCGGTCAAACCACGATCGCAAGCTACCGCCCGGGCCCGAGGGCCTGCCCTTGCTCGGCAGCATGGTCGACGTTCGCACCGACGCGCTCTCGATGTTCGAGCGAGGGCGTCGCGAGCACGGCGACACGGTCCGCTACCGGTTTGGACCCTTCGACATGGTGGCGATCCACCGCCCCCAGGACATCCGCACGGTGTTGCTCGAGCGCGCAGACGACTTCCACAAGAGCCCCACCTATCAGGGCCTGGAGCTGGTCGTGGGCAAGGGCTTGTTGACCAGCGAAGATCAGTTCTGGAGGCGCCAGCGCAAGCTGATGACCCCCGCGTTTCACCACAAGCGCCTGCTCGGGTTTTGCGACCACATGGTCCGCTGTTCGACCGAGCTCGCAGACGAGTGGGACGAGCTGGTGGCCAACCACCGCGGGGCGCAGCTGCCGATCGTGGATCTGCACACGCAGCTGTTGTCGCTGACGTTCCGCATCGTCGGGCTCACGCTGTTCTCGACCGAGCTGTCCGACAAGGCTGGCGACATGGGGCCGGCGTTGGCCACGGTGCTCGAGCACGCCAACCACCTCGCGGTGTCGATGCTCCTGGTCCCGCCGCCGTGGGTGCCGACACCACGCAACCTTCGCTTCAAGGCCGCCATGCAGGTCGTCGATGACGTGGTCCAGGGCATCATCACCGAGCGCCGCAACAGCCGCGAAGACACCGGTGATCTGCTGAGCATGCTGATGGCCGCGACCGACGAGACCGGCCAGATCCGCATGAGCGACCGCGAGCTGCGTGACGAGGTCGCAACCTTGGTCTTGGCTGGACACGAGACCACGGCCCAGGCGCTGACGTGGACCTTCATGCTGCTCTCGCGTCACCCGGTGATCGAGCGCCGCGTCGTCGCCGAGATCCGTGCGGTCTGCGGCGATCGGCCACCAAGCATGGAGGATCTGGCGGCGCTCGACTACACCGGCCGGGTGATCGACGAGGCCATGCGCCTGTATCCACCGGCTTGGTTGATCGAGCGCCAAGCCCTGGTCGACCTCGAGCTCGACGGCTACAGCATCCCCGCTGGCACCCTGGTGGCGATCTCACCGTGGACGATCCATCGCCACCCTGCGCACTGGCCCAACCCCGAGGGCTTCGACCCAGATCGCTTCTTGCCCGAGACAGTCGCCGCGCGGCCACGCTACACCTACCTTCCGTTTGGCGGCGGTCCGCGCCAGTGCATTGGCGTCAACTTCGCCCTGTACGAGGCCAAGCTGGTGCTAGCGACCTTGTTGCAGCGCTTCAGCGTCGAATTGGTGTCCGGCCAGGACCTCAGCCTCGAGGCGGCCGTGACCTTGCGTCCGGCCCACGGCATGAAGATGTGGCTACGGTCGCGCGCCTGAGGGATACCTACCAAGGTCATGCCGCCGCGCCTGTTTTGTTTTGGACTGGGTTACAGCGCCACGCGTCTGGCCGCGCGCATGGCCGCCCAGGGGTTCGAGATCGCCGGCACCACCCGCGACGTCGCGGCCAAGCGAGCCTCGCTGCAGCAACCCGGCTGGGCCTTGCACCGGTTTGACGCCGACGCGCCGCTCGAGCACGCCGAGCAGGCACTGGCGGGCACGACCCACTTGCTGCACTCGATCATGCCCGGCCCGGACGGCGACCCGGTGCTGCGCTGGCACGCGGCCTTGATCGACGCCCTGCCCCGCTCGCAGCTGCGCTGGATCGGCTACCTGTCGACGACCGGTGTCTACGGCGATCACGGCGGCGCGTGGGTCAACGAACACAGCCCCCGGCGTCCGAGCAAGCCGCGGACCCAGCGGCGGCTCGTCGCCGAAGACGCGTGGCTCGAGCGTGGCGCCCGAGTGTTCCGACTCGCCGGGATCTACGGCCCCGGTCGCAGCGCGATCGAGCGGGTCCTCGCCGGCACCGCGACGCGCGTGATCAAGCCGGGCAAGGTGTTCAACCGGATCCACGTCGACGACATCACGCGGGTGCTCGCGGCGTCGATCGAGCGCTCGACTCACGAAGCCCAGCGCCCCACCAAGGGCCGGGCCTACAACGTGTCCGACGGCCACCCGGCGAGCAGCGCGGACGTCCTGGCCCACGCCGCGGCGCTGCTCGGCGTCGAGCCGCCACCGGCCGTCGCGTTCGAGGCGGCCAACATGTCTGCGATGGCGCGCAGCTTCTGGCAGGACGATGTGCGCGTGGCCAACGATCGCCTGCAGGCGGAGCTCGGCGTCGAGCTCCGCTACCCCGACTATCGCGCCGGGCTCGAGGCCTGCCTGCGCAGCGCTACAGCGCGATGACGCCGGCGATCGCCATCACGGCCAACACGATGAACATCAACCCCACGTAGGTGATCAGCGTGGTCGCAATGCCAATGCCCCAGGCCCAATTGGCCGACGAGCACGGGTGGTGGCCAAGCGCGCGGTACTTGCCGCGGATCTGGCTGCCGAAGTACCAACCGAGCGGGCCGGTGATCCAGCCGAACCCAAACCAGAACCCGCCGGCCGCGACCATCAACCACAGCTGGCTGTCGTCCGACAGCTTGCTCAGCTCGTTGGGCTGGTGAAAACCTGGCGCGGGGACATGTGCGTTGGGCGGCGCGGCGCCCTGGCCGTAGCTGACGTATCCAGGTTGACCGTACTGCGGCGGCGGAGCCTGGCCGGGCGGAGGTGGGTACGAGTAGCCCGGCTGGGCGTACTGCGGGGTCGGCTGGGGGTAGCTGGACTGTCCGTGGCTCGGCTGTCCGTAGCCCGGTCCCTGGTTCGAGATGCCGTATGGGTTGTTCATGATGCGCGGCCCGGCTGGTCCGGTGACCGGGCAGCCAGATTGTACGTCATCCCGGCGCCCGCGCGAGCGATCTGGCCCAACGGTGTTACACAGCTACCTGCGCCGCGATCAGTCGAGGGCGCGACTCCAACGGCTAGCGAGGGTCGCTAGCATGGAGCTCGGAGCGAAGGCCCGCCGATGTTCGCAACGACCTTCCTCGGTCACCAAGGCTGGTTGATCGAGACCGCCACGACCAACGTACTGCTCGATCCCCTGCTCGGTGATCGCTTTGGGCATGGCGGTCTGGTCGGCGAGGTCTACCCCCCGCGCGAATTCGACTTCGCCGCGTTCCCGCCGATCGACGCGGTGCTCCTCAGCCACGAGCACGACGATCACTTCGACCTGCCCTCGCTCGATCGCCTGGATCGCGACATCCCGATCTACCTGTCGAGCCGGTCCTCGATCGCCGCGAGCGAGCTGCTCTCCCACATGGGGTTCGCGGCTGTGCGGCCCCTCGAACCCGAGTCGTCGCTCGAGCTCGGTGAGCTGCGGGTGCTGAGCTTCTGCGCTGACCATCGCGGCGGCCGGCAAGCGGACGAGTGGGACGTGTTCCCCTTGCTGATCCAGGATCGCGGCGGGCACGGCAGCCTGTTCACCTCGATCGACGTGCGCCCGCGTGACGCTGACCTGTCGCGCCTGCGCGCGCTGGGCAGCGCCGGGGTCTGGGCCGTCGCCAACAATTGTTCGCGCGCCAGCTTTCAGGAGCTGCGTTCGCTGCCAAGGGTGAACCAGTCTACGGAGGCGCCCGCGAGCGGGCGAGAAGCCCTCGCCCGAGCTGAAGCCCGAGCTGAGAACAGTCGCGCGCGCGAGCCGGTGAATTCAGGGCCGCCCGATCCCTCCCTCGATGATACGCCAGCGCTCGCGCGCGCGCTCGAGCGCCGCCACGCCCTGCTGGCGGCCAGCTGGGGCGCTCCACTCGCCACCTTGATCTGTGGCGGTGGCTGGAGCTTCGATCGCGCGCGCGCCTGGATGAACCACCACCTGTTCCCGATCGACTCGCAGCGGCTCGCCAGCGCCCTCGCGGAGCTGACCGGTTCGGGTCGGGTGTCGGCGCCGATCCCCGGACACAGCGTGGTCATGCGCGACGCCGCGATCGTCGCGACCCACAGCGAGCGCACCTTCCTCCGCGCGCGGCCGCCCGCGTCCTGGCCCGCCCGCGACTATCGAGGCGAGGGGCCGCTCCTTCAGGACTATGCCTCCGCGTGCGGACGCACCCGGCTTGGCTCAAACGGACGCGAGACGCTCGTCGCCGAGCTCGTCGACTTCGCCCGCTACTTGTATGGCACCCCGCTGTTTTGCGAGCTCCACTCGCTGCCCGCAAAGCTCGACAGCGGCGCGTGGTCGCGCTTGTGTCTGTCGCTGCGCGACGACGATGCCCCGGTCACCTTGGTCTACGAGCCGCGCGCGTGCGCGTTCGTCAGCCACGCCTGCCCCGATCCAACCGTGGAATTTGCGGCCGGACTCGAGTGCTGGGCCACCGACTTGCTCGCGCTGCTCGAGGGCGAGCTGGCTCCCAGCGCGCTGTGCTACGCGGGGCGCCTGCGGTCTTGGAACCACGCCCCTGGTCTGCTGCGAGCGTCTGCCCACCTGCTTTGGGACTTCGGACATCCCCTGCGCCGCCCCGACCGGGCCGCGCGCCTGTACCGGCGTCTGCTCGCGGCGCAAACCGACCGCGAGCCCTCCGTGCGTGCCCCCTGAGTCGCCAATGAACGCTGTTTTTCTGGCCCCGGAGGCTCGGACTCTCCGACCTCGATGGGAGCTGAGCTTGGTGCCCCCTCCCAGGCCGGGGCTCGCCAACCTGCCCTCCTCCCGATACTCTCAAAGGTGCCCGACCGCCACGACCTGAGCGTCCGTCTACGGCAAATCGTCGGCTTGTTCGACGCCGACACGGCGCTCTCTGGCGCCGAGTCCGAGCCTCGACCGCTCGCTGACGCCGTCGCCGGAGCGCTGAGCGCGACGCTCGAGCGCTGGAGTCGCAGCCCCACGCTGCGCAGCTTCATCGGCGGGATCGAGCGTGACGTGCTGACCAGCCCTGGCGAGTGGGTCGAGCTGCAGGCGAACCTTGGCGTCACCGCCAAGCTCGGCACGGTCGCCCGCTTCTACCTCGACAAGCAGCTCGTCGCCGAGAACCCGATCGAAGATCGCAACGAGGTCCGCGCCATGATCCGGGCGCCAGACCCTGGCCGCTATCGGGTTGGGGTCGAGCTCGCAACCGCGACCGGGCGCGTCGGTCCAAGCAATGAGCTGATTGGTAGCCGCACGCTGCAGGTCGCTGACGGCCGCCCGCTCGCGCTGATCCACGCCCAGCTGCTGCTGCCGGGCCTCGATCACCCCGAGCGCCTCGGCCCCGACCTCGCGCTGCTCGAGGCCCTCGAACAAGCCGGCTTCGAGATCGCGTTCTTCGACATCCACGAGAAGAACCGGGCAGCTGCGATCCACGACGCGATGGTCGCCCTCCGCATCCCCCCAACCGCGACGCTGATCTACGGCGGGCAAGAGCAGGAGCTGACCAGCCTCGGGGTCAACTTCGCCCAGATGTTCGGGCTGACCGCGGTTCGCAAGCTCCGCGCCAAGGGCGTACCGGTCAGCGCGATCATCAGCGACGACATCCCGCCGACCGACCGCGACAGCGCCGATCCGATCGAGCTGTTGTCCCACGACGAGGCGATCCGTCGGGCCAACGCGGGCGACTTTCAGCATTTGCTAGGTCGGGCCCGGGCCTTTCGTGAAGCCTGGCAGCGCGCCGATCGAGACACGTGGCGGCTCGATCACGCGACCGGTTCCAAGCTGATCCCGGGCAATGAATTCCACGCCGAGCTCGACAACAGGCAGGCACGCGAGCGCTTGTTCGAGCTGATCGAGGGCGCGACGCACTCGCTGCATCTGCAGTTCTACATCGTTCGGCCGAGCGACTTCACCGAGCGGCTGATCGTCGCGCTGATCCGCCGGGCCCGCGCCGGTGTCCGCGTTCGCCTGATGCTCGACGCCCTGTACTCCGAGGAAGAGCTGCTCGGCCGCGCCAACCCCTTGCTCAGCTCGCTCCGCGCCGAACCCAACATCTCCGTGCTCGCGGTCGAGCGGATCGAGACGCGCCACGACGTGGAGGTCACCAAGCTCAAGCGCCGCGACCACCGAAAGCTGATCATCATCGATGGACGCCGCGCGATCGTGTCTGGCCGCAACGCCAGCGACGAGTACTACACCGGCTTCGCCGAGATCCCGATCCACGACAACACCCGCCACGAGCGGATCCCGTGGCTCGACGCGCACGTCGAGGTCGGAGGGCCACTGGTCCGCGAGATCCAGCGCAGCTTCTTGCAGACCTGGCACGAACAGGGCGGCGCGCTGACGCCCGACAACGAGCCCGGGTTGCTGCCCGAGCTGGCGGTCAAAGGGACTGCCGCGGGTCGGTTGGTGGTCCATCGCGGCCTCGCCGACGCCAACGGCTTGGCCATGTACGAGTCGATGCTCGAGCTGGCCAACGACCACGTCTACATCGTCAACGACTTCCCGATCGTCACCGCGCTCGAGCGCTCGATCCGGCGGCTGCTCGCTCGCGGCGTGCGGGTCGAGCTGTTGACCGGCAGCGCGGCCGCGCGCCGTGCCGACGGCAGCTTCTTCCCCGCGCCCATGCACCGGACCTTGTTCGAGCTGATGGTCAAAGCCCGGCTCGAGCCGCTTTTACTCGCGGGCGTGAAGGTCTACGAATTCGAGCCGCCAACTTGCGAGCAGGTCGTTGCCCGCGGCGGTCGGTTTCGGCCCTATGTCCACGCGAAGCTGGTCACCGTCGACGGGCGGCTGGCCAGCATCGGCTCGGCAAACTTGGACGCGACCGCGAGCTTTTGGGAGAGCGAAGCCAACGTCGTCGTGCAAGATGCAGTCTTCAGCGGGCGGCTCGAGGATCAGCTGCGCGAGCTGATCGCGGGCAGCGTCGCGCTGGATCCCGAATCGGACTACTGGCGCAGCGAACGGGCCCAGCGCGCGGTGGTGCTCAAGCTGTGGCCGGGGTCGCTGTACTCGTGATCGGGCGCTCCCCCACCCTACGCCAGAAACAACTACCATCTGGCCATGCGATCTGTGACTGGCCCGCGCTCGTTGCTCTTGTTCACGCTCACCGTCGTGCTCGGTTGTGCGTCGCCCAACAACGCGAGCACGCCGATCGCCGAAGACGCCGACGCCAGCGCCGACGCGAAAAACCAAGCCCCCGGCGGCGCGGCGGAGCCCGACGCGATCGCCCCTACTGCACAGCCCCCTGAAGAGCCCGCGGCAAAGCCCGCCGCATTCAACGAGGAGGCCGAGGGCGAGCAGGCCCAGCGTGAGCACGGCGCCGAAGCCTTCGCCCCCCCAGCTGACGGCGCCAGCGTCCGGCTCGAGATCCAGGTCCCCATGATCAACGGCGGCCTCAACCGCGACATCATTCGGCGCACCGCCAGCGACCACGCTGACGACATCCGGGCTTGCCACGGGCGCGCGCTCGCGGCGACGCCGGAGCTCGCAGGAACGATCGTCGTCGCGCTGAAGATCGACGCCGACGGCGGCGTGAGTGAGGCCGAGCTGAGCGAGCGCTCCGCGTTTGCCAGTCGCGACGTCCAAGACTGCGTGCTCACGCTCGCGCGGGACTGGCAGTTTCCCAAGCCAAGCGGCACCAAGCCGACCAGCGTCGAGCTTGCGTTCGAGCTTGGCGGAAGCTGAGCCCGCTCAGCCCTCAGCGCTCAGCGCTCAGCGCTGCGTGCATGCGCTCGAGCAGGTCTCGGGCTTCGCCGCTGTCGAGCGCTCCCGGCCGCCAGTTGATCCCCAGGCCCTGATGCTCGATCTTCGGGATCACGTGAAAGTGCACGTGAAACACCGCTTGATGGGCACCGCGCCCGTTGTTCTGCAAGATGTTGTACTCGCTCGCGCCGCTCGCAGCCATGACCGCGCGCGCGACTCGAGGCAGCGCGCGGCCGATCGCCGCGGCAGACTCGTCGTCGAGCTCGTGCAGAAACGCCTTGCGCTGCTTGGGGATCACCAGCGTGTGTCCCGGCGCGAGCGGAGAGATGTCCAAGAACGCGAGCACTCGCTCGTCCTCGTAGACGCGATGGCAGGGGATCTCACCGTCGAGAATCTTGTCGAACACCGTGGCCATGTCGCTCATGATGGCCCGAGTGTAACGGCCTGACGCTCAGCGTCCACCGCGCGAAAGCTGCGATAACCCGCAGCTAGAGCACATCTGACAAACTGTCGCACGACAGCTGGGTTTGACCACCTGGCACCGCGCGGCTATCGTCTCGCGCCATGATCCGCCTGCGCGGGCTCCGAAAAAGCTACACCACCAACAAGGTGGTCAATGAGGTCCTCAAAGGTGTCGACCTCGACATCGAAGCAGGCGAATTCGTCGCTATTGTTGGGCGCTCTGGCTCCGGCAAGACCACGATGCTCAATGTCGTGGGTGCGCTCGACAGCCAGTACGAAGGCTCGGTCGAGGTCGACGGCAAGCAGCTGCGCGAGCTCGACGACGTGTCGATCAGCGCCTATCGCAATCAAAATATCGGCTTCATCTTCCAGAGCTTCTACCTGCTCGAGCACATGACCTGCATCGAGAACGTCGCGCTGCCGGCGGTGTTCGCCCGCGGCGGTGACGCGATCGAGCGCAGCGTGGCGCTCGAGCGAGCGCGCGCCGTCATGGCCGAGGTCGAGCTTTCCGACAAGTGCGACGCGCTGCCCAACACGCTCTCGGGCGGGCAAAAACAGCGGGTTGCGATCGCCCGCGCGCTGTTCAACCGGCCGCGCCTGATGATCTGCGACGAGCCAACCGGCAACCTCGACATCACCACGGCGCAGTCCATCCTCGCGCTGTTTCGCCGACTCAACGAAGAACAGGACATCACGCTCGTGATCGTCACCCACGACCACATGATCTCCCAGGCTTGCAAGCGGATCGTCCACATCGACCAAGGTCAGATCGTCGAGGGCGCTGGCGAATTCCAGCATCCAACTGGTGACGCGGCTGGCGACGCAGCTGGCGACACGGCTGGCACGACGGAGGCGCACTCGGCATGAGGGCCGCTCGCCTGTTCCGCATCGCGGTCGACGACATCCGCCGCAACCGCAGGCACTTCCTGCTCGCGTCGATCGGCATCATCGTTGGGATCGCCGCGTTCACCTTCTTCCTGGCCTTGGGCGGCGGCGTCCGCAAGGTCGTGCTTGGCAAGATCTTCCCGCTCGACAAGCTCGAGGTCGTGCCCAAGAGCTTCGACGTCGACGTCTCGGTCCTGCGCGTGCCGCTGGGCAACGAGATCATCGACGACGCCAAGGTCGCCCAGCTAAAGGCGATCCCCAGCGTCGAAGCCGTCTACCCCAAGATGAAGCTGACGATCCCGTCCATGGTCTGGGGCGGGCAAAAGCTGTTCGGCAACAACCTGCGGGCCGAGCTCATCGCCGACGGCGTCGAGCCCGAGCTGGTCCGGGGCGACATCGCCAAGCGGCTGGTGTTCGAAGACTTCGAGGCCGACGCCACAACCTGGGACGACTGGCAGACCCTGCCCTCGGCGACCCCCTGCGAGACCAACGAGCAGTGCGTCGAGGCCCACGACGAGCAATCGTACTGCTGGGGCGTCAACGAGCTGGCCGCCTGGGAAAAGGCCGTGGCCCGGGCCGCCAAGGCTGGCAAAGCGCCGCCGCCCAAGCCGATCGAGCAGCCGCGCTGCCGCAAGTACATCCCGATCATCATCTCGAACCACATCGTCGAGCTCTACAACGGGTCGGTTCGGCGCGCGCACGGGTTCCCCAAGATCAACCCCGACTCCGCCGTCGGCTTCACCTTCGACCTCACGTTTGGCGCGTCGATGGTCGACGCCTCGGCCAAGGACCACACCTACGAGGCCCGGGGCATGCTCGTCGGGTTCTCCGACAAGGCGATCAACCTCGGCATGACGTTTCCTGTTGGCTACGTCAGGCGCCTCAACGTGGAGTTTGGCGAGCCCGCCTCCGCGTCCATGTACCACTCGGCGGTGCTACAGATCGGCTCCAAAGACGACGTCGCTGTCGTCGCCGCCGCGGTCAAAGAGCTCAACCTCGACGTGACCGACACCGGCGCCGAGCAGGCCGCGCTGCTGATCACCATCTTCATGATGGTGTTTGGGTTCGTCAGCGTCGTGATCGTAGGGATCGCCGCGATCAACATCATGCATGTGTTCTTCATGCTGATCTACGAGCGCCAACAAGAGCTCGGGATCATGCGGGCGATCGGGGCCAGCCGCGGGGACATCCGCCGCATCATCATCAGCGAGGCCGCGATCGTCGGTGCGCTCGCGGGCGCGGTGGGAGTGGCGCTGGCGATCGCTGCCGGTCGGGTGTTCGACTGGGTGTCCGCCAGCTACATCCCAGACTTCCCCTACAAGCCGCGGACCTACTTCGAGTTTCCGCTCTGGCTGCTGCTGGCGGCGTTTGGCTTCGCCATTGGGTTTTGTGTGATCGGAGCGTTCTTCCCGGCCAATCGGGCCGCTCGCACGGATCCGGCTCGTGTACTGACCGGTCAATGACCGGGTCCGGCCTGCCCCCGGTTTTCGGTGACACCCCGACATAGTTTCATGCGACCATTTTGGCGTGATGGGTCGCCGCATCGTCCTCGTTTCACTCGCAGCGGCTGTGTGCGCGGCCGCAATCACCCTGTCGTGCGTCGCCAACGATGACGAGCACGACCCGTTCCGAGGCGATGTCACGCCGGCGCCCGACGCCTGGATCCCGGCGCCGCTGCCCGAGGCCTACTGCGAGATTCTCGTCGAAGGCAAGGGCGTCAAGGACATGGAGACCGACTACCTCCCGCACGTGATCACGTGTGAGAACGGCGGCGCCAACCTCGAGGCCCTCAAGGCTCAGGCGATCGCCGCGCGATCGGTCGCCTACTACTACATCGCCAACCAAGGCAGCGTGTGCGACAGCCAGGGCTGCCAGGTCTACACCTGCGGGGCCGAGCCTTCGGCCAAGGCGTACCAAGCCGTCGCCGAGACCAGCGGTCAGTACATCAACTACAACGGCGTGCTGACCTACGCTTTTTATGTTGCCGGCGACCCAAACACGCCGCCTCCGGCCTGCGTCGGCAACCCAAACGTGGGGACCGAGCACTGGGTCACCTACAACGAGGGCCAGTCGAGCGCGGACGTAGAACAGACCGCGCTGGGCTGGGTGTTTGAGCCGAACGAAGCGGGGTTCGGCCAAAATCGCGGCTGCATGTCGCAGTGGGGCGCTCGCTGCCTCGAGAACAACGAGGGCTACGACTACCAGCAGGTGCTCCGCTTCTACTACGGCGAAGACACCCTCATCACCCAGGCCCAAGGCGCGTGCGTCGAAGATCTCGGTGACGGCGATGGCGACTCCGGCGACGGCGACGGCGACGGCGACGGAGATGGCGACTCCGGAGATGGCGACGGCGACACAGACTCGTGGGGTGAGGGGGACACGGGTCCAGACTCCGACACCGACTGCAACGTTGGCAGCCTGGGCTGTGTGTGCACGATGGGCGGTGGGTGCGATCCCGGCCTGATCTGTATCGACGACGCGTGCGTGCCCGAAGCACCCAGCGACGACGACGACGGCGAGAGCGGGGTCTCCAGCGGGTTTCAGGACGACGCGTTCGCAACCGCAGACGGCTGCGCGTGCTCGGCCCAGCCTACAACGGGATCCGGTGCGGGAGCCGGTGCGCTTGGCATGCTCGGCATGCTCGGTATGCTCGGCGTGTCCGCTATCGGGCGACCACGCCGACGCTCGCGCCACTGAGCAGCCTCGCATGCCATCGATCACCGTCCACGGACTGCGCATCGCCTATCACCGGTTCCCGGCGGCGACCCCAGCGGAGCTGTCGCCGGTCGCGTGCCTGCCGAGCACGGGCCTGTCCGGCCTCCAGTGGCGGCGCCTCGCCAAGCTGCTGAGCCGACGCGGGCACGACGTGTTGTGCGTCGACCTCATCGGCTACGGCGAGTCCGAAGACTGGCCGCGGCCAGGGCCGTTTCGAACCGAGTACGATGTTGACGTCGTCGACGCGCTGCTCGATCTGTGCGAGCGCCCCGTTCACCTGGTCGCCCACTCTTACGGCGGCCGCGTGGGCCTGCGGGCTGGCTTGCGTCGGCCGCAGCTGCTGCGCTCGCTCTCGCTGTACGAGCCCACCTGCTTTGGGCTCCTGCGCTCGACCGGCGACACGCTTGGCCTGGCCGAGCTCGGTGACTACGACGCAGACGGCCGCTTCCTCGATGACGCCTTCGGTGGCAGCGAGGCGTGGGTCGAGCGCTTCATCGACTACTGGAGCGGCCCCGGGAGCTTCGCCGAGCTCGACGAAGACGAGCGACGCGCGTGGATGCGATCGAGCCGCAAGATGTTCGAAGAAGTCCGCGAGACCGCGCTCGATGATGTTCCCCACACCCGCTACGTCGACGCGCTCGGCCAGCTCTCGACGCTGGTGATCTCGGGCGCCACCTCGACGCGCGCGGGCCAACGTTGCTGCGATGTGTTCGCGCAGGTCATGCCCCGCTGCCGCCACGTCGAGCTCGCAGACGTCGGCCACATGGGCCCCGTGCTTGCGCCGCGCGAGGTCGCAGAGCTGATCGCGGGGCACATCGCAGATGTCGAAGCGAGCGATACATGAGCCCGCGTCCGTGCTGGTCTGGCGCTTCATGAGGGTTCGGGCGTGACGATCTTGGTTGGGCTCGCGGCGGCGATGCTGCTGGTCTGGCTGTTCGTCGTGAAGCGCCCCACCCACCCCGAGCTGCCAGCGGCCGACCAGCTCCCCGGTGGGGACCCCAGCCGCGCGATCGTGGTCGCCTCGCCCGCGGTGATCGACCGTCACGCCGAGCGCTGGCCGTGCCCGGTCTGCCAAGGTTCCGTTCGCTGCGAGACCCACGGCGCCGAGCTGATCGCTGGAAAACGCCTCCGCGTGGCCCGAGTTCGCTGCCCACGCTGCGGCTTTGAGCGTGACGTCTACTTCGCGCTGCGCGGCGCGTGAGTCGATCCAAGATCGATCAGGTGCTGCACCAGCGTGGAGCACCGCCCGCGCCGCCGACACCTAAGCCGCTGGAATTGCTCGCGTTCGTGGTTCGAACGGTGATTGCAGTCCTCCACCGCGAGCGCAACGAAGCGCGACCAAGGAGAGCAACCATGCGAATCAGTTTTTATGGAGTCCGAGGCTCGATCGCCACCGCCGGTGAGGCCACCCGTCGCTACGGCGGCAACACCCCCTGCGTCGCCGTCGAGGTCGCCGGCCAGCAGCTGATCTTCGACGCTGGCACCGGCATCCGCGGGCTCGGCAACGACCTCAACCGCGCGAGCGGAGCGGGGCAAGTCCACGCGAACCTATTTTTTAGTCACCTGCATTGGGACCACATTCAAGGCTTTCCGTTCTTCGGGCCGGCCTACGTGCCTGGCAACCGCCTCGACGTCTGGCACGTGCGCACCGGCGACGACGCGCCCTTCGTTCGCAACGTGCTCAGCGAGCAAATGCGTCCGCCAACATTCCCCGTTGGACTGGAGATCATGGGCAGCGAGCTGTGCTTCCACGAGCTCAACCCGGGCCAGGTCGTGCGGGTTGGCGAAGCCAAGCTCCGCCACGCCGCTGTCGATCACCCCAATGGCTGCGTGGCGTGGCGGGTCGAGCACGAGGGTCACGCGATCGTCTACGCGACCGATCTCGAGCACGATCCGCAGGTGCCCCCGCCCGCGCTCGTCGAGCTTGCCCGCGAGGCCGACGTCCTGATCTACGACGCGATGTACACGCCAGAGGAGTACGCTGGCATCGCTGGCCCCAGCCGCAAAGGCTGGGGCCACGGCACCTTCGAGGGCGGGGCTGCGGTCGCGGAGGCGGCTGGGGTTCGCAACTTGTGCCTGTTTCACCACGACCCCAGCCACGATGACGGGTTCATGGACGCCCTCGCTGCACGGGCACGACGACGGCTTCGCGCGACCAGCGTTGCACGCGAGGGCATGGTCATCGAGCTTGGTGAGAGCCCAGGACGTGCCCACGTCGCGGCCGCGCGCCCGACCGTGTCGATCGCCGCATGTGCCCAGTAGCCACCGCCCGGAGCCCCGAATTCGGCGATGACCCAGACACCGACCACGCCGCGCGACAGCGGCAGCTTTCCTCGCCCACGCGCGTGGGCCAACCTAGGGCTGGTGAACCGCAAGGACCAGCGGGCCCCGGCGCTCGAGCGTGACACCGTCGCGCTCGCGGCCGCCCCGTTCCTGACCCGAGGGGTCGAGCTCGACGCGCTGCTCGTCGCGGTCGTCGACACGATCGTCGATCGCCTCGCAGCTGAGCGCGGGACCTTGTACTTGGTCGACGGTCGGACCCGCTCGCTCAGCTCGGTCGTCGCCCATCTGCCCGAGCTCGAGCGAATCCGCCTCGACTTCGGGCAAGGCATCGCCGGGACCGTCGCGTCCGAGGGCAAGGTCCTGAGCGTCTCGAACCCCGCAGACGATCCGCGCTTCGACGCCACCTTCGATCGACAGACCGGGTTCAACACCCGCTCGATGTTGGCGATGCCGATCTGGGACAGCCGCGGTGAGGTCATTGGCGTGCTGCAGCTGCTCAACGCCGCGCGCGGCCTGTTCGACGCTGACGACGAGCAAAACGCGATCGTCCTCGCCAACCAGGCTGGGCAGGTGCTCGAGGCCACCAGCCTCTACGCCGAGCTGCGGGCGCGCGGGCCCGTGTCCCTCGACCCTGCCGAGCAAGCTCGCGTCGGCCCAAGCTACACCTTCAACCAGATCGTCGGGGAATCCGAGGCGATGCAGGCCGTCTACGCGGTCGTCCGCAAAGCAGCCGGGACTGACGCGACGGTCCTGATCAACGGCGAGAGCGGCACCGGCAAAGAGCTGATCGCTCGGGCGGTGCACGTGAACTCGCCGCGGCGTGGCCAGCCCTTCGTCAAGCTCGACTGCACGACCTTGCCCGAGGCGCTGATCGAGAACGAGCTGTTCGGTCACGAACGCGGGGCCTTCACTGGGGCCGATCGAAGCACCCGCGGCAAGGTCGAGGCCGCCGGTGGCGGCACCTTGTTCATCGACGAGATCGGCGAGCTGCCGCTGGCCTTGCAAGCCAAGCTGCTACGGGTCCTGCAAGATCACGAGTTCGAGCGCGTCGGTGGCACCCAGACCATTCACGCGGACATCCGAGTCATCTGCGCGACCCACCGTGACTTGCTTGCGATGATCGATCGCGGTGACTTCCGCGAGGATCTCTACTACCGAGTCCGAGTGGTTCCGATCCGGCTGCCACCGCTGCGCGAGCGTGGGCGTCAGGACCTGCTGCGTCTCGTCGAGCACTTCGTCGATCGCTACGCCAGGCGTCACGATCGAGCGATCCGCCAGGTCACGCCCGCGGCGCTGGACCGGCTGCTCGCCCATGATTTCCCCGGCAACATCCGCGAACTCGAGAACTGTATCGAGTCCGCCGTGGTGCTGTGTGACGGCGGCACCATTGACGCCGAGGATCTCCCGCTGGCCCTCCGCCCCCGCCGTGTCGGCCCGGTAACGCCGCTCGGTGGCGGGCCGCGGCTCGGTGATCCCGAGGTCTCGCTCGCCACCCTCGAGCGGGCCCACATCGACGCGGTGCTCGACGCCTGCGACGGCAACCAGAGCGAAGCCGCGCGCCGCCTTGGAATCGGACGCAACACCCTGGCCCGCAAGCTCGAACGGGGCGGCGACTGAGGTCGCTAGAACAGGCCGTCAGCGCGGCCGGGTGACGTCGCGGTCCACACGGGATCCTCAACGGGGTCCCCCAATGTGCGTGGAACATCCGTGAAGATCAGCATGGTTGCGTTTGGGGCTCACGTCGGCGATCAATCCCGCGTCGGCAGCGCCGGGCCAAATATGGTCCTATGCCGCTGATAGCGTTTCGAGGTGACCGACGACGAGATCATCGAGGCGATGCGAGCTGGCAGCACAGCCGCCGGAAACCTATTGGCCAGTCGCTACCTGAGCGCGCTCAGGTCGTACTACCGCAAGCGCTTGCCGAGGGACGATGCAGAGGAACTGACGCAAATTACGCTGCTCGAGACGATTGGACGGATCGACCGGTTCCGGAGCGAGTCCACGTTCCGCCACTACGTGTTCTCGGTCGCACGACGGGTCATGGCCGAGCGCCACCGCCAGCTGGGGCGCCGGATCGAGACAGAACAAGCCCCAAGCAGCGAGCCGCCGGGGCTGCAGACACCGCCAAACGATCGCCTCGCGCGGGTCGAGTACCTGCACCGCCTGAACGACGCGGTCGCCGACCTCGATCACCACTACCGGAGCGTCGTCGAGCTCCACATGTGCGGGGCGACGAACCGCGAGATCTCGCGGGAGCTCGACATCCAATACAACACCGTGCGCAGCCGCCTGTCCCGTGGACTGCGCGCCGTTCGCAACTACCTGCGTCCCTGGGTCGACGAGGTCCTTCGGACCCAGATGCCCGCGAAGCGTCTGGAGTCGACCCCGCCGCCAAACTAGTGCCGCACACCCTAAATTTGGATCCGGGGTTTGCACGGCACTGAGGCCCAATGGCAGTGTACAGCGTCGTCGCCGCTCCTCGCCCTTGGGCCTCAGCTCCGCACCTAACCCGGAACGAACTTGGGGTGTGCGGCTCTCGTGCCGCACACCGAGCGCCAGATTGAAAAGGCTGAGTGATTTTGATCTATTACAAGGCCAAGAGGCGAGCGCCTAGGGCTGCGCCTCCGCAGCGCAGGGGCCTTTGAGAGCGTCGAGTGCGGCTCGCCGTCTGGTGCGGGCGTGGCCCAGATCCGGGCCACCCAGCTTTCATGTGATCCGGCGTTTGTGCATCCTATTTACAGGCACATGTGCATGGTCGTCTCGGTATCGCGCCTGCCACCATGCTCAGGCGAGCTGAAAACACTTCGCGGGCGCCGAGTCGGGCTTGCCACTTTGTCACCGATTTCGAGGGAGACCACGGTCCAAATGCCCTCCAGCTGGGTCTGTGACCTCGTGTCTCCCCAAGTTTCTGCTGGCACGCATGCTGCATATTCCAAGGGCGTATGCATGTCCTCTCGCGGCACTTTGGACTCATCAAGCTGTTCGCCATTGGCTTGGTCGTCTGTTTCGCGGGCAGCGCACTCTCGACCCACATTGCATCCAAGTTGCTCCTCGATGTCTCGGATGTCGGCCAAGCAGCGAGTGAGGACGAGCAGAGCGACGAGGACGAGGAGAGCGACGAGGACGACGACGAGAGCCCGGAGAGCCTGGCCGCCAAGCAACGCGCCAGCATCAATGACAAGGCGCTCGCGGCGATGGCCGACAAGGGCACGCTCAAGCAAACCAGCGCCGAGACAATCGTCGATCACAACATGTTCTGCCCGACCTGTGTGCCCATCGAAGAGCAACCCTTGCTCGCGGCCGCCGACGCGCAGTTCACTGGTGAGGCGGCCAGCCCGCTGCGATTGCAGCTGCTCGCAACCATGGAGTCCGACGATCCGACCTGGTCGATGGCAACGATCCGCGACCTCGACAGCAACAGCTTGGGCCCATACACGGCCAACGATCAGGTTCGCCCAGGCGTCACGATCCTCGCCGTCGAGCGCGGGCGGGTGGTCTTGCTCAACCAGGGGCGTCGCGAGTTCATCTCGCTGGGTGACGAGCCGCCACCGCCAGCCCCAATCAAGCCCGCGGCCCCCGCCCCCACCGCCAAACCGAACGGGCGCTCATCGGTCGCGCTCGACGGCGCCGAGCAAGCCATCGACTGCGCAAACGAGAACTCGTGCACAGTCGACCGCAAGTTCGTCGACCAGCTGATGAAGAACCCTCAGCAGCTGATGACCCAGGCGCGAATGTATCCGGTCACCCAAGACGGCGAGACGCATGGCTTCAGGGTCTCGGGAGTGCGCAAGGGCAGCCTGGCGACCATGATCGGGCTCGAGAACGGCGACGTCGTCAGCGAGATCAATGGCAGCAAGCTCGGCACCATCGACGACGCGCTGGCCATGTACCAGAAGCTTCGCCGGGCCAATCATTTGTCTGTGACCGTCCAGCGCGGGGGTGCCGTCATCACCAAAGAGATCTCGATCAAGTAGGCCGCGGACCACCGATGGGCGTACACGCCACAGGCGCTTGCCCAGGCGCCTGTTACACTCGGCTGTCCGCTGACGATGTCCAAGCCTCTTCAACTCGTCGTGCTGCTGGTCGTCGAGGAGCTGCCGAGCGGTGACTTCCTGGCCTGGCCATTCGCGGAGCCCGACAAGGTCGCGCACGCGAGCACCCGTGAAGAGGTGCTGGAGCAACAAGAGTTGTTCTTGCGCGAACACCTGGTGCGAGTCCCCGGTGACGCCCTCGCCGGCTACGATCCCCACGCCGAGGGCGAGCTGCAGATCGTCGATGTCCCGCTGCAGCGCGACGACCTGCCCGATCGGGTGTCGCTGTCCACGCCGCTCCCCTTCCCCTGCCTGATCGTGCCCGATGGCGCCGACGCCTGGGCGGTCGTGCTCAACCTGCGCCACGCGGTCTGGATCGCAGGTGGTGGCGCGGACCCGCTGGTCCGCGCCCCAAAAATTCGCGCCGAGATCGAGCGGGTCGTGGCCGCCCGCGAGCTCGATGGTCACGCATTCTTGGGCCTCCTGCGCGGCGCGGATCCCTTCGAGCTCGAGCGCCTCACGATCGAAGTCGAGCGCGAAGAACGAGCCGGCGCCAAGGCCCGCGCGGCCGCTCGACGTCGCCGCGCGCGCGAGCGAAGCGAGTCGGATGCCCGCAAGCTGCTTGGCCGCGTTGGCACCGACATGGTCGAAGAGCTGCGCCGCGCTCGACAGCCGCCCGTGCTGCACCGCGAGCGCGAGGTCGCCAGCCTCGACGCGCTGCTGCGGGGCCCAGAGCGGCTGGCCCTGATGCTCGTCGGCCCCGAGCTCAGCGGCAAGACGGCGGTCGTCCAGGGCATGGTCCACGCCTGGCTGCAGGCTGCGGGGTCGCCTGGCCGGCTGCCCGACATCCTTGCAACCTCGGGGGCACAGCTGGTCGCCGGTCAGTCGGGCTTTGGTCAGCTCGAGCAGCGCGTCAACGACGTGATGGCCGCGGCAGAAGCGTTGGACGCGGTGCTGTACTTCGACAACCTCGCCGACTTGTTCGCGCGCACGAGCGGGGAGCTTGGCGACGTCGCGGCCAGCATGCGCCCGTGGCTCGAGCGCGGGCGCGTGCGTGTACTCGGCGAGATCACGCCAGAGCTGCTCGAGCACCACGAAAAGCGCCACGTCGGTTTTTTCGCCTACCTCAACCGGATCCCGATCGCGGCGCTCGACGCCGAGCGAACCCGGACGATCCTCGAAGCGCGGGCCAAGCACGATCGCCGCGTCGACCCGGATCGCCCGACCCTGTCCCTGCCGCCGCAGCGCGACGCCGCGACGGCACTGGTCGATCTCGCGGAGCGGTATTTTTCATACCAGGCGTTCCCCGGCAAGGCGGTGCGCTTCTACGCGTCGCTGCGCGCGGCACAAGAAGGCGAGCGCGACGACGCGGGTGAGCCACGCGCGATCGGTCCAGACGAGGTCTACCGCGGGTTCTCGATCCACTCGGGGATCCCCATGTTCTTGCTGCGCGAGGATCGAAGCCTCGAGTACCAGCGCATTCTCGAGTTCTTCAGCGCCCGCGTGATCGGCCAGCACGAGGCGATCGGACGGGTGGCCGAGACCCTGTGCACGGTCAAGGCTGGGCTGCAGCCGGCCGCCAAGCCCCTCGCCACCTTCTTGTTCGTGGGCCCAACGGGGGTCGGCAAGACCGAGGTCGCCAAGACCCTCGCGCGCTTCTTGTTCCGCTCGCCCGAGCGCATGGCTCGGTTCGACATGAGCGAGTACATGGATCCGCTGGCCGCCGAGCGATTGATCCGCGGTAGCGATCGCGACGACGGCGTGCTGACCCGCAAGGTCCGTCAGCAGCCGTTTTGTGTGCTCTTGTTGGACGAGATCGAGAAGGCGCACCCGGCCGTGTTCGACCTCTTGCTGCAAGTCTGCGGCGAGGGTCGGCTGTCCGACGCGCGCGGCCGCACGACGTGGTTTCACAACGCAATTATCATCATGACCTCCAACCTCGGCGCCGCGCACCGGCGACCAAGCACCGGCTTCGGCGCTGCCGACGAGACCTCCGCGGCCGCCGACCAGAGCGCCGCCGAGCGCTACTACCTCGACCAAGTCGACACCCACTTTCGCCCCGAGTTCGTCAACCGCATCGATCGCGTGATCCCCTTCCATCCGCTCGATCGCGCCCAGATTCACCAGGTCGCGGGCGTCTCGCTGGCCCGGGTCCGCGAGCGCGACGGGATCGCCGAGCGTGGGATCACGCTCGATGTCGCCGACGCGACCGTCGAACGCCTCGCGACAGAGGGCTACTCCAACACCTACGGGGCGCGGGCGCTTCGGCGCGAGCTCGAAGATCGCTTGGTCGCGCCGCTCGCTCGCACGCTCGCCAAGCTTGGTGCGCGCTGCGAGGGCGGCATGGTCCGGGTCCGCGAGGCTGCCGCGCTCGAGCCAAGCGAGCCGGCGCCAGGCAAGCGCAAGGGCGAGCGCGTGCTCGTTGCCGAGGTTCAGGCCAAGCTCGCGCTCGAGGTCGCGGTCCCGACCGGCCGCACCGCGCGGCGAACCCTAGACGCGCTCTCGCGGGTCTCGGCCTTGCGTCGCAGCGCCAGCGCAGCGCTCGAGCGCCCGCCGCTTCGCGACCTGCGAGATCGGGTCCGCGTGCTCGTGGCCGAGCTCGGCTACGGCGCCCACAAGCGCAAGGACACCCGCCCGGCCCACGAGCACTCCGCAGAGCTGGGCCGCCTCCGCGCCGAGCACGGCCGAGTCGTCGGCACGCTCGCGCGCCTCGATGATCTGCGCGAGTCGATCGAGTCGGCCGAGGAGCTCACGATCGCCGCGCTCTACGAAGGCGAGCCAGCGGATCTCTATCAACAGACCGCCGAGGACGCCCACCAAGCGCTGCAGCTGGCGATCGTCGACGCGCTGCTGCTCGAGAACGAACGCCACGCGATCACGGTGCACCTGCAGGAACAAGACCCCCGCGGCGCGTTCTCGATCTACTTGCTGCCGCTGCTCGACTGCCTCGAAGACCGCGGTTGGACGGCTTGCTTTCATGTCTACGGTGACAAGCAGCCGCCCGACAGCGGTCAACAGCCGTGGCCCGAGAACCGCGGATGGGGGCCGCCGCGAACGCCAGCGTGGCTACGCCGTCGGCTCCTCGCAGAATTCGAGACCGGGCGCGCCCCGGCCAAGCCGCGCCGGTTTCGCGACCTGTTGGTGTGTCTGCAAGGCCGTCACGCGGGCGCGATCATGGAGAGCCAGCTCGGCCTGTTTCGCTACGATCACAGCTGCCAGCACGAGCGCCGACGCGACAAAGATCAACGCCCCGCCCACATGCAGGCTCGCTTGGTCTCGCGCCAGGCGGCGCTGCAGGCCGACGAGTGGAACAAGGAAAACTTGGTGGTCACCAAGCCCCTCGGTCGCAAGCAGCTCGACGCCACGCCCAAGCGCGCGCACTTCGACGATCACGGCCAACTCAGCGGCAGCATCACCGCCGACCGCATGACGATCACGCCCGCCGAGTTTTGGCTCCGGATCGAAGCGGTGATGTTCACTGCCCTGGTTCGGCAAGCCGCGCTTGGGGACGACGAGGCCGCCTGATGCCCGTGCTCGACTTCTCCGTGACCGTGTTCCAGCGCAGCCTGGGCAACTTCACCCAGTGGTGGTCGCTGGGCTTTGGCGCCCGCGAGGTGTGCGTCTCGGGCCGGGCATCGAGCAAGCTCCGCGATCAATTTCTCTCGGAGTGCCGTGAGCGTGTCCGCCGGGCGCTGCCGGCCGAGCTGCCCTCGCTGCAGCTGGTCCGTGGCCGTCGGCTCCACCACGTGCAGCTCGACCTGACGATCCGCAGCGACGACGGTCGGGTGCGCTTCACGGGCCGGGTCCCGGTGATCGTCGAGCCGCGACCGCTCGGACCGAACACGGCGATCGAGATCGCCTACCACCCGATGCGTCCGCACGAGTGGTTTCCGCTCAACGAGCGCCACACCCTGCAGGACCTGGCCAACACCGTGTTTCAGCGGCGCTGGAGCGCGGCGGGGCTCGGCTCCGAGCAGCTCGAGCAGCTTCGTCGCCAGGGCCACGAGCTCCTGAAGATCGTCGCGTTTCGGGCCGAGCCGAAGTCACTGCTGACGCAGCTGCCCCCCCGCAAGGGCCCAGAGATGGCCCAGATCGGCGCTCGCCAGCGACGTCCCGGGACCACCTTGTTGGGCGAGCTCGGCTTCGATCTCACCCGCAAGGCCGTCGACGACGAGCTCTCGCCGGGCATGGTGCGGGCCCCCTACCGCGAGCAGCTGCGCCAGCTCCTGTGTGGCTCCCGCAAGACACCCGTTCTGCTGATCGGCCCGCCGGGCGTCGGCAAGTCCACGCTGCTGCAGCGTGCGATCATCGATCTGCTCGAGGCGGACGGCTACGGCTCGCACCAAAACCTCGATCGGGTTCACCACGTGTGGCAGATCGGCGGCCGCCGGATCATCGCCGGGATGAGCTACCTCGGGCAGTGGGAGAAGCGCTGCATCGAGCTGCTCGAAGAGACCTACGCCAAGCGGGTGTTGCTGTGGGCCGAGGATCTCCACGCGTGGGGCCGGATCGGCGAGTCACGCCAGAGTGATCGCAGCTTGTCGGCGTTCTTCCGCGGCCCGGTCGCGCGCGGCGAGCTCACGCTGATCGGCGAGTGCACGCCGGAGCAGTACCAACAGCTGCAGGCCGACGCCTCGGGCTTCGCCAACCTGTTCACGACGATCCACATCGAGCCCACCGACGCCGCAACCACCATGCGGATGCTGGTTCACCAGGCCCGCGAGCTCGAGCTCTCGCTCGGCTGCGGGTTTGATCCGCGGGTGTTTCGATCAATCTACGAGCTCTCGGGTTCGCTGTACTCGGGCAGCGCGTACCCAGGCAAGGCGCTCGAGCTCGTGCGTGCGCTGGGGTCCCAAAACAGGGTCTCGCGCGAGCGGGCGGCAAGTTTGGCCCTCGCCGAGATCCTCATGCACGCGCCCACAGAGCCGCGCGGGGATCAGCAGGGGGGCGAGGACGCCGTCCGGCCCAAGGTCGGCACGCCCGAGCTCATCGAGCTGTTGTCCGAGCGCACGGGCATGCCAGCGCTGTTGCTGGCCCCCGAGCTCCCGCTCGAGGCCGCCGACGTGGCCAAGGACTTCGCCACCCAGGTCATGGGCCAGCCGCAGGCCGTCGCCGTGATCCGCGATCTGATCGTCCGCATCAAGGCCGGGCTGTGCGACCCCGCGCGGCCCTACGGGGTGTTCTTGTTCACGGGCCCAACCGGAACCGGCAAGACCGAGATGGCCAAGGCCCTGGCCGCGTACCTGTTTGGCGACGAGAGCCGGCTCGTGCGGCTCGACATGAGTGAGTACAACGTGCCCGGGGCGGCCTCCCGCTTGATCGGCGATCGCTACGCGCCGCAGGGGGTGCTGACCAGCCGCGTGCAGGCCCAGCCGTTTTGCGTGGTCCTGCTCGACGAGGTCGAGAAGGCCGATCCTTCGGTGCTCAACCTGATGCTGCAGCTGTTCGACGACGGTCGGCTCAGCGACGCCAGCGGCGAGGTCGCGGACTTTCGACACGCGGTCGTGATCATGACCTCCAACTTGGGCGCGGGCGGTGGCTCGTCGATGGGCTTTGGCGACGTTGACCGTCGCGCGATCCTCATCGACATCGCCAAGGCTGTCCGCGACTTTTTCCCGCCGGAGCTGTTCAACCGGATCGATCGGGTCGTCGAGTTCCGGCCCCTCGACGAGCGCGCGGCGCTGGCGATCGCCCGCAAGGAGCTGGCCCACCTGCTCGGTCGCCGCGGATTGATCGAGCGCAGCTCGTTCGTGCGCACGACTGACGCGGTCCTGGACAAGATCGTCCGCGAGGGCTTCAACGCGCGCGACGGGGCCCGCTCGCTCAAGCGCTGGCTCGAAGACAACCTGGGCTCGCTGTTGGTCGAGACACTGACCCGATCCCGCGCGGCCAGCATGCGCCTGCTCTGGATCTACGAGGAGCCAGCCAGCGACGGCAGCAGCGCGACCCTGCGCGTCCACGAAGAAGCCCTGCGCGAGGCCGATCCGATCCCCGAGGACAGCCGGCTCGGCGAGCTGCTCGAGCGACCCAACGCCGCGCTGCTCGAGCAGGTCCCGATCGCGCTCGGGTTCTTGCGCGGGCTCGAGCACAGCCCAAGGTTGGCGCAGCTGTCCAAGACCCTGGCCACGCTGCTCGACGCGTTCAACCGCGACGCCGCCAGCGATCACCAGCGCAGCGGTCATCAAACCGACGCGCTCTACAACCTCGAGGTCCTGCGCTCGGAGATCCACGCGCTGCGCGACGCCCTCGAGCTCCACGCCGCCTACGATCAGCGCCTCAGCGGTCAGGTCGAGGAGCCCGAGGGTCCCCACGAGGGGCTCGGCGAGCAGCTCGAGATCGATCGCTTCCCCGCCGAGCAAGTCCGCGACCACGTCGGCCACGCGACGATGGTCCGCCGCTTCGATCGTCGCCAGTTCAGCCCCAGCCTGCCGCTGCGTGAGCGCCAGGCCATGCTGCGGGCGATCGCCGAGGTGTGGTTTCTCGAGCGGGCGCTCGAGCGCGCCAATGATCCGCGCCAACACGTGGTGTTTCTCGAGCTCTCGCGGATCGGCGATCCACGCCAGCGCGGGCGCTTCGCGACCCGCGAGACCTCGCTGTTCGCCGAGCTGGCCCACGCCTACGCGAGCCGCGGCCGCGGTGAGCTCGAGGCCTACGCGGGGCTGCCCTTCGCGGCTCCCGCCTCTGATCTGACCGCAGATCGGGCCCCCGATCAGGCCGTCCGCGACGACGTGTTGGCTTCGGCCAGCAGCGGGCTGTGGACGGGGCGACAGCTCGACAGCCAATTCGAGCAGGGCTTCGCGCGACTGTGCAGCGAAGATCCCGAGCTGGTCGTGCTGCAGCTCGTTGGCCCCAGCGTCCGCGAGTTCTTCGCGGGCGAGTCGGGCTGCCAGGTGCTCGAGACGCTCGGGGGTGGCCACGAGATCGTCCGGGTCCGCGTGCTCGACGGTGAGCCGCGCGACGATCCAGCCCAGCTCATCACCCGAACCCTGGCCCAGCGCCAGGCGTTCATCCACGCGCTCGAGGCCGGCACCGAGCTGCCCAAGAACCCCGACGCCATGCTCCCGATCATCCGCCGGTTCACGCTCGAGGAGCCCCGGGCCGGGCGCCCGGCCAACATCGAGGTCGAGGACTACCCGCTCAGCCACGTATCCAGCCACACGGGCGCGCAGCTCGAGCCGGTGCTGACCCTGCTGTGGCTGATGCGGGTCGGCCTGGCGATCAGCCAAGATCGGGAGCGCCGGATCACCGACGCTGGGCTTGGCGCGGCCAAGCCACCCCCGGAGGGATCCTCATGAGCCGAAGCGCCGCATGCCAGCGGCCCACCGGAAGGGGGTCGCGTTGAAATCCTCGCTGCGCGTGTACTTCGTGACCCACCACGACGGCAAGCTGACCGGCACCTTGCTCGCGCGGGGCTGGACGCAGCAATTGCCCTCGGCGTTCGGGGCCAGCGAGGCCGAGGTCTACGCGGGGCTCGAGCAGATCGTCTCGGACATGATCACCCGCGAGCTCGCGCTCGATCCCTTCTTGTGGGACGAGGACCTCAACGCCCGCACGGTGCACGTCGAGGTCCACCCGCTCGCGGTCGTGCAGAAGCGCTGGGTGATCGGCAAGCAGGCGATCCCGCTGCGCTTGGCGTTCGCGTGGTCCAAGCTCGACAAGGGCGGCTATCGGGTCGTGCTGCCGCGCTTCGACTGGTGGTTCATCCTCGAGGACCTCGACATCGCCCCGCAGGTGCTTGGCCAGGCGGTCAGCAGCGCGCTGCTGGGCGAGGCGGCGCGCTCGTTGTTCGACTTCAGGGCGCTCGGGACCGAGCGGATCGAGGCCTGGTCGCCCGCGGTGCTGGGTCGTCGCAAGCGCAAACCCAGCCAGCCCGAGACCTGGGAGGTGTTCCCCACCCTTCACGCCGTCGCCGATGAATTGGTCCAGCACGCTCGGCGTCGGCGCTCTCGCCTGATCGAGCCCCCCGACACGCGGGCGCAGGCGCACCTGTGGGAGCGCGAGACCCCGGCTTCGATCCTGCTGGTTGGCGGGCCGGGTGTCGGCAAGACCACCTGGGTCGAGGCGCTCGCCCGCGAGTTCGCCCGACACCGCCGCGGGTCCCGACCCAGCGACGCGCGTACCCATCCCCGGATCTGGTCGACCTCGGCCGAGCGGATCATCGCGGGCATGATGTACCTCGGGCAGTGGGAGCAGCGCTGCCTCGACATGGTGCACGAGCTCTCGCACGAGGGCGACTATCTGTACGTCGGCCAGCTGCCGCCGCTGCTCGACGTCCGCAGCGCTCGCAGCTCGATCGCCGACTTTTTCCTGCCCGCGATCGAGGCCGGCGAACTCAGCCTCATCACGGAGTGTCACCCGCACGAGTACCAGCAGCTCAAGACCCGGGCCCCTCGCCTGCTCGCGGCGTTCGAGACCGTCAACATTGTCGAGACCCCCTCGGCCGCGATGCCGGGCCTGCTGCGCGCGTACCAAGCCCGGGTCAACCCCAAGCTCGCCCTGCAGCCAGAGGCCCTGCGCCGGGTCGTTCAGCACCTCGAGCTGTTCCGTCGCGACACTTGCTTTCCCGGCAAGGGGTTTCGGTTCCTCGATTGGCTCAACCAAGAGCACGGCTACGACGAGACCACGGCCCTGGCCGAGCGCGCCCGCACCCCAGCGGCCCTCGACGAGCCTGACAACGACGCCGCGGCAGGCCCCGACAGCGCGGCCGCGCCTGCGAGCTTCGGACCCACCAGCGAAGTCACGGTCATGCGCGCCCAGCAGGCATCGGCTGCGTTCTCGCGCCACACCGGGCTCCCGCTCGAGCTGATCAGCGAAGACTCCGTGGCCGGCCCGGCGATCATCGCCGCGCGGCTGCGCGCTGGCGTGATCGGCCAGGATCGTTCATGCGCGACGGCGGCCCGGGTGCTCGCGCGCTTCAAGGCCGGGCTCGATGATCCAGAGCGCCCGGTCGGCAGCCTGTTCTTCGTGGGTCCCACCGGCGTCGGCAAGACCGAGCTGGCCAAGCAGCTCGCGCGCTACATGTTCGGCGCGGCCGAGCGAATGATCCGGCTCGACATGTCGGAGTTCATGCTCCCCGGCTCGGCCCAGCGCCTGCTCGCGGTCGGCCCGGGGGTCGAGAGCCTGGCCGAGAAGGTCCGCCAGCAGCCGCTGTCGCTGATCTTGCTCGACGAGATCGAGAAGGCCCACGCCGAGGTGTTCGATCTGCTGCTCGCCGTGCTTGGCGAGGGCCGCATGACCGACGCGGGCGGCTGCTTGGTCGACTTTCGCATGACGCTGATCATCATGACCTCGAACCTGGGTGTGTCCGAGCGCGGCGCGGCCGGGTTTGGTGACAGCACGCAGGCCGAGCTCGGGCGGGGCTTCGACGCGGCCGTGCGTCGCCACTTTCGGCCCGAGTTCTTCAACCGCATCGACTTCGTGGTCCCGTTTCGCAACCTCGCGCCGGAAGACATTCGGGCGATCGTCGACCTCGAGCTCGAGACCCTCGGCAAGCGCACTGGGCTCGCGCGTCGTGAGCTTCGCCTGGCGGTCAGCGACTCGGCCCGCGCGACGCTGGCGGAGTGGGGCTGGCATCCAACCCGGGGCGCGCGGCCGCTCAAGCGCGTGCTCGAAGAGCAGGTGATGGCGCCGCTGGCCGTGCTGCTGGCGCGCACGCCCACGCTGCGCGGGCGCAAGGTCCCGGTCGTGACCGCGGCCGAGCGCGAGGGCCTTGGCTCCGATCCGCTCGCCGTCGTGTTGCCAGCGCAGCGCCCCACGGTCGCGCGCTGAGTCGTTCGCTCGCCCTGAGTCGGTGCGACTCCACGTCGCCTCCAACGTGTCTTGGGAACGCACTTGGGCACGGAGCGGCGGGCGAGTCATTCACGCAGGGGGTCACGCTACTGCGGGCTGACGTGGCCCAGGACCCAGCAGGCCATCAGGGGTTTTGCTCGCAACAACAACGCGCCGCCGTGTTCACCTGCCATTCGATCGCCTCGTCGCAGCTGCGCGAGACCACCGGGCCGATCTGCTCAGGATCCGTGCAGTCCTCGAGGTTCGAGATGATCATGTAGGTCCCGTCCGCGCAGGCGTTCTCGGAACACGTCGAGCCCACGGCCTCGCACTGGGCTTGGCAGGTCGAGAACTCTGTGTTCTCGAAGCACTCCATGAATGTCGGGGTGCAGCTGCCGGCCTCGCACTCGCCGACCCCAGGCAGCCACGGCCCAAAGGGAGCGCAAGCAGGCTCACACACCGCGACTTGGCCGTCGTCGGAGCAGGCCGTGGTCGAGCCCATGACCGCGAGTGTCATGAAACACGTGATCGACATGAATGAGAGGCGTCGTTTCATCCGTAGAGTCCGCCTCCGATCGGGAACCCGTCCGGCGGTGCTTCCACCGGCGTGTCACAGGCGAAGCCGTCGCCGCCGACGCACCGCCACTGCGGGTTGACGTGGCTCAGGACCAGAGAAGCCGTCAGGGGTCTTGCTCGCAACAACACCGCGCGGCCGTGTTCACCTGCCAGTCGATGCCCTCGTCGCACCTGCGCGAGATCACCCCGCCGATTATCATCTCGGGATTCGTGCAGTCCTCGAGGTTCGAGTGGATCATGTATGTACCGTCCGCGCAGCCGTTCTCGGCACACGTCGAGCCCACGGCCTCGCACTGGGCTTGGCATGTCGAGAACTCTGTGTTCTCGAAGCACTCCATGAATGTCGGGGTGCAGTTGCCAGCCACACACTCGCCGACCCCGGGCAGCCACGGCCCGTAGGGAGCACACGCGGGTTCGCACACCGCAGCTGGGCCGTCGTCAGCGCAGGCCGTGGTCAACCCCACGGCTACGAGTGTCATGATGGAGAGGAATCGATTCATCCGTAGAGTCCGCTTCCGATCGGGAATCCGTCCGGCGGTGCTTCCACCGGGGGGTCACAGGCGAAGGCGTCGCCGCCGACGCACCGCCACAGCGGGCTGACGTGGTCGGGATCCGCCGGGTCATGCCAAAGTATGTCGCTGCATCCGTCGTCGTCAAAGTCACCGACGACCGGCGCGTAGTCACCGTTGATCGAGAAGACCCGCGGCGTGTGCCCGCCCCCTTCGTCGAACTGCCAAATGACGCTGAGGGCATCGGGTGTCTCGGAGCGTGCGGCATACCAGAAGATGTCGTCGATCCCATCGCCGTTGAAGTCACCGATCAGCGGTCGAAACTCGCTCATCACCTGCCGTTCGAAGCGGTCGAAGATCACGGTGAACTGAGGGCTGACCGACAGCCACAGCCAGTCGGTGGGGAGCCCCGGTGCGTACCAAAACAGGTCCGTGCGATCGTCACCGTTGAAGTCGCCGATCAGCGGCATGTACTCGACGTCTGGCTCGAGTTCGATGCTTTGTCCCGGCACGGGGCCTTGGCGCTCGAAGCTAAATTCTGGAATCTGGCCCCACTCCCAGATCTCGATGGTCTGTGCGTCCGGCTGGTACCACAGCACGTCGTTCCCCCCGCCGCCAAACCCCCGGAACCGGGCTGGGATCGGGAACGCGTAGTCGGCGTAGTCGGCCGGGTGCACCGCCCCCGACCGCGGGTCGAGCAGGCTGTCGCTGGCGGGCCCGGGCCGATAGACGATGATCTGGTCGTCGATCTCGTGACCAAACGCGCCGATGACCGGAATCGTGAAGTCGGGCCCACCAAACGCCGCCGACGAGTAGCTCGTGCCGTCGTTGGTCACGAGAAAGTCCGGTAACCCGGTACCCGGGCCGAGCAACAACAAATCGAGATCGTTGGAGGTCCCCGAAACAAACAGCGGACTCGGGCGCAGGCCGACGGAGGTCTCGACAGCTCCGCCGCACGGCGGCGGCTGCCCATCCAGGCACCGCTCGACCGCACTAAATGTAATCGCCTGACCCGGCGATCCGGTCGACGTCCATTGTTGAATCGCATTGTCCAGCGGCGTGAACCAGGCGATCCCCGGGCGCTCGCTGCCATCGTAGGCGTAGTCGTGGACCAGGCTCGCCCCGCCCATCATCAACGGGTTCCGACGTGCCCGGGAGTATTGATAGAACGCGCCCAGCCGATCGAAGCCCGAGAGCCGCGGCTGATCCTTGGCCGCCCCGGGGCACGTGTCGTTGGCCATCACGGACTTTGGATCAGGCGGGGTCAACGAGCGCCACACCGTGAACTCGTTGCACACGTCTTGATCGAAGGCGAGGTGCTCGTGGGCGAAGCCGAGCACGTGCCCAAGCTCATGGCGGGCCGTGATCTGCATCTCCTGCTCGGAATCCAGAGCCCGGGGCCCAAACAAGAGCTCGCGCTCGAACCCGCCGGGGTTGTCTGGGCCCGCCCACTGGGGATCGAACTCGGTGATCGGCGTCGCGTTCGTGACCCCCGCGCACGGGCCCGCGCACTCGTCCGAAATGCCCATGCGCACGCGAAAGTGGATGTTGTTCTGCCCAGGCTGACAGCTGCCCGAGCCGATCCCCCCAGCGGGGTCATCGAATTCCGCGAGGTGCACGAAGTTGACTCCGGTGGCGCGCTCCCAGGCCTTCGTGCCGTGTTCCATGCCCCGCAAGATCCGCTCGTAGCGTTCCTGGTGCTTCTCCGCGGCGGCGTCGTTGTTCGGCTGCAGGTTCGGCTGCGGAAAGACCACGCCCACACACCAAGTCAACTCGAGCTTGCGGGGCTCGCTCCACACTTCGTCGAAGATCTCGTCGCTGAAGGCCAACAGCCTGGGACCTGGCGACTCTTGATCGTTCGTGAGCACCTGGTAGATGTCCCGAAGCTGCTGCGAGGTCACGAATTGATCGCCGTCGATCAGCCACCCGCCAGGCCACGGATCGGCGTACGCCTCGACAAACTCATCCCAACCCAGCGTCATCGGCTCGCGGGTCGCCAACGTGGGCGGCGGGGCAACCAGCGGCGCTGCCGGGACCGCGGACACGTCCAAGGTCCCCGTGGGCTCGCCTGCCACCAACGCCTGAAACTCGGGGAGCTCGGCGTCTGGAGCAGGCGGCGCCGCTCCATCGAGGGCAACCCAGTTTTCATCGCAACCGGGCCCTCCCGGGCCCAGCTCACCGCCCAAGTCGCCGGTCCCGCCAACCTCATCCTCGCCTTGCGGTCCATCGTCCGGCGCACACCCAGCGACGGCAAGGGCAGCGCCGAGCATGCCAATCCAAACTCCTCTTCCGTTGCCCGTTCGCCCTGCGCACATCGCGCGAGCTTACCCAGCTGCATCACTGGGTGCAAGCCCTCATTGACACGCCAAGCCCCTCGAGCTCAGGCCGAGCCCGCGCTGATGGCGCCAGCCAGAGGACATGGGCGACCGACGAGCCCCTCGAGCCCAACGCCAACCTCCCTGCGGTGCTGCGTCGGGGCGCGTGGTCGACACCCCCAGGCTTCTTCGATAGGGTCAAAAGCCATGCTCAATGTGGCCCTCGATCGCGCTCGTTACTTCTTTGTTCCTCGCACCACGGGCCGCCGACAGCTCGCCCTCGCGCGGCTGCTCCACAAGCGCAAACCCAAGCATGCCAGCCCCGATCTCGAGCAATCCGCCAAGGTCATGGGTAGTGCGATCAAGACAATCACGCAGGCGTACGTCGATCGACACATCGAGACCAGCGGCTCGAGCCCGGCGGAGGAGGCCGAGCTCGATCGCGTCGTCGATTTGCTATGGGTCGCGCTCTACGAGCGACTCGGGCATTGGGAGGTGTTCGAGCGCGACGGGGTCAGGCGGCTCGCCGCGAACCAACAACCTGATGGGTTTGACTACGCGAGCGCGGCAGATGAGGCCAAGCTCGCGCGCGTCGTCCGCGAGCGTCTGTTGGGCACGTCGGGGGTCGAATTCACGCGACTGTCGTACCTCGAACAGGGCGAATACATGCTGACGTTGTGGAGCGTCATCGAGCAAGGGGAGTACGGCGAGGCGCTCAGCAATTGGATCGGCCCGGACTTCTACGAGGCGCTGCGCGACTCTCAGAGCCACTATGAAGCAATGATCGAAAAGCGCTCGGCTCGCGAGCGCGGCTCGAGCGTCAACCTCCGTGAGCTGGGGCTCGACCTGCAGCGCACCATCCAAAACTACCTGATCGCGCTCCTGGCCATGATCCGCGACGATGATCCCGAGAACATTGCGATGATCCGTGCGGCGCTTCGACCGATCGACGCGGTCCGTGAGCAACTCGAGCGCGAGCGGGTCAAGGGGCGAGCCGGCCAGGTCGAGCCGCAACCCGAGCAGGCCCCCGACGCGTCCGAGCTGATTGACCTCGACGAGCTGATCGCCGAGGAGGCAGCGGTCAGCGCCGAGATCGGCATCGCGCCCGAAGCGGGCGAGTAGCGACGAGCGCGGGACGACTCGGCCCGACGACATGACCGACACCCGCGGGCCGGCTCCCCGCGGCAACCTGAATTGAGACCTCGGCCGGGCGGCACAGGCGCCCGCCGGCTCGTACCCGTTGAGGTTCAAGCGGTCGCGTGAGCGCCGACCCGACTACCTGTTGAGGTCCAGGCCCGCACGCGAGGCGCCCGCAGCTACTGGTTGATGCCGTCGTCGACTGTCCCTGACCTCCCAGCCCTCCCAGTCGAGGCCAACGCGCCGCGGAGCGGCTCCATCAGACTGCCGGTCGAGGCGGTGGTGTGCCCGCAGGGCCCAACGCGAACCACCTGTCGAGGCCAACGCGCGGCGCGGACGGCCGCGGATACTACCGATTGACCGCGCGCCACCCCCTCGTCGGTCGGCGGCTGCTACCGCTCGTTGCCGCCGGTGACGAGCCGCGGCCACGAACTCGACCCGTTGAAGCCGGAAGGCCGCGGGCAACCCACAGCGCGCTCCTCGTTGGAGGACGGGGCGTGCGCGCTCCGCTGCGCGGGAACCTGGGAGCTGCGGGCGAGGTGTCGAACACGGGTGTGACAAACACGGGTTGAGACAGCGAGCGCGTCGCCGTTCCTGCGATCGCTGCGGCGAGAGCGAGCGGCTGCGGTGCCACGGGCAGCAATGGCGCGCGATCGTGGATCGCCTCGCGCGACGCACGTACGTGTGTCGCACCCAGCCCGACTTCCACAATCCGTCTGGGGCCCACGGAGACTTCCACAATCCGTCTGGGGTCCACGGACATCCCTGGCATACTCCCGAGGTGCGTGCTTCTACCCTTGCCCTTCCCTGCTGCTCCGCGCTCGCGCTGGTGATGCTGACCGCCTGCCCTTCCGAGGATCCCCCCGTCGCGAGCGAGACCGAGACAGACACCGGCGAGCCCAGCTGCCTCGACACGGACACCCCTGGTCCAAGCATCGTCATCAGCTCCAACGCAGAGATCGAGGAGTTTCAGCTGGGCGAGTGCGTACCCGAGCGCATCACGATCACCGATGGTGTCACCGATCTCACCGGGCTCTCGAATTTGCGCGAGGTCGGGATCCTCGAGATCCGCTACGCGCCGCAGCTCACGACCTTGCTCGGGCTCGGCAACCTCGAGCGGGTCGGGACCCTGATCATCACGGGCATGAACGTGATGCCAACCCTGATCGAGTTCAAGCAGCTCACCACGGTTGGCTCGATCTCGATCACCGCCAACAGCGGCCTCACGGATCTCGGCTCGTTCCCCGCGCTGACCTCGGCCAAAGGGCTCGAGATCTCCGCCAACGACGACCTGACCGACTTCAGCGGCTTCGAGGCGCTCAGCTCACTCACCGGCAGCCTCCAGTTGGTGAGCAGTCCGATCATCGAGAACTTCACCGGCTTCGAGAGCCTGGTGAGCGTGGGCGGCGATCTCTTGATCGAGGACAACGACGCGCTGACCAGCTTCGATGGCCTGGGCGTGACCTCGATCGGTGGAGACCTGAAGGTGCTGACCAACGAGAAGCTGTCGGAGTGCCTGGTGATGGACTACTCGGAGATCGTCGACGTTGGCGGGGCGAGGATCCTCAACGGCAACAAGGTCGCGCTTTGCGACTGACATGCGCCGCGGATCGGCGCTCGCCGACTACTCCTTGATCGGAGAGGGTGCCGGCACTTCCTCAGGCTCGGGCTCGATCGGGGGCAGCGCGTTGCCATCGGGACTCGGCTCGGGCGCCCCCTTGACCCCGAACTCCTTGGCCTCGGGCTCCGGCTCTTTCTTGTCAGCTGCCGGCGCCTCCTTGGCCTCGGCCGCGGGCGCCTCTTTGGCCTTCTCGTCCTGTTTGGTCTCGGTTTCCTTGTTGCACGCGGCCAGGGCCAGGGCAGCGGTCAACAGCAAAAAGCGCGAACGATCGACTTCCATCGGCCTCAGTATCTCGGCCCGTGCGCGCGGATGCAAGGTCGCAGCCTGGCGGCGCTACCCGCTCTTGCGCGCCTTGAGCTTGGCCGCCAGCGCCTTCCCCAACCAACCACCCTTGGCCCGCGCATAGATCTCGCGCATCTCGACGGCCATCTTGTTGTGGCTGACGCGGAAGTCGACGAGGTCTTGCACGAGCTGCCGCGACTGCCGGTAGCGCACGGCGCCGTCCATGAAGTCGATCCAACCTTCGATCGATGTCCAGAATTTCCCGCCCTTGGCCGCGGCCCCGCCCGCGCTGTCGAGCTTGGCGAGCTTCTGGCGGTGGATCGCGTCGGCCTTCTCGCGCAGGGCCGCGCGCAGCGACGCTTCTTGGCCGCTGCCCTTGGTCATCTCGGGCAGGCGCTTGACCATCATGCCGGTGTCGGTGAACCCGAAGTCCGAGTGGGCGTCGAGGCTGCGCAGGGCGTCGAGGCGGGTCTGCTCGTCGTCGCTGTCGAGCTTGTCGAGGCCAATGCACACGGCGTCGAGCGCCAACCATCGGTAGATGAAGTCGAGGCCGGTGCCCTTGATGTTCTGGGTGCCCATGACCGTGACGTGGACGCCGGGCGGGACGGCCCGGGCGCACTGATCGATGATCTGATCGCCGGTCGCCCCAGAGTCCCACACGATGATGACCTGGGCCCGAAACAAGGTGATCCAGGCCCGCGTCAGCTCGGTCGTGAAGCTGGTCAGGGCCGCGGGGCTGCGGGCCTCGAGCACGGGCTCGAGCTTGGCGGCGAACCGGCCGGCGATCACGATCCGCGCGATGCGATCACGCAAGTGGGCGAGCAAATCTTCATAGTCTGCGGCGCGGCCGACCTCGTGGGGGTGGATGAGGGTTGGATCTTCGGCGCTGCGATCGTGGACCTGGCGGACCGCGGCGTTGAGCTCCTTGTCGCTGGCGAGCCTGGCGACGACGGGCTCGAACTCGTGGCTGCCCTCGCTGCCGCGCAGCTTGGCGACGCAGGACTGCAGCGCGAGCGCCTCGGCGCTGTCGGGATCGAAGCGGCGACCGAGCGCGGCGAGGCCCAGCCGCAGCAGCGTGCACAGCTGCTCCCACCAGCCCTCGACTGGACCGCGAACCCGACCAAACAGGGCCTTGAGCCGGTTGCGGGCGCGCTCGTGGCCGGCCCCACCCGCGACGAGCGCCTCGGCGTCAACGAGCTCCTGCTCGGCGGCGAAGTTCTCGAGCGCGCGGTCAACGAAGATCTGCAGGCCCGCGAGGTTGGTCCCGATCAGCACGTGGGCGTCGACGGCGACGTCATTGACGAGGATCCGCGAGAACACCTCGGAGCGGCTCACCCGATCATCGCGGTTGTTGACCACGGTGATGACCATGCGCGCCGGATCCCCGGCCGCGGCCAGATCGACGCAGCCCGTGCGCTTCCAGTTGTTCAAGAACCCAGCCCGCTCGTTGGCCGAGCAGCCGTTGACGAACGAGAGCGTGCGCCCGCGAACCTGGACGTCCGGGTAGAACTTGAGCACCCCCAGATCGGGATACACGTAGTCGGCCATGCACACGATCGCCAGCTCGTCGTCGATCCCCAGCTGCCGGGCGAGCTCGGTGACCAACGCGATGTTGCGCGGGTGCTCCGAGTACGGAAACAGACCGAGCAGATCATCGGGGAGCAGATCACCCTCGTAGTCGCCGATCTCGAGCAGCTCGGCGCCGCGCTCCTTGGCCGAGTCTCGCAGCACCGGGTTGAACGCGAGCTCGGAGCTGACCACCAGGTTGCCTTCCGGGATGAACCGACCGATCACCGTGGCGACGTCGATCCCAGCCGGGCCCTGGATGTCTTCGTGATCTGGGTAGGTGTTGGTGATCGTCGCAAAGTCGTCGCGCATCCAGCCGCGCTGCAGGATGTCGACGTACTCGGGGTTGAGCGCCATGCACTCCCACAAGAACACCTCGCTCTTGAGCCCGGCGGCGAGCACCAACAAGTTGCGCTGCTCCCAGATCGTGGCCTTGCCATAGGGCCGGAAGGTGTAGATCTCCACCTGCGGACCCAGCGGGACCGAGTGGATGAACATCGCCTCGCAGCCAGTGGTCTTCGAGAAGGTTCGAAACCCGAGCCCGTGGAACAAGCCGGCCTTGAGCCGCTCGGTGCCCGACTTGCCCCGCGTGCCCCAGCCACCGATCGACAGCGGGATCGCGGCGCGAGCCTGGGCGATCTTGCGGCGGCGAGCGTAGCCGGAGCCCAAAAACCACCCCGACAGCCCCAGCGCGAACAGGCCCAGCGCCTCTTGGCTGTTGCCCTCGAGCGTCAGGAAGTAGTGCAGGTTGTCGCGCAGCCACTCGTTCATGCCCGCGCGCAGATCCGGCAGCGCGGCGCCACCGGCCGAGAGACTGGCGATCGGAATTAGCGAGGCGCGCGGCTGTTCGGGGGCTGGCGCGTGGGTGCCGACGACGACCGCGGCCGGCCCCAAAGGCGCAGCCTCGGGCGCAGGATCGGTCTCGGGATCCGGCGTCGGTTCGGTCGGGGCCTCGGGTTCGGGCGCGGCCTTGCTCGGGTCCCCGGGAAACAGCGCGCGCAGCCGCGGCGGGACCGGGCGCTCGCCGATCACCGAGGGGTGGGCCCGAAACTCGAGCTCGACGCCGTAGCGGTTGCGCAGCTCATCGGCGTAGCGACGCCGCTCGCTGGGCTCGTCGGCCATCAGCGCGCGACGGCGCAGCTCCGAGAGCTCCGCGTAGCGAAAATTCAAGCGCCAGCGCGACCACAGCCGGCGGGCCAGGTTGCCGCGCAGGCGCATGCTGGTGACGCCGTGGCTCGACAGGACCTCGACCGGATCGCGCCGAAGCCCACGCAGCCACTGCAGGCCCAGCAAGTCGTCAACGAGGGGCAGGTGGCGACCCCAGCCGCCCTCGGCGTCGAGGTTGAGCCGCTCACCCGGGACCACGGTCGCGGTGACCTCGTCGAGCCGGCCCGGGTGCGCGCGCAGCTTGCCGACCAGCCGCCGACCGACCGTGTGCCGAAACGCTTGGCGCTTGTTGCCGGCCGGGTGGCGCAGCTCGTGAAGCGTTCGCCACATGCGGGTGACCCGATGATCCCCGCGCCGCACCAACAGCCGCTTGCCTCGCTGGTCGACGTCTAGACCCCAGTCGTTGCGGGTCAGCATCGGCAAGATCCGCACGAGCTCGTCGTGGCTGGGGCGCTGGCCCTCGTGGCTCGGCAGCGGGATCCGCCGCTGGCCGCCCGATGGCACCCGCTGGACCGCCTCGTTCAGCGCCTTGGTCCACGCCGCGCGCTCGCGCCGAAGCGCGACGTCGATCTGTTCGATCGCAATCGACACGGCCTCGTGGATCGAGGCGCTGCGACTCACGTCGGCCAGGCAGGTGTGCAGCGCTTCGACCAGGGTGTGGGCGTGTCGCTGCAGCGCGCTCTCGAGACCGGGGGCTTCGGCGAGCAGCTCGCAGGTCGCGGCCGCTTGCTCGCACGCGACGCGGGCGATCAGAGGGTTGCTGATCCCCACGATCGTGGCGACGAGCCGCTCGACGATGACCTCGGCGACCTGCTCGCCGGCCTGGGTGTCGCTCGCGACTCGCAGCCCGCGAACCATAGCGAGGCAGGCGCTGGCGTGGACCCGCGGCATCTCGACCGGGGCCGCGCCGTCCCCGACCCGCGTGAGCAGCCGGGCGAATTCGAAGAACGACTCGGGCCGCTCGAGCGCCAGGTGCTCGAGGGCGTTGGCGTGGGCGATCCGCACGAACTCGCTGGGGTCACCCAGCGCGATCGCCTCGGCCAAGAGCTCGGCCTCGGCGCTGTGTTCGAGCTGCGCGGCGAGCTGCTGGATCACCAACCCACGCACCAAGAAGTCGCGCTTGGGCCACTCGGGCGGGGTGGTCGCGTCGAGGCCCAAGCGCCGGCGCACGCACGCGCGATGGACCTCGGGGTCAACGCGCCGCAGGCAGGCGATCGCCCGCGCTTGAACCCACTCGTGCTCGTTGACGTCCTCGGCGATCACCAACAAGCCCGCGCGCAGATCGGTCACGCCGCGCTGCGGTGACTCGTTGCGATATCCACGACCACGCGGGAGCGCCGGGATCGCTGGCAGCGCGGGCAGGATCGGCAAGCCCAGGCACGCGAGCGCGGCCTCGAGGCTCTCGAGGCAGGCCAGACGCGACGGCCAGCGTCGCAGCAAGCTGAGCTGGTTGAGCAAGAACGAGACCGGCTCGACCTGGGCCAGCACGGTGCGGACCTCGCTGTACAGCCCAAGCGAGGCGTCGTGCACGAACGACGAGCTCGCGTCCCAGTCCTCGGCGACCAACGCCTGCTCGATCGCCGGGCCGACGATCATGATGCCAAGCTCGATCGCCACGACCAAGACCTCGCGCTGGTCGTCGTAGCGCTCGCGCAGCGCGTCGAGATCGAGGTGACGGCTGAGCGCCAGGCGATCGGCCCGGGCCGCGCGGGCGTCGGCAGCGGTCTCGTCGATCATCAGCTCGAGGCGGTTGCGGCGAGCGGTGTCCGTCTTGGCCCGCGCGTAGGCTTCGACATGATTCGCGACGTGGCGCTCGAGCTCGGCGAGCTCGAGCTGCAGCTGACCGATCACGCGGACGGTGAGCACGGCGAGGCTCGCGAGCCGCAGGCCCAGCCGATCTTCGCCGGCGAAGTCGCGCGGATCGGTGAGCTCTGCGATCCGCAGCGCGAGCGGCTCGAGGCGATCACGCCGACAGCGTGCCTGCAGCGGCGGCAGGACCTGCTCGATCAGCTGAACCAGCGCAGCCACGGCGGCGGCCGGCGGCGGCGTGCGAGTGAAGGATCCTGAGCGATGTGGGGCCATGAAAGCAGGCGGGGCACGGGAGCTTAACCCGAGCCAAGAGCCCCGTCCCGCGAACGAAAGGCGCGTGATCGGCTCACACGCCTCAATTCTCGCGCGGTGGCCCGAACCGGCGAGCGGGACATCGCGCTCAGACGCTCAGATCGGCAACCTGTAGGCAATTGGCCGCGATCCGCTTTGTGTACAGTTCTCGCGCGCGGTCGGTCGTGCGGGGCCTCGGTTCAGCGCGGTCGTGCGAGCGCTCGCCCCTGTGCTTGGGTCGAGCGAGCCTGGTGCTCGTCGTCACCCCAACCGCGCGGAGCCCACGGCTCGCCAAACCACAGCTCGCCGGGCCCGTAGTCACGCAGGCGCCGGCCAAACACCGCGTCCACGCGGATCCACAGCTCGATGATGTCGCGCACCGGGCTGGGGCCGTTGGATAGATACAGCTGGTTGCGCAGGCCAAACGCCACGCGAGCGGTGTCGCGGGCCCAGACCCCGAGCCCGAGCTCGGCGTCGACCCGATGACGCAGGGTCGTCAAGCTGCGATCTCGATCGGCGAAGCGTGAGGACAGCTGGTAGCTCAGCCCCCAGGTCGGGACCCACGGCCGGGGCCGCCGGCCGATGCCCGTGAGCCCAACCTCGACGTTGACGTGGTCGAGCGGGACCGGATCGCCGTTGAGGTTGGGCATCAGCGAGGCCACCCCAAACACCGCGAGATCTTGGAAGGGATAGCCGCGCAGCTCGAGCTCGGGACGCAGCTGGATCGGGTGATCCTCGAGGTAGCGCTGGTACACGCGCGGGTGCGGCTCGAGCACCCCGGGCGCGCTCGCAACCCGTGCACGGTTCAAGGTCTGGTAGCGCAGGCCCACGCTCAAGCCGGGCCGCAGCTGGACATAGCGGCCCAGCCAGAACAGACGATCGACGAAGCCGTACAGGCGCACGCTGGCCTCGGCGCGACCGAGGAACGAGTGGGCCATCACGTCGAGCTCGGCGCCAAGCCGCGCACCGATCACGGGCAGCCGCGCGCCGAGGCCAATGATCCCGCCAGCCGCGACCGGGCTCTGGACCCGCACTGCTGTCTGGGCGGCCACGCGCATCCACAGCAGATTTTCGACAAGCTCACGACGCCAGCCGATCTGCGCGTGCAGACCGAACTGCGGGACGAAGTCGTCGACGTTGCCGATGTCGTCGAGTCCAACCCTGACGCGGGCATCGAGCGATCCAATCCGGTTGCGGATCGGCTCGATCTCGTCGCGCGCGAGCACGGGGCTCGCAAGGCCGACGCTGCGCCAGTCGAAGGTGTCGACATAGGGCGACACCCGCGGGTCCAGCTCGCGGATCGAGACCTGCGCTGGCGGGGGAATGTCGGGACGATCTCGCCGAACCCGGGCCCGGATCAGCGCGCGACCTTGGTCGCTGCTGAGTCGCACCCGATAGGGCAGTGCCTCGGTCAGCAGCACGATGTGGCCGCTCGCGTGGGCGACCTCGAAGTGGCGCCGGGTCTCGGTGATCACGGCGCGCTCGCGCTCGCCATCGAGCGGCAACAAGCCCCGCTCGGGTCCCCCGGCGGGCGCTGCGTCACCGAGCGCCTCGATGCTCGCGATCAACTCCTGGGCCTGCTTGTCGGGGTCCGCGGTGGTCAGCGCCCGCGTCTCGACGTGCAAGCTCGCCGGCCCGAGCACGATGAATTCGACGGGCTTGCCCGACTCGGCCGTCCACCAGCGCGCGCGCCGATACGCCTCGACCACCTGCAGCTGCGCCGGGTCGTCGCTCGCGTTGCTCGGCGCCGTGCGGGTCCGCCATGAGCACAGCCAGATCGGATCGTCGCCGAGCACGACCTCGAGCTGGTGGCGGGCGCGGCGACCCACTGGCAGCTCGACGGTGAGGATCTTGGCGTCTTGAACCTCGACCTCCTGACGAATGTCGACCGGGGCGCGGCCCTTGGCGCGCAGGCGCAGGGTCACATGCGCGCGCCCAAACGCGTTGGGATCGTCAGCCCCGACGCCGCGCCCCGGGGCGAGATCGGGACGCGCGACGCGACACCAGAATTCGGCTGTCACCCGACCCGGCGTGGCGTCCCACGCCAGCACGCCCTTGCGCCCGGGCATCAGCTGCTCGGACTCGCCGCTGGACCACGGCGCGACCAACAGCGCCTCACGAACCTGGGCCGAGGGCCCGGGCTCGAGCTCGGACACGGGCAGCTCGAGGCGCTCGAACCCGGCGTTGTCTTCGCTGTGATCGAGGGTGCTCCAGTCGCTGCGCAGCGCGGCGATGAACGCCAGCCTGCGCACGCTGGTGTGGCCATAGCCTGGCTCGAGCTCCCGCGACAGACCGAACGCCAAGCCAGCGTCACGCGCGTCGCTGCCCGGCTCGTCGAGATGGGTGAGCAGCGGCCCGACCGCCGCGAGCCCCACGGCGATCGGCTCGCGGATGTGTCCTGGGTCGCCCTGCATGCGCCCGTAGAGCTCCACCCACGCGCGCCCGGCCTCGCGCTCCCGACCCACGTCTGCGCTGAGCAGGTGGGCCCGCGTGAGCTCGGCGAGCAGCAGCGAGGCGTCGAGCTCGGTCGACGCTGGGCTGGCTTCGCGCTCGAGCTGCAGGCGCGCCAGCTCGGCTTCGACGATCGCCAGCGCGTCGTCGTTGGTGCCCTCGCGCAGCTTCCCCCACACCCCCAACCACGGCTCGAGCTGGGCTCGCTCCGCGCCAATGTGGGCCGCGAGCGCGGGCTCGGTGAGCATCGGATCGAGCGGGCGGCTCAGATCCGTGACGACGATCTCGCGGGGTTCGATCAGCGCGTCGAACCGGCGCTCGAGCTCACCGAGCAGCGCGTCGGCGCGCTCGCGCTGGCGAAGCAAGAGATCGGCCCGGTCCGACCACGCCGCCAACCGCAGCAGATCAGCCCGCGCGTTGCCGGTCTCGCCGAGCATCAGCAACAACGCCGCGCGCCGGGCCCGACGATCGAGGTCGCTGGGGACCACCAGCAGCAGCCGGCTGAGTTGGCGCAGCTCCTCGAGCATGCTGACCCCGTCGAGCGCGGTCAGGCCGTCGAACACCTCGACGAGGGTTGGGTCGAGCTCGGCGTCCCCGCCCGCTCCAGCCCCGAGGTCGCTTGGACGCAGGCCCCGACGCAGCGACAGCGACGCCGCGATCTCGAGCCCGTCCTCGACGTCGAACATCAGCTGCTCGGTCGGTCCTGCGATCGTCAGGTTGATGTCGTGGCGAGGCGAGGCCCACGGGCTCTTGCGGATCGGCAAGGCCTCGAGATCGATGTCCATCACGTGGACACCCGGGTCGAGCTCCTGCGTGGCGCCAGCGGCTGCAGGCGTGCGAGGATCGAACAGCACGGTCTTGCTTGGCGGCTCGGTGCCCGGCTCGAACTCACCGACTTGATGCATCGTGATCCAAACCGGCCGCGGCGGAATGTTCTGGGGCCAGCGCAGCTCGAGGCGGACCACGCCGGGCACCGCCGGACCTGGCAGGTACCAGCTCGACGACGCCAGCGGCCACATGCGCTCGCGTCGGCCGACTTCGCTGGGATCGAGCGCGCTCACGTCGGCGGGTGGGGCGTCGACCCACGCCACGGTCCCCGGGGGGCCGTCGACCCGGATCTCGTGCTCACCCTCGGTCACGGCCACTTGGTGGCGCTGGACGCCGGCCAGCTGCGGGCTGTACCAACGCTGGCCGTCGACCTGTAGCAGCGCGGGCTCGAGCTCGCCCAGCGGCGTCGCAATATGAACGGCGAGCAGGCGCAGACGTCGAGTCTCCGGCGTGGGCGTCTCGTCGTCGGAGGGGTCATCGAGCTCGCGGCGGATCGTCTGCGGTCCCAACTCGGCCCGGACCCGCGCGGATCGGCCGATGTCGAGGCGGAGCCAGCTGTCGGCGTGCTCGGCCGGATCGACGAGCGGCCCCTCGCGCGCGACCAGCCACTCGCCGACCGGGGCGAACATGGGCAGCGCCGACGACGAGTGCCGCGACACGGGGCGACGCCGCGACCAGGTCGACGCCAAGCTCCACAAGCGCAGGGTCTGGGCGCGCAGATCGTCATCCGCGGGGGCCCGCGTGCGCGCCAGCTCGAGCAGCGCCAGCGCGGGGCTGCGGACCAACGCCCGCGTGGGCTCGAGCAGCTCGGCGAGCACCCGCAGACCCTCGACCGGCAGCTCGCCGATCGGATCCGCCCCGCCAGCGACCTGCTCGACCAGCAAGCGCGAGTGCTCGCGGCGACCCAGCGTCGCCGCCAACACCAACCACTGGGTCCGCAGCTGCCCGCGGACCTCGGGCGCCACGCTGGGATCTCGAGCCAGGGCCGCCAACCACGGCCGAACCCGCTCGACGAGGTGGTCCATCGCGCGCTCGTCGAGCCGGCTGTCGCTGGCCGCTTGGGCCAAGATCGCGACAGCGAGCAGCGGGCTGCGCTGGGCCAGCGCGTCGAGTCGAGGATCGTTCGAGACGATCGGCAGCGGCGTCAGGGTCTCACGCGAGAGCAACACCTCGAGCCACTCGTGTCCGGGCGCGCTGGTCTTGGCCAGCCCCCGCGTGGCCGCCTTGGCCCGCTTGCCTGGCGTCCACCCACGCAGCGACAACAGCGACGCCTCGGTTCGACGCGCGCCCTCGATCGAGATCAACGCCGGACCCCCGACCAGCTCGATCTGGTAGTCGCGGCGACCTGGCGCGAGCACGACCGTCAGATCGGCGAACTCGCCGACCGGATCGCCGGCCTCGGTCAACAAGGGCTCGAGCTGCGGCAGCGCGGTGTCGGGATCGACGCTGTACATCGCCGCGCGATCGCTGAGCAGCAGCCGCTCGATCACGCGACCGCCAGCGTGGACCCGCAGCTCGGCCGCCTGCAGCGTGGACCCAGCTGGCGCCCACGCCCGCGCCGAGATCCGCAGCTGTCCAGGACCCTTGCGATCGATCGTCCAGCTGCGCGGCTGGTCCGCGAGGCGATAGTCGTTGCTGTTCTTGACCGCCAGCCGCACCGGCTTCGTGTCGTCGAGGCCAATCGGCCGGTCCCGGGCCCGATCGCGCACATAGTAGGGCCGCACGTCCGGCCGCGCGCGATCGATCTGGTTGATCGCCGCGAGCATCCGCCACGCCTCGATCGCGCGCTCGAAGCGACGCTCCCCCCCGCCGAGCCGGCTCAGTTCGCCGGCCAGCGCGGCGTGAAGCGCCAGGCGGCGGGAGAGGTCGTCAGCTGGTCCGATCAGCGTGGGCATCTGATCCATGGCCCCATCGTTGGCGATCCACTCGAGCAGCTCCTGCTCGACCTCGACCGCGGCGTAGCGCGGCGATCGTGGCTCGACGCGCTCGATGATCACCCGGGTCGGCGCGTCAGCTTCGATCGACCACACGGCGCCGGTGCTCGGCGGCTGGTGCAGCTCCCAGCGCCGCTCGCCGCCGGGCCCCGACGCGACCGCGC